>JBGVQX010000077.1:0-16926 GCA_045127905.1 Candidatus Cryptobacteroides sp.
CACCACCGTATTTCCTTGCGAGATAGTTGAAATCGTTGCGATCGAGGAAGTCTAAAAGCTGAGAGAACACGTATTTTCCTTTATGCATATGCCATTCTACGTTAGTCTGGCAAAGATAAATTCAAATCGGTTGACTCGAAAAACCTCTATAACTACCTAACTTTCAATATTTTCAAAGAACTTTTATGATTTTTTACCGGACACTAATGTAATCCTAAGACAGACTAAAATAAATTTTAGCATATAAAGAAAAATCTTAGTGGCCTTCAAAAAAATCTTATCATTATATAAAAAGTGACAAAACACAAAAAAAGAGAAAAATATTTGGCCTCCGACATATCTGAAGGCGGTTTTTAAGCTGGATATTTCATTTACTTTGCTCCCAACCCGCAAGGCGCGCCAAAACAGACGGGGAGTCGTTTTAATAACATTTAATGAAGTATTTATGGAACACATCAACAGAATCGAGCTGCAGGGACGCATCGGAACACTCCGGACAAACGAATACAACGGGAGCAGGGTGGCAAACTTCAGCTTAGCGACCGAGCTCATGTACAAATCCAAAGACGGATCTGCAGTCAATGAAACAACATGGCACAATATCGTAATGTGGGAAAGCAAGGACACCCCAAGAATCGAGGAGATTGCCGTAGGAATACCTGTCAATGTGACCGGAAGGGTACGCAGCAACAGATACACAAACGCAGAGGGGACGGAAAAGACTTTCTATGAAGTGATGGCAAATAAGGTGCGCATAGTGCGCGATGAATACGGTGGTCAATAGGTCATATATAAGGCTTAAATTCATAGAATATTTAGAAGTTTGTGCGAGGGAGGGGATATCCTGAGACTTGTTCAAGGAATTCCCCTCCATTTCACACACAGAACGGCAGCACAAAGCGATAGACTTGAGTCTCTAATATTTATACTATAAAATATGAAGTAAATTTACCATAACGGATTGTATATTGTCCATTTTGGAGTATCTTTGCACCCCGAAATTTGACAATGAAATTATGATGATGAAATTCAAGGACGGCAGATGGAGCCGCAGAATCGATGTTGCAGATTTCGTTTACAGCAACATCACCCCTTACGAAGGTGACGCATCATTCCTTCAGGGACCTACAGAGCGCACAAAGAAGCTCTGGGACAAGTGCCTCGAAGCTCTTGCTGAAGAAAGAGCCAACGGAGGCGTACGTGCAATCGATGCAAAGACAATCTCGACAATCACATCTCACGCAGCAGGATATATCGACAAGGACAACGAACTTATCGTAGGTCTGCAGACAGATGAACTGCTCAAGAGAGCCATCAAGCCTTTCGGTGGATGGAAGGTAGTGGAGAAAGCATGCCAGGAAAACGGCGTGGAGCTTGATCCTGAGGTGAAGAAGATTTTCACAAACTACAGAAAGACACACAATGACGGTGTGTTCGATGTATATACGGACGAAATCCGCAAGTACCGTTCTCTCGGTTTCCTTACCGGACTTCCTGACAACTACTCACGCGGACGTATCATCGGTGACTACAGACGCCTTGCTCTTTATGGAACAGACCGTCTGATAGAAGCAAAGAAGGAGGACCTCCGCAACCTCACCGGCACCATGACACGCTCACGCATCACACTGCGCGAGGAAGTGGCAGAGCAGATAAGGGCTCTTCAGGAAATTAAGATCATGGGATCATATTATGGTCTCGACCTCAGCCGTCCGGCAACAAGCGCACAGGAGGCTGTGCAGTGGGTTTACATGGCATACCTCGCTTCAGTTAAGGAGCAGGACGGAGCTGCAATGTCGCTCGGAAACGTGTCTTCATTCCTCGACATTTATATCCAGTATGACCTCGACAACAACATTATCGACGAATCATTCGCACAGGAGCTTATCGACCAGTTCGTGATGAAGCTCAGAATGGTACGTCACCTCAGAATGAATGCATATAACGACCTCTTCGCCGGCGACCCTACATGGATCACAGAAGCTGTCGGAGGACGTTTCACCGGAGGAAAGAGCAAGGTTACGAAGACTTCGTTCCGTTTCCTTCAGACTCTCTACAACCTCGGACCTGCACCGGAGCCTAACATGACCGTTCTCTGGCATCCTGAACTCCCTGAGGGATTCAAGAAGTTCTGTGCACAGGTGTCTATCGACACAAGCTCGGTACAGTACGAGAACGACTCGCTCATGCGCAAGGTAAGAGGCTGCGACGACTATGGTATCGCATGCTGCGTGTCTTACCAGGCTATCGGAAAGGCCATCCAGTTCTTCGGTGCACGTGCTAACCTTGCAAAAGCGCTTCTCCTTGCGCTCAACGGAGGACGCTGCGAGAACACAGGCACACTCATGGTAGAGGGCATCAAGCCGCTTTCAAGCGACGTGCTCGACTTCGATGAGGTAATGGAGAACTACAAGAAAGTGCTCCACGAAGTTGCCCGCGTGTATAACGAGACAATGAACATCATCCACTACATGCATGACAAGTATGACTACGAAAAGTCACAGATGGCGTTCATCGACACCAATCCAAAAATCAACCTCGCATATGGTGTGGCAGGCCTCTCTATTGTAGCCGACTCGCTCTCAGCAATCAAGTTCGCCAAAGTGACTGCACGCCGCAATGCAGACGGACTGACAGAGGGATTCGACATCGAGGGAGACTTCCCTAAATACGGTAATGATAACGATCTTGTGGACGTTCTTGCAAGGGACGTGGTACAGTTCTTCAACACAGAACTCTGCACACACAAGGTATACAAGGGAGCAGAGCCTACACTCTCACTCCTGACCATCACTTCAAATGTGATGTACGGAAAGAAGACCGGTGCAACTCCTGACGGAAGAGCCAAGGGTGTGGCTTTCGCGCCAGGTGCAAACCCTATGCACGGACGTGACACTCACGGAGCGATCGCATCACTCTCATCTGTAGCAAAGCTTGACTACCACGACTCAAAGGATGGTATTTCAAATACATTCTCTATCGTGCCTAAGTCACTCGGCCCGACAAACGAGGACAAGCTCGACAACCTCATCACAATGATGGACGGCTACTTCACCAAAGGTGCACACCACCTGAATGTGAACGTCCTCAACAGGGAGATGCTTGAAGATGCTATGGAGCACCCTGAGAAGTATCCGCAGCTTACTATCCGCGTTTCAGGATATGCCGTGAACTTCATCAGACTCAGCCGTGAGCATCAGCTCGAGGTGATTGCACGTACATTCCACGAATCACTCTAATGATAAAAGTACATTCATACGAATCAATGGGAACATACGACGGGCCGGGACTAAGGCTCGTCGTATTTCTTCAAGGCTGCCCATTCCGCTGCCTTTATTGCGCCAATCCTGACACGATAAACTTCGACGGAGGCACTCCGACTGAAATAGATGAGATCTTCAGGATGGCTGTGAACCAGAAACCGTTTTTCGGAAGACGTGGAGGAGTAACCTTCTCGGGAGGCGAGCCGACATCTCAGGCCAGGGAACTTCTGCCGCTTGTGGACAAGCTCCACGAGGAAGGCATACATATATGCATCGACACCAATGGAGGCGTCTGGAATCCTGCCGTAGAGGAACTCTTCGGAAAGATAGACCTGGTGCTTCTGGATGTAAAGCAGATAAATCCTGCAAGACACGAAAGCCTTACCGGACGCAGCAACGGGCAGACCCTGAAGACGGCACAGTGGCTCGAAGAACACGGGAAACCGTTCTGGCTCAGATATGTACTCGTGCCGGGCATCAGCGACTTCGAAGAAGACATAAGGTCACTTGGAGAGCACTTCAAGGGATTCAAGATGCTTCAGAGAGTAGAGATACTTCCCTATCACACTCTCGGAAAGCACAAATACGAATCCCTCGGCTGGGAGTACCAGCTGGAGCACATCCCGACCAACACTCCGGAGCAGCTCGACAAGGCGAAACGTCTCTTTGACGAGTATTTCGACTGCGTGGTTCTGAACTAGTATCTGTTTGCCGGACCGATTCCAGTCTGCTCGAGCAGTTTCAGATCACGCTTCTTTCATAGGCCGCAGCACGATGATTCAGGCATTTGACTTGCTGATATTTTATATATATTTGTAAGCATAATAGGGTTTGCCATGAATACTAAAGACGTTGCACTTGTACTTTCCAGCGGGGGCCCGCGTGGATGGGCCTACATCGGAGCTATAGAGGAACTTATCAGCAGAGGATATAATATAACCTCTGTGGCGGGTACTTCCATAGGATCGCTGGTGGGAGGAATCTTTGCAGCCGGAAAGCTGGAAGAGGTCAAGGAGTGGCTGTTTACGCTGGATGCATGGAAGGTGTTCTCGCTTATGGACTTGTCAATCAGCAAGAATCATCTGATGAAGGGAGATAAGGTCATAGGAGCCCTAAAGGAGATAGTGCCTGAGGTGAACATCGAAGACCTTAAGATTCCATACAGGGCGGTAGCGGCAGACCTGTACACAGGCGAGGAGGTTGTCTTTGACAGAGGTCCGCTTTTTGACGCCGTGAGGGCTTCCATATCTATTCCATCGCTTTTCAGACCGGTGAAATACGGGTTCCGAACCCTTGTGGACGGAGGTATAGTGAACACCATGCCGATAGACAGGGCGGTCAGACACGAAGGTGACATACTTGTGGCATTCGACGTAAACGACATTGACGTGGAGAGCATCCGCAATTCCCTTGTGGAAGAAGCCCGCGAAGAAGAGGACAGGCAGGAACAGGAAAAGGAACTTGAATTTGAGACTCAGACCATCATCAGGGCAGTAAGACATAATGATTCGCTTACCCTGATGGAGAAGCTCAGGCTTGCAGGCCGCCACGGACAGAAAGTGCTGGCTCATAAGTTCAACGAAGAGGAGCCCGAGCCGGAATTCGATTTCGAAGCCAACTACTACAGCATCCTGTCAAGGACATTCTCGATAATGAATCACGTAATCTCAAAAACAGCAGCCCGGATGCACAATCCGGACATACTGGTAAAGATGCCGTTTGACGCATATGACAACATCGGGGATTATGCCAGAGCACGGGAGATTTCAGAGCGGGGACGTGAACTGATGCGGGAGGCATTGAATCGATACGAAGGGATTGGCACTATAGGATAAAACCCGCCAACCACTGGGAATAATATTAAAACGACTAAACTATAATGCTAAGAAAAATTCGAATTATTCTGGCAGCACTGTTCTTTATAGGTGTTACGCTGCTCTTCTTTGATTTTACAGGAACGCTGCATGCATGGCTCGGATGGATGGCCAAGGTGCAGTTCCTGCCAGCTGTACTGGCATCCAATGCCGTAGTGGTGTGTACACTGCTGCTTCTGACCATTCTTTTCGGAAGGGTATATTGCTCAGTAATCTGCCCTCTGGGAGTGATGCAGGACATAATCTCATGGATTCACGGCAAGACCAAGAAAAAGAACAGATTCCGTTTCAGCTATGCTCCCGCAAAGAACTGGCTGAGATACGGTTTTCTGGCCGCATTCATCATCCTTCTTGCACTTGGGGTCCACTCGCTGGCCATCATCATAGCACCATACAGTGCATATGGGCGCATAGCGGCGAACTTGCTTGCTCCGCTTTACCAGTGGGGCAACAATCTGCTGGCATGGGTGGCAGAAAGATGGGACAGCTATGCTTTCTACAGCACTGAAGTATGGATCCGCTCGCTCCCTACCTTTATCATTGCTGCCGTGACCTTCATCGTGATATTCGTATTGGCATGGAAGGGAGGCAGAACATACTGCAACACTGTCTGCCCGGTGGGAACGATCCTGGGATTCTTCTCAAGACGCAGCATATTCGCTCCTGTAATCGACACTGAAAAGTGCCGCAGCTGCGGACTCTGCGGAAAGCAGTGCAAGGCTTCGTGCATCGACATGGAAAAGCATGAAATCGACTATAGCAGATGCGTAGCGTGCATGGACTGCATCGAAACATGCAAGGACGGAGCTATCAGGTTCGAGTGCAGATACGGGAAATTGCCACGACGCGATACGTCCCGCACTGACGTGGGAAGCGACGTGTCCCGCAATGACGCGGAATCATGCGGGGTGCAGAAGGATAACAGCCCTGAAGACCAGGGAAGAAGAGCATTCCTGGCATCGGCAGTAATCGCAGGGACAGCCGTTGCAGCCAAGGCCCAGGAAATGAAGACAGACGGCGGATACGCAGACGTATCGCACGCAGATAAGCCTCTGCGCAAGACTCCCCTCGTTCCGGCAGGAGCTCGTGGCATCAAGAACTTCACGGACAAGTGTACGGCTTGCCAGCTGTGTGTAAGCGTATGTCCGAACAATGTGCTCAGGCCATCCACATCATTGATGAACCTGATGCAGCCGGAAATGTCATATGAAAGGGGATGGTGCCGTCCTGAATGTACAAGCTGTTCGGACATCTGCCCGGCAGGAGCTATCCTCCCTGTAAGCGTAGAAGAGAAATCCTCCATACAGATAGGGCACGCCGTTGTCAATCTGGACCTCTGTATAGTGAACACTGACGAAGTCAGCTGCGGCAACTGCGCAAGACATTGTCCTTCACATGCCATCAGAATGGTCAAAAAGAATCCGGACGACCCTGACTCGCTGCTTATACCTGCAGTCAGAGGAGGCAGATGCATCGGATGCGGAGCATGCGAGAACCTCTGTCCGGCAAGACCTCTGACAGCGATACATGTAGAAGGACGTGAGGTACATAAAGAAATGTAGGTTTCCCAACAGTTCTAAAAGACATTACTATGAAAAAGAATATTGACAGGAGAGGATTTCTGAAGGTAACGGGCCTGGCTACTTTGGGACTGGCCGGCTGCGCGAACGGATTATCCTGGCACAATGCCTCTGGCAATGACGTGCAGGAAGGTCAGGAAGGAGAGATGACCTACAGGACCAACAACGTCACTGGGGACAAAGTCAGCATCCTCGGATACGGATGCATGAGATGGCCTATGACAAAAGGCGAAGACGGGAAGGACGTCATCGATCAGGAAGCTGTAAACCGCCTCATAGACTATGCTATCGAGCACGGAGTGAACTACTTCGACGCATCTCCGGTCTACCTCCAGGGGCAGTGCGAAAAGGCCACGGGCATCGCCCTGGCACGCCACCCGCGTGAAAGCTATTTCATCGCCACCAAGTTGTCCAATTTCAGCAATTCCAGCAGGGAGAACTCCATGCTGATGTACAGGAAGTCGCTTGAATACTTCCAGACAGACTACATAGACTACTATCTCCTCCATTCAATAGGTGGCAGAGGCATGGAAGACTTCAACAAGCGCTACGTAGACAACGGGATGCTGGATTTCCTGATGGAGGAGCGCAAGGCAGGACGCATCCGCAACCTTGGTTTCTCTTTCCACGGTAAGGCCGAGGCATTCGACGAATTCATGAATCTTCATGAGAAATACCATTGGGACTTCGTGCAGATCCAGCTCAACTACATGGACTGGACCCACGCCACAGGAAGAAATGCAAATGCGCAATACCTCCAGCAGGAGCTCGACAAGAGAGGCATACAATCCGTAATTATGGAACCTCTGCTGGGAGGACGCCTTGCGAAGGTACCGGAGCATATCGCAGACCGTCTGCTGGAGCGCGACCCAAGCCGAAGCGTTGCCTCATGGGCATTCCGCTTCGCCGGCACTCACCCCGGAGTACTCTGCGTCCTCAGCGGCATGACATATATGGAGCACCTGCAGGACAATCTCAAGTCCTACTCCCCTCTCGTGAGGCTTACTGAAAGTGACCTGGCATTTCTGGAGGAGACAGCCGAACTGATGCAGAAATACCCGACAGTGCCTTGCAACGACTGCAAATACTGCATGCCATGCCCATATGGCATTGACATCCCTGCCATCCTGCTCCATTACAACAAGTGCGTGAACGAGGGCGAAATAGCCGGCAGCAAGGAATCCGAAAATTACAATAAAGCCCGCCGCGCCTACCTTGTAAGCTACGACAGGGCCATTCCAAAGCTCCGCCAGGCAGACAGATGCATCGGCTGCCGCCAGTGCGTGAGCCATTGTCCACAAAGCATCGATATCCCGAAGGAAATCCACCGCATCGGAAAATACATCGAGCGGTTAAAACGGGAGGTATAAATATAAGACTCGCGGCCGGATTCACGCGCATCTTCCGAGCCTGTGAGATTGCCCAATTCGATAAAGATAAACTAATCCTTATTTCACTGGATATTGGTCTGATTTTCATTACATAAATGGAAGTCAGACCAATGTTATATGCAAATTTTTCAAATAAAAACAGATTCAAAATATTACTTTCAAATTGTAACCAATGTGGAACATGAGTTACATTTTATTTCTCAAAAGCACTCCGTAACTCACAAATTTATATGCGGTAAGTTCAATGATTTGCGATTTTACGAAGATTTAAAAAAGAGTAGATTTGGAATTGTAATATTTTTTTACAACCTTTGTAATTCGGGCTGATGTATAATACGCCCGATTTGTAGTGCAGTTAGTGTGTAGTGTAGCACGTCTAATTGAAAAATCAAAACCAAATTAATGTTTAACAACTAAAAGTTCAACCAGATGAAAAAGATTAAACTATTTTTCATGGTAATGGCAATGTTGCTGGCGTCGGCTGCGGCTAACGCTCAGAACATGACCGTGACAGGTGTCGTGACTGATTCAAACGACGTTCCTGTTATCGGTGCGACCGTAATGGTAGAAGGTACGCAGACAGGAACATCTACGGATGTGGACGGAGCATTCAAGATTTCTGTTCCAGCCAATGGTACCCTCGTCGTATCTATCATCGGCTATGCCACAGAGACCGTTCCGGTAGAAGGACGGTCATTCATCGCCGTTCAGGTGAAGGAAGATGCGGAATTCCTTGAGAATGCCTTGGTTGTCGGTTACGGTACTGGTCAAAAGATCGGTAATATCGTAGGTTCTGTAACCTCGGTTTCTTCAGAAGAGCTGGCAGCCCGCCCTTCTGCTAATGTAGGTGATGCCCTTCAGGGTAAGGTTGCAGGTCTTCAGATCTTCAACACATCAGGAGAGCCTCAGAGTTCTGTAAGCATCAGGCTTCGTGGCGAGTCTTCACTCAACCTCAGCACGGCGCCTCTCTACATTCTTGATGGTGTACCTGTAAGCTCGGGTGTATTCAACAGCCTTAACCCTCAGGATATCGAGAGCATCTCAGTACTCAAGGATGCTTCTTCAACTGCCATCTACGGTTCACGTGCAGCAAATGGTGTCATCTACATCTCTACCAAGAAGGGTAAGCAAGGTGAGAAGCCAAGTGTATCTCTCCGCGCACAGTACGGTGTGTCCATGCTTACAAATTACAACATGGAGATGATGACTTCAGAGCAACTCTTCCAGTTTGAGGAAATCTGCCGTCCAGAACTTAAGGATGATGCTGCATATCAGGCAGAGAAGGCTTTCATCCTTGGTAACGGCATTAACTTCGACTGGACTGAGTATCTCTTCAATGATGCGGCTCCACTCCTCCAGGCGGATGCTTCTATCAGAGGTGCTTCTGAAAAGACCAACTACTATGTTTCACTGGGTTACTACTCAGAGGATGGTACTTCAAAGGCTAACTCAGGCGTGGACCGATTTACATTCCGCACCAACCTTGATACTCAGGTTACAGATTGGCTGAAGTTCGGTGCGAATATCGCACTCTCTTATGCGAAGTATCAGACAATTACTACAGGATGGTACACTCAGTCTCCTATTCTTCAGGCTGTTACGGGTCTCCCATATCGTTCCCCATATGAAATCGTCTACAATGAGGACGGTACAATTTCTTGGGGCGATCCATATGAGGTATATCCTTGGGATAACATGATTGACCTTAATAAGTACTACAAGAAGAACACTAACGACCGCCAGAGTATGGACCTCATGGGACAGACATATTTCCTCCTTACTCCAGTGAAGGGTCTCACCATCCGTGCACAGCAGGCTATCGACGCGTTCGACTATACAAACACATCAATTAATATGCCTTCGTATACCCCATTCTCGGGAAGGGGACGTAACGGCAAGGCTTTCCAGAGAAGTTATCAGCTTTCTTCCACAAATACAGCTGAGTATAAGGGTGACGTAAACAAGCAGCATTTCTTTGCTGTTCTCGTAGGTCATGAGTCTTATATAAAGAATCAGTCCACATTCAACGCAACTGGTTCTGGTCTTACTGATGACCGTATTGTGAATTTTGGCTCTACAACTTCAGTTGACTCTTGGAATGGCAATGATATTGAGAGCGCATTCAACTCATTCTTTGCAAACGCGAACTATAACTACGCAGACAAGTACTTCGTTGATGGTTCGATACGTACTGACGGTTCTTCGCTCTTCGGCAAGAACCACAGATATGCTACATTCTGGTCTGCAGGTGCGATGTGGAAGATCAAGAACGAGGCTTTCCTCCAGGATACACAATGGCTCAATGACCTCAATCTCTCTGTCAGCTACGGTACGACAGGTAACGCCGGCCTTTCAAGCTGGTATGAGCATCTCGGTCTCGTAGGTGCGGGTCCTAAATACAACGGCAATGCAGGTTGGGCTCTCGCACAGGTCCCTAACGATGACCTCACTTGGGAGACTGTAGCTACACTCAACGTTCGTCTTCGTGCACGCATCTTCGACAGAATCGGTATTACAGCCGAGTTCTATGACAGAACTTCTTCAGACCTCCTTATGGAACTCCCGTTCTCAGGAACGACCGGACACTCAGGTGGTTGGGGTAATATCGCCGAGATGAACAACAGAGGATTCGACCTCGAACTCGACGTTGACCTTATCCACACAAGGGATATCTGGTGGAATGTGAAGGCAAACGTGAACTATAACAAGAACACTATCACAAAACTTTATCAGGGTCTTGACGAACTCGCATTCCCAGACTACTCTCTCAAGTATCAGGTTGGTATGCCTTCATCTCTCGTCTTTACTCAGGTTCGCGCGGGTGTAGACCCTGCAGATGGTGCTCCGATGTGGTATGACCTCAACGGCAACCTTACAAAGAACTACTCTGATGATATCATGCAGTTCTGCGGAATGGACACAAACGCTCCTTGGTCAGGCGGTTTCTCGACAAACTTCTCTTGGAAGGGTCTCGGTATCCAGGCCGACTTCTCATGGATCGGTGAGCGTTGGATTTTCCTTAATGAGCGTTACTACACCATGAGCCCTGCCAATCTCCTTGGACAGACTAACTTCGAGACAAAGATGCTCAATATCTGGCAAAAGCCAGGTGATATCACCGATATCCCTAAGTATGGAACTCAGTTCTACCACGATACAGAACGTTTCTCCAATGCATCATTCATGCGTCTGAAGAATCTCTCGGTTTCATATTCATTCCCAACCGAGCTTATCAAGAAGAGCAAGGTTCTCTCTGGCGTAAAGATTTATGTTACAGGACGTAACCTTTGGACTGTGACTGACTTCGAAGGATATGACCCTGAGGTTGGATACTCAAATGCAACCAGTGGTCTCTATCCTAACTCACGTCAGGTGGTATTCGGAGCTGAATTGGTATTCTAAATATGACGACGATTATGAAAAATATAAAGACATTCCTTATTACAGCAGTTGTTTTTGCTGTGAGCGCATGTAGTCTGGAAAAGTATCCTGACAATGCGATCAACACTGGTGAGGCTATGGAAAGCGTGGCTGACTGCCAGGCATTCCGTAACGGTCTTTATTCGGGCATGAAAGGCGTCTTCACAGGTGCTTATGTTTATGCTACGGATCTCCAGACTGACCTTTATCATGCCGTAAAGAACTTCGGTAACTTCTCCGGTGCATTCTATCACTACTCTGTAGTAGCTTCTGAAAGCATGGCTGCCAGCGCATGGTTCGGACTTTACAGTGTAATCGGAAATGCAAACTTCCTTATCGAGGGAACTCAGAAGCTTCTTGCTCAGGGAACTCTTACTGAAGGTGATCAGGTACTAGTACAACAGTATTATGGTGAGGCTTGCTACCTCAGGGCTCATATGTACTATCAGCTCGCATGCTACTTCTGCGAGGACTACGATCCTGAGACTGCAGAGGATTTCATGGGAGTTCCTGTTGTTACAAAGTATGCTCCTACAGGTGATGCAAGCAAGTATCCTTCACGTCCTACCCTTCAGGTAACATACAACCAGATTCTGGCTGACCTTGCTGAGGCAGAGAAATATGTAACAACTAAGGGCTCACCAAGATCTGCATATGTTACAGCAGACGTCGTAGCAGCTCTTCAGGCACGTGTAGCTCTCATGATGCACGATTATGATACAGCTTATACAAAGGCTGCAGGCCTGATCAACAGCGGTACATATCCACTTGTAACTGATGCTTCTACATTTGCAGACGGCTGGAAAAACGACAACCTTAACGAGGCTATCTGGCAGGTTGCCATGACAGGTCCGGATGACATAGGTAACGGATTCTCATATTTCATCTACAATACTTCAGGCGTAGAGGGTGAGGATAACCCTCAGTACGTACCGGAGGATTGGGCTCTCAACCTATATGCAAGGGATGATATCCGTTTCCAGTCTTGGTTCGATGCACGTGACATTACCACTCCTGTAGTCGGAAACCTTACTCTTCTCGTGAAGTACCCTGGTAACCCTCTCCTCTACTCGGCTGTTACAAACTATGTGAACATGCCTAAGGTGTTCCGCATCTCTGAGATGTATCTCATCGCTGCAGAGGCTGCAATGGGTAGAGAGGAAGAAGTTGTAGCAAGCAAGTACATCAACGACCTTAAGACTGCACGTATCCCAAGCTGGAAGAACGTTGACTATACTGGTGACGCCCTCGTTCTCGAACTCCGTCAGGAGAGAGTACGCGAGCTCTTCGGAGAAGGTCACCGTCTCAACGATATCAAGCGTTGGCATATCGGCTTCTCAAGATCAGCAGGTCAGAATCCTGCACTCATGCAGCCAGGTGAAAACTATGTATCGCTTAAGAGAGAGGCTGATGACCCGATGTTCGTTTGGCCTATCCCTACCAGCGAGCTTCAGGCAAACCCTCAGATGAAGGGCCAGCAGAACCCTGGTTACTAGGATTCCGTGATGTTTAATTACAAAAACGTAAAGAAATGAAACTTTTCAGAAATATACTTATCGCAACATCCGCTCTTGCACTTGCGGTTGCATGTCAGCCTGCACAGGAGGAAGGTAAGGGTGATGCCACTATCGGATTTGAGAATCCGACCTATGTATATAAAGAAAGTGCAGGCCGCGTAAAGCTTCCGGTGAAGTTCGAGGGAGAACCTAAGACTTATCCTATTTCATTCGATGTGGAAGTTTCCCTTACTACAGCGGAGGAAGGTATCGAGCTTGCGGACCTTGTACATTTCACTCAAACTAAAGGCCTAAAGTATGTGGGTAATCCAGATGCTCCGGCTTATATCGAGTTTGACCTCAAGGATAACGATTTTATCAATGATTCACGTTTCATTACCCTTCAACTTAGCAATGTCAAAGGTGCAGAGGTTGTAGGTGAGGGAAAGACCGTGATAGAGCTTGCTGACAACGATAATAATCCTTACGAGAGACTCATGGGTAACTGGGTAGCCCAGTGCTATGATTCAGACGGAGCTAAGGCTGAATGGAATGTAAACATCTCAGGCGGTTTCACATCAGATGAGGAGAATGTCAACTTCGAGAAGACTCTCGTATGCTGGGGCTTCGGCGGTAAGATGGAGGACGTAAGCAGCTATGGTATCACTCCAGCTAAGCAGCCTGTATGGTACCTCACATATGATGCTGAGGCTAAGACTCTCACAACTCAGCCTGGTAAGGTAATGGCTAACATCTGGTCATTCAACGGTATCGATGAGGATGTAGAGGTTAAGATCGCTACAGGTGCTATTAATGCTGAGGGTAAGATGGCTACTGACCACGCATTGCCAGTGACTGCTACTTGGTCAGCTGATATGTCTACTATCACATTCGAGCCTGATCACTTCCTCGTTGCAACTGTTTGGGGTGTCAGCGGAGAATACTATGGATATTGGATGGCATTCAATAAGATTGTCCTTGTCCGTAAATAATCCTTAAACTTTTAATTTTAATGATTATGAAGACTATTAAATATTTTGCAGCATTCTTGTGCGCAGCTCTCGTTATGGGAGCTTGCGCCAAGACTGACGGCCTGAGCGATCAGAATGCAGGCAAAGAGAAGCCTGTTGTCGAGATTGTGCAGAAAGTCGCTACTGATTTAAATCTGCAGTTCGATCTTAAGGTGACTGGCAAAACCAACCAGTTCGGTTATGTTGTCATGTCAGGTCATGGCAACTCTGTTCCTACACCGGTTTCTATTCTTGCCAATGAAGTTTCTGGGGCTCAGGCTGGCGAAACATTCTGGTATGAAAAAGGTGATGAGGATACATATGTAAAGACTGTAACCCTTGATTGCTCAGCATTCAAGAAGCCATCTGACAAATATCAGGTGTTCGCAGTTGCAATTACAGCTGACGGCCTTGCCGGCGAAGTTGTCACACTCGACGTGACAATGAATGACAAGACTGCACCAGCTCCGATTTCTTTCGGTGCCGAGGGCAATACTCTACAGGTAGAATGGGCAGAAGATGTTGTGCTTGGCACAGGTAAGGCTTATGTTACTATTCTTGCTTGGGGAGTTGGCGAAATTGCACTTAATAATGCGGTAATAGAAGCAGATAATCTTTCAGTTGAAGGAAATGTTCTTACAATTGTATGCCCTGAGGCAGGAAATGGAGCTGGATATATCGTAAGCCTTGAATCAGGAGTAGTTAAGGATCTTTCAGGCAATCCTTCACCAGCAATTAAGTCTGGACTTGATGAGGAGGGTGAATATGTGGGTCTCGGATGGGATACTCCTAACGTGGAGATTCCTATCACAGCTGCAAGCTTCAAGACTCCTGCAGAGGATGTCAACTGGGCTGCAGAGGATGCTAACCTTGTATTTACCCTTCCTGCAGAAGTAATGGTAAATAGTAGAGTTAAGAATCCTATCTCTGTCATCTACAACGAGTCAGAGGGCGTAAGTCAGCTCTTCGCAGAGTGGGCTCTCGCTGAGGATAATAAGACAGTGACCGTTTATCTTCCAAAGATGCCTACCGGTGAGTTCGACGTGACAGTGAAGGCTGGCGCATTCTATGATGTATGGGGAAATGTAACATCAGCGTTCGAGCCTGCAACTCTTAGATACAGCAACTATCTTGTAAGCGTTCAGCCAGGAAGTTATCTCGTTGAATATCTGACTGCTGATGCAGAAGGAAAACCTGTTCTTGGTCAGTTCCCAATCCAGATTGTGAAGATAGACGAAACATCCTTCATGCTTGCTGCAGACTGGTTCAATTATGCATATTCTAAGGTAGGTCAACCAGGTTATACTTGCAAGCCTTATCTGTACGGTACTCTTGATGCAGCTAAGAGCCAGATCGTATTTGACGGAACACAGATAGATCCAAATACTGGTGCCCTTGGAAAGAATGCTTTTGCGTCCGGTTTCTACAAGTATGACGAAGCAGGACAGTATATCTTGGCATTCTGGGGTGGTGGAAATGGTGACGCTCCTATTACAATGTCATATGATGAGGATGGATACCTTGTTTCAATGTCATATTGTGATTTTAGTATCCATACTGCTGCAGGTGCATATGTAACAACATGGGCATCTACAAATGCTTCTAACGAAGCTGATGCAAGAGTTGTATACGTACCTGAGACAACGGCAAATGCACCTTCTTTCTCTGCAGTCAAATCACTTGATCCTATCGCGTTTGAGAGAATCTGCACGAAATAAGCTACGCTTTTTATAGACGAAACCTTCCGGTGTCAAAGGCACCGGAAGGCTTTGTCGTTAAACAATATCATATAAATTTCAGTAAAATTAACACTTGTCATAATGAAACATTTCGTCAGAAATCTGTTGATTCTGATACCTCTGCTGATATCTTTGTCGCTTGTATCATGCAAGGAGGATGATAGTATTTCTGTTTCTCCTTCAGAAGTTTCTATTGTGAGGAACGGAGGAAAGAAGACACTGAACGTCACTGCTAACTGCGCGTGGACACTTGCTGCTCCAGAGTGGCTTGAGTGCGAGCCGATATCCGGAAGCGGAAATGGTACCGTTACCGTGAAGGCAGCAAAGAATGATGAACTCGAGAGAAAGGATTTCATAACATTCACCGGTGGGACAGCAATGGCTCAGGTAAGTGTCACGCAGGCTGGTGTTGATTTTAGAACCACTCAGGACCTTTTTGAGTTCGATTCGAAAGGAACTCCGATCGAGTTTACCGTGATCTCGACTTACGACTGGACCATTACAGCGTCCAATGATGCCCTCTGGTGCAAGGCAGAGCCTGCATCCGGTAAGGCCGGCGAGACCAAGGTATCCCTTACTCCTGAGCCGATTACTGACCGTACTCCACGTAACAGGACGTTCATCACAGTGGACTATGGCAAGTCATTCAAGACTCTTACCGTCAGCCAGCAGCTGCCTAACGAAAGCCCTTCGGTTCCAGAACTCGTATCTCCTGCTGCAGACGCCAAGGATGTCAAGATCAATTCATACTTCTCTTGGAAGAAATCCGTCGATCCGGATGGAGATGAGGTGACCTATAAGCTCATGCTTTCTGCCGACGGTGGTACTACATGGGCAAGCACCTCTACAGATGCCATACGCACCAAGCATTCGGCTCTCCTTGCAAAGAGTACCGAATATATATGGAAGGTAGAGGCTTCGGATCCTTTCGGAGGGAAATCTGAGTCTGAGACACGGACATTCATTACAGGAGACGGCGGTGCATACAAGGATGGTGAGGTGACCACTTATCGAATGGAGTCTGCCGGTGCATCCAAGCCAGTGCATCTGATATTCATGGGTGATGGTTTCATTGAGGACGACTATACAGAGGGCGGTGCCTTCGATCAGGCTGTCGAGACAGCCGTAAATGGTCTTTTCGCTGTTGAACCGT
>JBGVQX010000078.1:0-15674 GCA_045127905.1 Candidatus Cryptobacteroides sp.
AGGTGAGAATGTGCAGGTGGTATGCTCTCCTAACGAAGGATGGAAGGCTTCAGTTGCGCGTAAAGACGCCGTTTCCGGTACAATTACTCTCACTGCTCCGGCCGAGTGGGTTGATGCATCTGTTCTTGTCTTCGCTTATTCAGACGAGCAGATTGCAATGACAGTGATCTCAATCACTCAGGATAAGATAGAGATCGGACAGAACGAATATCCTGCAACCTCTGACGGAGGTTCATTCCAGGTGCCAGTTTCCGCTAACTTCGTTCCTTACGTTTCAACTACAGCCGAGTGGGTGTCTGTGGTGGAGACCAAGGCTATGACCGAGTATAAATATACAGTGAACGTACAGCCTAATGAAACCGAGTCAGAGCGCAGCGCTGCAGTGAACTTCTATAAGGGAGAGGGTGGTGCACTTGTAGCATCCATCGCTATTAAGCAGGAAGGCAAGAAGGCAGCTTCTGCAGAGCCTGTGACTCTTGCTGTTTCTGCTGACCTTTCCGGCAGTATATGGCAGGAGACTTCGGTTGCAGCAATAACCGTTACTTCTGAGGAGGCCCTCAATGAGGCTGGAGACAAGACCCTTGAGGTTGTTTCCGGCAGCGTGACAGTTCTTCCTGTAAGCAGCCTGAAGGTTGATTTTACTCTTGCAAACGGTCAGGCTTTCAGCTATCAGACTGCTCTTCCTGAGAACGGCCAGATTGCTCTCAGCGGTCTTGATGCGCTTGTTGAAGCAGGCTCAGTAGTTCCTGTATATTACAACCTTGCAGGTGCCGAGGGTACTGCACGTGCTAACTGCTACATTGTTCTGGATGGAGGTTATTACAAGTTCCCTGCAGACTTCCTTAACGATGGCACTACTGCCATCGATGCTGTGTCGGCAGACTGGCTCTGGTCTGAGGGCGAGGCTTCGCTTCTGAGCGGCGTATCCCTTGCAGACAAGTATGTGCAGTTCTGTGTAAAGGCGAACACAAAGGGTAATGCAGCTATTGCAACAAAGGCTCAGGCAGGACATATTTCATGGTCATGGCATATCTGGATGCTTCAGGAAGATCCTACAGCAAGTCATCATTATGCAAGAAATGTCCAGAACTATCCTTTGATGAACTATCATCTTGGTGCTACGACTACCGAGGCTACAGTTGACGCATTCGGACTCTATTACCAGTGGGGCCGCAAGGATCCGTTCCCAAGAGCAAACACAATAGGTCATGCAACAGATGCAGCAGCGGAGAATGGACAGTTCGGTAATCTGACTCTTGCTCATGTCGAGAATACTGCAGTATTTGAGGGACTCCAGTTTGCAAAGGGTACCGTTTCTGAAGGCTTAACAGACATTCAGTTTGCAATACAGAATCCTACAACCTTCCTGCAGGCAACTACTGATAATGATAAGATCGGAGCAGAGGCTTGGCTTTCTACTTCCGCTCTTGAAGATGTGCGTGATTTGTGGAATAATTCACACGATGGGACCAACCAGGATCTTAATGCGATCAAATCTACAGATAAGACCAATTATGATCCGTGCCCTGCCGGATATATCGTGCCTTCTTCTGCAAGAATGGTATGGCATAACTCAAGTGAGTGGAAGTTTGCCAACTGTACATTCAATATACCATATAACAGCAGCTTTATCTTCAAGAATACTACAGACCAGACATCTGCTTATTACCCGTCATGCGGTGTGAGGTCGGATGGAAAGCTTCAGCAGCTTGGTCAGCATGGCAGCCTTTGGGCTTCTTATTCGTTGATCGGCAGCAACCGCTTCCAGGGCCAGATCTGCAGAATAGAGATAACTGCCGCACAGTATGATGAAAATGGAAGTGCTACTTCTGCAATGAAGGTCGGATCTGCTTCCCAGCGCTCGGCTTGGGCCCTTCCGGTACGTTGCTGCAAGATTGTTGACTAACACTTCAAGGGGCTGAGTCATCAGCCCCTTTTAAATTGCTGAATTATGAAGAAAATAACGCTATTGTCATTACTGACATTTCTCTGCCTGCAGGTGATGGCACAGGAGCGCCTGGTTCCTATAATGGAAAGGGTGAATGTACAGGCTGATACGGCAAGGATATCTCAAGTCGTAGACGGGGAGTGGGTGTGCGTAGGAGTTGCACGTGATTATGCAATATCCCATGATAATTCGATCCTTTATAAAGGAAAACCTTCGTATAGGTTCGAACTCAAGGAGGACGATAACACACTCGCAGGCTACTCGAAAGGTTCCACCAAAGGTCGTGCGGAAATGTCTTACTGCTATGCAGTTGCTTCCGACTATGAGGGAGTGTCATCGGATGATTATCAGAAACAGCAGATTCTCAAGACCGTTTATCATGAAGGTAAGGGAATATGTGAGCAGGGATCTGCATATACCTACAGATTCGCTGTTTACGTGCCTTCCGACCTTTCATCTGAAGTGACGACAATTTTTGCGCAGTGGCATGGTATGCCTTCCAGAACTTTAGTGCAGACTCCTGATGGTGAGATAAAGACCCTGACAGTGGATGAATTCGTTGCACTTTCCGATACGGTGATGTTTAAGAAGAATGTCGGCCATGTGAAAGTTCCTGTAATGGATAAGAAGGGTAATCATAAAAGGAATAAGGACGGAGTGCTTCAGTATAAGGCAGGGGAACCGAACGGATGGCTTGTGGAGCAGGGAGGGTATCCGCCTCTTGCATTCGGTTTTTCTGACGGACAGTTCTATATAAAGGCTAATTCCGACCGACGTTGGCTTACGGACAAGGATGACCGTTGCAATGCATCTCCGAAACGCCACGAGGTGCTGGTGCCTGTCACATCGGAGTATAAGGCTTCGACAATAGCCTATAAGATGCCTTTCGAAGAATTTCCTAAGGATTGCTGGGTCGAGTTTACAGTAGAGATAGACTGGACGGTTTATGGTCGGGAAAAGGAGACTATTCTCAAGCCGGGGCGCCTTGATGTGGTAATGCAGCCGGAAAATGGAAGATCCGAGCATATCGTGGATAATGCTCGGATCCTCATAGGACGTAATGATGATTACGGATATTATTTTAAGTTCGGCATCTACAGAGTAGGAGACAGCACTGTCCCGGTTTTATATAATCTTGCCGGATACTCCCAGACTAAACGTTCCTTTTGACATACTCCGTAGGCAGGCATCCCATATATTTCTTGAAGCATGTCGCGAAATATGAAGGTGTGTTGAATCCTACCATGTCGCTGATTTCCGAGATACTGTAGCGGCCGTCCTTGAGCAGCCTGCATGCTTCCTTGAAGCGTATCTTGCGTATGAAATCCAGAGCCGATTCTCCTGTGAGAGCCTTGAGCTTGATGTGCAGGTTGGATCGGCTCATATTCATTGCCTGAGCGAATTCTTCTGTTGAGAATTCAGTGTTGTCCATGTTCTGCTCCACAATGCTTATGGCCTTATTGAGAAGTTGTTCGTCAAGGATGTTGAAACTGATTTTTTCCGGTGCGATGTCCATTGATTTGGTCGCCTTGTCCTGCAGCCTGTGGTAGGTCCTGAGTATGTTGCGGATCTTGGTCACGAGGATTGCCATGGAGAACGGCTTGGCAATATAGTCGTCAGCACCCGTCTTGAGGGCTTCCAACTGGTCCTTGCTGTCAGTTTTTGCCGACACCATAATTACCGGTATGTGACTTGTATTTATGTTCTGCTTTATCTGCGCACACAGCTTGAGACCGTCCATTACAGGCATCATCATATCCGTTATGACGATGTCCGGTTCATTCTCCTTGAGCATCTGCAGAGCTTCTTCTCCGTTCTTGGCAAGTATGATTTCAAACATGCTCTGGAGGCCGTTCTTCATGTAGTTGCGGATGTCTTCGTTGTCTTCCGCAATCAGAAGCCTGCCTCTCTTTTTGTTGTCGGTCTCTGCTGTTTCTTCGTCAGCCGCGTCTACATCCGCGATATACATATCCGGTGTATTGCTTGTGTGAATTTCATAGTTGTTTGAATTACCGAGCTCTTCAGAAGAATATGCGCTAAGCTGTAACGGCAGGAGAATGGTGAATGCGGATCCGTTTCCCTCTTCACTTACCAGACGTATCTGACCATGATGCAGCTCCACAAGTCTCTGCACGAGAGACAGGCCTATTCCGCTTCCGATGTGTTCATTATCCACTTGATAGAATCTCTCGAATATCCTGTCCTGTTTGCCTGCCGGGATGCCCGCGCCAGTGTCTGATACCTCTAATACCAAGTTGTTGTCCTGCTGCGTTGCCCTGACAGATATTTCTCCGCTTTCCGTGTATTTAAATGCATTGGAAAGCAGGTTGTTAAGGATTATTTCAAGGTACTGGCCGTCTGTATAGAGAGTTTTTCCTTCAAGGTCTGAAATCAGCGAATATTTGATTTTCTTGCTTTGTGCAAGCTTTTCGTAGTATGACCAGTTTTCCTTTATTATCTTATGGACATTTTCTGGTCGTACGTTAAGCTTGAATACTCCCAGTTCGGCTCTTCTGTAGTCCATAAGCTGGTTTACAAGGTGCAGGAGTCTTTTCGCATTCCTTTCCAGATACTTCAGCTGCTTCCTCATCCATGTGTCCGAACTCTTTGCTATCATCTCCTGCAGAGGGTTGATTATGAGAGTGAGCGGAGTTCGCATCTCGTGTGAAATATTTATGAAGAATCTCATCTTCATCTGGTGTATTTCCTCCTGGTGAACTTTTTCCTGTTTCTCGAGCTCCATCCTGCTTTCGCGCTCTTTCTGCTTTACAACAACCATGTATGCTCCTGTGATGAGCAGGATCAGAAGTGCGGCAAATATTGCGTTCGCTACAGGTGTCCTATACCATATCGGCTTGATCCGTATGTTCAGTTCGGTAGGAGAGTCGTTCCATTTGCCGTCGTTGTTGGCAGCCTTTATCATGAAGCGATAACGTCCGTGCGGAAGATTTGAATAGGACACTGAATATGCCCCGGTTTCATACCATTCCTTGTCGAATCCCTCCAGCATGTATCGGAAGGTGTTGTGATGGCCGGCGAGATAATTGGGAACGGAGAACTCAATGGCAAAAGAGTTCTGATTGTGCTTCAAAGTGATTTCTTTCGTGGTCTCGATGCTTTCAGTCAGGACTCCTTCTCCGGGTGTCATAATCTTATTGAAAAGCATGAACGATGTCAGCACAGGCTGAGGCATGTAAGGGTTATCCTCCATTGTCTCTGGGGTGAATCGGGTGATTCCGTTCACTCCTCCGAACAACATCTCTCCGTTGCTTCTGCGGCAATGTGAATATGTGTTGAACTGATTACTCTGCAGTCCGTCTGCCATTGTGTAATTCCTGAATATCCCTGAAAAAGGATTGAAGCAGCTGAGACCTCTGTCCGTGCTTATCCAAAGGCGGCCGTATGAGTCCTCTTCGATGCCATGGATGATGTCGCTCGGCAGTCCGTCTGCCGATGTATAATGCAGCACCTGACCTTCGCGGTCGTCGTAGCAATACAGGCCCTGGCGGCTTCCTATCCATATCAGGCGTGTTGCATTTTCATAGAGGCATTGTATAAAGGCACTGCTCAGCAATTCATTGGAAATAGGTATAGAATGATGCTTAAGACCTTTACTCGTACTCTGAAGGCATATAAGACCTTTTTCTCCTCCAATCCATAATCGTTCTCTTGAGTCCTTGAGCAGTGATCGGATTCCTACTGGTCTTATCGGGGCTCCGTTCATGTCGGTGTCTATATCCTTGTATTCATGCGTCTGTATGTCAAAGGATTTCAGTCCTGTGAGTGAACCTATCCATAGAGTATTGTCATCTGCCGGGATGACTGCATAAACATCTATCGGAACATTTGATGTGCCGTTTTCCATGCAATGATGCACTGCTCCAGTACGCTTGTTGATTATGCTGAGACCTCCTGATTGTGCTCCGACAAAAACAAGTCCTCTCCTGGAGTCTATGTGTATGGCCTTGATGTCGTTGGATTTGTTGCCATCCACCTCGGAAGTGTTCATGCTGAAATAACGGAACTTATCTTTGACGGTATCATAGTGGTTAACTCCTCCGCTGTTTGTTCCTATCCACAGAGACTTGTCGCTGTCTTCGGTTATGCAGCTTATGACATTGTCATTCAGTGAATTGCTGTTTGGCTGTCTCTGTATATTTGTGAATCTGTTCTTTAGCGGATGCCAGTAGTTGATGCCTCCGAACCATGTTCCGAGCCACATTCCTCCCTGATAATCTCTGCTTATGCATCTTACTGAAGGATGTGATAGGCTGCCTTGGGTAAAGGGGTCGCTTTGCAGTTGTATGAAGCGTTCGTCTTCGAGGATGTTGAGGCCTTTAACAGTTCCTACCCAGAGTCTGCCATAAAGGTCCTTGTTCAAAGCTCGTACGTAGTTTGAGTTAATTCCCTCCGAGTCGTTTCCTGACTGTTGGAACCTTCTGCTGCTGCCTGTGCGGTGGTTGAAAAGAAACAGACCCTCTCCTTCTGTCGCTATCCACAGATGTTCGGCGTCTTCAGAGATCATACACTGTATGGAGCGGCTTACCTTGAATGATGATATCCGTTTAAGCTCTCCAGTGGATTTGGAATAACAAAAAAGGCCTTCGCTGGAAGTACCTATCCATATGGCACTTCCGGAACAGTACATTATTGTGGCTCCGAATTTTTCAGACTGATATGGAGCACCATTGTCGTTCCATGCCCATGTTTCCCTGTTGAAAAATCTCAGACTTCCTCCTGCGGCAATGAGCATCATACCTTCGTTAGAGGCTTCCGCTATGCCGGTTACAGTCAATTTACCGGTCGATACATTCCGGAAGCAATCCATCTTCCTGTCATACATCGCGAATCCCTTTGCAGTTCCTACCCAAAGGTCTCCCCGGCTGTCAATATAGACTTTTCGGATAATATTGTCATTGATCGACGTCGTGTCTTCCGGGTTATGGCGATATACCTTAAAGCGATAGCCGTCATATCTGTTCAGACCATCCAGAGTGGCAAACCACATATGACCTGTGCTGTCTTGGCAGGATGACATGACCGTGCCTTGCGATAGGCCGTCGTTTACATAAAAATGCGAGAATGAAATCCTGGTATCTGCGTTTTGTCCGACTGTGTCTGCATTTGCATTTGTGCAGATGCAGGTAATCAGTATAATAGACAAAATTGCGGTTAGTTTGTTTGTAATTTTCATATTTGTCCAACTGTATTCGCAAATTTAATCAAATCTTTTGGACAAATGATGCATTATGCTCAATTTTAATGTGCTATATAATATTTGTGCATAGTGCCCGTTGGGTTGTTGTGGGGCTTCCTTCGTAAGGATCTCCTCTGTTGATTATTGAATAATGATTCTGCCATCCTTCGAGGCAGTTATGTTGCCGTTATTCTCTGCTGCCAGATGACGGAAGTATTTTACAAAGCAGTCCCTGATGATTTCTCCTGAATCTTTCCTGCCGGTTGCATTTTCCAGACCATATCTTCCGAGATTCATCAGGTAGTCTATTGTTGCTACTGTATATGTCTTGTTGTTGTCAATTGGCTTCCCGTTCAAGGTGACTGATTTTACTTTCTTGTTACTTATGACAAGTTTAACCTCCTTGTTTATAGGTAGCCCTCCGTTGGAGGCTACGTACTCAAAGAGTTTCATCAGGTCGCTTCCTTTGAGCGTAGCTACCGAGAGGACATTGTCGAAAGGATAGACTGCGTAGACATCCCCTACAGTAAGGTCTCCGGCTGAAATCTCAGCCCTTATGCCGCCGCTATTATATATTCCGACATCTGCCTTGACGCCATAATGCTCTTGTGCCATCCATACGAGAGCATCTCCTGTGAGATTGGTGAGCGGACTCTCAGGTGTACCCTTCCTCAAAGCTTGCGGGCAATAGCCGATAACCTTATTCATTTCAGTTTTCACATTATCGGAATATGTGTCAATGAGGTTTGAAAAGGCTGGGTCCAGTTTCTTATCCAGGTGATTCTTTACAGGAATAAGTCTATATGTGAATGAAGGCTTTCCTTGTTCATCGATCTTTATTTTGGCATATCCCAGGCATATCCCTTTGCTTCCGGTCTGTACTATCGGGACTTTATCTCCATCAAGATTAGTGACATAGTCTGCATAATTGAGGAATGTATGGGAATGGCCTCCGATTATCATGTCAATATGTCTGGTGTTCATGGCTATGCCCCTGTCGTAATAGACCTCATTGGTTTTTTCGTATCCAAGATGTGAGAGAGCAATGACTATGTCCGCACCCTGTTCCCGAAGTTTCAGGGCTTCGACATCAGCCACATTTATAGCATTCTGCCAAATTACATCTTCGCAGGCTGTCGGGTCTACCAGATTGGTCAGTCTTACGTTCAGTCCGATGAAGCCAATCTTTGTATTTCCCGACTTAATAGTGATCGAATTGTGTATAAGGCTTGAAAGAGGAGTCTGGGTGAAATCATAGTTTGTTGCCACTGCGGGTACTCCACTTAATGTCAGCATGTCTCCCAGACATATCATCTTCTTGTCGAACTCATGGTTGCCGATTGTGCGTACATCGTATCCCAGCTCCTTCATTGCAATACTCTCGACCACTCCGTTTAAAAGGCTGAAATAATAAGTACCCTGCACAAAGTCGCCGGCATCTGCCAGAAGTACAGCCGGTTCGGCATTCCTCACGCTATCCACCAGAGCCTTGATTCTCTTGATTCCGCCCCTGTCTGCATTATATGTCTCATCCTTGCCCAGAGGTTCGATCTGACTATGGAAATCATTGGTAAACAGCATTACAAACTCCTTCGGTCCTTCAGGTTCCGGTTTTTCCGAACCATCTGTAATGTCTCCGCTATCGTTACCATCACCTCCTGAGCCGTTGCCATCACCTCCTGAGCCGTTGCCATCGTCTTCTGACTCCCCGCTGTCGCTCCCGCTACCTCCTTCATCTCCATTCCCTGCATCACCCCCGTTTCCCGAGCCGGCATTCTCAGTGAGGTCTCCTTCTGAATTCAGTTTCCCTTCGCACGAAATAAGTCCTAGACTGAGAGTCGCAGCCAGAATTATGCTCAAGAGTATTCTTAGAATCTTCATAACGGCATTTTTTACATTTATAGAAATTCTGTGAGGGTCGCCCGGGTGTGAGGCCTGGATTCAGGCTCAGCCAACACCATTAACCACATCCCACAAATTTAGTATTTACCCTGCAGATTTTTCTTTATTTTATAAGATTTTCTCTTTTTTATAATACATTTTTCTTTTTCTTATAATCCTTCCATCGGCTTCTTTCGAACTTTGCTGCATAATGATTCTGTCAGTGGATCAACCTTGTTGCCTGCAATCTAAAGCCAGCCTATCCAGATTGCCGTAGCGTCATAAGAATAGCAGAGCTGCTGACTAGATATATGATGTAATTACTAAGTTGTTGGCTTGTAGTGTGTTAGATTGTTACGGGTGCCCCAAAAGTGCCGCCCGTTATATTGTAAGTGGTTGAATGACAGTTATATAGGAATCACCAGGATATTGTATGACTATAAGAATACATGGTTATTGTTCTGCTGAATATTTGTTCAAGGAAATATTATGAAGAAGAAACGGAAATTTGTTAGTCAAGAGGTCAATCATACCTATCAAAGAACGATTTCTGGGTTTAATATCTTTTATGAAGTGGAGGATTATCTGGTATACTATACTATTTTCTCCGTGATGTCTATCCGTTATGGTATAACTGTTTACGGATTATGCCTGATGATAGACCATCTGCATTCTCTTGTCAGTGCCTCAGACCCGTCTGTCTTTTCAAGATTCATGTCAAATGTTACAATTCTATTTGTCAAAGAATTCAATAAGGCACGCCGGAGGCCCGGAGCATTGTTCAGTGAATACTTCGGCAGTGCTCCTAAACTTGGCATGAAACTGCTCCGGACTGCAATAGCTTATCTGTTCAATAACCCCGTTGAACGATCATTATGCAGATATGCCCAGCAGTACAGATGGAATTTCCTTGCCTATGCAGAGTCAGATCATCCTTTCTCTGAACCTATAGTCCTGAGGAATGCATCCAGGAGGCTAAGGGGCGCAATTAAGGAAGTAGATGGGACAGTTGCAAGAAACAGACATCTGACCTATGTTCAGTTGAAGCGTTTGCTGAAAGGTCTTGAACGTAAGGAAAGGAATCAGCTGATAGATTACATTATAGTACGATACAATGTGATAAGGTATGATATTCTGACATCAAAATGTTATGACGGCTATGAGAATATGCTTATTGCCATAAACTCCAATACTGGCAGTGAGTATGAAATCCAGGAACAAAAGTGGTCTCGCTCTGATGCAGAATACAGAGAACTGTACCAGCATGTACATTCGTGCGGTTATGACGATGCAGGTGATATAATATCCCTGGATACGGATACCAAGTTGACATTAATGATGGATATGATGCGTAAAACCAAGGCGTCAAGACTGCAGATCAGCAAGTATCTTCACTTGACCGTGGCATGCAAGTAACTGATAGTCAGGTGTATAATGTTTCTTTCTGCCTATATTTTTATGCATGACCGTTTGTTAAGTAGTTGATGCACAAGTAATTATGTGTCACGCTAATCTGGGCGCTCTGTGGTTTACTACTATAAACAGGTATATCATTCATCAATAAAAACGATCGCCAATAAATCAGACCATCCTCCGGTGAAACAATATATAAAGCAAGAGGCTGACCAAGTCACAATTGACATTTAGTCAGCCTCTTGCTATTATGTAGCCTTTCGGATGTTTAGAACATCTCTGGCTCGTTGTTCTGCTCAGGAGCCGGTGCGTCAGCTGGACGCTCGCGGCGTGGACCTCTCGGGCCTCTGTCATCGCGGCGTGGACCACGGTCACCCCTGCGGTCGTCACGACGAGGACCACCCTGACGGTCATCCTTGCGAGGGCCTCTGTCTCCGCGTGGCTTGCGCTCAGGCTCTACATATCCTTCCGGCTTCTCGATGAGTGCTCTGCGTGAAAGTCTCATCTTGCCTGTCTTGGCGTCAATCTCAAGGAGCTTTACGTCAACCTCGTCACCGATATTGAGGACATCCTCTACCTTCTCGGTCTTGTTCCAGTCGATTTCTGAGATGTGGAGAAGACCTTCCTTTCCAGGGAGGATTTCAACGAAGGCACCGAATTCAAGGATAGAAACGATCTTTCCATGGTAAACCGCTCCCACTTCAGGAACAGCTGTGATGCCGTTGATCCATGCGATAGCCTTGTCCATAGACTCCTTGTCAAGTCCGAAGATATCTACAACGCCCTTCTGAACGCCGTCGATCTGCTCCTCAGTGATAGTGATGGTTGTGCCGGTCTCGCGCTGGATCTTCTGGATAGTCTCGCCACCCTTTCCGATGATAGCGCCGATGAACTCTCCCTCAACGATGAGCTGAACCATACGTGGAACGAATTCCTTGTACTCAGCACGTGGCTCGCTGATGGTCTTCATCATCTCGCCCATGATGTGGAGACGACCCTGACGTGCCTGCTCGAGAGCTCTCTCGAGAACGTCGTATGAAAGACCGTCCACCTTGATGTCCATCTGAGTAGCTGTAATACCGTCCTTTGTACCGGTCACCTTGAAGTCCATATCTCCGAGGTGGTCCTCGTCACCGAGGATGTCGGTAAGGATTGCATATCTTTCGTTAGGATTATCCTTGTCAGTGATCAGACCCATTGCAACACCAGCAACCGGTTTCTTGATCTTGACACCTGCGTCCATGAGGGCAAGGCAGCCTGCACATACGGTAGCCATTGAAGATGAACCGTTAGACTCGAGGATATCTGAAACTACGCGTACGGCGTAAGGATTCTCCGGAGCCATAGGAATCATAGGCTTGAGGGCTCTGTAAGCAAGGTTACCATGTCCGATCTCGCGACGGCCTACACCGCGCTGAGGACGAGCCTCACCTGTTGAGAACGGAGGGAAGTTATAGTGAAGTACGAACTGGTCGGTATCCTGGATAAGAACCTCATCACGCTCCTTCATGTCGAGTTTTGTACCGAGGGTCACGGTCGAAAGTGACTGAGTCTCACCACGGGTGAAGATTGCAGAACCGTGTGCGCATGGCAGATAGTCTGTCTCACACCAGATTGGACGTACTGTAGTGGTGTCGCGGCCATCGAGACGCACACCCTCATCGAGGATCATGTTTCTCATTGCAGCTTTCTCCACTGCATGGTAATATCTTTCGATCATCATTCTCTTCTCTTCCTGCTCCTCCTCCGGAAGTGTTGCGTAGAACTCCTCCTTGAGTGCTTCGAATGCATCAGATCTTTCGTGCTTTGCAGAACCTGACTTAGCGATAGCGTAGCATCTGTCGTAGCAGAACTCCTGGATAGCTTTGCGCAGTTCCTCGTCATTCTCCTCGTGGCAGTATGCTCTCTTCTGGGTCTTGCCTACAGCCTCCATGAGCTCCATCTGCACCTTGCAGTGCTTCTTGATTTCCTCATGAGCGAACTTGATGGCCTCGAGCATGTCGTGCTCGCTCACCTCGTTCATCTCTCCCTCAACCATCATGATATTGTCGTATGTAGCGGCAACGATGAGGTCGATGTCTGCGTCAGCCATCTCGCTGAAGTTAGGATTGATCTTAAGCTCGCCGCCGATGCGTGCAACGCGTACTTCTGAGATAGGTCCCTCGAAAGGAATGTCGCTGACTGCGAGAGCTGAAGATGCTGCGAGACCAGCGAGTGCGTCTGGCTGGATATCCTTCTCTGCCGAGATGAGATTTACGTTTACGAATACTTCTGCATGGAAATCCTCAGGGAAAAGAGGCCTGAGGGCACGGTCTACCAGACGAGCGATCAGGATCTCATAGTCAGAAGCCTTTCCTTCTCTCTTCATGAATCCGCCAGGGAAACGGCCTGCAGATGCATATTTCTCTTTGTAGTCCACCTGGAGCGGCATGAAGTCCACATCCTCCTTTGCGTCTTTTGCGCATGTTACAGTAGCGAGGAGCATTGTGCCTCCCATCTTGACTACTACTGATCCGTCAGCCTGCTTTGCGAGCTTTCCGGTCTCGATTTCAATTACCCTTTCGTCGGATAATTCGATTGTCTTTTTAACGATATTCATTGTTTTGCTTTCAGCCTGCCTCCCCCTATGGGAGTGGATTAATATTCTGTTTCATCGCAGATGTTCCCCTATGGAATCATCCCTTTAGGTCATCATATCTGACCTGATATATATGTTTATCATTCTTCAGGCGCCGCAGGCTGTTGTCTGCGCCCTCAGACTTATTTGCGTAAAAAAGGGGGAGTCCCATCTTTTGGGAATTCCCCCTTCGTCGGTTCCTACTATGATGTAGCTTATCGACGGAGACCAAGCTCCTTGACGATAGCTCTGTATCTCTCGATGTCCACAGACTTGAGGTAGTCAAGTACACGACGACGCTTACCTACAAGCTTAAGAAGTGAACGACGTGTTGCGTAGTCCTTCTTGTTGTTCTTAAGATGCTCGGTAAGGTGAGCGATACGGTAGGAAAATAATGCCACCTGGCTCTCTGGTGAACCAGTGTCAGTATTAGACTTTCCGTACTTCGCGAAAAGCTCCTGTTTCTTTTCAGGCATAAGGTATTCTGCCATAGCTTTAAAAGATTAAGGGTTAATAAATCAAAACTTTACGGGTTACTGTCAGGTAGACCCAAAGCGGGCGCAAAGATAGTCATAATATCCAAGAAAACAAATGCTTGGATAAAAAATCTATGAATATCGATGCCGGAATTTATGCGATCTTCTGATTGCTGTCCTTCGGCTCCTTGAAGAGAATCATAAAAAGGACAGCCACTACAACTGCATAGATCGCGAAGGTATACCATGCTGCGCTCCAGTTTGGTTCGGCTGCATTATATACGAAGTGATTCACTACGGCCTGCGCGCCGAGGGTGCCGATTGTGGCTCCGATACCGTTGGTCATGAGCATGAACAGGCCCTGTGCGCTGTTCTGGAGCTTATCGCTGGTGCGCATATTGGTGTATAGAGCTCCTGAGATGTTAAAGAAGTCGAATGCTACGCCGTAAACGATCATGGAGAGAATGAGCATCCATACACCTGAACCGGTATCACCTGCACCGAAGAGGCCGAAGCGCAGTACCCATGCGAACATGGCAATGAGCATTACTCTCTTGATGCCGAACAGTTTCATTGCAATCGGGATGAGAAGGATGCCGAGAGTCTCCGAAATCTGTGAAATGGAGATGAGGGCGTTTGCGTTCTGTGCGCCCCAGCTGTTTGCGAATTCAGGGACTTCCTTGAAGTGTGATATAAAAGGATTTGCAAATCCGTTTGTGATCTGAAGGGCCACTCCAAGCAACATCGAGAAGATGAAGAATATAGCCATCTGCTTATCCTTGAAAAGCTTGAATGCATCCAGTCCGAAACGTTCCGCAAGCGTCTGATTCTGGCCTGTGGTCGCATTGCATGGGCAGTTAGGGAGAGTGAAGCAATAGGCGAGCATTATCACTCCAAGTATGCCGGATACGAGGAACTGATTATAGGTGTGCTGGTACTGCATGCCTTCTCCGTTTGTCATGAAGTTTACAAAGAGCATTGCGCAGATGAAACCCACTGTTCCGAATACGCGGATAGGCGGGAAGTCTTTGACTGTGTCGTAGCCGTTCTTCTCGAGAATGTTGAATGCAACAGAATTGGAAAGAGCTATCGTAGGCATGTAGAATGCGGCTCCGATTGCATAGAGACTGAACAGAATACCGAATGATACATCTGCCCCGGCAGTCATTCCATAGAGTCCTGCTCCGAGCATACCCGCTCCTGAGATTCCATGGCAAAGGCCGAGAAGCTTCTGTGCCGGGATGAATTTGTCGGCCACGATTCCCATCAGGGTAGGCATGAATATCGATACGATTCCCTGCATTGCGTAGAATATTCCGATTTTTGTGGCAAGACCGACTGATGCGAGGTAACTTCCCATCGATGTGAGGTAGGCTCCCCACACTGCCCATTGGATGATATTCATCACAATGAGTCTGAGTTTGATTGATTTGTTCATTATTGTAGTGTTTTATATGATTCCTTCTTATGTGGTTTCAAGATGCGCCCGGTCCCTTATACGGATGTGCAATAATGGGCTTATGTACATGTGTGCCTGGCCCATTCGAGCTATCTATAATTTGACAAATATACAAGATTTTGACTAAAAGTTACTATCTTTGAGGGTTAAAATGATTCGGATGAAGTTTGTAAAGACACATAATGACCCACAGTCGGCGGCACGTTGCGGCGTGATTACCACCGACCATGGCCAGATCGAGACCCCTATATTCATGCCGGTAGGCACTGTAGGGTCGGTCAAAGGCATATACCACAGAGACCTGAAGGAGGATATAAAAGCAGAAATCATACTTGGAAACACATATCATCTTTATCTCCGTCCAGGCCTGGATGTGCTCAAGGCTGCCGGAGGTCTTCATAAGTTCGAGTCATGGGACCGTCCTATCCTGACCGACAGCGGCGGATTCCAGGTCTTCAGCCTCGGTCATATGAACAAGATCACAGAAGAAGGCGTGCGCTTTTCTTCGCATATTGACGGAAGCAAGAAGATGCTCAGCCCGGAGATCTCCATGCAGGTGCAGAATGATCTTGGCTCGGACATCATGATGGCCTTCGATGAATGCGCACCGCCTGACGCATCCAGAGCTTATATAGAAAAGTCACAGGAAATGACTACAAGGTGGCTCGAGCGCTGCATAGCTG
>JBGVQX010000079.1:0-18873 GCA_045127905.1 Candidatus Cryptobacteroides sp.
CCATTCCGAACAGAGAAGTTAAGCTCACCATCGCCGATGGTACTGCCCCACCAGGTGGGAGAGTAGGTAGCTGCCACTTTCTTATACGACACCCTGTCAGATTATCTGACGGGGTGTTTTGTTGTATATGGTTTGGCGGGAAATTTGGAAAACCACATCTCTAACTTTTAAAATTGACTGTTATGTTTTACAATTTTCTTTTCCCCCAGACGTTCAGAGGTAAGGGTGTATCCTTCCTTATTCTTTGCATCAGGTTGTTTTTTGGTGTACTCTTCTTCATGCATGGATTAGACAAGATGACCAACTTTGATCAGTTATCTATGACATTTCCCGATATAATGGGCTTTGGTAGTTATATGTCATTAATGCTCAGTATCTTCGCGGAATTCTGCTGCTCTCTTTTCCTGATTGCCGGACTTCTCGTCAGGGTAATGCTTGTCCCCATGATCATCGCCATGGCAGTCGCTTTCTTCGATGTACATGATGCAATGATGCCCGAGGGAGAACTCTCCCTGATTTATCTGATTGTGTTCATTATTATTTATCTTACTGGCCCGGGACGATTTTCTCTTGACTATCTTATCGACGCCAGATTTAAGAATGAATCCCGACAAAAATGAAGTGACTTCAGATGTCTCGGATTTTTCACTATGGTATGGCCCATTATATCTGAAAGCAGATCCCATTCCATAACTGTATACGAAAAGAGGACGACTATTAAGTCGTCCCCGAGTTTTATATTGGGTGTTTTAAACCAGCTTATGGATGGCAAGGCCACTGCGGAGCTTAGGCTCGAACCATGTGGTCTTAGGAGGCATGATATTGCCTGAGTCGGCGATGTCTATAAGCTGCTTCATAGAGACTGGATATAGCGCAAATGCTACCTTCATCTCTCCGCTGTCCACTCTGCGTGAAAGTTCCCCTAGACCTCTTATTCCGCCGACAAAGTCGATTCTCTTTGAAGTGCGCAGGTCCTTGATGTCAAGGATTCTGTCGAGAACTAAATTGGAGAGGATGGTGACGTCGAGAACGCCGATAGGGTCGTTGTCGTCGTAGCGTCCTTCCTTTGCCACGAGAGAGTACCACTTTCCTTCGAGGTACATCGAGAACTCGTGCAACTTGCCTGGCTTGTATATTTCACTGCCTTCCTCGCGTACATCGAAGTCTTCAGCCAGAGCTTCCAGAAGTCCGGAAGGAGTAAGGCCGTTAAGATCCTTCACTACTCGGTTATAGTCTATGATCTTGAGCTGGCTGTCCGGAAATGCCACTGTCATGAAGTAGTTGTATTCTTCTTCACCTGTGTGGTTCGGGTTCTTGCCGCGTAACTCGGCTCCGACAAGGGCCGCTGCTGCTGTGCGATGATGACCGTCAGCTACATAGAAGGCAGGAATTTCTGCGAATATTTCAGTGATGCGGTCGATGTCGTCCTGTCTGTCGATAACCCAGAAATGGTGTCCGAACCCGTCTTCTGCAACGAAATCGTACTCCGGTTCTCCAGCAATATAGCGCTCTACAATTGCATTCACTTCCGCATTGTCCGGATAAGCAAAGAATACAGGTTCGATGTTGGCGTTCTGGATGCGCACGTGAATCATACGGTCTTCTTCCTTATCCTTGCGTGTGAGCTCGTGCTTCTTGATTGCGCCTGATGCGTAGTCATCAGTGTGGGCGCACATCACCAGTCCGTATTGTGTCCTACCGTCCATAGTCTGGGCGTACACATAGTAGTATGGCTTGTCGTCCTGAACGAGCCAGCCTTTTTCCTGCCATGATTTGAAGTTTTCGACTGCCTTGTCGTATGCCGGCTGGCTGTGCTCATCGATAATAGGGTCGAAATCTATTTCTGGCTTTGTGATGTGGAGAAGAGATTTCTCCCCTGCTTCTGCCTTGGCTTCTTCCGAATTGAGGACGTCATATGGCCTTGCAGCCACTTCTTCTACATATTGTTTTGGCGGACGTACTGCCGCGAATGGTCTGATTTTTACCATAGCAATGATGTGTTTTTATTTATTCAGCTGAAATTTTGTGCAGCCTGTTGCAAAGTAGTCACAGATCTGCTGAGCTGCTGCGAGGCCTGCATTGATATTTGCTTCTGCTGTTTCGGCTCCCATCTTCTTAGGGGTAGCGAACACCTGCTTAGGGAACTTGCTGTTTAAGTCTTCCTGATGTACGGCAGCTACATCTGTCACATACTTGAGGTCCGGCCTGTCTGTGAGCACTTTTTCAAGTTCTGCCTCATTGATTACCTCCTTGCGTGCAGTATTTACGAGGCATCCGCCCTTTGGCATTCTTGACACAAGGTCGTAGTTGATTGAACCGATAGTCGCAGGGATTGCCGGAATGTGGAGAGAGATGAAATTGCACTGTTCATACATCTGCTCGAGACTTTCCGCCGGAGTCACGCCGTCTGCAAGCATCTTTTCTGCTGGAACGAAAGGATCGTATGCCATGACCTCCATTCCAAGGGCCTTGGCCTTTTCCGCCACGAGCCGACCTACGTTACCATAGGCCTGGATGCCGAGCTTCTTGCCTTTGATTTCCATTCCGGTGCCAGGGGTGAACTGGTTGCGGGACATGAATATCATCATTGCCAATGCGAGCTCTGCCACTGCGTTGGAGTTTTGTCCAGGAGTATTCATGGCCACTACGCCTTGCTCAGTGCATGCACTCAGGTCAATATTGTCGTATCCGGCACCAGCGCGGACTACTATCTTGAGCTTCGGAGCTGCCGCAATGACCTCGGATGTAACCTTGTCTGAGCGGACAATCAGAGCATCTGCATCTGCTACAGCTGCAAGAAGCTGTTTTTTCTCAGTGTATTTTTCCAGGAGAGCCAGTTCGTGACCAGCCTTTTCGACGATGCTTCTTATGCCATTTACAGCAGCTGCTGCGAACGGTTTCTCAGTTGCTACTAATACTTTCATAAAGCCGTATGTGTTTTTTACCCGCTTCGCTTTGTCCCAATGTCAGTCTGAGACGAAAGCGAAGCCGAAAAGTGTATTATTTATGAAGTTGTTCGAATTCCTGCATGCATGCTGTCAGAGCCTGGACGCTTTCTATAGGACAAGCATTGTAGATTGAGGCACGGAAACCTCCTACCGACCTATGACCCTTGATGCCTGTCATGCCTCTTTCCTTTGCGAATGCCATGAACTCATCCTGAAGAGTCTCATATCCTTCTGCCATGACGAAGCATACGTTCATGATTGAACGGTCCTCGACAGCTGCAGTGCCCTTGAATAATGGATTGCGGTCGATCTCTGCATAAAGAAGTTCTGCCTTTTCCTTGTTTATCTTGTGGATGGCCTCCACGCCTCCGACTCCCTTGAGCCACTTGAGTGTTTCGTTCATCACGAAGATGGAGAAAACAGGAGGTGTATTGAACATGGATGCTCCGTCGATATGCGTGCGAAGGTCGAGCATTGTAGGAATATAGCGGCTTACCTTGCCGAGCAGATCCTTTTTCACAATGAAGAATGTCACACCTGCAGGTCCTACGTTCTTCTGTGCGCCTCCGTAGATCATTGCGTATTTGCTTACATCCACAGGACGGCTCATGATGTCGGAAGACATGTCTGCAATGAGTGGAACAGGTGAATCCATGTCTTCATGGATCTCTGTGCCATAGATTGTGTTGTTGGTGGTGATGTGGAAGTAATCTACATCGGCAGGGATTTCATATCCCTTAGGAATATAATTGAATACGGTGTCTGCAGATGATGCGAGTGCATATGCGTTACCGAGTCCCTTAGCTTCTTTGAGAGCCTTTTTTGCCCATACTCCGGTCTCAAGGTAGGCAGCCTTGTTCTCGAGGAAATTCATTGCGACGTAGAGGAATCCCATGCTTGCTCCTCCACCAAGGAAGAGAATCTCGTAGTCCTCAGGGATATTCAGAAGTTCTCTCCATAGAGCACGGCACTCATCCATAACACTTTCCCACTCCTTTGTCCTGTGAGAAATGGATATTACCGGAATACCGGTTCCCTTGAAGTCCTTCAGCGCCTCGATTGCATTGTCAATCGCCTGCTGTGGCAGGACGCATGGTCCTGCTGTAAAATTATGAACCTTTTTCATTATTTTATATTTTAAAAACCCAGGCGGGTAATTATTAAAAAGCATGCTTAATGCTTGTGTTCTTCTCACAATAGTGGCATTTCAGCGATATTTCGTCTCCTTCCTGTAATGTGTTGAACCACGTTCTGATCGGCTGATGGTTTGTTACACATTTCGGATTGCGGCACTTGACGATTCCCACCACTTCCTTAGGGATGGAAAGCTTTTTCTTCTCCACAACCTTGAATTCGCGTATTACATTCACCGTTGCATTAGGTGCTATCAGGGCTAGTTTGTTGAGTTCTTCGTCCTCGAAGAACTTGTCCGCTATCTTAATGATGCCCTTATGACCATGCACCTTGCTTGCGAGGTTGATACCGATGGTGATCTGGCTTTCTATTCCTTTCAGACTTAGGATGTCCAATGCCTTATATACGTTTTCTGCAGGTATATGGTCCAGTACGGTACCATTCTCCAATGCACTTACTACCAGTTCTTTTCTTGTCATAGTGAAATAGATTTCTTCTGTCATCCCGATCATTGTCGGGAGATTTGTTTAACGGTATCCGAGTAGGTATGAAATGATTGCCATTCTGACGTAAAGTCCGTTCTCTGCCTGTTTGAAATAGTAAGCATAAGGAGTGTCATCCACGTCCTGGTCAATTTCCGTCACGCGAGGCAGCGGGTGCAGGATCTTCATGTTGTCCCTTACACTTCCGAGCATTGATGCATTGAGTGTATATACGTCCTTTACGCGCTCGTATTCCATAGGGTCAGTGAAACGCTCCTGCTGCACGCGGGTCATATAGAGAATGTCACATTCGTTCAGATGCGCATCCAGCGAGTCTGTTTCGATATATTCTATATTCCTGCGGTCGAGGAAACCCTTGTACTCCTTAGGCATCTTCAGTTCATCAGGCGAGGTGAATATGAATTTCGGGTTGAAATGCGACATCGCCTGGATGAGGGAGTGGGTGGTGCGTCCGTATTTAAGGTCTCCCACCATGTTGATTGTCAGTCCTTCGAGGGTACCCTGGGTCTGGAGTATGGAGTAGAGGTCAAGCAGTGTCTGGGAAGGATGCTGGTTGGCTCCGTCGCCGGCATTCACTACAGGTACGTCTGCCACTTCGGAAGCATATCTCGAACTTCCTTCCAGAGGATGCCTCATCACGATCATGTCCACATAGTTTGAAACCATCTTTATAGTATCCTTGAGGGTTTCTCCTTTGCTCTGACTGGTGTTTGTTGCGTCTGAAAAGCCTATTACTTTGGCGCCCAGACGGTTGATGGCTGTCTCGAAACTGAGCCTTGTTCTGGTGGAAGGCTCGAAGAACAGGCTGGCTATTACCTTGCCTTCGAGGAACTTCTGTTCCTTGTTCTGCTCGAACTCCTTTGCCGTCTCCAGCACATGAAGAATTTCCTCTTTGGTGAAATCCCTGATTGAAATCAAACTTTTCTTCATATCCGATGTAATTGTGTTTTCTAAATTTCTTCCACCCGGCATCCTTCCACATCTCCAATCCTTTCAAGAAATGTGTCTACCTGCGATAGTCTTACGCTTGTGTCCATGGTACACTCCATGTCGAACTTCTGGTTCTTCTGCTCCAGCCCCATATCTTTGAACACTTTCATCACGCTGTTCATGCTCATGTATCCGAAATATACCCTGTACATCTTCGAGGCAATCTTCTCCACTATCTCTGCATTTGCAATCGCGTCTGCAGTCGCAGTCTTGTATGCCCTGATAAGCCCGGGAATACCGAGCTTTATTCCTCCGAAATATCTCACCACCACCACAAGGATGTCGCTTAGACCGTTGGAATCTATCTGACCGAGCACGGGACGACCTGAAGAACCGGACGGCTCGCCGTCGTCATTTGCGCGGAACTTATCACCCATATATCCGAGGCGGTAGGCATATACATGATGCCTTGCATCGTAGTACTCCTTCTTGAGCGCTGCGACTATTTCCTTGATTTCTTCTTCTGTTTCAACGGGATAAGCATGGGCAATGAATCGACTTCCATTGTCCTTGAACAGGCCTCTTGATTCAGCGGCGATGCTCTTGTACGAATCCTGGATCTGAGTGTTGTCCATATCGAAATCAAAATTAGTGATTTTAGATAAGAAAATGAAATTTTATAGCTTGAAAGAAAAATTTTATTACCTTTGGATTCGCTTCTGGATACCTGGAGGCTATTTTTATGTAATTATGCAATTCTAACTATCTATGATACTGAGATATAAAGTTACGCTTCCCGGACTTAAGGGATTTCTGCGTGTTTATGAAGTGAAGGAGAATAGCTCTTTGTATAGTCTCCATAAGCAGATGAGGGCAGATATGGATTTCCCTCAGGATCAGGTTGTCCTTTTCAAGGCATTCGACAAGAGGGGTGATGTGGCTGCCCGATACAGTGTATTTACTGATTTCGGAGCCGGTACGATAGATGCCGTCACTGCCGGACAGTGCCATAAGAAAGGCGAGGATAAGTTCATCTATTTCTATGATACGACCAATGTGAAGAGCGTGATCGTGACTTTCGATGGTGAAGCACAGGAGCGCCCGCATGCGATATATCCTCTTCTGGTGGAGACTAAAGGCCCGAATCCGATTGAGTTCGAGAACGGATATGTTGCCTTCGAGGACCTCCCTGATGACAAGAAGAAGGATCCGGATGATGATGACTTCGATGATGACGATGATGTAGATGATGTGGAGGAGGAAGACGATGAGGCGGAGGAAATCTACGGTGACGACGATGATGAATAGCATCTCCACCCTATGAAGCGTCTGATAGTCATACTGGGTCCCACAGCTGTAGGCAAGACCGACTACAGCATCTCTCTCGCGCTCAAGCATGGCTCTCCGATAATCTCGTGCGATTCACGTCAGATATATAAGGAAATGACTATAGGCACTGCTGTGCCGTCTGCTGAGCAGCTTTCCGCTGTTCAGCATTATTTTATCCATTCGCATACGGTAGAGCAGCTCTACACTGCCGGAAGATATGAAATCGAGGCTATGGAGCTGATTACCAGGCTGTTTTCTGAGGGATATGAGACTCTTGTGATGGCAGGAGGGTCAGGGTTTTATGTGGATGCGCTTCTGAACGGCCTGGATGATTTTCCTTCTGCCGACCTTACATTGCGGGAAGAACTTATGGCCCGACTGAGGGAGGAAGGGGTTGAGTCTCTGCGTATGGAACTCAAGGCTTTGGACCCATTGAGTTATGATACGATAGATATCGCCAACGGGCAGCGTGTAGTGCGTGCCTTGGAGGTATGCCTGATGACGGGAAAGCCATTCTCGTCTTTCAAGACGGCGGCCAGGAAAGCGCGTGACTTTGAAGTCGAAAAGATTGGACTCACGCGTCCTCGTGAAGTCCTTTATGACCGTATTAATCGTCGTGTTGTCCAAATGATTGACGATGGCCTTGTAGATGAAGTCCGTTCGCTGGTGAAGTACCGCGACCTTGCCGCACTTCAGACCGTGGGTTATAAGGAAATTTTCGACTGGTTCGACTACGAGGCCGGCCTGGTGAGTACCGAAGGTTGGGGCCCGACAACCCCGGGTGACGGACCGGTCACTACCCTTGAACGCGCTGTTGAGCTCATTCAGCGCAACACCCGTCATTATGCCAAGCGCCAGCTCTCCTACTGGGGTCGCGACAAGGATATCCGCTGGATGGAGCTGTAACGGAACATTACGTCATAATTGTTTATGGATATTTAAAGTCGCTGACTTTATAGGGGCTATAGTATTGTATTTTTGCGTATATTTGCAAAGAATGCGTTATTGCGTGTTCTTTGCATTTTTTATGTTAAAATTTAAACGGCTTCTTATGGATCTGGAGTTTTTTCATAGGGTCCTGAATGTGGATTCCACTTCCGGGAAGGAGGCGCGGCTGGCAGATATGCTGGCTGCCGAACTGTCTGCTCCCGGGCGTAAGGTGGAAGTGTTCGAAGTAGGAGACGGGACAAGGAATGTGCTGGTGTCATGGGGAAGGCCGAAGGTGGTGTTCTGCACCCATCTCGACACTGTGCCGCCGTACATTCCTCCAACTTTCATGAATCCGGACCTTAATATGGACTCTAAATCTGTAGAAAGGTGTATAAAAGGCAGAGGGACCTGCGATGCAAAGGGACAGCTGCTTGCCATGTATGAGGCGTGCAAAACATTGGAAGCCAAGGGATATGATGGGTTCGGACTGCTGCTTCTGGCTGGTGAGGAGACAGGCTCTTTCGGAGCCAAGGCATTCAATGCCATGATGGAAGGCGGAGACCGGGCCGGTATCGATGAGAATGCATGGATAGTGGTGGGTGAGCCTACAGACAATCTGATGGCATCGGCGGCTAAAGGCACAAAATCTTTTGAAGTGACCTTTACCGGAGTAGCATGCCATTCCGGATATCCACAGAATGGGCAGAGTGCGGTAATGTATTTCAATGACTTCGTGAATGCTATCAGGAGCATAGCTTTTCCTGTTGACCCGATGTTAGGGGAGACAACTTGGAATATAGGGAAGCTTAACAGCGACAATCCGCAGAACATCCTCAGCGACAGACTCACATGTCGGGTCTATTTCAGGACTACATTCGAGTCGGATCAGATGGTGTGCAACATAATGAAGAACATGGCGGGTGAGGATGCGAAGCTCCGTTTCGGACGCCCGAAGGCGCAGGACGGGTCTGATATAGTGGGAAAGGATGTGGCCCCGTGGCAGAAGGCTATGTCCGTTGTGGCATATGGCGGGGATTCGCCAAGCTGTTTTGATGTGCTTCCCGGTTTTGATTCCGCTCCGGTGGCTTTCGGAAGCGACGCGCCTCAGTTGAAATGTTTCTCTCATAAGATCCTGTGCGGACCGGGATCCATACTGGTGGCCCACAGGGATGAAGAACATATCCTGCTGTCAGACATCGAAAAGGCTGTCGGGAATTATGTGCGTATTTTTGAGATAATAGAAAAAAGATAAAAGATATGATAGTAATGAAGTTTGGTGGCACTTCGGTTGCCAATTTCGAGGCCATTACGAGGACGATATTCATAATAGGCAGCAAGCTTGACCAGAAGCCTGTAGTGGTGGTCTCTGCCCTGTCGAAGGTTACGGATCTTCTTTACAGGATTTCTGACTCCGCGGCATCTCAGGATATGGCTCAGACCAAGGAATTGCTTGCTCAGATGCGTCAGCGTCATATTGATCTTACGAAGGAACTGCTGGAGCAGAGCCCGATGATAATGGAGCAGGCTTTGAACCGCGTGAATGAAATCTGCGATGACCTTGACAGACTTGCATATGCTGTATGTGCCGTGGGCGAACTTTCAGACCGCAATAAGGCAATTATCATATCGAACGGCGAGCTGCTGTCATCCACAATCATCTGTCACACAATGAATGCAAAGGGCATAAGGACCGGTTTCATCGATGCACGCAGGATGATGGTGACAAACGATTCATATCTTAAAGGCGAGCCTATCGTGGATGAGATAGTGGCAAGGGTTCCTGACTTCGTGGCAGAGGCCTATGAGGGAATGAATGCCGTGATCACTCAGGGATTCATCGCGTCGAATCTTGCTGGAGAGCAGACCGTCCTTGGACGTGGAGGCTCGGATTATTCGGCATCGCTGATAGGAATGGCTGTGGATGCGGAGAGGATCGAAATCTGGACTGATGTGGATGGCGTGCGCACTGCAGACCCTCGTAAGGTTAAGAATACCAAGTATCTGGAGAAGATTTCCTTTGAGGAGGCTGCCGAGATGGCTCACTTCGGAGCTAAGGTGCTTCACCCGCTTACAATCGAGCCTGCAGTAAAGAAGAATATTCCTCTTTATGTGCTCAATTCCATGAATCCTTCCGGCAAAGGCACGGCGATTCTGCGCAACGAACTCATCGAGGATGGCGTGAAATCTGTGTCTTTCAAGGAGAATATAAAGGTGATAAATATCTTCTCGATGAAGATGATCAACACTTCCGGCTTCCTTCGCCGCGTGTTCGAAATCTTCAGTGAGAACAAGGTATCGGTGGACCTTATCAGTACATCGGAGGCCAATATCTCCGTGACTGTGGATGCAGGAGAAAAGATTGACAGGGTAGTGGAGGAGCTTTCCGACTTCTGCGATGTGATAGTGGATGACGATAAGGCGCAGGTGTCTGTAATAGGAAAGAACATCGTTCGTCTGAACGGTATGCTTAAGAAGACATTTATGCCACTTAAGAGGTGCAATGTGTATATGATTTCCCAGGGTGCTTCGTTTGTCAACATCAGTTTTGTGGTGGACAGGGAAGAGCTCGGTGAAGTGGTACAGGACCTTCATGACCATCTTTTTGACAACCCTGAGGAACTGGAGACGTTTTAACTATGAAACTATTTATAAGCGGATATGGAAAGATGGGCAGGATGATCGAAAAGATCATTCTATCCCGCGGACTGGAGTATGCCGGATGGAGCGAGGCGGTCACAGAGACTGACCCGTCTCTGGCACGTGAATGTGTGTGTATTGACTTTACTACTCCGGATGCCTTCAAGGCCAATTACAGGTTCCTTGCAGAAAATTTCAAGGCGGTGGTCGTGGGTACTACAGGATGGGCGGACATCAGGGACGAGGTTGTTGCATATTTTGAAAAATGCGGCACTGTTCTGGTCTGGGCCACCAACTTCTCTGTGGGGGTGAACGTAATGTTTGCCGTAACCGATTATATGTCTAGGCTTCTCGGTAAGTTCGGCGGCTATAGCCCATATATGGTGGAGATGCATCATTGCCATAAGCTTGATGCACCAAGCGGTACGGCAAAGACGCTTGCTGACATTGTGGATGGGAATATGGGAGTGAAGACCGATGTGCAGTCGGTGCGCTGCGGTGAGATTCCGGGGATCCACACCGTGGGATTTGAAGGTGTGAACGACCGTATCACCCTGACTCACGAGGCGTTTTCGCGTGAGGGATTTGCTGCCGGTGCAGTAGAGGCTGCCCTTATGACTGAGCACTTGACAGGAGTACATGAATTCAAGGACCTTTTTTTTGAAAAATAACTACAAAATGAATAATATAGACTTAAGAGGTTGTGGAACAGCGCTTATCACTCCGTTCAAAGACGGGGAGGTGGACTATGATGCCTTTGCGGCATTGGTGGACCGTCAGGTTGAGGCTGGAATAGACTTCCTTGTTCCCCTCGGAACTACGGGTGAGACTCCTTGTCTTGAGGATGATGAGCGCATAAAGGTGCTGCAGGTCGCGAAAGCGCATTCGCAGGGCAGGCCTGTGGTTGTAGGAGGCGGCACAAATTCGCTCCAGCACACCATCAGAAGCATGAAGATGCTGGAACCTTATGGGGTGGATGCATTCCTTATAGTGGTTCCATATTACAATAAGCCTACTCAGGAGGGCCAGTATCAGTATTTCAAGGCGGTGGCGGAATCTACAGACAAGCCTGTCGTACTTTATAATGTGCCTGGAAGGACAGGAGTCAACATGACAGCTGAGACTTGTCTGCGTCTGGCGCAGATTCCTAATGTCGTTGCTGTCAAGGAGGCTTCGGGAAACCGTGAGCAAATCGAGACGATTCTTGCAAATGCTCCGGAAGGATTCCAGGTGCTCAGCGGAAACGACGACGATACCCTATGGATGATGCAGCAGGGCGGTGCCGGAATCATAAGCGTTGCATCTAATGTGGCTCCTAAGCATATGGCTGACTTCATCGGAGCGATCCGTGAGGGTGATATGGCGAAGGCGGAGGCTCTTAATAAGGAGCTGACCCCGCTGTTTATAAACTGCTTCGTGGAAAGCAACCCTATCCCAGCCAAGGCGGCGATGGCAGCCATGGGGCTGATACGCAACGAACTGCGTCTGCCTCTCGTCCCTTCTCAGCAGGGTACATACGATCTTATGGTCGAGACGATCAGTGCTTTAGGATGGTCTAATAAGTAAGAAGAGAAGTAAAATTATGACAGATATAGAAAAGTTTTATCAGACGATTGCTGACTTGGAAAGCGGCAAGGTGAGGGTTGCAGAGAAGGTGGATGGAGTGTGGAAGGTGAATTCTTGGGTCAAGGAAGTGATTCTGAGCGGATTCCGTATTGGAAAGCTCACCGATATGACTCAGGGACAATTCTCTTTCTTCGACAAGGATACCATTCCGGCAAGAAAGTTCACGGCGGAAAGCGGTGTGCGGATTGTGCCGGGAGGAAGCAGCGTGCGAGCTGGTGCATACCTTGCTCCTTCTGTGATTATGATGCCGCCGGCATATGTGAATATCGGAGCATATGTGGATGAAGGAACGATGATCGATTCGCATGCGCTTGTGGGATCATGCGCGCAGGTGGGAAAGCATGTGCACCTTTCTGCTGCATCGCAGTTGGGCGGAGTGCTTGAGCCTGTAGGCGCTCTTCCTGTGATTATAGAGGATAATGTGTTTATCGGCGGTAACTGTGGAATCTATGAGGGAACAATCGTGAAGGAAAACGCCGTGATTGGTACAGGCGTGATTATCAATGCTTCTACAGCCATATTCGATGCTACGACAGGAGAGTATATCAGGGCAAACGAGAACGGACAGATGGTCGTGCCTGCAGGTGCTGTGGTCGTGGCGGGAAGCCGTCCGATAAGCAAGGGACCTGGTGCGGAAAAAGGCGTTCATCTGTATTGCCCTGTGATCGTGAAGTATCGTGACGAGAAGACTTCCGGGTCGATAACCCTGGAGGATATGCTCCGGTAGGGGATTGCAGCAATGAAAATGGATATGTACGATAACATATTTTCAAAAGACGTGGGTTCCTTCTTCAGGTCTCCTGTGAGGGAGATCTTCAAGAGGGTGGACCTTAATGCAATATATTCATTTGCAGGTGGATATCCTTCTGCTGAGACATTTCCTCTGGAGGATATCCGCAGGACCATGTCGGAGGTGATTGATAAATATGGTTCCAAAGCCTTCCAGTATGGTGCCACTCAGGGGGTTCCTGAGTTGAGACAAGCCGTTGCGAAGCGTTACGGAGTGCCTGTTGAACGTGTTCAGATCACTTCATCTTCCCAGCAGGGAATCGACGTATGCACAAGGGTGCTTGTTAATCCCGGTGATGTGATCCTCACATCAAGCCCGTCATATCTGGGAGCTTTGCAGTCTTTTCGTTCATATCGTGCTGATATCAGAGGAGTGGCTCATATCAGTGACCTTGAGGCTTTTAAGGAAGCATATGAAGAGGTGATAGCTCAAGTGAAGGCCGAAGGCAAGGTCGTGAAGTTCCTCTATATGATACCGGATTTCCAGAATCCTTCAGGAGAGTCTCTTACCCTCGAGGAACGCAGAATGCTTGTCGGACTTGCGCAGAAACATGATTTTCTGATTGTAGAGGATAGCCCGTACAGGGAACTCAGATATGAGGGAGAGCATGTACCTGTGATGTACAGCATAGATCCGGACAGAGTGATACACCTGGGGTCGTTCTCCAAGATTTTTGCTCCAGGATTCCGCCTTGGCTGGGCTATTGCCCATCCGGAGATTCTTGATAAGATATATGTCTGCAAGCAGTCACTGGACCTATGCCCGCCTATCTTTGACCAGTATGTGGCGGCGGAATTCCTGGAAAGCGGCAGGCTTGATGAGAATCTGGTCAAGAGCATATCGCTTTATAAGGGTAAAAGGGACCTGCTGCTCGGACTTCTGGAACGGCACATGCCGGATGGTGTCAGATGGACACGTCCAGAGGGTGGCCTTTTCCTTTTTCTAACGCTGCCGGAAGGTTTTGAGGCTGTCAAGTTCTATGATAAGGCGCTGGATGCCGGGGTAGCATATGTGGCCGGAGAGTTTTTCCATCCTGACGGAAACGGAAAGAATACAATGCGCCTGAACTTCTCATTTATGAGCGAGGAACGTATTGCTGAGGGTGTGAAACTGCTGGCAGAACTTCTGGGAAAAGAAATATGACAATGATTTTTTATAAGTATCAAGGTGCAGGAAATGATTTTCTGATTGCGGATAACCGCGACGGGTCAGTGGCTCTCTCGGAGAGGCAGATTGCCACGTTGTGTGACCGCCGTTATGGGGTGGGGGCAGACGGGCTGATGCTTCTGGATGCAGCTGAGAAGCACCTTTCTGATACGTCATGCTGTACAGACGGATTCCGGATGACATATTACAATTCCGATGGATCCGGAGGCATGATGTGCGGAAACGGAGGCCGATGCATAGTAGCTTTTGCTGCGGATATGGGTATAGATACATTTTCATTTGACGCAGCAGACGGTCATCACTATGCGGATATAATCTCTGTGGATGGAAAAGAGAAGACCGTGCGGCTGCAGATGAAGAATGTGGCTTCCTATATGCATTATGATGCACTGACAGGGGTAAACGTGCCGTCTGACGGATTTTTCCTTGACACCGGTACGCGTCATTATGTGCGTATTGTAAAGGGATTGGATGATTATGACGTTGTGTCAGAGGGACGCGATATACGTTATAATGCGCATGAACTTCAGCCGATAGGCGCGAATGTGAATTTTATGGAACCTTCGGATGATGGTGTACTGCATGTGCGTACATATGAGAAAGGTGTAGAAGATGAGACTTTTGCGTGCGGTACAGGAATTGTCGCGTCGTGTGTTGCCGCTTACAAGGCGGGCATCCGACCTTCGGATATTCTTCCGGGAGGCCATGTGCGCTATGATGTAAAGGCAAAGAGGGATAGTCTCAGTGTGGACTTCCTTCCTCTTGACTTGTGTGACGGAGTGGCAGAGTCGGTTTTTCTTACCGGTCCGGCAACTTTTGTTGCAAAAATTGAAGTGGATGTTTAATTTTGAATTATCAATAACTTATAACTTGTGAAACTTAAGTCTTTTATGAAACGTTTTATATTTGCAATTGCAGTAGTGTTTTCAGCGGTGTCGTGTTTTGAGGACGGCAGCACTGTAATCAACGATACGTTGTTCACTACATTCGATTATTCTTATGTCAGTGATTCCTATGCCAAGGATAGCGTATATGTTGAAGGCCCTTTCGGATGGTCAAATCTTCTCATCTTTTCCAATAAGGTGGTGAAGGAAAACGAAAAATTCAAGGAATTCAAGGGCGGATTTGCGCTGTCATGTCTCTCTGGAGATGTTCCTGTTCCTGAGAAAGACGATGCAGAAGCTAAGTCCGGGGAAGGAGTTGATGTGACAGATGATGGATCCGGTGCAGAAGAACCAGCTGTCATCAATCCGTTCAGAGTATATGCTCCTATGGGAACAAAGAATAACTATGCCGTTTTCTTCCAGACTGATGATATGCCTGAACATGACGTCGTGTTCGGTGCTTCCAGTGTCGGAACGTGTACCATGACTGCATGCTATGTAAATAATACAGTGGAAGTTGTTGATTTCGTTAAAAGGAATTTTGTGGTAGGGGATAGGATTACTCTGAGGGCGAAGGGCTCTCTAGGAGGAAATCCTACAGGTACTGCCGAAATCAACCTCGCTGATTATTCTGCAAGAGAGGACTCGGTGGTCACTGCGTGGACTTTATTCGATCTGAAGAAACTTGGCTCGGTTGATGCAGTAGATTTCGAGATATCATCCAATAAGAATATCCCTGAGGTGTTCTGTATGGACGTGATGGTGGCAAGTGTCACTTTGACTTATTAATTATGAAGACAAATCAGGAATATAAAAATGCAGCTTTGGCTGCATTGAAAGGGAATTGGGCTGCAGCTGTTGTTGCCACCATCATCATCATGGTCATATCGGCCATGCTGTCTCTCCCATCGACTCTTTTGAGCCTCGCTTTAGTTGATGCTTCGGTGGCAGTCGCTGTTCAGGGAATAGATCTCGTAACATTGAATTATGTCGGTTACGGTCTTATATTCCTCATTATATGCCCTTTGGCAGTAGGTGCAGCAAGTGCGTTCAGGCGTCTGCTTACGGCAGGTGACGGCAATGTGACGTCAAATATGGTGGATGATACTCTTTCCGGATACTGGCGTAATGTGTGGGGAATGCTGCTGATGTGCATATTCATTACCCTTTGGTCTCTTTTGCTGGTCATTCCGGGAATCATCAAATCATTCTCCTATGCGATGACTCCGTATATTCTCAAGGATTATCCGGAACTGTCGGCAAATCAGGCAATAAACCTCAGCCGCAAGATGATGAAGGGACATAAGTTTGACCTTTTTTGGCTGTATCTGAGCTTCATCGGATGGATGATCCTTAACCTTTTTACGTTCGGAATAGGCTCGTTCTGGCTGATACCATATATGTATACTGCACAGGCGGCTTTTTATCAGGATGTTAAAAACCAATATCAGAATACAAACCTTTAAGTAAAACTCCAAATGACCTGTTGGTTATTACTCTAAAAACAACTGAATTATGATCGGATTAATTGTTTGGCTTGTTGGCCTTTTATGCTGTATCTGGTGCATCAAAGATGTATGGAACAACAAAAAACACCTTGATCAGGTGGTAAAGATTGTCCTCACTGTTGCGCTTCTCGCATTCAGCTGGGTCGGACTTGCTGTATATTATTTCATTCTGAAAGATAGACTCTAGATGAGTCCTTCGGGAATCTGCATGATGATTTCCTGATATTCAGGATCTACAGATAATATCAGATCTTCATGGAGCGGTATCATTACTGCTCCATTTTCTGTTTCTACCTCTATGCAAGGGTTGTTAGGAATGTCGATGAAGTCCGTAATCTCCCCGACTTCAATGAATTCCGGCTCCTTTTCCATCTCTGTTGCAGTTATGAGTGATTCGCTGTCTGCCGGGGTCAGGAGAGTCCATCCCACAAGAGCGTAGAAGCCGTCTTCTTCGAGAGACATTTCAGGGATGGCTGCATCGTCAATATACACCGCCTTGCCGGCAATCTCCTCAACATCTTCCTGGCTGCAGATATCCGTAAGGCGTACGAGGGCTTTTGTGTTGCCCCTTTTTGTGAATGATTCAATATAAAAAGGAACCGGAAGTCCATCGAATACGATGAACACCGGTTCCTGTAGGTTGATATCTTCAGGAGCTATTTCACGGAAACCCATGACGAGCTCGCCATCAGTTCCGTTCGACTTGAGCACCTGAGCTATCTGCAGCATAAGATTACTCAGCTGGAGTTTCCTCAGCCTCTGCATTCTCAGCTGCCTGTGCAGCAGCTTCTGCAGCAGCAGCCTCAGCGGCAGCGCGAGCAGCCTCCTCAGCCTCAGCCTTTCTCTTGGCGATAGCTTCAGCTCTCTCCTGATTTACCTTAGCCTCAGCCTCTACTGCAGCCTTGTAAGCAGCAGCAGCGTCTTTGGTAAGACCCTCTTTCTTAGCGTTTACCTTAGCAGCCTTCTCAGTCTTCCATGCAGCAAGCTTAGCATCTGCCTGCTCCTGAGTGAGAGCTCCCTTCTTTACTCCTTCCTGGAGGTGCTTTGCAAGGAGAACACCCTCATAAGAGAGGATACGCTTTGCTGTAAGGGTTGGCTGAGCTCCTACGTTAAGCCATGCAAGTGCACGCTCATTGTTGAGAATGATAGTTGCAGGGTTTGTGTTAGGGTTGTAAGAGCCGAGCTGCTCGATGAAACGACCATCGCGAGGTGCGCGTGAATCAGCCACAACAATGTGGAAGAATGCGAAATTCTTCTTTCCGTGGCGCTGAAGACGAATTTTAACAGCCATTGTGAATCTGTTTTAAAAAGTTAATTAATGTATTACCAATGTTTTCCTACCCGAGGAAAAGCGCGCAAAGATACAAATAAATCTTTAATTTCCAATCTTTTGTGTGTAAAATAAACGGCTTGCCTCCACGTGCGAGGGTGCCGTATGTGTGGATTTTTTCAAAAAAACTGAAGAAAAATTTGCAGATTAAAATTATTGTCGTACCTTTGCAATCCCAAAACAAAGAAGCGGTGGTGGTGAAATGGTAGACACGCTACTTTGAGGGGGTAGTGGGCGTAAGCCTGTGCGAGTTCGAGTCTCGCCCACCGCACAAAATCACCACATGAGGAAGTTTCAGATGAAGCTTCCTCTTTTTCTTTTTTATAACACCCTGAAAATCGGTTGATTCGAAAATAGTAAGTGAAATAAGGCGGATACCCAAAACAGCCTTATACAACATCCCCACTGGGAGGAGCTTATGAATGTTGTAAAAACGATAAGCGAATGAACTTTACCCTATTATGGAGGTGAATATTTCTATAGGGGCTATTGGAGAAATGGAAAATGTTTGTACCTTTGCGACAGTTACACGGGATGGTTCATTCCCAAATTTATACATCAGGTGTCTATCTCCCAAATAGCGCCTGATTATTTTTTTAGAAAGTTAGCCGAGGGGTTTACTGAGTAGGAGGCGCGTAGGAGTCCAAGAGATATTCTTCACCTATGAACCAATGAATCGTGTAACTATGAGAATATTCTCTTTAGACTTTCGGCTGACTATAAGGTTAGGCATGCCGAGACTTGTCCGAGTAAGAATGCGTGTACGTGTTCGTCAGAGCAAGTAGGATGTGGTTCTACATTAGCCATGATATTGGGAGTATCATTGGGTAGTGCGAGAACCGTACCGTAAGGTAGGCTTTTAACCCTCGGCTTTTTCTTTTAACCATTTCACAAATTCCGCACACTTGCGGAAATCCTCCATGAAGGTTCGATAATCTGTAATACCACCGCACAAAATCACCACACGAGGGTGACTAAAAGTCAATTTTGACTGATTGGTCAGTCTCATTTTTTTAAATTGTAAACCCCTAAGCACATACCTGTTCAATATGCCCAACGCGTCATTAATAGGTGTGCTCAGGGGTGTTGGAAAGTTTACCCTTAAGCACAGCAGTGTGGTATACAGAGCCTACTGGAGAAACAAGTGTGCTTTGAGG
>JBGVQX010000080.1:0-131290 GCA_045127905.1 Candidatus Cryptobacteroides sp.
CTAAAAGTATCTTCTGTTCGTCTGTCATAACCTTTGTGTTTATATATATGCACAAAGGTATCACTTATTTATCGAAACACATACTTTTGCTCCTGATCCAATAAAAGTCCTCAAAGAATCCGCACAAATCCAGAAGATCGAGACCGTAATCGAAATAGAAGTAAATGTTCTGAAATGGTGGCAGAAGCTATTTATCACCCTTGGAGTCCTCTTCATCTGCCTGGTTGCAATAAAGATTTCAGTGAAATTTTTAACGAAAAATAGAATTTCAGTCTAATGAAATTTAAGAAACACAAAAGAGGTTTTACAATCTCAACTTACAACATCTGTTTGTAAATCTGTTTGTAAAACCTCTAACTGCTTGGCTTTCAAGCCGAATTGTGGAGATAGTCGGAGTCGAACCGACGACCCCCTGCTTGCAAAGCAGGTGCTCTAGCCAACTGAGCTATACCCCCGTTTGGTTTGCGGATGCAAAGATGATACTTTTTTTTGAATTCGCAAAATATTTTATGCTATCTGTCGAAATATTTTATCATTGCCCATCTTGCAAGTTTTCCGAAGGCAAGTCCGGCAAGATAGCCGACGATGATTCCGACGATCACGTCTCCGAGGTAATGCTTCCCGACGAATATTCTGCTGATGGACACCATTGCCGCCCAGAAGAACATCCAGCGTGCATACCACTTGTATGTCATCCGTTTATCTTCTCTCAGACAGGTCAGCGTGCCGGCAGAGAGGCCGAATGAGTTTGCAGAATGGGCTGAGAAGAAACTGAATCTGCCTCCTTTTTCGAGGATATGGATTCCGTTTGCCAGCATGAATTCGTCGTGAAGAGGGCGTATTCTACCGACAGCTTCCTTTATCAGATTTGAAAACTGGTCACAGAATACAAATGTGAGTACGGCGGCTCCGATTGCAATCAGACCCTTCTTCCAGCCAAGCCTCCATATCAGTAAGGCAACAATAGCTACGTACATTGGAATCCATACCCATTTGTTGGAGAAGAACCACCATATGGGATCTGTGATAGCCGAATGCCAGCTGTTGATTTCCAGTGTTATCAGCTGGTCAAGATGATGTACCTCCTGCCAGAACATTATTCGATAGTTATTTCGTTATCGTCACCAGGGAAAAGGATGGTGACCGGCTCCTCAACCTCGACTTCCTTCTGAAGGGCATTCCAGAGCATGTCCTTCAGCTCTTTGATTCCTTCCTGTGTGAATGAAGATATGAATACGTGAGGGATGTCAGCCGGAAGAGTAGTCTCTATTTCGCTCTTCAGCTGATCGTCAAGCATGTCAGCCTTGGTGATGGCAAGCACGCGGTCCTTTATAAGAAGTTCTGGATTGTATTCCCTAAGCTCGTTCAGCAGCACTTCGTATCCTTCACGGATGTCATCCTGGTCAGCTGCCACCATAAAAAGCAGGATTGAGTTACGCTCGATGTGTCTGAGGAACCTCATTCCGATGCCCTTCCCTTCGTGTGCTCCCTCGATGATTCCTGGGATGTCAGCCATCACGAATGACTTGTCGTCATAGTAGCTTACGATGCCGAGATTTGGCTCCAGAGTAGTGAAAGGGTAGTCTGCAATTTTGGGACGCGCTGCTGAGACTGTCGAAAGCAGTGTTGACTTGCCTGCGTTGGGGAATCCTACAAGACCCACGTCTGCCAGCAGTTTCAGCTCGAGGATGAACCATCCTTCCTCGAAAGGTTCTCCTGGCTGTGAGTAGCGTGGCGTCTGGTTGGTCGCTGTCTTGAAGTTGTTGTTTCCGAGACCTCCGCGTCCGCCCCTGACGAGGATGCGCTCCTCGCCTGGTTCTACAAGCTCGAACAGGACTTCACCCGTCTCGGCATCCTTGGCTACGGTTCCCAGCGGAACATCGAGGTAGATGTCAGCCCCGTTCTTGCCATGCTGAAGCTGTCCGCTTCCGGCGCCACCATGCTCAGCCATGATATGCTTGCGGTATTTCAGGTGGATGAGAGTCCAGAACTGCGGATTCGCTCTGAGGATGATATGTCCTCCTCGTCCTCCATCACCTCCGTCAGGACCTCCCTTCGGAATGTATTTCTCCCTCCTCATATGGGTTGAACCAGCTCCTCCATTGCCCGAACGGCAATATATCTTCACATAGTCTATGAAATTCGAATCCGCCATAATGCTTTATAAATTATTGATGTGCAAAGATAGTGCATTTTTACGATACATCCTTATATTATGGCACAATGACCTTGAGGGCGTGAGGGTTGATGCTGATGTCTATTGTTTCGCCGGTGATGAACCAGTCGCCGTCTGCGTGGGCAGGACCAGTTGTAGAACGCCTGATGCTGATGTCCTTTCCTTTATAGCAGTGAACCTTGGAATAGTTGTCCAGGTGTCCTGTCATCAGAAGACGTGCGAGTTCCGGCATCTCCAATGCGCTGAACATGTCAACTATTGTAACGTCAAGCCATCCGTCGCTGATGTCGGCATGGGGAGCGATCTTGGCCCCGTTACCCCACTGGTTGGAGTTTCCTATAGTGATGAGAGCAGCATCATTCGTCCACTCTTTACCGTCTATCTTGATCGTGTATTTGTCGGGAGTGTATTCCCTCCATGTCTTCAGTCCTTGCTCGATGTAGCTTAGAAGGCCTCTTTTGCCTGATTTGGCAAACCGCTCGCTTACCACTGCGTCAAATCCGATTCCACATACAGAGAAGAAAGGCCTGCCGTTTACAGTTGCTGCATCCATTGGTACGGTCTTGCCGGCCATGATTGTTTTTAGCGCTGTCCTGTAGTTGCGGCTTATGCCAAGGTGAAGGGCCAGTCCGTCTCCGCTACCGCAAGGAATGATTCCTAACGTCTTGGATGTGCCTGATATGCCTCTTGCCACCTCATTGACAGTGCCGTCGCCCCCTACAGCCACAACGGTCTCAGCTTCTGTCTCTCTGGCAATGATTTCTGCATGTCCGGCATATTCAGTACGTATGACTTTATGCCCGTTCTTTTCCAGATAGGCTATGATAGCATTCTTCCTGCCGTTCCCTGATATGGGATTTATAATAAATATCATTACTCGAAAATATTCCTTGATTCGTCAAATATCGGACTCTTGATGCCGAGGAAGTCCATGATGCTGTGGAATACATGATATTGCGTCACCTCTTCCTGCTTCACCTTGGTATTTACGTCTGATGTCCATACGATGAACGGTATCTCAATCTGCTCACGAGGGGCAATCGACATAGGCACTCCATGCATGTAGAGATTGTTCTCTCCAAGAGATTCACCATGGTCTGACACATACAGCATGCAGCTGCGTACCTGTGGCATATCCTTAAGCATTTCTATCACCGAATGAATCAGATAGTCTGTGTATAGGATTGAATTGTCATAGGCATTCATCAGTTCCTGAGGATCGGCCTTGGACATCTCAACAGTGGTGCACACCGGGGTAAAGACTTCGAATTCAGCGGGATATTTCTTGTTATAGGTCGGGCCATGGCTTGTGTTTGTGTGGAGTATCACGAGGGTCTTGGCCTTGTCCCCGGCAAGGATCTCATCCTTAAGTCCTTCCAGAAGGATCCCGTCGTACCTTTCATCAGCCTCAGGGTACATCTCCTTGATATTACGTGCCTTATGGTATTTTTCTATATGCACTGGAGGTTCGCCCCAATTGCTGGTTCTCCATATTACATCCACACCTGTACGATTCATATAATTAGGCAGGATCTCATACAACTTTCCGCTTGGCTTATGGTCCAATATAGCCTTTACTCCTGCTGTAGTGTATGTCGCTGCAGCTTCTGCAATAAGAGCCGTTACTCCATCCTGAGATGTCAGCGGATTGGTTTCCCTCTCATATCCATAAAGCGAGAAATGGTCTCTTCGGGCAGATTCTCCGATTATCAGCACACATACATCGCGGCCTTCATCTGCTATCGCTGCATCCGGGAGCATTATCTCTTTCTGATTCATCTTCCTTACCGAATTATAATAGCGTACAGAATTCACGGTATAGGACCATGGCATCAGCAAGCTTCCCAACTCTGTGGCATTTCTGTCTATCCAAGGCCAGTTCTGCATGTTGCCGAACGCCACGGCCAGAACTGATGCGAGACCGATGCCTGTATTTGCCAGGAATCTCTTGAATGATCCATATTCTATCTTTCTTGTAAACAGATAGATGCATGGTACAACACCGAGGAACAGAAGATACATTGCTGCTGATAGTGAAAAGAATCCTGAAGCCTCGGAAAATTGTGTGTTGAACACGTTCCCCATCATCTTATCTGTGATCAGCACTTCGTAGGAATTAATGAAATATAGAGTTCCTGCGTCTGCAATAAATGAGAAGGCAAGGATGCATTTTCCTACAAAACGTCCTGCATATAGGATAAGATAGTAGAAGAAAAAGTTGAGTGCGAGCATCAGAATCACCAGGCTTACGGTAATCAGCACACCGTTGAATCCGCCTTCTATCTTATCAAGCACAAGGCTGAAGAAGGGGATATGATACGCGCACAATGTAAATATGCTGAGTATCAGACATATTGTTGTGAGATTTGTAGTCTTTTGCAGAAATTTCATTTTCTTTTCCAGAGTTTATATATGCATGTGACTGCACCGGCAGCAATTGCCGCAAGCAGAATATTGAAAAGTATTGTAAGCACAAGATTGATGCTGTGGGATGATTCCTTGTCAATCGGACTCCCTGCCACTGACGCGTCATATCTTGCAAAAGGGTTGGACCATATTACCTCTCCGTCCGCGAAGTATGCTGTGAAACGCGCGTATGGGTCTTCTGAAGCCATTACATAGCTGAGGTGGTCTGCGTCTTCAGCCAATGCCAGCGTTGTATGGTCCTGGCCAGTGACCTTTATGCTGTCCGCTTTTTGTGAAAGAACAATATAGAGGGTGTCTTTCTTGAGGCCTATATCCTCGATTGACGGGAGATTGCGGTTGCGGGCGTACTTGATTTCCCAGTTACCTTTGCCGTAGTCCGGAACTCTCATCGAATAGTAGCAACCTTCCAAAAGCACTTCGCGCAGGTGTTCATACCTGCCGGATTCACATTGCAGGAAATTGCATCTTACGGCTATGTTTCTGCTGCGGTCGGGATAATGGAGGTCATCGTTAGCCAGGCCAAAGCTGTAATGTCCTGCGCTGAGAGCCCAGTCCCAATACTCGTTTTCAGTACTTCTGCCACTGTCCAGCTCCATTATCTGATAACCTTCGAGTTTCTCCAGCATGCTGCGGGTCGTGAAGTTGGTTCTCAGCTGATGGTTCAACTGCAGGAAGTCGCTATCCTTGCCAAGCAAGTCCATCTGGAACTGCCTCTGTGATGCCAGAAATGGCAGCAGATGGTCGAAACGGTTCTCTTTCGTACATCCGAACACGAGCTTGTGATATTTGAACAGATTATAGCCGTGTTCATAGACATTGACCTGAAGTGTGGTGTCGAAAGGATGTATTGTAAGCTCATTATGATTAGAGAAGGTCACGATGTCATATCCCAACTTCTCATAAGCATCATATGTCTCCTGAGGAGTATGGTCGCACTCGTTGAAGATGCCTTCCACCTTTGTGTGGGTGTGGAAGTTGGCTCTTTTCCAGCAGAGGGAAGTGTCGAGCTTTCTATATGGATTAAAAACGTCAGGCCCGCTGAATGGTTCAGGGGCCTTGAAGCTATATATCGGACTTATGCTTGTGACTGCTATGGCGGAAATGACCAGGAGCAATAATGTAGCGATAGTCCTGAGTATTGTTTTTGCTATTTTTATCAGAATGTCCATCAGAATTGATCCATAAGGTCAAATATGCGGTCACGGACTTCTTCGATTGTACCTGTTCCGTCAATCTCGTGGTATTTTCCCTTCTTTGTATAATATTCGATGAGCGGCTCTGTCTGGCTGTGGTATGTTACAATGCGGGTGTTGATTATGTCTTCGCTTGCATCGTCTGCTCTTCCTTCCTTAAGGGCGCGTCCTTTGATACGCTCCATAATCATCTGATCCGGAATCATGATCGATACAGTGGCTGTAACCTCTTCAGCTGATTTTGCAAGGATCCGGTCCAGTGCTTCTGCTTGAGGAAGTGTGCGCGGGAAACCGTCAAGAAGAAATCCTTCCACGCCATTCACTGTCCTGAATTCGTTTTCGATCATTTCTTCGACCACTTCATCCGGCACGAGGCATCCTTTTTCAATGAGCCCTTTGGCAAGAATTCCGAGTTCTGTTCCTGCCGCTATTTCTTTGCGCAGGAGTGCCCCGGTCGAAATGTGATGAAGATTATATTTTTCTACCATTTCCTTGGCCTGTGTGCCTTTGCCGGCACCTGGAGGGCCAAAAAGAACATAATATTTCATTATATATTACTTATTTATCCAGGACATAGATGTCCTTGTAGTTTCTACCGTATTCGTCGTAGTCCAGTCCGAATCCAACGATGAAGTCGTTCGGAATTTCCATTGCAACATAATCAAGCTTCACGTCCTTCTTATATGCTTCAGGCTTGAGCAGAAGAGTGCAGATGCGTGATTCTGCCGCACCTTTATCCTTCAGGATTTCCTTCAGCTCCACAATGGTATTGCCAGTGTCTACGATGTCTTCGATGACGATTACGCGTTTTCCGGTGATGTCTGCAGTCAGCCCCATAGCCTGCTTCACACTTCCTGTTGTGCAGGTGCCTTCATAGGATGTCAGTTTTGTAGATACAATCTGACAATCAAACTTAAGCCTTTTCATAAGTTCTCCCATGAACATGATGGAACCGTTGAGCACGCATAGCAGCACCGGGCAGTCTGTGCATCCTTCAAAATCAGCATTAATCTTCTTTGCAACATCGTCGATTGCTGCAGAAATATCTTCATATGGAATGAAGAGCTTGAATGTCTTGTCTTTAAGTGTTATCCTTTCCATCTGGACAATTTTGATATATCCTACAAAATTAGCATAAACCAATAAAAAAAAGAAAAATCTGCTGTTGTTTTTGTGAAAAACAACACCTTTTTAAGCATATAAGGATAGTTTAGCTGCAAATTGAAATGGTGCGGGGTATGAAATTGTGCATTTTGACAGGAATTTTCGCTGTGGTGACAGCGTTGCAGTGTGTTGCGCAGACCGATGATGATGTTAGGGTCATTACTTTGGCTGCAGGAGTAGAAAGGATTGAGGAAATGGATGAATATGAGTTGGAACGTTTGATTCATCTTCTGGAAAAGCCTGTAAGAATAAATGTAGAGGGGCCGGGAAAGCTTGTGGATTCAGGGCTTTTGACCCGTTATCAGTCCGCATCTCTTGCAGACTACCGGATTCGTCATGGTGATGTGCTTTCTGCACCGGAACTTGCAATGGTTGACGGATTCACACCCTCGCTTGTGGAATTGGTCCGTCCCTTCATATCATTTGATTCATTCAAGGGAGTGGATCTTCCTGCATACGGTCGGGTGAAGTGTGATGCGGCCATACGTACCTCTGCGCATACGGATGATACTGATACCGACTATGCATATTCCACTAAATTTAGAGTCAGCTATGGGAATGTTGCTTCGGGAAATGTCTCTTTTTCAAGAAGTTATGGCTCAGTTTCCGTCAGGCCCGAATTAAAGTCGTTCAATATGTACGGTAATTTTCCCGGAGTCGGGCTGGAGTTTTTCCTTGGGGATTTCAATGCTCGCTTCGGCCAGGGGCTCGTAATGTGGAACGGGATGTCCATGAGCGGAGTCAATTCACCTTCCTCATCCCGAAAGAATGCACCGGGGCTTTCTGCAACGTGGTCTTTTTCCGGCAGTTCTGCGCTTACTGGCGCAGCTGCAAGATGGAACGCAGGCCATTGGACTGCATCAGCTGCAGTCGCTTTCCCACAGTTAAAGAAGTATTTATGGGTAAGAGTAGGGAATAATTTTCTGCCGATGCTGAATATTGCATGGTATGGAACTTACGGACAATTTTCAGTAACTCATATTTCGGAAATGTCGGGAACAGCTTCTGGAGGAGTGTCCGTACCGGATATGAAGACCTCTGTTGATATGCAGATGTGCATACGTGGAGTTAATATTTACGGAGAGATTGCGTATGATTGGGTGAACCGTACTTTCGCATCCCTTGCAGGAAGCGACTGGGGAGTCGGTGACAATGGACGTCTTGGGGTTCATCTGAGATACTATCCTGCAATATATTTGTCTTCATGGTCATCGGCCGTAAGGACTTCTACTAAATGTTCCAATGAGTACGGACTCTGTTTCTCGGGTGAATCTTCTCATGGACTGTTCTCCCTTGATGCCGCCTATCATCCGGTCCCGAAGGTCAAGGATGCATCTTCGAGTATCCAGATAAAGGCGCAGCTCAGATGGATGCCTTCAGTAGGGGAGTTTTTGAAGATGGATTTTCGGATAATGGAGCGTTGGCGTTCCTGGGGTACTCCGTTCAGGACAGATTTGCGTGCAGATGCCTCGGTGGATGTTGAGGGATGGACTTTTTCATCACGTGTCAATCTGCTGAAATGTATAGGATATGGTATGCTTGTCTATCTTGATGAATCATGGAAAAACGAGCGGTTTTCCGTTCATGTACGTCAGGGAGCTTTCCGTATTGACGAGTGGGATGACAGAATCTATGTATATGAGCGTGATGCACCTGGCAGCTTCACCGTTCCCGCGTTTTACGGGAGGGGACTATGGGCTTCGGCCTATGCAGGGTGGAGATTCTGGCGACATGGGAGGGTCTACCTCCGAATGTTCTACGTTACCTATCCCTTCATGCCCGTGGAAAAGCGAAAGCCCGGCAAGGCCGAGCTTCGTGTGCAGTTTGCATTTTCATTCTGAGGCTATTTGACCGGAATTCTGATTTTCATTCCAGGACGCAGCTTTGATGAACTGATGCCGTTGAAATTCATTATGTCCTCTGCGCTTACTCCAGGGTAGTTCTTGGCGATCTGGTAGAATGAATCTCCTGTCTTGACAGTATAGGTCACAAAGTCTCCGTTGCTGCTTGCCGTAGTCTTTACTTCAGCTTTCTTTACAGTTCCTGATTTTGCCGGAGCAGATGCCGGAGCCTTTCCACCTCTATATATTATGAGCCTCTGACCGATGCGTATGTTGTTGCTCTTCAGGTTATTCCATCTCTTGATCTGATTAACGCTGACTCTGTATCTTCCGGCTATTTTTCCAAGCACGTCTCCTTTCTTTACTCGGTAGACAATCCTCTCGCCGTCGCCTCCATCCTTGATTTTCTTGATTGTAGTAGGATTGAAATATACATCGGCCTTATGGAGATGGATTGAATCTTCATGCTCTATGTAGGCATTGGTGTATTTATAAGGCAATCTGAGAATGTATTCCCTTTCATTGCCTGGAATAATCTCATGACGGTACTGAGGGTTGAGGTTCTTGAGCTCATCAAGGGGAGCGCCTGTAAGTTCGCTGACCTGCTTCAGGTGCACCATCTTGTTTATCCTGAATGTGTCCACATGGGCAGGCATCTGTATGGCTTCAGGACGTATGCCGTGTTCCCTATAATATTTCATGGTATAGAGGGCACCGACAAATGCCGGTCCATAACCTCTTGTCTCTCTAGGGAGGTATGGCCATATGTCCCAGAATGCACGTTTTCCGCCGCTTCTGCGTATGGCCTTGTTCACATTGCCTGCTCCGCAGTTGTAAGATGCAATCGCGAGGTTCCAGTCTCCGAATATGTTGTAGGCGTCCTTCAGGTAGCGTGCAGCTGCATCTGCAGCTTTGACCGGGTCAAGACGCTCGTCTACGAATGAATCGATATGCAGACCATATAGTTTGGCAGTATGGTACATGAACTGCCACATGCCCTTTGCTCCCGCTCTTGAAACCGCCAGAGGGTTGAGCGCAGACTCGATTATGGCCATTGCCTTGAGCTCCTCAGGCATGTCATATCTGTTGAAGGTCTCTTCGAAGATTGGCATGTAATATTCACATAGGCCGAGAATATGGCTCATGGTTTTCGGCATCTTTTCCGAGTAGCGGATGATATGGTTTTTCACGATGTCGTTGTACGGAAGGGTAATGAACGAGTTCATTTGCTCTATCCTGTTGATATACACCGAGTCAGGTACATTCGACTGGAATTTTACCGAATCCATGTCGAATATTTCACTCTCTACGTTTGCCATCTTGTGTGCATACCAGATGTTCAGCAGGGAGTCGGACACTTCTGCCGTGTAGTTCTCTATGGTGAGGGAGTCTCCTTCCTGAGAAACTTCGTAATAATCCAGAATCTCATTTGTGAGACTGTCGGTACGATATAGCTCAGCCCTATATTTTTCTATCTCCAGCTTCAGTGAATCGAGCTCTGCCATAAGGCTTGCATTTTCCGCCTGCAGCTCCTTTTTGGTCCTTTTGTCCTTCTGCGCTTTTGCATCTGCTTCATATGTGAAAGAGAGCGCAATAAAAGCAGCCGCTGATACGGCTGCAATGATTTTTCTTATATTCATGTCTAGAATCTTAATCCAAGTCTAAGCCCGATCGCATTGTCTGCCGGGTTGCTCTGCAGGGCATAGGCATTATCTGGCGCTATTACCGTAGGAGCGATGTTCATAGTGATGTTGTCGTCTACCTGGAAGTCGTGCATATATGCAAAGACATTTGCGTCGATGACCTGCAGCAGGTAGAATGCAATGGTTGCGACTATCGAATAGTCCCTGTATCTTCTGTATACGTCCCTGTACCATTTTGCCGTCTCTCCGCTGATCGGAGGCCTTTCTTCAACGCCTTCCATGGTAGCCTGGTTGTGTATCCATTTGAATCTTTTGTAATTCATGTCGTTGGTCATCCAGAAATGGACACCGCCGATAAGAAGTCCCCAGTAGATAGGTACCTTGAATAATTCTCCGTTGTAGATCTGTCCGAGACCGGGAAGAAGGATAGAATACAGAGTAGCTCTGCCAGGGTCCGGCTCGCTTTCGCTTTTGAAGCATGCGACTCCGTCGAGGAGAGATCCCCAATAGACAGCCCCGGCACCTACAAGAAGCCATGTACCAAGAGATTTGTCGTCAGCATTTCCAGTTGTGCCGTATCTGTTCAGATAGTATCCTCCGGTACCGGCCAGGGCGCCTATTCCTCCGTATATGATAGGAAGTTTCCAGTAGTCCTTGTTATATATCTGGGCTGTTCCAGGCAGAATCAAGGAACCTCCGAATACCGTAGATATTCCCAGGGTGTTCTTGTGGGCCAGGCCTCCGAAATATTTCTTGAAAGAGAACTGGTTGGCGGTATCGGCCGTCGCTGTCGAGTCTGCCCGCTCGTTGTAGTTCTGCTGGAACGCCTCCTCCTTGAACTGCGCATCACTGCGCTGTGCAAAGAAGATGAGACAGAAAGCCAACATCAATATATGTATGAAATATCTTTTATGCATCTTTGTGTGCGTGTCAGAATTTGGAGTCTTCAAGTGCCTTCAGGAACTTTCTGACCTCTTCATCCGAGTTGAAGTGGATTGTCATCGATCCCTTTCCTGTGTTTGTGCGCTTCAGACTGATGTTGTTCTCAAAATACTTGCCGACTATCTCCAGCACTTTGAAATACTCGTCAGGAAGGTCCTGCTCAGATGGCTCGGACTTTTTCTTCGGTTCGGCAAGCTTGCGTATCTTGTCCTCCAGCTGTCGCACTGACATGTCTTCCTTGATTACAAGGTCGCAGAGATATTCCTGCATCATTACGTCATCAAGACCGAGCAGTACCTTTGCGTGACCTACGCTGAGGAGACCTACCTTCAGGTCGTGCTGAATCTTTGCAGGGAGCTTGAGAAGACGCAGGAAGTTTGTGACTGACGCGCGTTTCTTGCCGACTCTGATAGCCATCTGTTCCTGTGTGAGACTGCATTCTTCAATAAGTCTCTGATAACTCATGGCTACTTCTATCGGATCGAGGTTCTCTCTCTGGATGTTCTCTACAATTGCCATTTCGAGCATACCCTGATCGTTGGCATCTCGTATATATGCCGGAATCATGTCCATTCCAGCCATGCGACATGCCCTGAAGCGTCTTTCACCGCTGATGATCTGATATGTGGATGCGTCTTTTCTGCGAACGGTTATCGGCTGTATCAGACCGAGAGTCCTGATAGAATCAGCCAACTCCTCCAATGCCTCCTGGTCGAAACTCATTCGTGGCTGGTAAGGGTTTGGCTCGATCATGTCCACAGGAATCCGAAGAACATCCGCTGTAGCCTGTTTAGGCTGCTCGGTCGTGCTCACTATTCCCTTGTTTACATATCCTACCGGCTGTCTTATGCTGCTGAGGTCTGCATCTCCTCCGAGGAGAGCTCCCAGCCCTTTTCCTAATCCTCTCTGCGGTTTGCTCATGATGTCTGGTTTAGCTGTTCTTTTCGAGTACTTCCTTGGCCAGGTTGAGGTAGTTGGTGGTACCGTTGCATATTACGTCATACAGGATAATCGGTTTTCCGTGCGAAGGTGCTTCGCTAAGACGGATGTTTCTCTGTATGATGGTGTTGAATACCATTTCGCTGAAGTGCTCCCGGAGCTCTCCCAGCACCTGGTTGTGGACTTTTGTCCTTCCGTCAAACATGGTTACCACGAATCCTTCTATAGTGAGGCTCTGATTAGGACCGGCCTGCACAAGTCTGATAGTCTGCAGAAGTTTGCCCAGACCTTCGAGCGCGAAGAATTCCGGCTGCACTGGAATCATGACAGAATCCGATGCTGTAAGTGAATTGATTGTTATGAGTCCCAGTGACGGTGAACAGTCAATTATGATATAGTCGTAATTGTCTCTGATCGGGGCAAGAGCGTTCTTGATTCTTGATTCTCTGTCGGCTGCTTCAACCAACTCAAGCTCTGCGCCCACCAGATTGATATGCGAAGGGATCATGTGGAGATTGGCTATCTCGGTCTGAATCAAGGCGTCGCGTACGTCTATCTTGCCAATCATCACTTCGTAGAGGGTTCGCTTCTGGTCGTTTTCTGGCGAGAAGTTGAGGCCTGATGTTGTGTTGGCCTGAGGGTCTGCATCAATGATGAGCACCTTTTTCTCCAGAACTGCCAGCGAAGCTGCAAGGTTGATTGCTGTTGTGGTCTTTCCCACTCCGCCCTTCTGATTGGCTATTGCTATTATTTTCCCCATATATATTCTGTTCTTAATAGGACATTATCCCCGCAAAATTACAAAAATTATTTCATTCATTGCCTTTATTTCTTACTTTTGTCGGGAATTAATCGTTGTGTACTTATATCGTACGGTTTAAAGACTTGAGTATCATGGATGTTAACGGTCGTGGCAACATCTGGTTTGCCGTGGTGAATGTATATGCGGCTTCAAAGAAGGCTTCTGCAAAGTGGAGTGAGGCTTCGAAGATTCTTAAAGCAAAGAATATTGATTTCCATAGCTGCAGGACTGGTGGCAGCGGCAATGCGGAGCAGATAACGTTTGATGCCTGTTCAGCCGGCTACAGAAAATTCATTGCTGTAGGCGGAGACGGTACTGTTCATGATGTGTTGAACGGTATTGCTACATTCGTACGCTGGAGCGAAGGAAAGTTCTCTCTTGCTGATTTTACAATCGGTGTCATACCTGTAGGCTCGGGAAACGACTGGATAAAGACTCTCGGCATCACTAATGATATATCCAAAGCCATTGATGTAATTGCAGACGGATGTGTTTCGCGTCAGGATGTGGTGAAGGTGGGGATTGTCGATCCTGCTGATGCGGATGTGAATGTTTTCGATTCATATATGGCGAATATCGGAGGTGTAGGTATAGATGCCAGAGTATGCGAAAGGGTTAATGCCAAGAAAAGAGAAGGCAAACGCGGAAAGATCCTGTATGTCACATCATTGATCCATGCCATCAGTCACAGGAAACCTGCTGGTGCCAGGGTAGAATGTGACGGTGTGACTGTCTTTGACGGAAATTATCTTTCTATGGCTTTCGGGGTCGGAAAATATTCAGGAGGTGGCATGCGCCAGACTCCGGCCGCCGTGCTCGATGACGGTCTGTTGGATATCACTATCATACCGGACCTTCCTCTTGGCCGGATTGCCTGTGAAGTTCCACGGCTTTTCACCGGCACTTTTCTTGAAGTTCCCGAACTTGTAGTGGCGAAGGCCAGAACCGTGATTGTCTGGCCGCATGAAGGCAGCAGCGCCGAGCCTGTGGAAGTGGACGGCGAAGTGGTTGGACGGGCACCTGTCAGATTTGATGTTCTTGACGACCAGATAAATGTGCTTGTTCCGAAATCATGATGGATCCACATCCAGGATGATGTGACCTTCATAACCTGATTCCTTTTCAAAAGACTTTACGGATTCCTTTAAGCGTAGTTTTGCAGCTTTGAGGAATCTGTCTTTTTTAAAGCTGATGCGTATCTTGCGGATATGGCTGTCGGCTATTCTGTCCACAGCAGGTGTATAAGGACCTATAACCGTCTGACAGCATTTATCTGTTAGAGTGCCTGCCAGTCTGACAGACATTCTTTGGGCCCGGTCATCATAATTGTCCTTGACTGTGATTTCGATTATTCTCGAATACGGAGGAAAGTTGAAGTCTTTCCTTTCCGTCATCAACTGGTTATAAAGCGAGCTTGTCTCATTTTCGGTAATGCGCTTATAGATTGGGTGTTCAGGCTGTGAAGTCTGTATGATGAACAGACCTTTACTGTCTCTGCGTCCGCATCTTCCCCTGAATTGTTCCAGCAGATGGAAAGCCTTTTCGTCTGCTCTGAAATCCTGGATTCCGAGCAGTGTGTCAGCTGCTATGACAGCTACAAGACTCAGTCTGCTGAAATCGAATCCTTTTGCTAGGATCTGGGTTCCGATCAGAATATCCGTTTCTCCTTTCTCAAAACTGCGGATAATCTCCTTGACATTGCTGCTGCTTTGTGCTGTATCGCTGTCAAGTCTGGCGATTCTGGCTTGTGGGAAGAGCGCAGCTGCCTCCTCTTCTATCCTCTGCGTGCCGGCACCCAGGCCTTTCAGTTTACCTCCGCATTTGCTGCATGTGCCGATATATGACGAGCTATATCCGCAATAGTGGCATACCATTGCATTACGGCTCTTGTGGTAACTCAAGCTTACATTGCAGTGGGGACATTTCTGAATATCGCCGCAGCTTTCGCACTGCAAGGCCGGTGACCAGGCTCTCCTGGAGCGTAAAATCAGGACCTGTCCTCCTTTATTGACCGTGTTTTCGATATGGGTTATGAGCTTGCGGGAAAAGCTGCCGGTCATGCCGTTCTTCCGTCTTTCGGCGTTGGTGTCTATGATTTCAACGTCTGAAGATCCGGCTCCGTGGTATCTTTCGTGGAGTTCTACAAGAAGGTGTCTGCCTATCATACAGTTATACATTTCTTCCAGTGAAGGAGTTGCTGAGCCGAGAATGATGGCTGACTGCTGCAGTACCGACAGCATAAGTGCAGTATCCCTGCCATGATATCTTGGGGCAGGGGATTCCTGCTTGTATGATCCGTCGTGCTCTTCGTCCACTATAATTAACCCGAGATTGTGGTGGGGAAGGAAAAGGGAAGATCTGGTTCCCAGTACGATATAGTTGCCTGACCCTGTGGCTTTAAGACTGCGGATTCTGTCCGCTGTATCTCTGCGGGAAGATGCAGTCTCTCCAGAATGGAAGGTCATCATGCTTTCTCCGAAATGTTCCCTGAGTCTGTTTTCAAGCTGACGGCTCAGTGCTATTTCCGGCACAAGATATAGTACATTCTTCCCTTCTGAGAGCGACTCCTTTGTCAGATGTATGTATATTTCGGTCTTTCCGGATCCGGTCACACCATTCAGCATGACCGGCTTCGACTCTTCGAATCCTTTCTTTATCTGATCAAGCGCATGAAATTGTACCGGTGTAAGCGTGAGACCTTTCTCGGGCATCTGTGCCGGAACTTTTGCATATCTTACTGCAGAGATGTTTTTCAGTGCTGCTTCAAGTGCGGTTTCGCTCAGTCTTAATTCTTCGTTGATCTTGCTTATATCCTCTATAAGACCGGCTTTTATCTTGGTCCCGTCTTTGGCTTTCTGTAGCAGCTGCTGCTTTTTCTCAAGGCGCTCTCTGAGCTTCTCTATTTTTCTGCGGATGCCGTCGGCTATCTTTTTACGTCTTTGCCCGATTCTGGCCAAGGCCGCCGCACGCGCTTCTTCGATATTTACTTTTTGGGCTGGATACGCTGCTTTATAAACCTCTCCTACGCTGCATAAATAATATTCCGCTACCTGTCTCCATAGAGCAATCTCTTCCGGAAGCACCTTCTCCATCTCTTTCTCAATGCTGATCACCGGCTGTATCTTTGCTTCATCGATCTCCGGAGTTATGCCCGTTCCGCTCACTACTCCCAGATATCTCCTGTTGGCGAACAGAACCCTTACCCTGTCACCTATCCTTACATCATCTTTTTCTGATGATATATAATACGCAGGCTCCCACTCAAGCTTGAGAGGTAAAATCACTGATATGTAATGCTTTTCGGTCATAGCGTCATATAGGACTGCGAAGATACGAAATAAAATTTGAAAAATATTTGACAAAAAGTTTGCAGATAAAGAAAAAATGTCTACCTTTGCAATCCCAATCGAAAGAGAGGGTAGTTCTAAACAAAATCTGGTGCCATAGCTCAGTTGGTAGAGCAAAGGACTGAAAATCCTTGTGTCCCTGGTTCGATTCCCGGTGGCACCACGACGAAACCGCAATAGAAGTGCTTCTGTTGCGGTTTTTTCGTGTTTTGACGGGATTGTTGTTCTGGTGGGGCGGCCACAAAATCGGCTCCATATGTGGCCGACTCACGTAAAAACACCATTCCGGCCACAAAATCGGCTCCCTATGTGGCCGACTCATGGTCATTGCAATCGATGCTGCTGGTAATGTCAAAATTTGCAGACACAGAGCGTTTTCTTTAATCCCCTAATAATCAGCGATTTATTTAATTATGGGTAGGAATTGCCCACTCATAAAGGCATAATGTGTTAACTGTCAGTTGTTTGGAGAAAACGGAATTTGCTTAAATAGGTGAACTTTGTTATATTTGCTGTTGACTTACATCTATGATGTCGAATATCCAAAAATTGACACTATGAAAAAGAAACATGTTATCTTGCTTATTGCAATACTTGTCCTTCTAAATCCGCTATCCTGGTTTAAAGATTGTTCTAACGATGAGAATAAGTCAAAGAAGGAAGTTAATGAACAGCCATATAAAAAGAATACATATCTTGTCAATGAATGTAATATTCTTGCTTCCGAAAATTGTACTGTCTATAAATATGTCGCCAGAAATTCCACGCAGATCCATATGGCAGGAGGCGAATCCGGATATGGCGGTTTTTCATTAACCGACGAATTTGCCTATGTCACATTTGACTTGGATGGTGAGTATGAGACTCTGACATTTAATATGGGACATGATGAGGAGTGCAGGGAAGAGGTCGGTGTAGTTACTGTACATGGTGACGGCAAAAAGATACTTGATGAGAAAGTGCGTGGATATGAACCGCCGCGTCAATATACCATCGATGTCTCCGGAGTAGATGAACTGACATTCAAGATTGCCGCTTCTGATATCGAAGCTGTGGTAGCAGATGCAATCCTTTGGGAGTCAGGAAAGAATGTGGAGCCTGTCACCAGGGAGGTCGCTCCTGTAACATCTCCTATGGAGCTCGTGAAGGATATCAAGCCATATTATCTCAGCAATTACATGACGGCCGTCACGCCTGAACAACATTATATCATGTTGAACCGTCAGACATATGAGTACGGTCTTCGAGGCAATATGGGAATGGCACTTATAGGCTCGAATAAGGGAAATGCGTACTTCAATCTCCGCAGACAGTATTCGAAAGTCAGCTTCATCGTCGGATGCCATGACGATCTCGGCGGCGGTGCCGGCTCCGGGTGGGTTACAGTCAAGGCTGACGGAAAGATATTGGATGAGATTGAAGTCCGTGAAGGGGCTATCGCAAGACAGGTTGTCCTTGATATTTCGGGATGTGAAGTGCTGTCATTCCATACTGAACAGACCGAGGGAGACTCCCATGCAGAGATGGCTCAGATTATTGTATATCCTGAAGGGTGTGATCCGGATGTCAGTCAGACGCAGGATGGTCTGGCACCTCCTGATTCAAGGTTGAAGGAACTTCCTGACGTGTGCAAGCTTATCTCCAATATTACACCGTATCAGGTTGTCGGCAAGGTGGAGAAGCAGATATATAACGGTTCATCCGAACATATCACATTTTCAATGGGTGGAACTAAATTCTCGGAAGGAATAATTCTATATCAGACAGCATCATTCTGGGATAGCAATCTCTCAGCGTGTGCAACATTTGATATGGGCAATGAGTTTGACTTTATTACCTTCACTGCCGGTTATGTCGGTAAGAGCTGGAATATGAACAACGATCAGCTGATGGTCTATGCTGATGATAAATTGGTTTTCTCGACAGATCTTGTTCCTACTTATCCCAACAGGACATTTGAAGTACCGATCAATAAATGCCGCATGTTGCGTTTCTGTAATGCCGGAAGCGGAACACTTGATGTGGCGGCTTTTGCTGTAGCGGACATTGTGGCATATAGGGGAAAGGTTGTTGAAAATGACCTGTTTGTACATCCGCAGCCGGATTGCCCTTATCAGATCGACCTTATCGACCTGGGTAAACCTTATATCCAATATATAGCGGGTAAGGGGGATACTAGGGATGAAATCGTTTATGACGGTACGAGCAAGAAGAATTTCTATGAAATCAATGGAGAACGTATCTATAAAGGATTCTATCTTCAGACAAGTACGCATTTCTCTCTTGATTTCGGTATTCTGGGAGCAGGTAACGGCAGCAATGCGGCAGCAGCCGGAGCTGTCGGCGCAGCAGCGGTAGGTGCGTCATTTGTGGCTTCCGGAGCTGCGGTAGGAGGCGCTGCTGTGGGGGCAACCCTCGCTCCGATGGCGGCCTTCCTGATGCTAGCAGCTGGTGGTGAGGCTGTCGAAAATTCACTTGCGGCATTCAATACATACGGGGAATATAATACTGTCACATTCAAGGTCGGCTGTCTCTCGACTTCTTCAAGGAAGCAGGATTACCATGAACATCTGATGATTGGTGCTGATCATGAGGTCATAGCCAATATCGGCGTATATGAAACAATGGAACCGCAGGAGATTACGGTACCGATCGGAGGCTGTCAGCAGCTGATGTTCTGGCTTTCAAATACCAACGGTAATTCGGCCAAGTACCTGATATATGACGTAGTCGTAAGCAAGAAGAAATCCACCCTGGATATTCCTCTTCCATGCAGAATGTCTCTGCCGGAAAAGAGGCAAGTGAAGACAGCAGAGTATGTGATTGACAGGGAGCACAGACGCCGCTCAGGATCAAAGAAATCGAATGAAGTGGACAGTTATATATCAGATGCCTATAACTATTATAGCAAGCTATGTGACATCATCGACAAGGAACGTTCGAACTATATAGTTTATACGTATTATCTGGATTCGTCTACCGGCCCGTTCAAGGCTGTACAGCTGCGTTCCGGCAGGGATGAGGACCATAAGTACAATATGACGAATGAATGCACTTATAGAAAGAGGGAAGTGGAGACTCTGGCTGAGATGAAGTCCAGGAAGCCTGCCTTGATCAATCAACACAGGGCCGCTCTTGACGGACTTTCAAAGTTAGGGAATGATGCAGAAGAATATAGAGGTTACGTCAATGAATTCAAGACTATTCTGGACAAGTGCTTTGAGATAGTCGAGTCTCTTTATCAGGAAAAGTTTGCTGAACTTACATTCTTAGAGAGTGTGATCGGAAGCAAGCAGACTTTTGATGGAGTTGCATCAACTGACGAATGCATGCTCTGCCCGCTTGCAAAAGATGATGTTCTTCCTGATTATCCTCTGCAGCATGTGACTTATTTCGATATGAAAGAGTAAGATTATGACGCAATATTTCAATGTTGTCCGGATAGAGACTTCCATGGATATGGGAGTCGGCAACAGGACCAAATCATGGGGGAGCATCGATAGTGATGGCCTGCATGCAGGAAAAGTCTTCGAAATCCACGGCAATCAACTGACCGTCGTGTCCATTGACGATGATATGATGGAATTCAGTTATACAGGCAAGACATTCAAGGTCAATCGCCAATGGCAGGTGTTGGGAACCCGTGAATTCGGAATCCCTAACGAGCGTATTTCAAAGCAGGGCAGATACGTATTTTTCTTCAGCAAGGACAAGGATACATTGTGCGAGTGGTCTGACGTATTTGCCGCCGACCTGGTGGATCAAATGAACAAGAACAACGAAGAAGGCAATGTTTGGAAAAACATCCCTCTTATTCGCGAGATCATCCATGAATTCAAGGATGTTGCTCCGTTCAGGTCAGAGTCCACCAATCCTGCATATAAGGCCCACTACATTGCAGCCATACTTGAAAACGACTATGTCGACAAAAGGGAAACTCCACGTCTATTTCAGTCTTTATGCGAGTTATACAGGCTCTACCGCGACTTTGAAGACGCATCCGATTATGACGAGTACCTTCGGGAGCACTTCGACAGGTATTACTTCAGGCAGGTGGACAAGTGGATATATAGCTTTGCCATGATTATCAGTGATCCGCATTGGGAGCATGCCCTTCGATGTTGGGACGGATTGGGTGGAATGCTCAAGGTGGACCCTGTGCAGGCGACTCCGGAATGGGAGGAGGTAATATACGATGTGGAAAAGGAATTGGATCAGGAGTTGAAGGACGAGCCTCGCTGCATGGGATTCTGTCATAGCTATTGGAGTGCGAAGAGAGCGGCTCTTGCCCGCAGAGGCATCGAGTGGAGAAGCCCGTCGGCAATGAATCCGAGAGTTATGTTCGATTGATATGATTAAACAATAAAGCTATGAGAAAGTTTTACTCACTGGCCGGGATCCTGTCCCTTTCGGTGGAAGAGAAGGAATTAATCAAGCTACAGGCCCTGGATGGCGATCCCGTCGCATGCTACAAGTTAGCGGAAATTTATCTGCATCTGCATGAGTGCGAGGATTATGTGGCATCGGCGCATGAACTGCTGCAGAAGGCAAGCGAGGGCGGCGTGGCGGATGCGGACGCCACTATGGCGCTAATGATGTTCCGTGGGGAAATCGAACCATTCGATCCTGTAGCTGCGGCAAAGCGCCTTGAAAATGCCATCAATAACGGAAGTTCACGCGGAATAGCGTTCCAGCTCAGGAACCTTCTTTATGGCAGGTATGGATACGAGCCTAATATCGACCTTGTCAGGCAGACGCTCGGTCAGCTTCTCTCACAAGGCGACAATCCATATTGGTGCGCCCTGATGGGAGACCTCCTCATGGCAGAGGGAAAGGTAGTCGAATCACAGCAGTGGTACGAAAAGGCTGTAGCGGGCGGAGAGAATAGCGCATATGGCGATCTTGCACTGGCAAGAGGAATAAACAACGACTATAGCTTCAGAGACTATGAAGCATATAACGACACATTGATGGAAGGCAATGATGCCATGGATCCGATGTGCATGTACTACTTCCTTCTTGACAAGATTGAAAGCTACTACGACATCGATCCGGAAGACACTCAGGCCCGTGATGAATACAGGCAGATGATTATCCATGCATTGGAACTGAACATCGAGTGGTGCCATCCGATGTCTATGGAACTGCTTGGAGACATTTACAGAGAGGGAAAGATCGATGTTCCTGTGGATCCTGTCAAAGCATGGGGATACTATGTTCAGGGATCTGAATTCATGCACGCATCGTGTTTCGGAAAGATGTACGATATGCTGCAGACAGATGAGATCCAGCTTGGCCAGATGAGCAATGAAGAGGCTATGGATCTGTGCATGATCAATGGTGCAAGACTGCATGATGCAAGACTTCTTGTTGAAACAGTAGAAGCCTACAAGCATGGCCGACTGACGCAGTTCGCTCGAGAAATAGAGATGTTCCACATCCCTGCATACGACGCCATCCCGGACGACGAACCTCTTGACGACGAGGACGAAGGTCCGGATGACGACGGCCGTTTCGACGCATGGTCATAACGTAAATCAGATATTATAAAACTATATACAATAAAGTTATGAGTTTCGACAATTACAAGTTTGTCCTTACGACATGTGCGTCATCCGAGAACGAGGTGACAGGAGAAGACATCGACCTTGAAGATCGCTTTGAGTGCGATCTGAAGGGTGTAAACCTCAAGGAAGGGGTCACTCTGTTTTTTCCGAGGAAGGAAGAATGGAAGCAGTATGGTATCGAGAAATCGATTTTTCCAGACTTCAATTTCAAGGTTCTTGAAGTCCACAAAGACGGAGTCGTACTGGAAACATCATTCCAGTACAACTCATACAGTTCTCAGTTCAAGATTTCATACGCCGAACCTAAGTATCGTGAGACCATCTGGTTCGGAAGATATTCCTATTCCTACGAGCTGACTTTCCTCAAGAGGTAAACCGATATCCGGCTAACCTCGTCTTATAAGACCACCGGTCATATTTGAGATTTCATTGAAGACCTCGTCAAGGTCTTCCTGGAAATGGAACGAATGGGTGTCGTACTTGTTGTCCTCAAGGGCAATGATTACGGCACCTCTTATTTCATATCTGCGTCCATATAGAATGGTGCCGACTGCGTTGTCAGGAAGATCCTTTGCGTATCCCTCCCTGTCTGTATACATTGCCAGCTGATAGCCCTTGAACTTGCATGCCTTGGTAATGCGGTTCAGAGGTTCCGAGAAATGAACGGCATCAAGTCCCTCTGCGCCGATAAGTTGAGCCATCTCACGATATGACATCATGAAGATATCAGCCTCGACAAAAGACACTATTCCGGAAGGCTGGATTATCATCGCCGTCGGATTGATCTGGGTCTTTGGATCCGGATGCTTCTTCTTCCATATAGGCATCCAGACAGACTCTATCTGATCTCCGTATCCCATTGCTACATATGCGTCCTTATTCTTGATCACATCGTCAAGATAATTATCAAGGCCATAGCGTAACGCGTCATACTTCAGTTTCAGGATTTCATCTTCCGACATGAACGCCGGATCCTGAAGCGTTTCAGCAGCCTCGATCAGAAGATCGTATCCCGTATTGTAACCATAGGTCACTGCTACGTCAGCATACGCCATACCCTTGCCCAGATCAATATCATATCCGTACTTGCCGTTCAGGAACGCATCCGCCAGAATCAATGCGCAGTATCCGCTGCCTTTATTGACGCCTTCCGGCAGATTCCGTTTCAGCTGACCATGAATCTTCTTCTTGTCATCATCGTCCTGATCATCCCAACAAGACTCATACTCAAATCCTTGAAGATAGCAGTCCGGAACACCAAGTTTCCTTCCAACCTCCATCAAAGTCTCATAGTACTCATTGTCACCATCCTGAAGGTATATCAAGGCTATATCGAATATCGGAGGATAATAGCCATTGGCTATACACTTATCATATGCCTTGACAGCCTTCTCGGTCTCACCTTCCATTTCATATAGCCAGCCAAGCCGTTCTGTCCAGAGGATCGATTCGCTGAAGATTGCCGATGACTCACGTTCTGCCTCAGCGATAGCCGCAGCTCTATCTGCTTCAACTTCTGCCGTGCCGAGGTACAGGATTCTGTTACGCCTGAGCTTGGCAATGATACTTCCTTTATCTATCGCCTGAGCAAGAAGTTCCATAGAAAGTTTACGGTCCAGCACAAACTTTCCAGCCTGCTCATCATATGCCTCACCAATATAATACATCCTGGAGAGCATATAAATAGCGTCGGCAATGCCTGCGCGTGCAGACTCCTCAAATATCTGAAAGGCTGTTTTCAGCGATGTTTCGTCTTTTCGCGTTGCCCAAAGCCATACTCCATATCCATATCTGGCATACGGGGCCGTACTGTTCCATAGTTTCGAGACAAGCGGCATAGGCAACTTCCTGACTGCCACGAAATCATGGAAACGGCTCAGGAACTTCGCGTCCTCTGTGAAGTCAAATGTATCCTCTGCGTACTTCTTGCCCAGGAAGTCCTGAACTGCATCGTCATTCCTCCACCAGCCCCTGAACTTCTCATCCCATGAATCCACAACCTCCTTATATGGTCCAGGCTTGGTATTAGGATGAATCAACCTGCCGCAGCTGTCATACTCGCCCATCTGCACCCACTCCCACTCCTCATATTCCTTGATATACCGGACACTCTCGGACCAGACTCCATAGCCCGAGCGCACTCCATGCTCGAAGTGGCCCTCGTACTTATATTTCTTATCGGTACTTGTGGCATATTCCATCACTCCATGTCCATGAGGGCGTCCCTCATCATCTTTCTGTCCATTGTAGGTCCTTCTGGTAATTTTTGACGGGTTTTCCGGAAGTTTCATATTGTTGAAGTTAAGTGAGTTGATAGCACATCTTTATAAATTCTAATAGGTAAGAGCGGTTTCATGGTAGGTGGCGAAGCATGGATAGCTTTCAAGTGGGGCAGGCTTGCAGAATTCCAGGCCTTCGAAGGCAGGGGAATCTGTCTGGCCGCCCGGCTCATGAATTTCAAGCTCTGCATCTATGCCTTCCAGTTTCACGTCCACCTTCCCGTCAGCATATTTATAATGGAGGGTTCCTTTCCCTATTTTCACCGAGGTTTCAAGATATGTGATTTCTGACGGGAGTTTCGGCTCTATTACTATCACTCCGCTGAGAAGGTCAGGCCTGATGCCGAGGAAATACTGATACCATACGCGCAGGTGTTCCGCATTGCTCCATGCCTGAAGGAAGGTGCCGGAACGGTTCACCCACGACTTTCCTTCCCTCGGATGTGCGTCAGCATTCTCGCTGAGACTTCCCACAGCTCCTTCATGCAGGGCTTGGCGGTTCATGTTGCAGAAGAGTTTCCATGCTGCGTCCACCTGGCCGTACTCAATCATGCGCTGCATGGCTATCCCGTTGTTCCATAGCCAGATGGTGCCGTTGTGGTAGGCATCATCCTTATGGTAGTAGTGCCAGTTCTCATGCTGAGGGTGGAACTGCTGATCCCATTGTGCCAGCGAAGCCACGCCCCAAGGATAAACGAGTTCCTCCCATGTGCGGCGGGTCACATTCTGTTTGAATTCATCGTCGTTCACCAGATTGAAGCAATAGAGCTGATTCGGGCGGAACTGAATGTCCGGGGAACCGTCTGCATTAAGATGATCATATATCATGTTTTCTTCCTTGTTGCAGAAGTCCTGTTCGAAGCGACCGGCAAGCATCTGTGCGAGTCCGCTCCATTGCTCGGCTGAGCCTGCATCTCCCATTATCGCAGCTATCTTGCTGCCTGCAGTGAGCTGACCGTACCATAGCGCCTGGATGTCATTCGCGCGGTTGCCGCGAGGCGAGCCAGGAATGCCGTTACGCTTTACGTCCATCCACGTATCCGCATCTGCGTGTGTGAGATACCCGTTAGCATCGATATAATTGGCAATGGAAGCATCGATGCTGATCTTTATCGCAGGGTAAATGTCTTCGAGGAAGCTTGTGTCGCCGCAGTATTCTGCGAGCTCCAATGCCTGGATGACCAGGCGTGGCGTTCCGTCTGTGGTATTGTAGAGAATTCCTTCTAAATTTGCTCTGTTAGGTATGCGCCCGTATGTTTCAGATGATGGGTCATTGTCCTGAAGTTTGACGAAATCCTTGAGAATCTCCTTTGCGACATCAAACTGACCGGTCACAAGACATGCTCCCGGCATAGAAATGAACATATCGCGTCCCCAGTATTCATTGAACCAAGGAAGTCCGGCGTATATGCCGTTGCCTTGCTGCTCGGTAATGAGTTCGTCCATAGTGATTGTAATCCAGTCCAGAGCCTTGTCGAGCTCCGGAAGATTTGATTTCACCGGATTGTATTCTGTAATAAGCCCGTTTATGCGGTCTTTTCTTTGAGTGATAAGTGACTTAAGGTCAGAACGAACTTTCGCTGTCAGCTCATTGCATTCCTCGGTTGTGCCATAGGTGAGGATAAATCCTCCGGCTGATGCCGGTGCCTTGATGCCGAAAGGTATGACCTCGAATCCGCTTCTTGATAGGGGAGTGAGCAGGATACGTGAATCCGCAGCCTCATGTGGGGTTACGAGCAATCCCTCCGCCGTTGCCTCATTATTCTTCAGAAGGGTGGTGTCAAGTACGCATGAAATGGAATCGGCATCAGTATCAAGATTAATTACAAGAGCCGGAATCTCATCCAGAAGCCGGAACGTTTCTACGGCATTGTCCCATTTCCTGACAATCCTGTCCGGGAATACTGTGCATATAGCATCGCTTTTCCTGAGTGCCTTATCGTCTTTACTTAAGGTGTAGTCTGCCAGAATGCGTTTCTTCGCCATGTTCCATCCGGAGTACCAGTCCAGACCTTCCTGGTGTGTCCGTCCGTACCAAAAACCAGCCTTTTTGTCTGTGTATGAATATTCTCTGTTCTCCTGTGGAGAAACCTCTATTCCTATAGTATCTGTCTTGTAATTTCCTGATTCACAGGAAAGCATAGCGGCTGCTGCGGCTATAATTGAAATACCTCTGAAATTCATGTCCTGATATTTTAACTTACGAATATAGGAAATTAATTTCAGAGGTAGTCCTGTTTTATCTGCAATTGCACTGCAGATGTTCCTTTATCTCTGTTTTCCAGAGTCCATGCAGGTTGCAGTATTCATATACTGCGGTGACTTTTCCGTTGCATGCGCAGATTTCGGCTTCCGGCTCCTCTTTCAAGTCTATGCGTATTCCTCCGTTTTCCATCTCCACGTAGATGAATACAATGTGATGTTCTGGTGTCATCGGGTGCGGGATGCTTCCCACTTCCACCTTGATTTTCCCATTTTCAGCCATTTTGACTACCGGAACATGTTTTTCGTTGCTTGCATCAACCGTGTTCGGGATCAGTTCCTCCATCTGTTCTCCGCAGCAGACCACAGGTACCCCCGAGTCCACGAACTTGATGATCACATTGCCGCAATGGCGGCATCTGTAGAATTTTGTTGTCATACTAATATAAATTTAAAGTATTAATTCTCCATATCTAAAATAATGCCCCTGTGTAGTTTGGATAATTTGCTTTTGGAATTTTTTTGAAAATTTAATTTAGAAATATTCCAAATTAAAAAATTTTATATATCTTTGCATCAGAAAATAATTAATTAGAAAAAGATATGGAAAAGGAACTTGTTTTGAATACTATGAAAGAGGCTGCAAAGCCTCTGTCGGCAGGAGAGGTTACAGCTTTGTCAGGACTCGACAGAAAGGTTGTTGATAAGGTGTTTGCCGAACTGAAGAAGGAGGGAGCTATTGTTTCACCTGTAAGATGCAAGTGGGCTCCAGTAGAATAATTTATTGGAATTTAAAAGAGTGTAATATATGAAAAGCGTAAAAGGTACAAGAACTGAGCAGAATCTGCTCAAGTCATTCGCAGGCGAGAGCCAGGCACGAAGCAGATATACTTTCTTTGCGGAAGTTGCGAAGAAGGAAGGTTATGAACAGATAGCAGGAGTCTTTATGGAAACTGCAGAGCAGGAGAGGGAGCACGCTAAGCGTTTCTTCAATTTCCTTGAGGGAGGTGATCTTGAGATTACCGCTACATATCCAGCCGGCAAAGTCGGAACAACTCAGGAGAATCTTCTGGCAGCTGCTATGGGTGAGAAAGAAGAGTGGGATGTGCTGTATAAGGATTTTGCTGAAGTCGCTTCAGAAGAGGGATTTCCTGCAATCGCTGCAGCATTCAGGAATATTGCAAAGGTTGAGGCTGAGCATGAGCGCCGTTATATGAAGCTCCTGAGCCGTATGACAGATGGAGATTTCTTCCACCGAGACGGAAAGATATGGTGGCAGTGCCGCAATTGCGGATATATCGTGGAAGCAGAGGATGCCCCTAAGGGTTGTCCTGCATGTCTCTTCCCTCAGGCTTATTTCGAGCCGATGAAAGAGAACTACTAGCAGTCATTGGTGTTTTGACTCGGCGCCTTCGGATGTTTATCGTCCGGGGGCGCATTTTTTTGCTCTGATAGCATTGGAATAAGGAAAAATGCTAACTTTGTCAGCAAATAGGGATATCCCCGACAAACTATAACAGGAATTTATGGATTACCAGCATATACTTGAAACCATCCATAAGGAGATTCTTCCGTTCTCCCTTCAAGGCAAACAGGCCGACTATATTCCGGCATTGGCTAAAGTCAATCCTGACCAGTACGGGATTGCGCTGAAGACTGTGGACGGCCAGGCTTTCTCACACATGCAGGCAGATACGAGATTCTCCATTCAGAGTATCTCAAAGGTGTTTGCTGTAGCAATGGCGCTCTCTATTAAAGGCGAAAGTTTGTGGAAACTGGTCGGTAAGGAGCCTTCCGGCACTGCATTCAATTCCTTGGTGCAGTTGGAAGTCGAGAAGGGTAAACCCCGCAATCCTTTCATCAATGCCGGTGCCATAGTTGTGGCTGATCTGCTTATGTCGGAACTGGAAGATCCGGAACAGGAGTTTCTTGCTTTTGTAAGGGAACTTTGTGGAAACCAAGAGATATACTACAATATGGAAGTGGCCGTTTCCGAACGCGAAAAAGGCTATCTGAATGCAGCAATCGCCAACCTTTTGAAATATCATGGCACCATCACCAACGATATTGAGGATGTACTGCTATTCTATTTCAAGATGTGCTCAGTGGAAATGAGCTGCAATGAACTGGCGCAGGCATTTCTTGCATTTACGAATTATCGTTCTTTTGATTATTCCGGATATAAGCTGACTTCATCGCAGATCAAGAGACTTAATGCCGTGATGCAGACATGCGGATTCTATGATGAGGCGGGAGAGTTCTCGTATCTGGTCGGGCTTCCCGGCAAGAGTGGTGTAGGAGGAGGTATTGTTGCAGTTTATCCACACAGATATTCTGTGGCGGTATGGAGTCCGAGATTGAATTCCAAAGGTAATTCTGTGATGGGAATGAAGGCTCTTGAACTGCTTACTACTTACACTCAGGAGTCGATATTCTGATCCCCGTTTTCTTTCGTCGGGAATGTGATTTTGTTAAAATCTTTAAATTTAAAGTAGGGCAAATTTAAGAATTGTAAATTTATTGTGATTTAAATTTACGTCTTATTCGTTTTTGGTATGCGTGGCTTAATAAATGAATGGCGAGTCCATTTCATTTCATTGTCTTAATTTTACCATTCGTCGGAATTGATCGGAACAGATATTGCTAATATCATAAAAAGCAGTACCTTTGCACACGAGTTGATCAGAGAGTTGTTCTGAAACTCTCACAACTTATTGGTTATTAGTTTTAGTGTTATTAATTATGTGGTTAGTATGAGGCGTCCCCGCGTGAGCGGCGAAGTCTCATTTTTTTTGTGTACCCGGTGGCTTCCATTGGAAAAATATATGTATTTTTGCGATAGATAGTAAAAGAAGATGATTATGAAAAGATTTCTGACATTTATCGCATTGGCGGTCGTTATGTCTGCCTGCAATCTTACTGTTAATACCAAGAAACTGTCCGGAGTGATTGTTACGGAGGAGTTTGATGTTTCACGTATATATAAGTCCCTTAAGGTCTCCCAAGCCGTCAATGTAGTGTGTTCTCCTGATGCAAAGGAGATGAAAGTGACTGCAGATAGCGTAGTGCTGGCAGACTTTGTGTTTTCATACGAGGACGGAGTTCTTGCTATCGGTCGCAAGGAAGGTGTGGCTACCATTTATAATGGTGTCGCCAAGATAGATGTTGTGCTTCCTGTCAGCCGTTTCCTTAACTCAGTGAGTGTTGTCGAGGCCAGCAGCGTATCTGTCGGAGAACTCGTCCGTGCCTTGGACTTCACAGCCGTGGTCGGAACTGCATCAAAGTTTGAGGCAGAACTTCAGGTTCGGAATCTTACTTTGACTGTTTCTGAAGCCTCTGCTGCAAATCTTTCAGGAATCGTGAGCAAGCAGTTCATGGGAACTATCACCACAGCATCCAAACTTTCATCAGAATCTTCTTATCTTGAAGTAGAGGATGCGTATGTGAATATTTCAGGCGCCAGCAAGGCGGTTCTTTCATGTGAGGATGAAATCACGGGCACTATTTCCGGTGCATCGTATCTGAGGTACTTCGGAGAGGGCGAGTCCAGCGTGGCTGTCTCAGGGGCATCCAAGGTCATATCTCCGAAGGATGAGCCTTCAGAACCGTTATTGCCAATTTAGCTCTAAGATATTTCTATAAGGGCATTTCCCAGTGTAAGGTACACCTTTTGATATAAGCGGAAACCGGAGCGGTTTCCGCTTTTTGTGTTCAGCTGCAGTGAAAGATTAATAGGATAATTAACCAAAATATTTTCAGGATGAAGGAACAATCTGTACGAATTCAGACATCTGTTCTGAATGCATTGGAAAAGAAGGCCCTGATCTGGCTTGCCGAGAGGCAGCCACGATGGATGACTTCGGATATGCTTACTGCTATCGGGGTGCTCGGATCGGTAATAGTCGCTCTGGGATATGCCCTCTCAAACTACAGTCTCAACTGGTTATGGCTTGCCACATTCGGATTCTTCGTGAACTGGTACGGTGATTCCCTTGATGGTACTTTGGCTCGTGTGAGAAAGACTCAAAGGCCGATTTACGGTTTCTATCTTGACCATTGCATCGATGGCGTCACAATGTCTATAATGTGTGTCGGTGCCGGTCTTTCTCAGATGATGAATCTAGGAATAGCCATGGCTGTCCTGGTACTCTATCTGCTTCTCTCTATTTCGGTTTATATCAATGCCCATCTGAAAGGAGAATTCAAACTGACTTTTGCCGGCATGGGACCGACGGAATTCAGACTTATAATGATGATTGTCAATACTGTATTCATCTATGTGACCCCTATTCACGATTATCATCTTCCTGTGACCATCTGTGGAAATCATGTGGTCCTCGGCCCTCTGGATTTCGTCGGCATCTTTATTATGCTTGTACTTGCTGTAATATACTTCAATAACTTCGTGCATGATGCAAGAGGTTATGCTAAGATGGATCCTCTGAAGAAATGGGAAGGGAAATCGAAATCCTGAAGAAGTTTCCGAAATTTATCGGTGCAAATGCCTTGGGTACGGTCGTGGATACGGCCGTGCTCTGGGTTTTCTCAACTTTTGTGTTCAGCTCGTATGTCGGTGATTATATTATATCTCCTGTAATATCGTTTGAATGTGCTGTGTTCACCAATTATCTGTGTTCATATTACTTCATATGGCGGGATAGGGTCGAATGCTGCAGTCCCAAGGCATTTTTCAAGAGATATTTCTTCTACAATCTTTCTTCGAGCGTGGTTTTCCTGCTTAAGATGGGGATTCTGCTCCTGATTGAACTCATCTTCGGATGGAATGTTGTGGTATGCAACCTTGCTGCCCTTTGCATATCCGGGCTGATAAACTTCTCGATGGGGGAATGGGTAATTTTCAGACAAAAAAGGAAATGATTATATTTGCGGTCCTAAAATCCAAGAGATGAAAAGACTGCTTGTAATTGTTCTTCTGTTTATATCAGCTGTTCTGAATGCCCAGAACTCCACTCTGACCGCTGACCGTGACTCCGTAACTGCTCTTTTGAGTAATTTCAGGAACATAAAGTCACATATTAATCTTGAATTTGCTGCATCTGCCAATGCTCATTTTACAAACGGAAAGTTTGATGATACACCTTTCAAGATCAACAGGGTAAGGCTGGAGATATTCGGAAGGATTAACAAGCATATTTCATATCATTTCCGGCAGTCATTCAATAAGTACAGCAACCCGTACTCGGTCGATAACATGTCATCATCCATCGAGTATGCCTACTTGAAGTGGCATAATGGTGATAATTTCGAACTTGTCGCAGGTAAGCAGTATTTGGCTTTGGCTGGGTATGAAGGATATGTCAATGGCTTGAAAGTCAGGGAATTCAGTGATTTTAACAACAATGTTGAAATATATCAGGCTGGATTGATGGGGATATGGAAGGTGACCCCTGACCAGCATATAATGATTCAGGTAGCCAACAACCGCAACAGCAACGACAGCGAAATGTATCTTTACGGTCTGCCTTATGGAGTTGAAAGTGCAAGGTTTCCATTGCTTGGTACCCTGAACTGGAACGGATGGTTTGCCGATGGAACAGTTCATCTGATGTATTCTGCGTCGGCAGGACATCTGGCAAAAGGTAAGAATATCTATTATCTGATGTGTGGTAATATTTATGAGAAAGGTCCGGTTCTGGCTTATCTCGATGTGCTTTATTCGCGTTCCGCTATTGACAGCCAGCAACGAATAACCGCGCTTCAGGGACAGTCCCGCGGCATGCTGCCGGTCACAGCGCAGAATACAGAATATCTTACCTTTATTGCAAATGTAGATTATCGTTTTCTTCCAAAGTGGAATGCATATATAAAAGGGGTTTATGAGACAGCTGACGTATACGAGTCCAATGATGTTTTCGCTGCAGGACGTTATATAACTTCATGGAATGCCCAGGCTTGCGTGGAGTGGTTCCCGTTCAGGGATGATCAGGGATTCAAGGTCTTCGCCCACTATCTGTATAAAGGAGTGGAACTCTCAGACAAAGCAAAAGCGCTGGGAGCGTCAGTTCCACACACCCAGCGCATATCTCTTGGTATTCAGTATATCATTCCTGTGCTTTAATTACAGGAACCTATGCTTCTTGTTATAAATTAGTCTGATTAGAGGATATTCAGACTTTGTTCTTTTATCTTTTCAAGTTCGTCCTTCATCTTTACCACAATCTTCTGAATCTCGGTGTGGTTTGCCTTTGATCCTGTGGTGTTGATTTCACGACCCATTTCCTGAGCAATGAAGCCGAGTTTCTTGCCCGGACAATCCTCATTTGAGATTGTGTCAAGGAAATATCTGCAATGCTGACGCAGACGGACTCTCTCTTCATTGAGGTCTAACTTCTCTATGTAGAAAATCATCTCCTGCTCGAGACGGCTCTGGTCCGGTTCTGCCTTGAGTTCTGCAAATCTGCTTAAAATTTTTTCCCGGATAGCGTCCACCCTTTCCTTTTCGAATGTCTCTACCTGGGCTGAATATGCAAGGATGCTTTCCACCTTGGAAGTGACATCTTTATATAGTACTTCGCCTTCCTGGGCGCGGAACGCATTGATGTTGGCAAGAGCCTTGTCGATACATGCTTCCACAACAGGCCAGTTTTCTTCAGTGATGACATCCTGCTTTTTTGCATCCATCACCTCAGGCATGCGGAGGATAGTGGCCAGCAGGTCGTTAGGGTTGTGCATCCAGAGATTATGTGCACCGATTCTGCCTCCAAGCTCGCTGAGCTGCTGGTAGTATTCCATTGCAAGATCCATATTGATCTTCTTGGCACAGTCGGCTGCGTTGGGCTCGAATGTGATGAAGAAATCTATGTTTCCTCTGATAAGCGATGTTGCAATCTTTTGTCTGACAGCCATTTCCTTGTCCTTAGGGAGCATGGATGTCTTGAGGCTGATGTCAGCTGTCTTCCCGTTGAGTGAACGGACTTCTACGGTTATCTTTCCTGTTTCAAGTATAGCTTCGGCCTTGCCGTAGCCTGTCATTGACTTTATCATTCTATAGGATTTTTCAGATTGGAACGCAAAGTTAAGAAAAAATTCTTAGTGAACTATTTTAAGCCCTATGACAGAAGCAATGAGGGTGAAGATGAAGAACAGTCTCCAGAATGAGGCCGGCTCCTTGAATACCAGGATTCCGATTATCACAGTGCCGACTGCCCCTATGCCGGTCCATATTGGATAGGCAGTGCCTATAGGGATGGTTCTGGTTGCCTTGGTGAGAAGCACCATGCTCAATATGCACAATAAGACGAAGGCAGCATACCATAGAACAGCCTTGTTCCCCGTCTCTATATTCCCTTTTCCCAGACAGAATGTAAAGCCGGTCTCGCATAGGCCGGCAAGTATAAGTATTATCCAGTTCATATCCGCGCTTTACCAGTTTTTCCACTTCAGAGTAGTTACTGATAACAGTTTTCCTTTCTTGTCGTATGTTGCTTCCTTGACCATTCCGATTCCGTAGGCATACCAGGAGACATTTCTCTCTGTCTCTTTATGTATCATGACTTTTGTGGTGATTGTCTCTTCCATAATGAAACAATCAAAGGTTCCTGCAGGTGTCTGGATTGTTTCTTTGCCGGTAATCTTTCTCTGCTCTCCAGCTACCTTCATGCTTATGAATGTGAACTTCATTTGGCAGTCAAAGTCGGGGAGGTTACCTACCTGAGGATATTGAGGTATTCCTCTTATGTCGCCGGAAACCTTGATATGCTTCTTGAGCTCCTCTATGGCCTCTTTCTTCTGTGCTTCGGTAATTTCAGTTTTTGCGCTGTCTACAGCCTCTGTTACGAGGCTGGAAAGTATGTCATCTTCAAAGAATGCGTTCATGTCCACAAGGAATTCCCCGTTTCTGAAACGGTAGAAAACCATGGTTGTCACTGTGTCTGAGGGGGCTTTGGCCATAACCTCTTTAACCTTCAGCTTGACACTTCCGTTGACAGTATCCCCACTTATGCTTTCCACAGAGTAATATTCGTCAGAGATATGCTTGCCCTTTGCATCCGTCTTCTCATATGCCCACCTTGCCGTACCCGGGTTGGGGACGAAAAATGCATTCTCCTGGGCATAGAGGTTGACTCCGCATACTAAAAGGGCCAGAATATAAATGATTCTTGATTTCATAGTAATATAATTGTGGGTTAATTGTTGTTCAACGATCTGCAAAGATATAATTGATTTGTTGGAATTAAAATATATTTAATATAAACCCTCTTCCTATACGTCATTCAAAGCAAGGTGTGTAATCCCCGATGGTATAGTTTCTGAAATACTCCTGTTAACGTCCCTTGGGACGTCATATTTGAAAATTAACATTTAGTTACGAAGACCATGAACGCAGGTAATTCTTTATTATGTTTCATTGCCGGGGCGGTTACAGGAGCTGCTGCAGCTATCCTTATGGCTCCGGATTCGGGGGAGAATACTCGTGCCAAGATCAGGCAGGGGGCTTCCGACATGGCTGGCAAGGCTAAAGGCCGGATCAGGGAAAGTCTTGACGTCATTGAGAAAGCCTTGGAAGAAAATGATTGACAGCGGACATAATCTATTGAACCTTCTGTCTTCAGTGCTCGGTGATTATCTGAGCCTGAAGACAGATGATTTCAGAAAGAGAATAGTTGCCGGCCTTTCTTTAGGATTCAGCCGGGTACTTTCTGTTCTTGTTATAGTGATGCTTCTGATGATAGTCCTTGCAGTGTTGGCTTTCGGGCTCATTGTGCTGATTGGGGATGCTATTGGGAGCTGGAGTGCAGCTGCGTTCATTGTTGGCGGAGTATGCATGACTGCACTGATAATTCTGATAATTTTTCGTAAGAAGCTATTCCTTAAAATGTTTACGAACATCTTCAATGAAGTTGCCGAAACTGAATCTTCCCCCGACGAATGGAAATCCTTGCCTCTGGCAATAGTGCGCTATCTCCGTTCCCGCCTTGATGATTGATTATTAGGAGAGGGTGTGGTCGGAAAATTTACCATAATGTGTTGAATATCAATTGATTTAATCGTGAAGTATGTTCGCGGTAACTCTGTTTATGGAGGGTATTTCAGTCGGTGTTGTTTTATAATGTATTGACTATCAGTGTTTTGTGGATTCGTGTTATCCTCGGTACCTGGCAGGCATTCTATCTATTTACAGCTTGTGCGACTTATGGTCATTTCAGGCCCAAACGCTACACTGAAATAGTGACAGCGAAAAGGCCGTAGCACGTGAGCGAGCGGAGCATAACCCATGCTTCAGCCTATGCATACCATATGCTCTGTCTGAAACATTGACGGATAATCATCCACATTACCGGAACATGCGGCTTCCAGGCCAATCCGTCCCGTATCGATCCTCAGACCGGAGAGATGCTTCTTGCACACTGTACCATTCCTTTCAATATGGTCCGCAGGTACAGCTTCAACACCCACTTCGAATCCGGTATAGGAATAGCTGTGCATGGTGAGATGCCTGAGGGTGATGCCACTGTATTCAAGTTGTCAGGAGACCTTTCGCGTGCATTCTGCTGCGGGGCCGATCTTCTGGAGAACAGATACGAGGGCAATCTCTGCCGTACCCAGATTGTTCTGAAGGTGAAGGATGCCCCTTCTTTTGTGTGCCGCGATTATTTCCTTACCGGGCCGATCGGCAACCACCACCTTGTCTTCTCAGGGGACCATGCATCCCTGTTCGATGCCTTTGTGGCTTCATTGTAACGGGCTGCAGATTCCCGAACTCATAACTTCATTTTGCTCACGCTGCTCTTCCATCAGGCCTGTTGCTTAAAATCCCATGAAGTGACAGCAGACTGAGGGTGCCGGACGTTTCTTAGCACGATAAATGTATTGCCGAAAACAGGTTAGTTATTTGTAGTGCCTTATGAAACGTCTTTTTCTTATGGTTGCCGTATTTGCGGCAACGTCGGCTGCATATATGGCAGCTCAGACCAAAGGTTATGCTGTAAGTGGAAAAGTCATTGACAGGCAGATACGTGAAGGTATTCCTTTCGCCGCTGTGATTGTGGTTGGAGTGGAAGGCTCCGGTGTTCTTGCCGATTCCACTGGCGTCTTTTCCATTCCGGATGTAAAACCAGGAATCTCCCAGTTCTCAGCCATACAGCTTGGCTACATGACAGTTGTAACTCCGGAATACAAGATAACCCCTTACACCCCGTTCATCGAGATAGAGATGGATGAAGACCCTACGGAAATCGCAGCTTCCGTGGTAAGGCCTTCTCCTTTTCTCAGGAGTGTGGAAAGCCCTGTCAGCGTCAGGATCATCAGTGTCGGGGATATAGAGAAAATACCGGGTGCAAATAAGGATGTAGCCCGCATCGTGCGCTCATATCCCGGAGTCTCCTATTCTCCGATAGGCTACCGCAACGACCTTATCGTCCGCGGAGGAGGGCCTTCAGAGAATGCCTTCTTCATCGACGGAATTGAAATTCCCAACATCAACCATTTCGCTACCCAGGGCGCATCCGGTGGTCCTGTCAGCATACTGAACTCGGACCTGATACGTGAAATCAGCTTCTATACCGGTTCTTTCCCTGCCAACAGGGGAGGAGCTCTCAGCTCCGTGATGGACATAACCCTCAAGGATGGAAATTCTGAGAAACAGGCATTCAAGGCTACGATAGGGGCTTCCGAGGCAGGAGTCAGCGCCAGTGGCCATATAGGTAAGAAAACCACCTATATAGCTTCTGTCAGGCAGTCCTACCTCCAGCTTCTTTTCAAACTTCTCGGGCTGCCTATACTTCCGGACTATATCGATGCCCAGGTCAAGTTCAAGACCAGGATAGATCCACGTAACGAAGTCACGGTGCTTGCCCTTGCCGGCTTTGACGACATGAAGCTGAATAAGGATCCCGATGACAAGTCGGACGAGTATCTGCTCAGTTACCTGCCAGTACTCAAGCAGGAAACCTTCACAGTCGGTGTCAGCTACCGGCATTTCACCGACCGCCATGTACAGACCTATTCACTAAGCTACAACTACCTTAATAACCATAGTGTGAAATACCTTGACAATGACGACACCGCTGCCGGAAACCTCATCCAGAAGGGCAACGCACTTGACGGGAAGGCACAGATGCGCTTCGAGAACAGGTCCTACTACGGCCCGTGGACTGTCAGGGAAGGAGGACTCGTGAACTGGCGTCATTACGACGGCAATGTGTTCCGTAAGCTGCCACGCGACATCGTTTCGGATTATCAGACCCGTACCGGATTCCTGTGTTGGGGCGCTTATGCTTCTGCAGATTACAAATCGCCTCAGGGAAAGGTAAATGCATCGTTTGGAATCAGGACGGACGCTTCATCTTTCTCTAAGAGTACAGCGGCTTTCTGGAAGCAGCTTTCACCGAGGGCATCGGTGTCATATATGCCATGGGAGGCCTGGTCCTTCAATGCCAGCGCCGGCTTTTATCACCAGCTTCCTCCGATAACTGCCCTGAGTTTCAGGGATGCGGAAGGCCGGCTGGCTAACAAGGACCTGGAATATATGCGTGTGGTGTCGATGGCGGCAGGGGCTGACTGGAAACTCCGCGACAGGGTATTTGTGAGCCTTGAAGGCTTTTACAAGCAGTTCATCGATATTCCGCTTTCAGTCGCATCCGGGATTCCTCTGACATGCATAGGAGCAGATTACGGCAGCATCGGCGAGGAACTGCTGGTGTCCACTGCGCATGGCCGTTCTTATGGGGCGGAACTTCTTGTGAAATGGCTCATTCCGGATAAGCTTACCTTCATATGCTCGGCAACGCTGTATAAAAGCGAGTACCGCAGCTCTCCAGATGCTGATTACATTCCTTCTGCATGGGACAACCGTTTCGTCACTAACATCAGTGCTGTATATCAGCTGCCGCATTACTGGAGCATAGGCGCCAAGGTAAGTGCCATAGGCGGTGCACCATATACGCCATATGACATGGATGAATCTTCTTTCAGACAGGTGTGGGATGCTGGAGGACGTGCGGTATATGACTATGACCGTTATAACCAGGGCCGTCTGGAGCCTTTCTGCCAGATAGACCTGCGAGTGGACAAGAACTTCTATTTCCAGAAATGGACGCTCGGGATATATGTTGATGTCCAGAATGTGACGTGCAATACTATACCTCAGCCTACAGTCTATCTCAGCACGGGTGAGATCGTCAATCCCGAAGCTCTTCCTCAGGACCAGCGTTACAGGATGGAGACCATTGATATTCTGAGCGGTAGCATAGTGCCTTCACTTGGATTTACGGTAGAGTTCTGATGAGTCTTCATAAATTCGGAGAGAACATCGGATTATCCTGAAAAAATCCGTATATTTGCCCGATTATTTGCAAATTCATTATTACCACAGATATGGAAGAGGTAAACAAAGAACTCAACGAGACCAGAAATCTCAATTTTCTCGAGGAAATCATCGAGGCTGACCTCGCAAGCGGCAAGTGTGAATCAGTAATGACACGTTTCCCGCCTGAACCAAACGGATATCTTCACATAGGACATGCGAAGAGCATCTGCATCAACTTCGGCCTTGCAAAGAAATACGGCGGAAAGACCAATCTCCGTTTCGACGATACCAACCCTGTAAAGGAGGATACCGAGTATGTAGACTCCATCAAGGAGGATATCAAGTGGCTCGGATTCGAGTGGGAGAACGAGCGTTATGCTTCTGACTATTTCGACCAGCTCTACGAGTGGGCCGAGGAGCTCATCAAGAAGGGACTTGCATACGTAGACGACCAGACTCAGGAGGAAATCCGTCAGGGCCGTGGTACAGTCCAGGTGCCAGGTACAGAGAGCCCTTACCGTAATAGAAGCGTAGAGGAGAACCTCCAGCTTTTCCGCGAGATGAAGGCAGGAAAGTATGCAGAAGGCGAGAAGGTGCTTCGTGCAAAGATCGACATGGCTCATCCTAACATGCTCTTCCGTGACCCTCTCCTTTACCGTATCATCCATGCACATCACCATCGCACAGGCGATAAGTGGTGCATCTATCCGATGTACGACTACGCTCACGGACAGTCTGACTCTATCGAGAACATCACTCACTCGATCTGTACCCTCGAGTTCGACGTTCATCGTCCTCTTTATGACTGGTTCATCGAGAAGCTCGGAATATTCCCGTCGCATCAGTATGAGTTTGCGAGACTCAACCTTACATATACAGTGATGTCAAAGCGCAAGCTCCTCGAGCTTGTGAAGAACAATTTCGTAAGCGGCTGGGATGACCCACGTATGCCTACCATCTGTGGTATCCGCCGTCGCGGTTATACTCCTGAGTCTATGCGTATGTTCGCTGAGAAAGTGGGTGTTGCGAAGCGCGAGCAGCTTATCGACCTCCAGCTTATGGAGTGGTGCGTGCGTCAGGACCTCAATGAGCGTTCAAACCGCTACATGGTGGTTCAGGACCCGATAAAGCTTACAATTACCAACTGGGAGCCAGGCAAGGTGGAGTGGTTTGATGCACCTCTCAACCCTGCAGATCCAGAAGGTCCTTCACGCAAGGTTCCTTTCACTGGCGAGGTTTACATCGAAAGAAATGACTTCATGGAGGAGCCTCCTAAGAAGTACTTCCGCCTTAAACCGGACGGAGAGGTTCGTCTCAAGTACACATACATTATCAAGTGTCAGGAGGTTGTCAAGGACGCCGAGGGCAACATCGTTGAGATCAAGTGTACATACGATCCTACATCCAAGCCAGGAGCAGGCGAGTGGCGTTCTGTAAAGGGTACTATCCATTGGGTATCTACTGAGCATGCTAAGGAAGTTGAGCTCAGACTTTACGACAAGCTATTCACAGAGGCTCAGATGGGACAGATTCCAGAGGGTGAGGATTACAAGAACTATCTCAACCCTGAGTCTCTCGTAATCGGTAAGGGATATGCAGAACCAGCCCTCCTCGAGGATAACTCAGGCATCGCGGTTCAGTTCGAGCGCGTAGGATACTTCTTCAAGGATCCGGATACAACTCCAGACCACTTCGTGTTCAACAAGACCACAGCTCTTAAGGACAGCTTCAAGTTCTAGGATCATAGCTTACAACAGAGGCTCGGCCTCTCCAAAGACATTGGCTCCCGAACCCGACGACAAACCGAACGCAATCAAACTTGTTTGAATTGCTGAGGTGCGAAGGAGGAAAAGATTCGAAGAATCTTAAAGGTAGGGGACCCACAACGTGGGGAGGATCTTTGGAGAGGCCGAGCCTCTGTTGTATAATTGTCTGCTACTTTGTCTTGAAAGCGTCAAGTCCGCTCTGGAGGAAACTTACGAATCCATCTATCGAGAGATCGTATCCGCGTACCGGTACGAGCATCTCTCCGTCAGGAGAGAGAAGCACATAGTTTGGCTGCGCATTCACATTCCAGAGACTTCTGGCTGTGTATGAGTTTGCACGACCGAGATCTTTATATACTTTACCGGTCTCTGCATCAGTCACATAGTCTTCCTTGTCCAGCTTCTGCTTGTCGTCGGTATATAGAGCCACCACTACGAAGTCATTCTTGAGCATATTGAGCACCTTAGGATCGCTCCATACCCGAGACTCCATCTCACGGCAGTTCACACATCCGTGTCCTGTCACATCCACAAATACAGGCTTTCCGGCTTCCTTTGCCGCCTTCAGACCTTCTTCGAGCCTGAAGTAGCCCTGAATGCCAAGAGGAAGATGGAGACCATATTCCGAATCTATAGTAGCTGTCGTTTCTGATGTATGTGCAGATCCTGTATTCTGTCCTATAACGAAATCCTGTGTCGTGATAGGAGGCATATAGCCTGAGAGAGCCTTGAGAGGTGCTCCCCACATTCCTGGAATCAGATACACTACAAAAGAAAGTACTGCTATAGCCAGTCCGAGACGTGGGACTGAGATGTGTTCCACAGGCTCATCATGCTCGAAACGGATCTTTCCAAGAAGGTAAAGTCCAAGCAGTGTGAATACTACAATCCATATTGCAAGATATACTTCTCTGTCAAGAATGCCCCAGTGGTATGTCTGGTCTGCTACGCTCAGGAACTTAAGTCCGAGTGCAACCTCTACGAATCCAAGCACGACCTTCACGGAGTTAAGCCATCCGCCGCCGCTTCTCTTGAACTTCTTCAACAGAGAAGGGGAGAATGCCAGTACTGTGAAAGGAAGAGCGAATGCTGTAGAGAATGCAAGCATTGTCACCATCGGCTCCCAGAACTCTCCCTGTGTAGATTTGATAAGTACCGATCCTACGATAGGACCCGTGCATGAGAATGATACGAGTACAAGTGTCAGGGCCATGAAGAATACTCCTGCAAGTCCCTTCTTGTCTGATCCCTTATCGCTCTTGTTAACTATAGACTGAGGGAGGGTGATTTCAAATGCTCCAAAGAATGAAGCTGCAAACACCATGAACACGATGAAGAAAATGATATTAGGCAGCCAATGGGTAGAAAGCCAGTTGAAGATATCGGCCGTCACAGCATCTCCTCCAATCAGTTTGGTCATCATGATGATGATGGAAATAGGTACTGTATATAATAGTACGATGAAGATACCGTACATTAATGCCTTGAAACGACCTTGTGCCACATTCTCCGATCCCTTCATGAAGAATGAAACGGTCATAGGAACCATAGGGAATACGCATGGAGTCAGAAGCATTGCGAATCCCCAGAGGATTGCCTCTATTATCAGTCCCCAGATCGAGCCATCCTTCTTTGAAGTGTCATTCTTTGTATCTGACTCAGGAGCAATGAACATGCCTGTCGCTTGGGTTGCTGCCTTTGTCGGATCCACTGTTACTTCAATGTCATAATACTCGGACTGACATGCACCTCCTGTGCACGCATTGGTGAAAATTGTACCTGTAACCTTGGCGGTTGCAGCTTCAAGCTTCACATCCTGAGCGACAATTATTTCTTTATAATAATGTTTGACGGTGTCGCCGAATTCATCAACTTCTTCTGTTGGGGTGCTGAGCTCATACGGTTCACCGACAAATTGACCACCTTCGATGGCCATGTCTGAGAATGCAGTAGCGGAAAACTCGTCGGTCAGAGTGTATGTGTGATATCCATCTGCAATCTTGCCGGTGAATACAATCCTGTATGTGTCGGCCTCTGTTGTGGATTCCACATGTGCTGACCATGCTACTAACTGCGTGTAAAGTGGCTGTGCAAACGATGCTGCACAGATTAATGCAGTTGTAAATGCTATGATGAATTTTTTCATGAAAAAGTCCTTGATCTTGTTGTTATTTTGCAAATGCTACCGATCTGGTTTCGCGGATTACGGTGATCTTCACCTGGCCCGGATATACCATCTCTTCCTGGATCTGCTTTGCGATATCGGTTGATAGAGTCTCGGCATCCTGATCGGTCACCTGATCAGCTCCCACGATTACTCGAAGCTCTCGACCAGCCTGGATTGCATACGTCTTGGTTACTCCAGGGTAAGACTGTGCAATATTCTCCATGTCCTTAAGCCTCTTGATGTATGATTCAATCACCTCGCGGCGTGCTCCAGGACGTGCGCCTGAGATTGCGTCACCGACCATTACGAGTGGAGATATAATTGATGTCATCTCGATTTCTTCATGGTGAGCACCGATTGCATTGCATATATCTGGCTTTTCCTTGTACTTCTCAGCCAGCTTCATGCCGAGAATTGCATGTGGAAGTTCCGGATCTTCATCCGATACCTTTCCGATGTCGTGGAGCAGACCGGCTCTTTTTGCAACCTTAGGGTTGAGACCGAGCTCTGAAGCCATTGTGGCACAGATGTTTGCAACTTCCCTTGCATGCTGGAGCAGGTTCTGTCCGTATGATGAACGGTATTTCATGCGGCCGATAAGCTTGACAAGCTCGATATGCATTCCGTGGATGCCCAGATCGATACATGTCCTCTTACCTGTCTCCATAATCTCATCTTCGAGCTGCTTCTGCACCTTTGCCACCACTTCCTCGATGCGCGCCGGATGTATACGGCCGTCGAGTACAAGCTGGTGCAGAGCCAGACGGGCAACTTCCCTTCTTACAGGGTCGAATGCAGAAAGAAGAATAGCCTCAGGAGTGTCGTCAACAACAATCTCTACTCCTGTAGCTGCCTCAAGCGCGCGGATATTACGTCCTTCGCGACCGATGATACGTCCCTTGATTTCGTCACTTTCGATGTGGAATACAGTCACGGCATTTTCAATCGCAGTTTCTGATGCGGTGCGCTGTATTGTGTTGATGACAATGCGCTTAGCTTCCTTGCTTGCTGTAAGACGAGCCTCGTCCATCATGTCGTTGATATATGACTGTGCCTGCGTCTTTGCTTCAGCCTTCATGCTTTCGATGAGCTGGTTCTTCGCCTCTGTGGCTGTCATGCCGGCTATCTCTTCTATCTGCCTGATGGCATCCTGACGAAGCTTTTCATATTCCTCGCTCTTCTTTGTTGCAATCTCAACCTGAGCCTTGAGGTTCTCCCTGATGGCTTCTGCTTCCTTGTTCTTGCGTCCGAGCTCGGAATTCTGCTGGTTGAGGGAGTTCTCCTTCTGCTTCAGTCTGTTCTCGATATCACTGATCTGCTTGTTCTTTTCGTTGATATACTGCTCGTGCTCGCTCTTGAGCTGCAGGAACTTCTCCTTTGCCTGGAAGATTTTGTCCTTTCTGATGCTCTCGGCTTCAATTTCAGCCTTTCTGAGGATTTCCTCCTTCTGGCCCTTAAGAAGTATCTTATGGACCACTATGTATGTGCAGAGTGCGGCTATTGCACTCAATACTGCTACAAGAATGTAAATTAGTAAGCTATTCATAAATATATGGTTTAGTAATTTCCTAAAAAAATGACCAGCCGGCAATGTGCAGACTGGTCAAGTTATTTATAAAAAAGCCGTTAGCAGGTTTGTCAGAAAATCTTAAAAAATAAGATTTGGGCTCCGGATATATGGTTCTGAAATCCTCCGTCCCGCAAAGCGGAATCCCCATAAGGGTCACCTAGGTCCGTCATCGCCATCCGAGTGTTCCCGGTTACATTATTAGTGTTGATTTCAGCAAAAATAAGTAACTAACGGCTATTTCTGTCAGTATTTTCAAGATAACTCTCAAGCTCGCGTGCTAAGGCCGCCTCTTCCTCTTCCATTGCCTGTGCCTGTTTCTGGAGTGTAATGTTTGACATGCACACATTCAATGCCACAAACGACAAAATCTCTATCATCCCCTTTCCCGGGAACTTGTCCAGGTATAGCTTTACCTTCTTATTGATTTCGCCTGCCGCCTTTCTGATCACTTCCTCATGCTCCGGAGAAGACACTTTCAATGAATATGTACGGTCTGCAATCCTTATCGTTATGCTCTGTGCCATATCAACTCTCCATCAATGAGATGCATTTGTCAATCTCCTTTATAAGCCTGTCAATCTTCTTCCTGGATCCGGCGCTGTCTGCACCGCCTGCCATGAAGGCATCTGCCAGCTTTTGGTTATCGATCTGTCTCTTTAACTCAATTATCTGCTTGCTGTAGGTTTCGTTCTGCTGCCTGCACTGCTCCAGTTCGGCCTGAAGCCTTATGCGTTCAGTCTTTTCTGCCTCATATACAGCAATAAGCTGTGTTATTTTCTGCTTTACAGTTTCAAGCATTCCAAATACGATTAAACCTACCTTGCAAAAATACAAAAGAAAAAGCGGAAATCCAAGCTGATTTCCGCTTTTTCTGGTATTTGAATGACTTTAGAGCTCTTCTACCGCTTTCATGCCTTCCTCAATTGCCTGTTTGTTCAGGGCGATGAGATCTGCATATCGTGCCGGGATACACTTTGCGAGACCCTTGTCGATGTTTTCTGAATTGATGATAGGCTTCATCTTGAGATAAGCGCCCATCACAGCCATGTTGTAGACCTTTGAGTTACCAACCTGTGCGGCAACGTTGATGGCGTCGATCCTGCACACCTTGATGTCGGTTCTTGACGGAGGAGTGATGATTCCGTTAGGGTCGTATATAAGCAGACCTCCTGGCTTTACCGAACTCTCGAACTTGTCAAGGGACTGCTGGTTGAGAGCGATTACCGTGTCGAATTTTGTGACGATAGGTGAACTGATCTTCCTGTCGCTCAGAATCACGCTCACATTGGCTGTACCTCCACGCATTTCAGGACCATATGACGGCATCCAAGTCACCTCCATATCCTGCATGATTGCACAATATGCGAGAATCTTTCCCATTGAGAGGACTCCCTGTCCTCCGAATCCTGCTATGATTATCTCTTCTTTCATGATTACTCCTGTTTTAAAACGTCTTTAATGTCACCGAGCGGATATTTAGGGAACATGTTTTCCACCATCCACTTGTTTGCAGCTGTAGGACTCATCTTCCATCCGGAATTACAAGTGGCGACGATCTCTACAAATGAAAGTCCGATGCCTTTCTGACTATACTCGAAAGCCTTACGTATGGCAGCCTTTGCCTTGCGCGCAGCGACTGCTGTATGCACTGACTGTCTGGTTATGTATGCGGTGCCGTCGAGCTGTGCGATCATAGGAGCAAGCACGAGAGGGAATCCGTTGAGCTTTGCGTCGCGTCCATATGGAGTTGTAGCTGTCTTCATGCCGAGGAGAGTGGTCGGAGCCATCTGGCCTCCGGTCATTCCGTAGATGCCGTTGTTGATGAAAATCACAACGATGTTCTCGCCGCGGCTGCATGCGTGGATGATCTCCGCAGTACCTATTGAAGCAAGGTCTCCGTCGCCCTGATATGTGAATACATATTTCTCCGGGTTGAGTCTCTTTGTTGCAGTTGCAAGAGCAGGAGCACGTCCGTGAGCGGCCTGCTGCCAGTCTACGTTAAGGTAGTTATATGCGAATACTGAGCAACCTACCGGGCTGATTGCGATTGTCTCCTCCTGGATGCCCATTTCCTCGATTACCTCGGCTACGAGCTTGTGGACAGTGCCATGAGAACATCCTGGACAATAGTGCATTACATTGTCTGTGAGAATAGGAGTCTTCTTGTAGACGATGTTCTCGGGTTTCTTGATATCTTCGATATTCATGATTTTGCTTATTTCAGATTATTGAACTTCTTGAACGCCTCTGCAATTTCATCAGGTGTGTAGATGATACCACCCTGTCTTCCATAGAAGCCCACTGGTACGGCGCCGTTTACGGCAAGCTTGACATCGTCCACCATCTGTCCGAGGTTGAGCTCGATGCTCATCATGCTCTTTACCTGTCCGGCAAGTTCCTGGATTCTCTTTGTAGGGAACGGGAAAAGTGTGACCGGTCTGAGGAGGCCTGCCTTGATTCCCTGTTCGCGGAGTTCGTCCACAACAGCTTCGCAAATACGTGCCGAACATCCGAATGCCACGAAGAGGTATTCGGCATCTTCAGTCTGGTATTCCTCATACTTGACTTCCTTTTCCTTGATTACTTCGTACTTGGCTGCAAGCTTCTGGTTGAAACGTTCCTGTACGTCAGACTCGAGGGCGAGGGAAGTGATTACGTTGTATGGCCTGTCGGCAGTCTTTCCGGTTGTTGCCCATGGTGCTGCCTTGATGAGTTCTTCTTTTGTCATGCGAGGCTTCTCAGGGCGAAGCTCCACCTTCTCCATCATCTGGCCTACGATACCGTCTGCAAGGATTATTACAGGAGTGCGGTATTTGAACGCAAGATCGAATCCCCAGTCAACGAAGTCGTACATGTCCTGTGCTGAAGCCGGTGCAAGGACGATAGCATTGTAGTCGCCGTGTCCGCCGCCCTTCACGCACTGGTTGTAGTCACTCTGGCTAGGCTGGATGGTTCCCAATCCTGGACCTCCGCGCTGGCAGTTAACCACTACGCATGGGAGTTCTGCTCCTGCAAGGTAGCTGAGTCCTTCGCACATAAGGCTGATTCCTGGAGAGCTTGAAGAAGTCATGACCTTCTTGCCGCAGCATGCGCCTCCGTAAACCATATTGATTGAAGATGTTTCACTTTCTGCCTGAAGCACGACCATTCCTGTCGTGAGCCATGGTCTCTCCTTCATGAGGGTTTCCATTACTTCAGACTGCGGAGTGATAGGATATCCGAAGTATCCGTCCGCACCGTTGCGTATTGCCGATATGGCAATCGCCTCGTTTCCTTTCATCAGAATTTTCTCTGCCATATCGATTAGATTTTAACTCTGTAAACGGTAATTACCGAATCAGGACATACGACAGCACAGTTTGAACAGCCTATGCAAGCCTCGCCAACCATTTCGGCATAATGATAACCTTTGTTGTTTACCAACTTGGAGAGCTCGATGCTCTTAGTCGGGCAGTTCTCCACACATACTCCGCAGCCTTTGCATTTCTGTGTGTCGACTTCGATTGCTCCTTTGAATGCCATAAGTTAATTATTTATGTGTTTATATGTGTTAGTCTTACGACGGTTTGTGCTTTCAAAAACCAAGTAAATTTACGGTATTTTATTTGATATGTCAAATATATTTGCAAATATTTAAATTAATCTGAAACGGAGGCTGATTATAAAGAAAATTTTTTAACTTTGACTTCTTAAACTGTTTCGAATATGAAATCGATATTGTTAAATAATGTAACCCTTGGCGGAGTATGCAGTGATATACTGATTTCGGACGACAAGATTGCTGCAATAGGTGAGTGCGGATCGTTTGAGTTTCCTCAAGATGCCGAGGTGGTGGAGTGTTCCGGCAAGACTGCTGTTCCAGGATTCATCAACATGCATACGCATGCTGGAATGGCGATGATGCGAGGTGTCGGAGAAGACATATCATTTCACGCATGGCTTGACAGGATTTGGGAAGTGGAGAAGAATCTGTCTGACGAGTATGTTTATCATGCGACTAAAGTGGCATGTCTCGAGATGGTAAAGACCGGTACAACTACGTTCAACGACCAATACTGGTTTATGCCTATGGCATATAAGGCAGCAATTGAGCTCGGCATCCGTCCGTCTCTCTCATATGTTGTTCTGGACAGGAATGACCCTGAAGAATCGGAACGTCAGAAGGTGCAGTGTCAGCAGATGTATGAATGGGCAGTGAAGTGGGGTAACGAGGCGTTATTCATGATTTCCATTCATGCCATATATTCTGTCAGGGAGGAGATGATTGTATGGGCTGCAGATTTTGCCCGCAGCCATGGTCTCAAGATACATGTGCATGTGTCAGAGACACGCAAGGAGGTTGAGGACTGCCTTGCCCAGCATGGGATGTCCCCTGTGGAGTATCTGGACAAGCTCGGGATACTGGGACCGGACGTTATAGCTGCGCACACTCTTTGGCTTTCAGATAAAGATGTGGAAATTCTTGGACGTAGGGGAGTCACTTGTGTTCACAATGTCAACTCAAACCTAAAACTGGCTTCCGGTTATAAATTCATGTATAATGAGTTGCGCGATGCCGGTGCGAACATATGCCTTGGTACAGACGGATGTGCTTCATCGAATAACCTTGACATGTTGGAGACAATGAAGACAGCTGCCATGATACAGAAGGCCTGGAGGAATGACCCGTCTGCAATGCCATTGGATGAACTTATGGCCATGACTACATCCAATGCCGCGAAGGCTTTAGGTATAGATGCCGGCAGAATTGAAGTCGGTGCGCTCGCCGATATATTGCTCGTTGATACTGACAGTTATCATTTTCTTTCTCCTGGTTCATTTGAGGCGAATCTTGTTTATTCGGCCCATTCAGACAGCATTGATTCTGTGATATGCGGCGGAAGATTTGTAATGAAGAACAGGATTGTTCCCGGGGAAAAGGAGATTCTGGCAGAAGCGAAGAAGTTTTTAAATAGAATTTAATATGGATTTAAGAGTAGAAAAGATCATGAATGCTGCAGAGTATATTGCGGCAAAACTTGATGGCAGAAAACCGTTTGCCGGTATCGTTCTTGGTAGCGGTCTCGGCAGACTTGCAGATAAGATAGAGAATCCTACAGTCATCCCTTATAAGGATATTCCAGGCTTCCCGGTGTCTACAGCAGTGGGACATAAGGGTAATTTCATAGCAGGAGAGCTCGGCGGCAAGTTCGTCGTAGCAATGCAGGGACGTTTTCATTATTATGAAGGTTATCCGATGGATCTTGTTACTCTTCCTATACGTGTAATGAAGGTGCTCGGCATACAGTATCTCTTTGTGTCCAATGCAGCCGGAGGAGTCAATTTTGATTTCAAGGTAGGTGATCTCATGGTTATCACAGACCATATAAATCATCTTCCTAACCCTTTGATCGGACCGAATATGGCTGAGTTCGGACCTCGTTTCCCTGATATGACGAGACCTTATGACATGAGGCTCAGGAAGATGGCTTTCGAGATCGGAGAAGAGCTCGGCATAAGTCTTAAGAGCGGAGTATATTTCGCAGGCACAGGTCCGTCTTATGAGACTCCTGCCGAGTATAAGTATTTCCGTATGATAGGGGCTGATGCTGTCGGTATGTCAACTATTCCGGAGGTGATTGTTGCACGTCATTCTGATATCCCGGTATTCGGAATATCAGTCATCACAAATGAAGCCCACGACGATTATGCCGAGGATTATGTGAATGATGGTGACGATGTGGTTGAAGCTGCTAATGCGGCTGCAGTGAAAATGACATCACTGTTTACACGCATTATAGAGACTTTGTAAAGTCATCGCTCCACGCATCCGATGCCATATGCCATCCTCCGCGAGGAGAAAGACTGACTTCGCAGACCTGAGGCCCGTCCGGCATGCACGAACGCTTGAACTGCTGGTTGAAGAATCTTCTGAAGAAGGTCTTCAACCATTTTTTTATGGTGTCCTCGTCGTATGAGAGGAAGGCCTTTCTGGCAAGGAAGAATATCTTCTCAGGGGTAAAGCCATATTTCATGAAGTTATACATGAAGAAGTCATGCAGTTCGTATGGTCCTACCAGGTCTTCAGTAACCTGCTGTATTTCATCCTTCTCGTTGGCAGGCAGCAGCTCCGGACTGATCGGAGTGTCAAGGATGTCCATAAGGGTGTCCTTGCATAAACCTTCGAACTTGTTCTCGGCAGCCCATTTCACGATACCGCGTACAAGTGTCTTAGGTACTCCGGCGTTCACTCCGTACATTGACATATGGTCACCGTTGTATGTAGCCCATCCGAGAGCCAGCTCGGACAGGTCGCCAGTACCTACAACTATAGCTCCGGTCTGATTTGCTATGTCCATGAGTATTTGTGTCCTTTCTCGCGCCTGAGTGTTTTCGTAGGTGGCGTCATGGACGGACGCGTCGTGGGAAATGTCCTTGAAATGCTGTTCACACGCTGCTTTTATGGAAATTTCCCGGCATGTGATGCCAAGTGCCTTCATGAGGTCCCATGCGTTGTTTCTTGTGCGTGAGGTGGTGCCGAAACCAGGCATTGTGACTCCGATGATGTTCTCGTGTGACCATTTTGCCATATCCCCTGTGGCTTTCTGAAGCCTGTCGAAAGCAAGGGCTGTCACGATGAGTGCAAGTGTGCTGTCAAGACCTCCGGAAATGCCGATGACTGCCTTCGATCCTATCCTTCCCAATCTTCCTGCGAGAGCTGCCACCTGAATGTCAAGTATTTCACGGCATATGTAACCCGTCTGGTCATCCGGAGCAAATGGATGAGGCTCTATATGTCTGTAGAGTCTTGCTTCAAAGTCTGTAGGGTAAGTTTCGCCAAGATAAGTTCTTATATACATCATTCCGTAAGATGAGGACGTTGTGCCGTCGGTGGCGATGTTCTTGAAGCATGTGTCTTTGCGGCGCATATTGTCTATCTTCTCGATATCGATGTCTGCCACTACTATGTCATCCTGGATGGCGTATCTTTCTCCGGCAGCAAGCTTTTCCCCTGTTTCCCAAATGGAAGCGCTTCCGGCAAATACGGTGTCCTGTGTCGAGTCGCCTCCGATGGAACTGTAGATGTATCCGCACATTGCCTTTGCTGAATGCTGGCCCAGAAGTCTGTTCCTGCGGATGTCTGTCATTGCGGTTTCATTGCATGCAGCCGGATTCGCTATGATATGTGCTCCTGCGGCGGCATGATGCGATGACGGAGGAACAGACGCCCAGAGGTCGTCGCCGATTTCTACTGCGAATAAAGCCTCTCCTGTCTGGAAAATCTGGTTTGGAGAAATCCAGCATGTGTGGCCGGCATATGTGATTTCAGCTCCGCCGGTCAATGTGCTTCCGGATTCGAACCATGCGGCTTCCTTGGCCGGTATGAATGTCTTCGGCACGATGCCCTTGATTTCTCCGTCCTTTGCGACGATTGCGCAGTTATAGAGACGTCCGCAAAGTTCTATGGGTGCACCTATTACTATGGTTATGCCACTATTACCCGCAAACTCAACCAGTTCAGCTACCTGTTTTTCTGCTTCTTTCAGAATGGTGGAACTATTGAAGAGGTCACCACAGCTGCAGCCTGTTACAGAAAGTTCCGGGAATACCAGAAGAGATACTCCATTGCCTGCTGCCTTGCTTATCAGAATGCGGGAAGCAATACCTGCATTGTATGCCGCAGCTGCGGTCTTTGTGTTCAGCACTGCTGCTGCCGTGCGGATGAATCCATGATTTTCCATAGCTTCGATGTTTAAATAAAGGACGGCGTGGGCCGTCCTTGTCATTGATTTATATATTTCAATTAAAGCTCTTCGAAGTCCACTTTCGTAAACTGAGTGTCAGAACCGTTGTCGTTGATACACTTTGTCTTTATATAGTTTACGACCTCTTCCAGTCCTTCAGCAAACTTCTCGAAATCTTCCTTATAGAGGAAAATCTTGTGCTTGTCATAGGCGAAATTACCGTTTGTGTCCACTCTGCGCTTGCTTTCTGTGATTGTCAGGTAGTAGTCGTTTCCTTTAGTAGCCTTGACATCAAAGAAGTAAGTGCGTTTTCCTGCCCTCACTGGTTTTGAATAGATGTCCTCACCTGAGCGCTCCTGAGCGTTTGCTCCATCAAAATCCTCACGATACATAACTAAATTATTTAAAGTAAATCTTTACTAAATCTTTACAAAGTTAGAGTTTTTTCTGAAAAATGAATGTATCTTTGCATAAATTTGAACAAAAATTTATGCTTAACAGAAGAATTTTAAGGATAAAGGCTTTTAAAGTGCTCTATAGCAGTGTCTTATCTGGTAATATGTCTCTTGCTCAAGCAGAGGCACAGCTGGATCTTTCATGCGAAGCGGCAAGAGACCTTTACGTTTATATGCTTGGAATCGTATCTCCCCTTACCGCGATTGCGCGTGAAAGGATAGAGGCAGCCAGGACCAAGTTCAATCCGACAGATGAGGAACGTAATCCTAATATGAAGTTCGCCGATAATGCATTGGCAAGACTTCTCGATGAGGATGTGGATTTCCAGAAGCTCTTCAATAAGAAGAAGTTCTCGTGGTCACAGTATGATATCTTCCTGAAGAAGGTGATGACTTCGGTTGCTTCAAAAGAGTATTTTGCAGAATATATGGATTCTACGGAGCGCTCCCTCAAGGAAGACTGCCGTCTGTTCATACGTATTTTTGAGGAAGAATTCATTGACAGTGAAGATCTTGAGAAGATTCTTGAGGAAAAATCTCTTTACTGGAATGATGACCTTGGGTATTCCCTCACATGGTGCTGCAAGACTTTCAAGTCGCTTGCAAAGGGAGAGAGATGGTCTCTATATCCGCTTTATCAGAGTGAGATGCTTGACGGAGATGGCGTGGAAAGCGACAAACTTTTCGTAAGAAAACTGTTGCAGTCGTCTTTCGCAGGATATGATAAGTATTCTTCAATGGTGGCTGAATCAGTGTCCGGATGGGAGAAGGAAAGGCTCTTCTCTACAGATGTCGTGCTTATTGCCATGGGACTTGCTGAAGCAGTCACATTCCCTACGATTCCTGTAAAGGTGACCATGAACGAGTATGTGGAGATATCCAAGTTCTACGGCACTCCTAAGAGCCGTTCGTTCGTTAATGGACTCCTTGACAGGCTGATGCAGGTGCTGGCAAATGAGGGACATATATGCAAGGAAGGTAAAGGTCTTCTCTAAATTCTTGATTTTTAACATTTTAATTTAATAAAAATGAATATTCTTACAATTTTACAGGCAGCTGGAGCACCAGCGCAGGGTGGCGGATGGTCAATGTGGATCATGCTTATCCTTATTTTTGTGGTTATGTGGTTCTTCATGATCCGCCCTCAGAGAAAGCAGCAGAAGGAGCTCCAGGCTTTCCGTGACAGCCTCAAGAAGGGAGACAAGGTAGTGACTATCGGCGGTATCTATGGTACTGTTTGCGAAATCAAGGAAGAGTCTGTCCTTATCGAGGTAGACAACAATGTGAAGATCCGCGTTAGCAAGCAGGCACTTGTAAAGGACTTCACAGACCCTGCAAGACAGTAATCTTTATCTGAATCTTCTTCAGGAAGGATGAAGGATTTCATACATAAGATGCTGAAGGCAATGAATCTCGGCGGGAGAGACTGGGCAGTGCTTCTGTCCGCTCTCCTGTTGGCTTTTAGTACATGGCTTATCCATAATCTTTCCTTGAGATATAATGACTATCTCAGAGTCTATGTTGTGGCTCATTGCAATATGGACGGACATTCAGAGGAATCCGCAAACAGGGCAGAGGTAATAGCCAGGTGCCGCACTACAGGATATAATGTGCTCAGGACTGGTCTCAGAGCCCGTGGCAAGGCTCTTGACGTTAGCTTCAACCCTTCTGAAATGAAGCATAAGGAAGGGGATGTTTTCTATCTGACGTCATCCGATCTGCAGGAATATGCCCACGTATTCTATGGTGACGATGTAACAGTGGAGTATTTCCTTACAGATACGCTTTTCTTCCGTTTCCCTTTTGAAGACTTCAAGCGCGTGCCTGTCCAGCCTGTATATTCCATCTCATATGAGGCGCAGCATATGCCATCCGGCCCTTTTACCGTCGTGCCTGACTCTGTTACAGTTTATGGTCAGCCTTTCCATCTTGAAAATATAGATAAGGTATATACCCGTCCAATTAATTTCTCAGGAATATCAGAGGATGTTCAGGGAATGGTAGGTATTGAGAGTATCAAAGGTATGAGGATATCTGCTTCCGAAGTCCATTACTCACAGGATGTCAGCAGATTCGTGGAGATGCATCGGACGCTTCCTGTCCAGGTTGTGAATCTTCCGGCAGATAAAGGCATGATTGCACTTCCTTCATATGTGGATGTGACTCTGAAATGTGTTTTCCCTCTCCAGTCAGATCCGTGGGACTCCTTAAAGGCAGAAGTAGACTATAATGATTTCCTGGCTTCCTTGGGAGGGAAATGTCGCGTACGCCCGTCTTCTCTTTCACCGGGAGTGATTGATTTCGAGTCCGATCCTGTTGCTGTCGATTGTGTCATTGAAGAAAGAAGATGAATGTTGTTCTGATAACGGGGGGAATCGGGAGCGGAAAATCAGAAGTATGCCGTATCCTTAAGGATTATTATGGTATTTCTTGCTATAATGCCGATTCAAGGGTAAAGGAGCTATATATGACGCATCCGCACCTCCTGAGGGATATTGAGGTGGCTTTAGGTGTTTCTTTGCTTGATGCTGATGGCCGCTTTCTGCCTTCTGTTCTGGCAGAAAGAATCTTCACCTCGGATGAAGATCTGAGACTGGTCGAGTCTATTGTCTTTCCGGTTCTTGCTGAGGATTTTGAAAATTGGAAGTCGGCCCGGAGTTCTTCTGATGTTATTATAGAGTCAGCTACGGCTCTTGAGAAAGAGTCACTTGCTCAGATGTATGATAAGGTGGTTGTAGTGGATGCACCTTTTGAAGTAAGGCTTGACAGAGCCTGCGGACGTGATGCCTCCGAGAAGGAGACCGTAATGAAGCGTATGCGTGCGCAGCTTCTCATGAACAGGATTTCAGACGGGTACATTGATGAACGTGTCGATTACCTCTTGGAAAACACTTCTGATATGGCTTCATTGAAGCGCAAAGTGGAAGAAATGATAGACAAGGTCTTTGATGATAAGAAAGTCATAGATAGGAAAGTTTGAGTTTAATATATTGAATATTAGTTAATTAAAATAGATATTTTATTATGAAGACAGATCTCACGAAAGTTTTGGCAATTTCAGGCCAGAGCGGTTTATATCTTTATGTAGCACACACAAGAAGCGGTGCAGTAGTAGAAGCTTTCGCTGATAAGAAGAGAAGTGCAGTAAGTGCTTCAAGCAAGATTACTTCTCTCGCTGATATCTCTATCTACACTGATGATGAGGAGGTAAAGCTTCAGCAGGTGTTCCTGAATATGAAGGAGGTCCTTGGAGATGCTGATGCTCCTTCTGCCAAGTCTAATCCGGAAGATCTCAAGGCTCTTTTCGAGAAAGCCCTTCCTGATTATGACCGTGACCGCTTCTATGTTTCACACATGAAGAAGGTTGTTGAGTGGTACAATGCCCTTAAGAAGTATGCTTCTCTTGATTTCGTAAATCCTGAGGAGGCAGAAGAGGCTGCTGAGCAGGAGTAGTCTGCGATGAACAGACTTCAGACACTGACCTTGGGATGTTCCAAGAACAAGGTCGATACAGAGCATATCCTTTCCCAGGTTGAACACCTTTATGAGATTGTTCCGGAGGGGGAGGATATTCCCGTTGATGTACTTCTGGTGAACACGTGTGGCTTTATTGGTGATGCCAAGGAAGAATCCGTACAGGCTATTCTGCAAGCTGTGGAGAAGAAAAAGAGGGGAGAAATCGGCAGAATTGTTGTGTTCGGATGTCTGTCACAGCGTTATGCTTCCGAACTTCCTGAGCTGATTCCTGAGGTGGATGCTTGGTTCGGAGCCCGTGAACTTTCACCTGTTGTGGAAGCATTGGGAGGAGCTGCGTCTACGGAATTCATCACAAGCCGCCATCTTACCACCCCATCCCATTATGCTTATCTGAAGATTTCCGAGGGATGTGACAGACGATGTTCTTATTGCGCGATTCCGTTTATACGCGGCGCACATAAGTCTGTTCCTATGGATAAGCTTGTCCAGGAGGCGGAAACTCTCGCCGCCGGTGGAGTGAAGGAATTGATAATCATCGCTCAGGATACTACGTATTATGGTCTTGACCTTTATCGCCGTCGAGCCCTTGCAGAACTTCTTCAGAAGCTCTCAGAGGTTGATGGAATAGAATGGATAAGAATACATTATTCATATCCGGCATCTTTCCCGGAGGATGTGCTTGACCAGATGGCGGATAATCCTAAGGTATGCCGTTATATGGATATACCATTGCAGCATATTTCAGATAAGGTTCTTGCCAATATGCATAGGAATGTAGATGGTGCGTGGACTCGCGAGCTTATAAAGAAGATGCGCACTAGAGTACCTGGAGTGGTGCTGAGGACTACTATGATTGTTGGTCATCCGGGAGAAGGGAAAAAGGATTATTCAGAACTCCTCGAGTTTGTGGAGCAGGCCCGTTTCGAGAGACTTGGTGCATTCATGTATTCTGAGGAAGAAGGCACTTTCGGTGCAGAAAACTTCAAGGATTCCATATCGTCTCGTATAAAACAGGAACGTCTGGATGAACTTATGACATTGCAGAGCGAGATATCGTTGGCTTTCAACCAGTCGCGTATCGGTTCCGAGATAAAGGTTATTGTAGATGATTACATGGATGGAGTATTTGTCTGCAGAAGCGAATTCGAGAGTCCGGAAGTGGATGGCGAGATTCTTGTGAAATATGATTCGTCTGTGGCCGGAGATGTCGATCCATATTCTCTTGTAGGAGAATTCATGAAGGTGAAGGTGACCGGTGCGGATGAATATGATCTTATAGCTGAAATTGTTGAAATATGATAAGTGTCCGAAATATTCTTGCATCAGCTGCTCTGGCCTTGATTGTCTGCTCATGCGGACCTTCCAGGCATGCAGTGCAGGTAGAGATGAGATATCCTTCAAAGTCCGGTGTTGACCTCGTTGGAAAGATTGTCTCTGTGGTGTATGCTGCAGACAGGGACTCAGTGGCTTCCAAGTTCAACGGAGCCATGGCGGAAGGCTTTGCGCATGCTCTTGAGCAGGATTATGAAACCGGAGACGGCAGCATCGGGATATATGAGGTCGCGGTTCGGCCCGGAGTTGATTATTCTTCCAGGGATTCAATGCTCAACTACTTGATTGCTACCGGATCTGATGTGGTTTTCCTTTTTGGAATGCCACAGTTAGGACAGATGACGGTATCAGGTTCAACGAAAGTGTCGTCAGCTTCTTCTGTAGATTCCTCATATGTAAGCACCGGAGGAATCCAATATAAATTGCATCTGTATTGTTATGATGCTATGAATAAGGAAGATAAGGTTGTCGCTTTCGGCGGTGTAAGCACAGCCTCTCCTTATGTGTACTCCAATGGAAAATTGTCTTCGGCAGCGATTGTGAAAAAGGCATATGAGGCATTGCCTGAGGCTGCAGCTGAGGCAGGTAGGAACGTTGCAGAAGCATTCAAGGCCCAGTGGAAGCATGAGCAATATTCTATTGCCTATTATGAATCCCAGAAATGGTATGAGGCTCTATATCTTGCCAATCAGTATGAGTGGAAAGCTGCTATAGATATTTGGTTGGCAGAACTTGACACTTCCGATCTGATGAAAAAGGCATGTGCCGAATATAATATAGCAGTTGCATGCTACATGCTTGGTGATTATGCACTTGCACTTGAATGGCTTGACCGTTCGGATTCGGACAATAAGATGCCGACCTTGTCGGATGCGATGCGCAAACGCATAAAATCCAGATTATAATTATAATAAATCCTCCGTCACACGTGGCGGAGGATTTTTGACTTATTTCTTTTTAGCCATTCTCTTCTGAAGTTTCTCAGCTTTCCTGGCCTGAATTCTTTCACGTCTCTGAAGAATCATTACTCTCAGATTATCACCCATATCTTCAAAGAATTGTGGGAACTTATTTTTTATGATGCCCATCTTCTCATTGAGGTATGAATCAAGGTGTCTGGCCTTTTTTTCTTCATACATATCATCAAAGGATATCAGGATTCCGTAGTCCTCAATCATGTTGAGCTCATGGTTTACGCATCCTCCGAACATCTTGAGTGTAGGGGAGAGCCCCATATATGCATTCACAAGAGGAGGGATGTTAACGCCATGCTTCCTTACCTCTGTATTCAGCAGTTTGTAGCTTTCCTTGAATGTAAGGCTCTTGTCAATGATGCTGTCGAGGTATTCCTGATCGGTTGTAAGTTTGATTGGATCATATGGCCTTACAAGTTCGTCCGGATCTCCGTAATGTGATTCGAGGAAATTCAAAATCAGATCCCTTGCCTCGCGGTTATATGTCGGATAGATGGTCATCTTTCCGAAGAAATATTTCATCTCCGGCTTTTCCATCATTACTGCGCAGATACCGTCCCAAAGGTTGTCAAGGGCGAAAAGTGATTTTGCACCTGCCTTTGAACTCTGATACTCCGGAGCTACGAAGCTGCGGCCCAGTTCGAGAGTGTGAGGCAGATATTCCTTTATGAATTTATCTGAGAATCTGAATTGATGTGATGTAGCCAGATATGGCTGTCCGTCTTCAGTGAATGTGGCATCCGAACCGAATATGTATCGGTAGCCTCCGAGAATTGCCTCTGCATCCGGATCCCATACGATAAGCTGCTGGTAAGGGTTCTCCATCGTGTCGAATTCGTCAATATCGATCGACAGTCCGCATCCTCCGCCGGAATCACGGAATGCCACCTCTCTGATGCGTCCGATTTCCAGCATGATGTTAGGGGAATTATGATGATTCACGACATAAATCTCATTATTTCCCTTGTTGGTATTTCTGAGCTTTTTAGCGGATGTAAGCTCTGCCTTGATAAGATTCTTGTCAATAGGAGCAATTATTTCTTCCATAGCTCTTGGATTTATAGTTCGTACACTTTTCTTCTGATTTCTTCTGCCCATTCAGTGTGAGTCTTAGACTTGTCGAATGTCTCGTAGCTTATTGGCTTTCCGATTATCACCCGGTAGGTGCTTCCCTGGCTTCTGTACATTTCGCTTGGGAGCGTAAGCATAGGCAGGTTTAACTTGATACCTAATCTTTTAGTCCATTTATCAAGTGAATAGAATCGGTCTGAATTACGACCGATGAAATGAATCGGCACAACGTCTCTTCCGGATTTTATGCTCTTTGTTATGAAGGCTTTACCCCAAGGCGGATCCTGAATCTTTCCGTCAATTATTCGTGAGCATTTTCCTGAAGGGAACATAAGCACCTGTGCATCCGACATGAAAAGGTCATCTATAAGTCTTGGCAGGTTCCTTGACTGTCCTCCAAGCTTGTTGACCGGAATGCCGAGAGGTGCCATGCCCTTGAGGTTCATGAGCAGTTCATTCATCAGATATTTGATGTTACCGTCATATTCCTTTCCCAGAATCCATCCCATTGTCACTCCGTCGATGGCCCCGAGAGGGTGATTGGATACGAAAGTATATTTCCTGCCGTCTTTAGGCAGATTCTCCAGACCCTCAATCTCAATATTTACATTAAGATACTTCACGCAATTCTCACAGAATTCCACTCCCATGTATCCTTCCTTAAGATACGTGTTAATGAAATCCAGATGCATGAATTTCTTAAACCAATTGATTACAAACCTGGGTATATATTTCGCATTCTTGCCTGCTTTGGCCTTGATAATCTGTTCGATGTCAAGCACCTGTGGCTGTCTTTCACTCATATAGGTAAGGTTTTATCTCTGCAAATTTAATCAAATAATTGATACATGCATTGAAATCAGCCTTGTTTTACGTGAAATGCTCTTTAGTGTGGTATATTTATTCTCCCTTATTTACAGGGTCGCAGGTCAGTCCTACTCCCAGCTTCTTGAATATCTTCCTGTCCACCTCGCTCAGCATGACTGTCGAGTGCACCTGGCAACCATTGAGCATAGGGAGCTGGTCGAGTGCCCTGCGACAGTTCTCATCCTGGATGCTCAGCATGGAAAGTGCCACCAGAACCTCGTCTGTGTGAAGGCGTGGGTTGTGTCCATGGAGGAACGAAACTTTTGTTTTCTGGATAGGTGCAATCATTTCTTCCGGTATAAGCTGCACCTCATGTGGAATGCCGGCAAGGTGCTTTGTCGCATTAAGTAGAAGTGCTGCACTTGGCCCCAGAAGTGAACTTGTACGTGATGTGATGATGGTGCCGTCCTGAAGCTCAATTGCTGCTGTCGCAACTCCGGAAAGTTCCTTTCTCTCCTTTGCCGCTACTGTAGTCCTTCTGTATTCTGTGGTAAGCTTAGCCTGCTTAAGGATAAGGGATATCTTGTTGACCTCATGCTCATTATCTCCTCGGTCTGCGAGGTTGCAGAGGGCGTAATAATATCTGCGTATGATCTCCTCCCTTGCCGCATTGCAGCATACGTCTTCGTCGCTCATGCAGAATCCGATCATGTTCACGCCCATGTCTGTAGGGGACTTGTATGGACTTTCTCCATAAATGCCTTCGAATAGGGCGCTAAGTACCGGGAATATCTCGATGTCTCTGTTGTAGCTGGCAGCAATTTCGCCATATGCTTCGAAGTGGAACGGGTCGATCATGTTCACGTCATTCAGGTCAGCTGTAGCTGCCTCATACGCAATATTGACCGGATGCTTGAGGGGAAGATTCCATACAGGGAAGGTCTCGAACTTTGCATAACCGGCCTTGATCCCTCTTTTATTCTCATGGTACAGCTGGCTGAGACAGACAGCCATCTTGCCGCTGCCCGGACCTGGAGCTGTCACCACCACCAATGGCTTGCAGGTGTGTACGTAGTCATTTCGTCCGAATCCTTCGTCGGAGTCGATCAGAGCCACGTTATTAGGATATCCCTCTATGGTGTAGTGATAATACACTTTGATTCCTCTGCGTTCAAGGCGGGCACGATATGCATCCGCACTTGACTGACCATTGTAATGGGTTATTACTACGCTGCTTACGAACAGGCCTACTTTTTCAAATTCTCCGCGAAGACGCAACACATCTTCGTCGTATGTTATGCCGAGGTCTCCGCGCACCTTGTTCTTCTCTATGTCGAGGGCGCTGATGACTATGATGATTTCTGCCTCATCCTTCAACTGCATGAGCATCTGAAGCTTACTGTCGGGCTGGAATCCCGGAAGTACACGGCTTGCATGATTGTCGTCAAAGAGCTTACCTCCGAACTCGAGGTAAAGCTTGTCTCCGAATTGCGCGATGCGCTTCTTGATCTGTTCGGACTGAATCCTCAGATATTTATTATTGTCAAATCCCGTTTTCATACGGAATGCAAAGATAATTTAAATTTTATAAATTTGCCATAAATTATTATAGTGAAACTCGACCTTTAATCCGTCATCTATAATTTACATAATATCATGAAGTTTAAATTTTCTGTTACTCTGCTTGCTCTTTTTATGAGCATATCCGCCTATTCTCAGGTAGTCCGTTACACCTCTTTATCCGAAGTGTCGGGTTTGCCATATATCATTCTGTTTGACGATGACTCGGAGGACAGTCGCATCTTGTATCAACACATGAATAAATTATCTACAAAAGTCCGCGATGTATCCTTTATGGTCATCAATTACAATAATATGAGTGACAAAGATAAAATCCGGGCAAAAGAAATGATGATTGAAGGTCCTTCGTCGTTTTACATTGCCTGGGATATTCTTGATGGAGGATCTGCGTTGAATAAGAATTTTGATTTGAAATATCTCAAACCATTGTTGGTGGATCTGGCAGAATTGCACAGAGGCATCCGGTTGTACAGGGATGGCAAATACAAAATTGCAAAGAAGAAGTTTGTAAAGATATTCGGCTCCAAACAATTATTCTTTCCGGAAGCCGCATTATATGCCGGTCTATGCTTTCAGACTGAAAGGAAATTTGATATAGCTGCCAACTATTTCTCCGAGGCCGGTCGCTTAGGTCTGGCAGAAGGACTCTACCAGACCGGATATTATTATGAAACAGGTAAGACATCAGCCGGTGTGCAGATTGAAATGGCTCGGGTGATGTATGAGAAAGCCTCCCGAATGGGGCATGAGAGAGCAACTATCCGCCTGGCCGGATTAAGACCTTAATATTCAAGAGATGATTTGCGCTGTTGTAAAATAGCCAAACATATTCCGTGTCAAAACGTGGTAAAACAAGAACGGACAAACAAATCTGCTTGTCCGTTCTTGTTGACTTTCAGTATATTACGAGTACTTTACCCTCGTTTTACCTCTTAATACTCCTCCTCATTCCAGAAGAAGTCGTCTTTGGAAGGGTAATCTGGCCAGATGTCTTCGATGCTTTCGTAGATTTCTCCGTCATCTTCAAGTTCTTCAAGGTTCTCTACCACTTCAGCCCAAGCTCCTGAACGTGTCGCATAATCGATAAGTTCTTCCTTAGTTGCTGGCCATGGTGCATCTTCCAATTTTGATGCAAGTTCAAGTGTCCAATACATAGTTATGTAGATTTAAATTATTAATAATCAATGTTTTTTGATATGTCCTTAAATAAGGGGGCGCAAATATAGATAAAAAAAATCAATGATGATATTCTTTTTGCTATTTTTGCATACAATTTTAACGTATATTACAAAAATCCTGCAAGAATGGCATATTTAAAGGAAGAAAAATACGATGAGGCTACTACTGCCGCCATTGCCGTACATTATAAGGAAATACTCAGACTTCTTGGTGAAGACCCTGAACGTGAGGGACTTGTGAAGACACCTGAACGCGTTGCCAAGGCGCTGCAGTTCCTCACCCACGGAATGCAGCAGGATGGTGCTGAGATTCTCCGCAGCGCAATGTTCAGTGAGGAGTATCAGCAGATGGTCCTTGTAAAGGATATTGAGCTATATTCCACTTGCGAACATCATATCATGCCTTTTATCGGCAAGGCTCATGTGGCTTATATCCCGAATGGTACGATTACAGGTCTCAGCAAGATCGCTCGTGTCGTGGAGACTTTTGCACGCCGTCTGCAGGTACAGGAAAGGCTTACTACCCAGATCCGCGACTGCATTCAGGAAACTCTGAATCCGTTAGGAGTTGCAGTGGTAATTGAGGCATCTCACACATGCATGACCCTTCGTGGTGTGCAGAAGGCCAATGCAGTCACTACTACATCGGCCTTCAGCGGTATCTTCCTTCGTGATGAGCGAACCCGAAACGAATTCCTTAACCTTATCAGATAACCTATAGTCTATATCAATTTAAAATAATATTGTTCGGTAGAATATGTAGGTGACATGCCACCCCCGGCTAGGGGGTGCCTGAGCGTAGCGAGGGCGGGGGTCACCGGAATATCTACCGAACAATATTATTTCAGATATGCGTCTTCCACAACCTTAGCACTTCTCGCAATAAAGTCGCTCAGTTCCTTGCCCTTGAGCATACCGTTTGCCAGCAGTGCAAGGTCCGTGATCTGTTTCAGAATCTCATTGCCTTCAGCAAATGCTTCAAGGTCAGACTTATGCGAGGCGGCTGCAGTCTCCTGGGCCTCGGTGATAGTTCTCTTTACATCTTCCGATGCGTCAGACGCTGCATCCGGAATCACCTGTGCAGGAGCCACCTGAGCCACCTTGGCCTCCATTATACGTGCTATAAGAGGGTTCTCCATATTCACCGTAATGTTGTACATAGCCGGCATCTCTCCGTAGAAGTTCATTCCTCCGCCCATAGCAGACATCTCACGGTAGCGTCTCATGAACTCGCTCTGGGTAATGAGTACGGGAACTGCATCTGCTCCGAGATTGTCCCCCTGCACGTAATACTGGTTATCTTTAGGCAGAACGCTTTGGAATATTACTGAAAGGTCTTCCTGCTCGCTCTGTGACATTTCCGGACGAATCTTATCTTCCTTAGGAATCAGATTATCGATGCTGTCCGAATCCACACGTGCGAAACGTGAGTTCTCCACCTTTGTCTCCAGGAGATTCACGAAATGGCTGTCAAGCTGACAGTCGAGCAGCAGGACATCGTATCCTTTTGCCTTTGCTGCCTCTATGAAACTATACTGGCCTTCCACGTCTGTGGCATAAAGGAATACTACTTTTTTATCCTTGTCTGTCTGCCCCTCCTCGATGAATTTCCTGTAGTCCTCGATGCTGTAATATTTGCCTTCTGTGTTCTTCAGCAGGCAGAACTTCATTGCCCTGTCGCAGAACTTCTCGTCAGAAAGCATTCCATATTCAATGAAAAGCTTAAGATTGTCCCATTTCTCCTCCAGCTGCTCTCTTTCATTTCTGAAAATCTCTTCCAGGCGGTCTGCCACCTTCTTTGTAATGTATGTCGATATCTTCTTAACATTCGCATCACTTTGGAGATAGCTTCGAGATACATTCAGTGGAATATCCGGAGAGTCAATCACGCCGTGCAGAAGAGTGAGGAAGTCAGGGACAATATTGTCTACTGAGTCAGTCACGAACATCTGATTGCAATAGAGCTGGATCTTGTTGCGTGAAATCTCTACATTGTTCTTTATCTTAGGGAAGTAGAGGATACCTGTGAGGTTGAAAGGGTAGTCAACATTCAGATGAATATGGAACAGAGGCTCTTCTCCCATAGGATACAGTGCCCTGTAGAATTCCTTATAGTCTTCATCTTTAAGGTCAGCAGGCTTTCTTGCCCAGAGCGGCTCTACCTTGTTTATCACATTATCCTTGTCTGTATCCACATATTTGCCGTCCTTCCATTCCTGCTCCTTTCCGAAGATCACAGGAACAGGCATAAACTTGCAGTATTTGCCAAGCAGACTCTCTATGCGGTTTTTTTCTGCAAACTCCTTCTCGTCCTCGGCAATGTAAAGTGTAATCACAGTGCCTCTATCCTCCTTTACGCATTCCTCCATTTCGTACTCTGGAGACCCGTCGCAGCTCCACTTCACTGCCTTGGACCCATCTTTCCAGGATAGGGTCTCAATTGTCACTTTCTCTGCTACCATGAAGGCAGAATAGAATCCCAGACCGAAATGTCCGATGATGCTGCTCAACTGGTCCTTGTATTTCTCAAGAAATTCTCCTGCGCTTGAAAATGCTATCTGGTTGATGTATTTCTCTACTTCTTCCGCAGTCATACCGATACCTCTGTCGATTATCTTGAGAGTTCTCTTCTTTTCGTCAAGCTCAATCCTGACGGAAAGTTCTCCGAGTTCACCTGAGAATTCACCGGAAGCGGCAAGCGCCTCCATCTTCCTGGTGGCATCCACTGCATTCGCTACAAGTTCCCTCAGGAAAATCTCATGGTCTGAATAAAGAAATTTCTTGATTACCGGAAATATATTCTCGGTTGTTACTCCAATTTTTCCTGTTGTTGCCATATTGTTCTTATATTTTATGTTTCACTAGTCTATAATAGTCGGCATCCTTTAGTCAAATTACGTTCCAACCATATAAATCTGCCAAAACGTCAGTTCAGACTGACAAAAAAAGGCGGCCGGAAAATCCGAACCGCCAAAACAGGTTTAAATAATAGTACGTGTATCAGTCCTGTTTATTTGTACATGAACCTCTTGATACTCATCTTTGGAGTCTTTTCAAAAGGCTCATCAACGTATTCTACGAGGTTGAGCTTGCTATATGCAGGCATTGACTTATTTACCTCTGTCATGATGATAGACTTGTGAAGCTCGATGTCGGTGCCTTCCTCTTTAGCTTTTGCAGCATCAAGATAAACCAATGCAACAAGTCTTGCGCCTCTATTGACAACCACAGACTCTACCACATAAGGCTGGTTGTTTACAACTGCCTCAATCTCTTCCGGATAGATGTTCTGGCCGTTTGCAGAAAGAATCATGTTCTTGCTGCGTCCCTTGATGAAGATATTGCCGTCCTTATCAAGAAGTCCGAGGTCGCCAGTCTTCATCCATCCATCTTCTGTGAATGCCGCTGCTGTTGCCTCCTCATTCTTGTAGTATCCACTCATAAGGCTCACACCCTTGGCCTGGATTTCTCCGACTTTCTTATATGGATCTTCTGAATCGATGCGTACAGTTACGAAATTGATAGCCTTTCCGCATGATTTAGGAACGAAATCATGCCAGTCCTCATATGCAAGCAGAGGTGCAGCCTCTGTCATGCCATAACCTACTGTATATGGAAGCTTGAACTTCTTGAACCATTTCTCTACATCCGGATTAAGAGCTGCTCCACCCATAACTATAGAGCGGACGTTGCCTCCGAAAGCATTCAGCAAGGTTGTGCGGATCTTCTTGAAGATGATCTGGTTAAGTCCTGGGATTGCGCAGATGACTTTCATCACAGGCTTGTTGATAACAGGAGCTACCTTGCTCTTGAAAATCTTCTCCATTACGAGAGGAACTGTGATGACAAGATATGGTTTCACTTCCGCCATCGCTCCAAGGAGAAGTGCTGGTGTAGGGGTCTTTCCGAGATAATAGATTGACGAACCTCCGCAAAGAGGGTAGATAAGCTCGAACATCATTCCGTACATGTGTGCCATCGGAAGCATCGATACTATCTTGTCTTCAGGGAATGAAGGCAGCCACTCCTGACCGAACTCGACATTTGCTGAGATACACTCATAACGAAGCATCACGCCCTTAGGAGCACTTGTGGTTCCTGAAGTGTAGTTGATGATTGCGAGATTCTTTTCGTTGTCAGTCGCGAATGACACATTTGCAGCAGTGTATCCGTCAGGATATTTCTCTGCAAAAAGAGTGTCAAGCTGCTCGTTGATTTTGGTTATGTTCTCATCAGCTGCATACAGAAGAGAGAAATCGCTTGAAGAAATGACGGCCTTGACGGTCGGCATCTTTGTTATATCAAGTTTGTTCCAGATGTCTGTGTCGGTGAGCAGTATTGTGCTCTCTGAATGATCGACAAGATTATTGACGCTGTCCGGATGGAAATCAGCAAGAATCGGTACAACTACAGCTTCATACGTGTTTGCTGCAAAGAAAGTAATACCCCATCTTGCAGAGTTCTTTGCGCAGAGTGCAACCTTGTCTCCTTTTTTGAGACCTATTGCCTCAAAGAAAACGTGAAATTTTTCAATCTGTGTAGCGAATTCTCCAAAAGTGAAAAGCTCACCTCTGAAATTGCCCAGTGCCGGACGATCCCAGTTGTTCTTAATCGCTTCTTCAAGTCGTGTAAAGTAATGCTTCATTGTTTTAGTCGCTTTGTCATTAAAATCCACGCAAAAGTAGAAAAAACTGCGCTATAGCATATTAATATTATTATCTTTGTGGCGAAACACCCTTTTTTGTGGTGATTTTAGACGTTAAAATGCTATAATTATGAGAGCAAAACCAATTGTTGCACTTATCTACGACTTTGACGGTACTCTTTCACCTGGCAATATGCAGGAATTCGGATTCATTCAGGCAATCGGAAAGAAGCCTCAGGAGTTCTGGCAGGAGAGTGATGATATAGCCTTGGGTCAGGATGCCAGCAATATCCTAAGCTATATGAAACTAATGTTTGATGAGGCCCGTAAGGCAGGCATCAAACTTCGAAGGAAGGATTTCAAGAGATTCGGAGCATCTGTGGAGCTCTTTAACGGTGTGAAGGAATGGTTTTCCCTTATAAATGAATATGGTAAGGCTAAAGGCGTCAGAATAGAGCACTATATAAATTCTTCAGGACTTGCAGAAATGATTGAAGGCACTGCAATTGCAGGAGAATTCAAGCGTATTTTCGCCTGTTCTTTCCTATATAATAATGAAGGTGAAGCAGAATGGCCAGGAGTGGCTGTAGACTACACGGCAAAGACACAGTTCCTGTTCAAGATAAACAAGGGAATCCTCAGCGTCAGGGATAACAAGAAGGTTAACGAAAGTCAGGCAGAAGATATTAAGAGGATACCATTTCCTCATATGATATATTTTGGCGATGGAGAGACAGACGTACCTTGCATGAAGATTGTGAAGATGTTCGGAGGCAATTCCATAGCAGTCTATAATCCTGAAATCAAGAAGAAGGTAAATGTTGCCAAGAAACTCCTTCGTCAGCATCGTGTTAACTTCATCACCCCTGCCGATTATACAAAAGAGAGCAGAACCTATAAAATAGTCTGCTCTATAATAGATAAGATAAAAGCTGATTTCGAACTGGCGAAACTTGCAAGGTAACGGTTATTTAACCGTTACCTTTAATTTTGCATATGCTCTTTCCGCCTTGGCAAGTGCTGCTGTGACTGAGTCATCTGTGGCCAGAATCACACCCACGCGTCTATGTCCTGCAATCTCCGGCTTTCCGAAGAATCGGATCTGAACTCCCGGTTCTTCAAGCACTTTATCCACATCGCAGAATTCATACTCGCGTGTATTGCCTTCTACGACGATAGCCTTTGATGCCGAAGGTCCGTAGAATTTAACCTCAGGAATAGGAAGGCCGAGGATTGCACGTGCATGAAGACCGAATTCTGACATATCCTGTGAAATCATCGTGACCATACCTGTGTCATGCGGTCTTGGGGAAACCTCGCTGAATATCACGTCCTCTCCTTTTACGAATAGTTCCACACCGAAGATTCCATAGCCTCCCAGCGCATCAGTGATTGCCTTTGCTATAGCCTCTGCCATTTCAATTGCCTGCTGGGACATTGCTTGCGGCTGCCATGATTCGCGGTAATCTCCGTCCACCTGATGATGGCCGATAGGCTTCAGGAATGTAGTGCCACCGCTATGTCTTACGGTAAGAAGGGTAATCTCGTAGTCGAAGTTCACGAATCCTTCTACGATTACCTTTCCGCCGCCTGCACGTCCTCCTTCCTGTGAAATCTTCCAAGCCTTATCGATGTCTTCTACAGACTTGATGGTGCTCTGACCATGGCCTGACGAACTCATTACGGGTTTCACGACACATGGTATGCCGATTTCCTTTACCGCCTTGTCAAACTCCTCTCTAGTCTCGGCAAAACGGTATGGCGATGTCGGAATTTCGAGCTCCTCAGCAGCGAGGCGACGTATGCCTTCACGGTTCATTGTGATTCTTGTCGCCTTGGCTGTCGGTATTACATTAAAACCGTCTTCCTCAAGCTTTACGAGTCTGTCTGTTGCAATTGCCTCGATTTCAGGGATGATGAAGTCCGGCTTTTCTTCGCGGATGACTGCCTCCAGTGCATCTCCGTCCAGCATTGACAAGACATGGCTTTTATGAGCGACATGCATGGCAGGCGCATTTTCATATTTATCCAGCGCAACTACTTCAACTCCATATCTCTGGAGTTCTATAGTGACTTCCTTGCCAAGCTCTCCTGAACCGCAGAGGACTGCTTTCTTACCTGATCTTGTGAATGTAGTACCGATGTTTGCCATAGTATATGAGTTTTATTTTCCGTAACGTTTGAGAATGGTTTCGCCGTATGCGTCAATGCGTCTGTCTCTGAAGAAAGGCCATCCGCGACGAACATATTCAGTCCTGTCGAGATCAATTTCCACTACCTTTACTCCTTCCTCGTCATTGCCGAATTCAGCCAGAAGTTCACCCTGAGGGCCTGTAGCGAAAGATCGTCCCCAGAACTTGATGCCCTTTGTCACTCCTGTAGGGTCATCCTCCTGTCCTGTTCGGTTGACTGTAATAACAGGGAGGCCGTTGGCAACTGAATGTCCTCTTTGCACAAGCTGCCATGCGTCGCTCTGCACCCTCTGTTCCTCTATCGGATCTGTATAGACGCCTCCAATGGCGGTAGGGTAGATCAGCATCTGAGCTCCGTTAAGAGCCATGCATCTTGCAGCCTCCGGATACCACTGATCCCAGCATACAAGCACTCCCAATGTACCGACAGAGGTCTCTATAGGCTGGAATCCCATATCTCCAGGGGTGAAATAGAATTTCTCGTAGTAGCAAGGGTCATCAGGGATATGCATCTTGCGGTACTTTCCGGCGATGCTTCCATCCTTTTCCATTACAACTGCTGTATTGTGATATATACCTGCAGTCCTGCGCTCGAAGAGTGAGAGCACAATCACGATTCCAAGCTCCTTGGCAAGAGCACCATATGTCTCTGTCGATGGTCCTGGTATAGGCTCTGCAAGATCGCAGAGAGACGCTTCTTCGTGCTTGCAGAAATACACTGAATTATGCAGCTCCTGAAGAACTACGAGCTGTGCTCCCATTTCTGCACATTTGCGGATATTGCCTTTAAGCTTTTCAATGTTTGCCGGAATGTCAGGTCCGCATGACTGCTGCACCATTCCTACCTTAAGTATGTTCATGTCTGTAAAAATTATCTTATATAACCTTCTGGGAACTGCATTGTGATGCAGTGGAGAGAACCGTGACCTGAGAGGAGTGCCCTGCAATCTATGACTATAACCTCTCTGTCAGGGAATACTTCCTGTAATCTTTCTCTTGCCACCTCATCAAGAGGAGAGCCGGCCCCAGGGAGAAGTACAGCTCCATTGATGATCAGGAAGTTGGCATATGATGCCGGAAGCCTGTAGTCTTCCAGATAAAGTGGTTCAGGGAGGGGGAGAGGTATGAGATTGTATGGTTTGCCATCCAGTGTCCTGAAACTGCGCAGCTGTTTCTCCATTGCTGCAAGTGGCTCATAATGAGGATCCTCCGGATCAGTACACTGCATATATGCTATTGTGTCTGGTGAGCAGAATCTTGCAAGAATATCCACGTGGCTATCAGTATCGTCGCCGATTATGGTGCCGTGATCCAGCCAGAGGATTCTCTTCAGGCCGAATGCTCCGCAGAGTTCTTCTTCAATTTCTTCCTTACTGAGATACTCGTTCCTGTTTACGGAGCAGAGGCATTCAGTAGTCGTCAGCATTGTGCCGCAACCATCCGAATCGATGCTGCCGCCTTCAAGCACGTAAGGACGCATATCCACGCCTATGACGTCTTCCTGGAATGCTCCCTGATGATATATGTTCTTAGTAATCTGGTTGTCAAGGTCAGACCCAAACTTCAGACCCCATCCGTTGAATACAAAGTCGTAGAGATATTTCTGTCCTCCATCGCCGTATACGCTTATTCCGCCATGGTCGCGTGCCCATGTGTCGTTAAGAGGGGATGTGTAGAATCTGATCTTATCCAAGTCTATTTCGATTCCTTTTGATTCGCATATTCTTTTAATATCCGATCTGCATTCTTCGATGTCTCTTGTCACTATCATCAGAGGCTCGAATCGGAGAATAGTATATGCTATGTCCACATAGCATGAAAGCACATTCTCTAGCTCGAACCACTCTGTTTCACAATGGGGCCAGGTCAGCTGTACGCCACTCTGTTTTTCCCATTCTGCCGGTAATCTGCTCATAGTTTGAAATCTATTGTATGGATGTTAAATACTCTTTATATAAACTCACAAAGATAATAAAAAAAGAAGACGTCCCATATGTTTAGGAACGTCTTCTAAGTATTTTTAGGTAGTGTCTATTACTCGAATGAAACTACTACTGCTCTGTCGAATGCTGCAGCTCCCTTAGCAGCCTTGATCACAGTGTTCTTCACTACGATATTTGCAGTGTCGATTCCGTACTTGGTCTGGAGGAGGTTGATCATGTACTCTGCACGCTTCTTGCTGAGGTACTGGTTGCGCTTAGCATAACCGGTGTTGCTGTCAGCTGTACCTGTAACTACTGTAGCCTTTCCGTTCTTCACGTTAGGAAGTACGTTCTGCATGTAGAAGTCGAGGTGCTTGAGCTCCTTCTTGCTGAGTTCGGTCTTTCCGATCTCAAAGAAGAATGATGCTGGACCAACTTCCTTGAGTCCGCTGTTGTTCTCAGCTGTCTGAAGGGCAGATGCAAGCTCATTTCCTTCTGCCTGAAGCTCTGCCTTCTTGTTCTCCAGACCTGCCTTGTCAGCTGCAAGAGCTGCGTTAGCTGCTGTAAGAGCTGCAAGTGTTGCTTCAGCTGCTGAAATCTTATCAGCATCAGCTGGGTTATGATACTCTGAAGTACGCTTCCAAGTTGTCTTGCCGAGGTTTACAGCAAGTCCGATGCTTGCCTGAATTGCTCCTGCAACACCACCATTGGTTCCGTGCTGTCTTCCGTTGAAGAGAAGACCTCTGATATCCAGGGTAAGGTCGAGTCTCTTTGTGAGGCGGAAGTTGTTGAGGAGACCGAGGCCACCTGCAATCTCATTGTTGAGATATTCTGCTGCGCCTACAACAAGCGGATCATCATATGTTCTGAGAAGTCCTGCGTGGAAGTAAGGAATAACGCTCCATATCCTATTCTCATTGAGTCCCCATACAGCATTTGTGAAGTCGAGCATGATATCGCCATGGAAATACGCAAATCCGAACTTCTTCTTATACTGATCTTTCTCTTCGTAGTATCCTGCATTAAGGATTTCCTTCTGGTTGCTCCACATTGAACCGAAAAGTCCTGAGTATCCGGCGCGGGCACCCCAGCATGGAGTGAACCACTTTCCAACGTTTGCTTCAACTCCCCATCCGAAACCAGGTGTGTAACCTCCATCTCCAAAGAAGTTTACGCCTCCTGCTACGTTGATGAACCAGTTGTCCCAAAATCCATTTGTCAGGTATGTGCTGTTATTTGCTTCCTGAGCTTTCATCTGTGGCGCAACTGCTAGTGACATTGCAGCTATAAGCATAACGCCAAAGAAGATTTTAATATTTTTCATATTTTCTCAATTATTCTTGTTCGCTTGAATTCAACTGTGTGCTTATTCGAATGAAACCACAACAGCTCTGTCGAATGCAGCAGCTCCCTTTGCAGCCTTGATTACAGAATTCTTTACTACGATGTTTGCAGTGTCGATTCCGTACTTGGTCTGGAGGAGGTTGATCATGTACTCTGCACGCTTCTTGCTGAGGTACTCGTTGCGCTTAGCGTAACCAGTGTTGCTGTCAGCTGTACCTGTAACTACAGTAGCCTTTCCGTTCTTTACGTAAGGAAGTACGTTCTGCATGTAGAAATCAAGGTGCTTGAGTTCCTTCTTGCTGAGCTCAGTCTGGCCGATTTCGAAGAAGAATGAAGCAGGACCGACTTCCTTAAGACCAGCGTTGTTCTCTGCAGTCTTGACGTCTTCAGCAAGCTGTGCGTTCTTAGCCTGAAGTGCTGCATTCTCATTCTCGAGACCTGCCTTGTCAGCTGCAAGAGCTGCATTAGCAGCAGTAAGAGCTGCGATTGAAGCCTCTGCTGCAGAAATCTTGTCAACATCCTCAGGGTTATGGTAGTCGCATGCGCGAGTCCAAGTCTTATTCTTGCCGAGGTTTACTGAAAGACCTACAGCTGCGCTGATGTAACCAGCTGCTCCCTCGCGCTCGTAGATGTTTCCGCGGATATCAAGGGTAAGGTCAATGAGGTCAGAAAGACGGATAAGGTTGAGGAGACCTGCACCTGCAGCAATCTCATTGCCAGCTACTGGCTTGTCCATAAGGAAACCGGCGCTGAGATATGGAACGAAGTTCCAGATTCTGTTCTCGTTGTATCCTCCGATAGTGTTGGAAATATTCCAGAGACCATCTACGTGGAAGTAGCTGAATGTGCTGTCCATTCCAGTGATTCCGTTATAGCCGATGCGTGCACCGAAGCAAGGGTCGAACCATTTTCCTACATTGAGGTTGAGTGCAACACCTGTAGCCCATTCGCTATTATCATAAGCAAAGTTTGCACCAGCTCCAAGGTTTACAAACCAATTATCCCAAAGACCGTTAGTAAGGTATGGACCATACTTGCAGTCATTCTTTTCCTCTGCGCTTGCCTGCGAGGCAGCTACCATTGCAACAGCAGCTACAGCCATTGTTGCAAAGAATAATTTCACTGTTTTCATACTTTAAATTGCTTTGTTATTTAATTTATTCTTATTCTGAACGTTATATTGCGTTTATTCGCGCGCATATATCTATGCAAAGATACAAAAAATACATTAAACTACAGCATTTTCACTATTTTATTTGATGTAAATGCAATAAATAACGCTCCAACATCAGTTGAAGCGTTGAAATTTATATGTGAATTACCGTATCAGAAAGTTATCACGACAGCTCTGCTGAGTTCAGGTTTTGCCTCTGCCTTGACTATTTCAGATTTGATTATAAGCCTCTCCTTCGAAATTCCGTATTTGGTCGTGAGAAGGTCGAATACGTATTTCCCGCGTGCTTCGCTGAGATATTGGTTCCTTTTCTGTGTACCTGTGTTGCTGTCAGCTGTTCCCATTACTGTCACATAGATCTTTGTGTCCTTGTCTGCTGCAGTGATGAGATTTTTAGCCAGAAAGTCCAGATGGTGGAGTTCCTTGTCGGATAGGGTGGTCTGTCCTATGTTGAAATAGACGGCTGCAGGTGTCATTCCCTCGAAGAAAGCGGAAGGGTCCATCTTAGGCTGATCCTTCAGTTTCTCCACTTCCTTTGCAAGAGTATTGTTCTTCTTTGCAAGATTGCCGTTCTCTACTTCAAGTGCTGCATTTGCTGCCTCGAGTGCTATAATTGCAGTCTCCAGAATCTGAGTTTTCTCTACATTTGCTATCTCCATGGCATCCAGAATTGTGCTTGTCCTTACAAATTCAGGCCATCCGAGATCTACTGCAAGTCCGGCAGTCACTGTAGGCAGTACGGTGATTCCATTGGAATTCACAGCTCTTCCGTTCACAATAGTTGCCCTCATGTCGATGATCAGATCAAGCCTGTAGCTGAGCCTGAGGTTGTGGAGGAGTCCCGCACCAGCTGCAATCTCGTTGTCGGCGAAGTCTGTGCCGTCAAGTCCATATGCGCGGAAATATCCGGTGTGTACATATGGTACGAAGTTCCAGAAGCGTGTGTCGCTGTACCCTCCGATCGAATTGGAAATATTCCACAGGAAATCGCCGTGGATGTACATGTATCCGGCTTTCTGCAGATACTGATTTTTCCCGTTGTCAAGTGTAGCACCGAGCAGTCCCGGTGTGTCTGACCACATCTGCATGTTGATGCCCTGGTAGCCCACTCTCATACCGATAGTCGGAGTGAACCATTTACCGAAATTGGCATCAATGCTTGGGGCGATCTTCCCGTCGAAGTTGTCGTTGAGAAGGAAGTTTATACCGCCTCCAACGCCGATGAACCAGTTGTCGCCGAATCTGTTGGTCTCATAGGGACCGCGGACAATGTTGCCGAATTCATCCCTGTTACTTTCACCTTGTGCAGATGCATCAGGTGTCGCTGCAAAGATTGCAGCTGCAAGAGCCGCAGCTCCCATAATAAAATTAAGACGTTTCATAACCACTGTTAAATTTAATGAGTCATGAAACGTCCTATACAAATTTGGTGTAAAACCGTGTTTCTGGCGAAAAAAAGTTTAATTTTCTTTTTTCTGCTGCTCCAATTCTGCCTCTACCGTAGGGGCTGAATCCTTATATTTGAAGCGTCTGATCTTTTGAGTGGCAGTCTTCTCGAAAGGCTCCTTCATGACTTCGACTGAGCTTACCTGAGATGACTTGCTTACGCTCTTGTTTGTTATGCTGAGAATCTTCTTCTTCCAGTTGTCGATCTTTTCGTACATCTTGTCCTCGATCTCATTGTCCCAGTCGATATAATTCTCCAGAGGCTGTACCAGAGCCACGAGGCGGCCGTCGCGTTCCACTACAATTGATTCGCTTACGCCTTCAACGTTGTTGAGTACGTTCTCTATTTCTTCTGGATAAATATTCTCTCCGGAAGGACCTAGGATCATGTTGCTGTTACGTCCCTTGATGTAGAAACGTCCCTTTTCGTCCTGTATTGCGATGTCGCTGGTGCGGAACCATCCGTCCTCAGTGAATACGCTCTTGGTACGTGCTGGGTCCTTGTAATAGCCAAGCATTACATTCGGCCCCTTTGCAATGATTTCTCCTTCTCCGGTCTCTGGATTTATGTTGTGAAGCTTAAGCTTTACGTTATATACCGGATATCCCATGACTCCGACTCCTCTCCATCCGTTCATTGCGTAGCCAAGAAGCGGAGAAGTCTCGGTAAGACCATAACCGATTGCATAAGGGAATTTCGCCTTGAGAAGGAAAGCTTCCACTTCAGGATCGAGCTTAGCTCCTCCGATACCGTAGAATGATATACATCCTCCGAATGTCTTCTTGAGCTTTATGCCTATTATCCTGCACATAAGGCCGTTCATATGCTCGTTCATCCAGGTGAACGTACGGCTTTTCTGTATAGTCGGCAGGACGCTGCCTTTATAGACTTTCTCAATTATGAGCGGAACCGTCAGCATTGTCGTAGGCTTGACTGTCTTCAAAGCCTTCATCAGCAGTGATGCTACTGGTGGTTTCGGGAGATAATATACTGTTGCTCCGCAATACATAGGATAGAGCATGCTCAGTGTCATCTCAAGTGTGTGTGCCATAGGGAGAACCGATAGCCATCTGTCTTTTTCGGTCCTCTTGCATGAATGATAGCATGTGATGACGTTCGATGTAAGATTCCTGTGGCTTAGGACCACTCCTTTAGCGCTTCCCGTGGTGCCTGAGGTGTATATTATCGTAGCAATGTCGTCTGGTGTAGGTACGGTCGTCCTTCCGTCGCATGTGAATTTCTCCTCGTTTGCGTGAAGGACTTCGAATGTGTCAATTTCAATCACAAGGGTCATCTTGTCCCTGCACTCCTGACTCAGTTTGGATGCCAGTTTCTGGGATACAAATATTACCTTGCTTTCCGAGTGATTGATTATATTGGTTACTTCATTTTCTGAACTGTCCGGTAGTATAGGAATGGCAATCCTTCCGAAAGGAACGATGCTGAAGAATGCCACAGACCAGTTAGGCATGCTCTGGGAAAGGATAGCCACCTTGTCGCCGACTCCGATGCCGTACTGTGTGAGCTTCTTTGAGAGGCTGTCGCATTTGCCTTTGAAGGAACTGTATGTGTAGCCGCCTTCTTTGGTGTCATACCACTGTGTGTACTGGTTCTTGGCATAAACCGTTGTGGCATAGTCATAGAGTTTGGCTATAGTATCGACATACTTCTCCCTCATGCGCTGCATGCGTTTGTAAAGTTGAATCATATATATTGATGTTTAGTGAGTAATGTATTTCTCAGGGTGCTTTCCAACAAGATGCATCTCTTCATAAAGTGCCTGGATGCGTTCCATATCAGCTCTTGCATCGTCGGTAAGTTCTACTTTCTGGCCTCGGCTGACGCGTTTGGTGCCCCAGTCGAAATATCCCATATATACAGGACATCCTACTTGGCGTGCTATGGTGTGGAAGCCTGTCTTCCAGCGCTTTACCGCCTTGCGTGTGCCTTCCGGTGCAAGGGCGAGGTGGACTACAGGAGTAGCTTTCATCTCCTTTATGACACTGAGCGCCACATTGCTGCCTTTCTTTCTGTCGACAGGGATGCCTCCCAATTTGCGGAGCAACCATCCGAGAGGTCCCCAGAACATTTCACCTTTTATCATGCAGTATGGCTTTCCGCCTACTGACATATAATATAGGTATGAAATAACGAAATCCCAGATTGATGTGTGAGGAACTCCGAGAATTATGCATTTATCATCAGGTGCTACCGGGTCAACTGCAGTCCAACCCATTGTGCGGAGTAGCCATCCGCAGAATTTTCTCCACATTGTGTATGTAGTTGTTAAATGTTTACGTCTTCCAGCTCCTGGGCGCTTCTAAGATTGCGGCTGATGAATATCTGCCTGTCAATGGTGTTCTCGCCCATGTAGAACTCCATGATGTCAGCAAGAGGCTCCTCGTCGCTCAGTCTCACCTTGTCAAGTCTCATGTCCTTGCCGATGAATCCTGTAAACTCGTCCCATGATATCTCACCAAGACCTTTGAATCGCGTAATCTCAACCTTGGTCTTGAGTTCCTTTACGGCCTTGTCCTTTTCCTCGATGCTGTAGCAGTAGCGGACTTCGTTCCTGTTCTTGACTCGGAACAGAGGAGTCTGAAGGATGTACACATGTCCTCTTCTGATGAGGTCAGGATGGTATTTCATAAAGAACGTCAGCACGAGCATGCGGATGTGCATTCCGTCGTCATCGGCATCGGTTGCTACGATGATCTTGTTATAGCGGAGGTCGTCAATATCCTCCTCCAGTCCCAATGCATTTATAAGCAGGTTGAGCTCCTCGTTCTCGGCAATCTTCTTGCGGCTCTCCTTGTATGAGTTGATAGGCTTTCCTCTAAGAGAAAATACTGCCTGAGTCTCTGCATTGCGTGCCTTTGTGATGGTTCCGCTCGCAGAGTCTCCCTCAGTGATGAAGATGCTTGTCTGCTCCCTGAGGTCTTCCTTTGCAGCCGGAAGCTTGTCCTTGAGGTGGTATTTGCAGTCGCGAAGCTTCTTGTTATACACACTTGTACGCTTGTTGCGTTCCTTGGTCTTCTTCTGGATTGAAGAAATTTCCTGGCGTTCCTTTTCCGATGACTGGATCTTCGCCTGCAGGGCAGGTATAATCTCCTTATGCATGTGGAGATAGTTGTCCAGGGTAGTCTTCACGAAATCGTTAACAAAACTTCTGATTGTAGGGCCCACATCGTAACCATGGGTGCCGTCTTCGTTTTCAATCACCTGGTTCCACATGTATGTAGATCCAAGCTTGGTCTTTGCCTGGTTTGCGAAGATAGGCTCCTGGATCTGGATGCTGATGGCTCCTATGATGCCTTGACGTATGTCTTCCGGTGCGAAGTCCTTCTTTGAATATGTCTTGAAGAATTCCTTGAGCGTCTTTGATATAGCCTCTCTTACTGCCACAAGATGTGTACCTCCGTCGCGGGTATTCTGTCCGTTCACGAATGAAGTGATGTTCTCTCCGTAGCTGTTGCCGTGGGTAATCACGATTTCTATGTCTTCTCCAGAAATATGGATGGGGGCGTAGAACGGCTCTTCGGACATCTTTTCATTGATGAGATCCAGCAGACCGTTCTTGGATATGTATGGCGTGCCGTTGAGATTAAGAGTAAGGCCTTTCTTGAGGTAGGAGTAGTTCTTTATCATTGACTCCACAAACTCAAGGTTATATGCGTAGTCCACGAAAAGGTTCTCGTCAGGAATGAACTTTACATATGTTCCGTTCTTTTCCTTGGTCTCCTTCATTCCGTCCTGTACCAGCTTTCCGGCTGCAAACTCGGCGTATGAGCACATGCCGTCGCGATATGCTTCCACGTAGAAATGTGACGAGAGGGCGTTAACGGCTTTAAGACCCACACCATTCAGACCCACTGACTTCTTGTATCCCTTGGAATCATATTTTCCTCCGGTGTTAAGGATGCTCACCGCCTTGACAACGGAGTTAAGAGGAATTCCTCGTCCGAAGTCCCTTACCGTGGCTTCCTTCTCTGTCACTGTAATCTGGATCTGCTTTCCGAATCCGGCTGAGAACTCATCGATAGAGTTGTCAACCACCTCTTTAAGAAGCACATAGATTCCGTCTGCCGGATCATCTCCCTTTCCCAAGGTGCCGATATACATACCAGGTCTGAGTCGGATATGCTCCACTCCCTCCAGCGTCCTGATGTTATCGTCGCCGTAATTCATGTTGTTATTTGTTACTTCGCTTGCCATATTTCGTATAAAGACATAATCGTGCAAAGATACGATTATTTTATAAAAACGGGTCGTTTGCTTTATAAAAAAAACTTCATAACTTTGCTGACTATTCTTAACCAAAATAAATGAGACGAAATTACGCACATTGCGTACTGTGTGTCTTGATACCGTTCTTTTTAATTGCTTTTTCATCATGTGGTCATGATGTGATTAAAGACGGTCATGTTGCAGAAACTCAGGGAGTTGAGGTCTGCTTTTATGCTGGAGGTGCACAGACGCGTACTGAAATCGGGGACAACGGATTATCTGCCTTCTGGACAGCTGATGACCAGCTGGCTGTCTGGGCATGTACTTCTTCCGGAACTTATGTCCTGTCAAATCAAATCTTTAATTCTTATGGTCTGGACGGCTATCATGGCTATTTTACATCCAGCCTATCGTCGGAGATGCCTAATTGGCGCTATAATTATTATAGTTGCTATCCGGTGCCGGAGTCGGTCAGCGGCTCGTCTGCCATATTCAGGCTTCCGTCGCTGCAGGATGGTAAAGTGACCTCCGGTGCTGATATAATGATTGCAACTCCGGTGACTCATGGCCCCCTTGAGACTGTTCCTGAGGTTGAAGACCATGGTGGGCTATCGTTGAAAATGAACCGCATGATGCATCAGTTCCGTTTTCAGATCCCTTCGACTGACACTTATCTTCAGGGTGCTTCAATAACGAAAATCAAGCTTGCATTCCCTGTGGATGTCGTTGGAAAGGTAAGTCTTGACTACACCGATCCGTCCAAGCCTGCAGCTTTGTCTGAGGGCAGCAAGGATGTGACTCTTGATCTCAGCGAGCCTCTTACAGTTCAGAAGCAGAACTATGCATGTGTGGCATTCGTGCCTACTAAGTTCACTTCCGGACAGAGTCTCGGAATCAAGGCATATACTACTGATAAGATCGTGTATATGGATCCTGTAAATCTGCGTGCTAAAGACTGTCTGGCCGGCCATTCCACCCCTGTGATGCTGATAATCAAATCAGTTTCGGATTATCCGTACCAGCTTAAATTCAAGGTTGCTGCGAATAATCTCGGCGAGGAAGTCAACGCTATCAGATTTGAAGCTCCTGAGGGGTGCAGATGGTCGGATAGTGACTCCAATGTGTATACATATTGTCCTGGATATAAGATTTCAGCCGGTGAAGAGATTGTCTTCCGCTTTGAGGATGAAGAGCAGTACAGGCAGTTCAGCAACAGTAGGATCTCCGTTACATACGACAGCGACAATGCCCTTACATACCAAAATGTGATTTTGGGTGATCTGACATCTGTGGACAAGGCAAATGTGTCATTGACGGTTCCTTATCTCTTCTATGAAGACTTCTCCGGAATACCTTCTTTCAGTGACGGACATGATAATCCTTCAGTCGGGATGAGCAGTGATACATTCAAGGGAATAACCGAACTCTCATCTTTCACTTCAGAACTTGCAGGATGGTATGGCACCAGGATCGGCGGAGATGGCGGAAAATCCATAAGAATATGCTGCAGATATGAGCATGTGCTCCTTGCCGGTGCTTATTATAAAGGTAGGGTCTATACTCCGTTCCTGTCAAATATCAAGGATGGCAAAGATGTCAGGATATCGGTGTCATTCAGATATGGCAGCAACAGAAGTGAGAGGGATCCACTGCTGGGATCGCGTCCAGACAAGTCTCCAGTGCTGTATTTCGGTGTCAATACTGAGGCACAGGTCTCTAACCCGGATAGAAATGAAGGTGACCTGATCGACCAGGTTACAGGATTGGTCGGAGGCAGCGGATATGCAAGCAATGCGGTGACATCACTTTCGCCGATAGTCATAAAGGGCGAGACATTGCCGAAGACGGGTGGATCATATACTGATTTTGCCGGCACCAGGTCGGTAGAGATAGATAATGTAGATAATGGCATGCGCCTGTCATGGGTACTCTCTACAGACAATACCGCTTCAAATACGAATGCGAACTATTGGCTCTACATTGATGATATCAAGGTGAGCATATCTAAATAGAAACAAATAAGATTTTTAAACCGATAATATGAAAAAGTTAAAGTCATTAATAGTATTGATGCTGCCTATTACGGTGGTTTCATGCTTGAAATCCGATATCGTGCATGAGGGATGCGTTGACTTTACAGTCTCTACAGACCAGTTCCTCACGGACGTTACTAAAAGCAATGTCTCGGACTTTGCAGCCCTTCCGGTTCCTGAAGATTTTACAATTGCAGTGACAAATGCAGATGGTGCATCGATATGGAGTGGAAAATCAAGCGAATGGGATTCTGCAACAAAGATCAAGGTTGGTGAGTATACGGTGGAAGCTGTTGCTGGAAATCTTGAGGAAGAAGGTTTTGGGAAACCATGCTTTGCGGGCACCAGGACTTTTGTGGTCAAGGATAAGGAAACTACTGATGTCGAAATACCTGTATCTCTAGCGAACACTGTCATAAAAATAACTTGTACAGAAAATCTGAAAAACTACTACAAGGACTATTCGTTCCGACTTGAACGTAATAATACTGAGATAGTTACGTTTGCTAAAGACGAAACGCGTGCAGCTTTCATTGATGGCTATAAGATTACTGTGACAGGTGTTTTTACTGCTGAATCAGGTTCGGAAAAGGCGTTCTCAAAGGAATATACCAACCTGGCTCCGGCCACAGCCTATAATATGATTTTTGATGTTGCCGGCACAGGAAGCGGCGCCGTTACAATATCATTTAATAATAACGTCGAGACAGTCGAGCTCGGTGATGTGGAACTTAATGACTGATAAAAGGAAAAAATCATGAAGAAGACTATATTATATTCACTCTTGGCAGTATTGATGCTTGTGCCATCATGTCAGAAGTCACCGGTTTCGAACAAAAAGAGTGACGGAACGCTCTATCTGGGTTCTATGACCATTTCACTTGACGAAACTTTGGATACCAAAGCTTCAGCAGCATCAGGTGATTATACAGTTACTATACTCGACTCCGATGGAGTGGAACTTACCCGCATGAACTATTCGGATATAATGGAGAATGACAACAAGCTCACGCTCCCGGCCGGTTCATATACTCTTGTGGCATCATCATCCGACAAGGAAGTGCCGAATGCTGCATTTGAGACTCCGGTATATGGAACTTCGAAGGACTTTTCGATTACAGCCGGTCAGGTGACTGAAATAGGTGAACTTACTTGCACACTTCTTCAGTGCAAGGTTACAGTTGCATATAGTGATGAGTTCCTTGAGAGTGTAACTGGTCCGGGCAAGGCTACTGTGACGCTGAAAGCGGGGTATCCGCTTGAATATAAGCTCAATGCTGACGGTACGTATGAGCAGAATGCCGGATACTTCGCGGTTGAAGGCACAACCCTTGAAGTTGTGTTTGATGGCAGCATCGACGGCAAGAATAAGAAGATGACGAGAGCATTTACTGGAATTGCTGCAAAGCAGTGGCGTCAGATCAAGTTCATACAAAAGAAGAATGAGCAGGGAAATGCTACATTCGATATAGAAATCAATGACCTCATCTCAGATGAGACTCTGAACAATGAACTTTTGGCGGATGAAGAGCCGGTGATCGGTGAGGATCCGGAGGCACCTAAGGGTGACGGAGGCATCAAGCTTTACCCTGACTATGAAGGAGGTTGTGACCCTGAAATCACAGATTTGTCAAATCTTCTCATCGTGCCTGAGTCTGAAAGGCAGATGGCAATCAAGCTTAAGGCAGAGGTACCTAACGGCATCATGAAGTTCAATGTCGCCATATCGACAGATAACGATAAGTTTGCAAGTGCCGTAGCTGTTGCAGATGCGACCAACCTGGACCTCATCAATCCTTCTGCTACAAATGAGGTGATCTTCACTGTCGTTCCGTTCCCACATGGCACTCAGCTCCTTGGCCAGACCGAGGTGGCATTCGACCTCAGCAACGCTCAGGAAGCGATTCTTAACTATAAGGGCCGCCATACTTTCACAATGAATATTGTGGATAAGACAGGTTGCAGGAATTCGATTGTTGTTGTAATGGTGGTTGAGTAGGAGGGCCTTTTATGAGAAATATCAGACTATTTGCTGTTATCAGCGTCGTTGCCCTTGCTGCAGCCTGCCATAAGGCAGAGCCCCGGATAGAGGCATATGGATCACTTCAGATGAACATGCAGATCAGTGAACAGACCAAGGCTCAGACAGAGGCCGATCTTTATGCTTCTGCAATAGTGAATATATATAAGAAGGATTTCTCCGGACTTGTCCGTTCGTATCCATATACTGAAATGCCGTCCCCGTTTTATCTTGCAGTAGGAGACTACCGTGTGGATGTGCTTGCAGGTGAATGTATGGAATCCGACCCTGCAGCAGCTTCATGGGAGAACAGAAGCTACAAGGGCTCTAAAGAATTTACAATTCAGGAGAATCAGACCTCTTCTGTCGAGGTGACTGCATATGTCAGCAATGCTGTGACTGCAATCTCTTTTGACAGTACTGTGGAGGAAAACTTTATCCCTGGCTATGAATTGACTATAGGACTTGATCAGGAGAACTCGTCTGCCGTACTGACGTATGATGCCTCCAAGTCAGGTGCTGAAGGATATTTTATAGTAGACGGTCTCATAGACCCTTCATTCGTCTGGACCTTCAACGGCACTCTTGCAAAAAAGGGGGAGCCGTTCACCAAGTCAGGAAAGATTGATGGCATCGAGGCAGGAAAGCTCTACAAGATGAATCTTCGATATACCGTCAAGGACGGCGATCTGAGCATGTCGCTTGTTGTGGATGAGTCTACGGATATATTTGATGACACTATCGTGTTCGAGCCGGTGTCTACAGGTCTTGCACCTTCTTCTCCATATGAAATATGGGCAGCCCGTGCAACTCTTCATGCCGATGTTGATGCAGAAGCGGCTGAAGGTGCTACAATCCAGTTTGCATATGCTCCGGAAGGATCGGAATGGCAGATAGTGGATGGAGTGAAGGATTCTGAATCTACTTTCAAGGCTGAGATAAAGGGCCTTATCCCTTCAACTGTGTATAATTACAGACTTCTTATCAATAATGAGCAGATAGGGGAGCCTTTGACATTCATGACTGAGGATGCTCCAAACTTCCCGAATGCCAGCTTCGAGTATGTCAGTCTTGTAAAGGGTGAGAGCTATTATAAGTTCTACGACCCGAACTGCGGCGTAGCGGAAGGTATGACTATGTTCTGGGGCTCAGGCAACGGAGAAGGTTCGGAAGGTGTCAATGGATCTGCCAGCATGGGACCTGTAATCACCACCATCGACACAGCTGATAAGATTCATGGTAAGCAGTCGGTAGTTGCCCAGACCACCTCTATGGCAGGAATCCTTGCTGCCGGAAACCTTTTTGCCGGACAGTTCAAGAGACTTATCGGCACAGAGGGTGGTGAGGTCAATTTCGGACGTCCTTGGACCAGCAGACCTAGTGCAGTGAAAGTCTATTGCAAATATTCTACAGACAAGATGGATATCATAAAGGGCAGTCCAAAAGGTATGTCCCTTTCAAAGAATGACTACGACCAGGCTCAGCTCAGGGTTGCGATCGGCACATGGGACTACAGGAAGTACGGTGGCACCAAGGAATCTCCGGTGCTCATCAATACAACAGATGAATCCACTTTCATTGATTACTTCACCGATCCGTCCACTATTGCAAATGGAGATCTTGTCATCAGCCATGACGGCTATCAGATCAATAACGGCGGGAAAGTAAGTGCAGTGACATCCGAGTGGATAGAATATCTGATTCCGATTAACTATCATACTACGACAGCCTATCCTACCCATGTGGTGGTGTCATTCGCTTCATCGCGCTATGGCGACTACTTCACAGGATTCAGCGGATCCAAGCTGTGGATTGATAAGGTGGAACTTATTTATGAATAAAGGTAACTGACGATGCGTAAATACATTATAATAACATTGCTGATGCTGCTTGGTGACCTCTGTGCCAATGCCCAGCATTATGACCGAGGATACGAAAAGGTTCCTTCGGCTCCATTCATCCGTAAAGGCACATGGACTGTCGGAGGTACTGCAAAATATTCCCAGCATATCAATGATGACTACAATTTTCTGGTTATCTCCAATCTCAACTCAAACGGATATAATATCTCGGCAAATCCTCACGTAATGTACGCGATAAAGGATAATATAGCCGTGGGACTGAAACTTTCCTATGACCGCAGCATGCTGGACCTTACCTCTGCCGAACTTGAAGCCATGCAGGTGGAGATGTCAGCTTCCGACTGCTATCAGCTCCAGCACAAATATAGCGCTTTCGGTGTATTCAGGGCATATATCCCTTTTGGAAACTCCAAGCGTGTGGCAATGTATGCCGATCTGCAGCTCGGCGGTTCATTCAAGCAGGGCAAGGCGTTCAATGGTGGCGGTGACCAGGTCTTGGGAACGTATGCTAACTCATATTCGCTTCGTCTGGCTGTGGACCCGGGTATTATTGTGTTCCTGACAGAGAGACTTGCCGTCGAGATGAATGCCGGCATCTTCGGAGTTGATTACAGGTGGTCGAACCAGGCCCATAATCAGGTTGAACTCGGCAGCACCGATTCTGCATCTGCCGGTTTTATGATTAATCTCCTCTCCATGGGAGTGGGCATATCTTATTATTTCCTATGATGAAGACAATGAAAAGAATATATATTGCCGCACTTATGCTTATGGCGGCTGTCCCTGCTATGGCTCAGTCATTAGGCTCGGAGCTCTCGCCCAAGGACTCGACTGAGCAGAGACGTTTTACCAACCGTCTGATTGCCCCTAAGGGAGAATGGCAGTGCGGTCTTGCTGTCATGTATGCTGATTTCAATAGTTCAAATGCAGATTATATGCTCATTCTACAGGGATTGAATGCCAAGGCTTCATTTCTCAGAATAGCTCCTGAAGCTGCATATACCTTCAGTAACAACCATTCTGTCGGAGTCAGGTTCAACTATACCAAGGCAGCAGGAATGCTCGACTCGGCCACTTTGGACCTTCTGGGCAACCTCAGTCTCAGCACTGGTGACGTAGATGCAGTCACAAGCTCTATGGGAGGATGTGTCTATCAGAGAACCTATGTCGGAATCGACAGACAGGGACGTTTCGGCATCTTCTGGGACTATGTGCTCGGCTACACAAGGAATAAGACCCAGCTTGCTGCTGAATCTTATTCAGTTAAGGATAAGATAAGCTTTGCGTTCGCTCCGGGAGTGATATATTTCCCGATGAATAATATCTCCATTCACGCCAATATTTCCATTGCGGATCTTTCTTATGCGTCTACAACTGCGTATGATAAGTCCGGTGTTGTCGGAAATCACAAGGGCTGGAGAGCTCAGGCCGGTCTTAATCTGATGAATCTTAATTTCGGACTTACCTTACATCTTTAGAATGAAAAAGTCGCTGATATATAAATGTTTACCCCTGCTGCTCATCCCTGTGGGATGCATCACCAATGATATTCCTTATCCTGTGGTGGTGCCACATATCCTCTCTGTCGATGTGCAGGATGCTGTTGATGTCCAGATAGACCAGCAGGCTCAGGAGGTTACTGTGTATGTGTCTGAGACCACCGACCTTAAGAGTGTAGAAGTCAAGTCCGTGATCTTTGACAGCGAACTTGCTGTGCCGTCCTCGGAGCTTTCAGGCGTCCATGACCTCACAGCTCCGATGACATTTGTAGTCAAGACATACCAGGACTATGAATGGACTCTCAGAGCCGAGCGTCCGGTGGAACGTTATTTCAGCGTTGCCGGACAGATCGGAACATCGGCTATAGATCCCGACAACTGCCGGGCTGTGGCTATGGTGGCTGCCGATACGGATCTCTCTGACCTGACTGTAACATCTCTTAAACTGGGGCCAAGGGAAGTCAGTACCTATTCGATGGCGATGGAGCAGATGAAGGATTTTTCGGAAGGACTTACTGTCGATGTGACCGCTTTCGGCGAGACCAGTACATGGACCCTATATGTTGAAATGACCGACATCAGTGTGGAAATCGTCAAGGTAAATCCTTGGACTTCATCTGCCTATGTTACAGCCACTGCAGTTGCAGAGAACGGGGCAGTCTTCGAATATAGCCAGAAGGGAACAGACGAATGGAAGACTGTGTCTTCGGATCAAGTGACTTCTGATGGAGGTACATTTGTAGCTCATATCAAGGGACTTCAGCCATCTACTGCTTATGAGGTCATTGTGAGGTCTGGAGAAGACAGTACGCCTGCAGCGGAATTCACCACGGCGCCTGCCACTCCGATTCCGAACGGAAGTTTCGAGTATGCAAGTCTTGTGGCCGGAACAAGCTACTATAAGTTCTATGACCCTAATTGCGGCGTACCTGAAGGTCAGTCGATGTTCTGGGGCTCAGGAAACGGTGAAGGTTCCGAGGGTGTCAACGGTTCTGCCAATATGGGAATTGTCATCACCGTGGTAGATACCGAAGACAAAATCGACGGGAAACAGTCCGTATGCGCCCAGACCAGCCAGATGGCCGGAATCCTTGCAGCCGGAAACCTTTTTACAGGCCAGTTCGCGGGTCTCGTAGGTACTGAGGGAGGTATGGTCAATTTCGGACGTCCATGGACAACCAGACCTGTGGCCATCAGACTCTACTGTAAATACACGACATCACACATCGACATCATCGGCAAGAAGATGCCTCCGGGCGTGACTCTGACAAAGGATGATTACGACAGGGCACAGATTAAAGTGGCCCTTGGAACGTGGGATTACAGAACATATGGCGGCACAAAAGAGTCACCTGTCCATATCAACACCACCAATGCCAACACATTCGTAGATTTCAGGAAAGACCCTTCTACGATAGCTGAGGGCGACCTTATAATCCACAACACCGGATACATGCTCAACGGTGCAGATATAGTCGATGCCCCGACAGAAAAATGGGCCGAATATCTGATTCCGCTCAATTATAAGGATCTTGAAAAGCTTCCGACCCACATCATCGTGTCATGTGCAGCATCCCAATATGGCGACTATTTCACAGGATGCAGCTCATCCAAGCTCTGGATTGACAAGGTCGAACTGGTGTATTAATCACACAATTCAGTGACCGTCATGAGTAATGCTCTTGACGGTCACTGAATTGCTTTTGTACGGTGATTAAAAAATAGGATATTTTTATTTGCAAATATGCTGATTGTCAGTATCTTTGTAGTTTCGTGTTGCCTTGTGAAAGGCGGCCGTTTGTGTGAAAATTATCTAACAAATTTAATATCAATCTATTATGACCCTTAACAAGAAAAACACTTGGGGGGGGGTATCTTATGAGACTCCTCTCGTAACCACGCTCGATGTCTTGAGCGAAGGAGTGCTGTGTGGCAGTTACAAATGGACTGAAGGCGGCGCTGGAACCTACGAAGATGGTGACATCAACGATAACGGAACATATTAATAGTTACAGCTATGAGAAAGATTTTATCATCAATCATGCTCATTGCTGTAGCAGCAATGGCATTCGTATCGTGTCAGAAGGAAGAAACATCGGCACCTGAGACAGTATCAGCAACTTTGACTCTTAATGCTAGTGTTGATCAGACCAAGACTTATCTCGGAGAGAATAATCAAGTACTTTGGGGTAAAGGTGAGGCTGTAACACTGTATGTAGGTTCTGGAGAAACTGCTAAGTTCTTTGATTCAGCATATACTGATTATGACGGTGTGGCATCTGCTTCGTTTAATTTTGAGATTAAAGACGTAACTGAGGCTGATTCCTATGCTCTCGGTGGTATTTATCCAGCGTCAGCGGCAATGGATGATAATACTGATCCTAAGAAGTGTAAGACAATCCTTCCTCAGATTCAGAATGCAGAGGTAGGAAAGTATGATCCTGCGGCTTATATTATGGTCTTGAAGCCAGAAACCGTAGAAACTCTTCCAGAGGCGTATGTGGCTTCATTCCGTAGAGCTACTGCGCTTAACAAGATTACTCTCACAAACGTAAAGGAGGCTATCACTACAGTTGAAATCACTGTCCCAGAAGGACAGGATCTTGCAGGTCGTCGCTACTTTGATCTGACAGATGGTACATCAGGAGAGATTTATTATGGACAGTCAAATACTATCACAGTAAATTCTCAGTTCACTGGTAGCTCTATTGATGTATGGTTCTGCTCATGGGGAGTAGAACTTGCTGCAGGAGATGAAATGACCATCAGAATGAAGAATTCAAATAAGTCATTTACTCGTACTATTGTGGCTAAGGGTGATGGAATCAAGTTTGTTGAAGGTGATCTCAATACTTTGAAGATTGATATGGCGTCAGCCAAGGAGGAATCTTTCGATAGCTTTGCTGGTGAGTGGTTGATTACAGGTACTACAGGTGACGTAACATATGCTGCAGGAGCTTATGTGAGCGGTAAAAATAATCTAAATAACAATGTGGGAATCACAATATCCAATGGCGTGATTGAACCTGTTGACGGAATTGAGAACTGCAAGATGCTGTTTACTAAGGTTACAGAAGGTGATTATGAGGGAATGTATACTATCCAGGATGTAAATAACAACTATTTGTATGCAGCTGCTTCAGGTAGCAATCATCTAAAGGCAGGTGCTGCTGCAAATTCTGAGCATTATTATTGGACAGTAGAGTGTAATGATGGGAAATATTCTGTAGTTGCATCAAAATCCACTAATAGAAATGTAATGCAGTTTAATCCAAACAACGGATCTCCAATCTTCAGCTGTTACGGTTCTGCTTCCCAAACTGCTGTGGTGCTGTATCCATACTCAATGGTTAAGGTTGATACAACTCCAAAGATTGTTGTAAGCGGTGAGACTACAAAGGACGTTGTATTCGGTGGCGAGACTGTAACCTTTAATTATGAACTTAAGTATCTTGAAGGTGAGGACCTTACTTGGGAGGTTTCTGATTTAGGGATCATTACAGAGGTAACAGCCGAGGATGGTGTTCTTTCTGTAACAGTTGCGGAGAATACTGGAGAGGCAAGAACTGCTACTATAACTCTTTCATGTGGTGATGCTGAGGATGTAGTATTGACTATTACTCAGAAAGCTGCTTCACAGGACGGTGGAGATGCAGGCGTTGTAGTCCTTTCTGAGCAATTTGATAATAGTACAACGGCAGATAGTAGTAACGAAATTACAACGTCTAAGTTCCCTAACTTCTCAGGTGCAACTTCTAAGGCATATACTAGCAAGTATGGTGGAATAAAGTTGGGATCTTCAAAAGCTACTGGCTATATTACATCTAAGTCTCTTGACTTGTCTTCATCATTTACTGTTCAGATTGACGCATGTAAATACGGATCGGATAGCGGTAATATTCAAGTTACTGTTGGAAGTGTTACAAAGACTATCAATAATAGTGAACTGGGTGCAGCTGGTTCATTTAAGACATTTACTTTGAGCTTTGATGCCGCAACTGCTAATTCTACAGTAAAGATTGCTACATCTTCCAAGAGAGCATATATTGATAATGTTGTAATTACAAGGAACTGACCCCAATCCGGCGGAGGCGTCGGGGGTGATGAGCCTACGGGCGTAGAGCCTGGCGCGACGGTTTCGACTGGAGGTGCAGATGTAAAGAGTTCGACAGAGGTTACTCTGTCGGGCTCTTTTGCCCAAGCGTCAGCTACGCCGAAAGAGGTGGGTTTCCGATGGGGGACTTCCTCTTCTTCAATGAACAATACGATTACTGCAGCGGCTCCTTCTTACGGAACAGATGGCAGTTTCTCTGCGAATCTCAGCGGTCTGACTCCTGGGCAGACGTATTATTTTAGGGCCTATGCCGTGGTGTGCGGTACGGGAGACTATGCCATCGATGAAAAGACTGTGGAGGCTTCTTCGAGCGTGTTCTTTACCATGCCTGTGCCGGAAGTTGAGCCTGCGGTTGAGACCGGATGGCTTGAGCTGCCCGGAGAAGTGGCCCCTGGTAATTATGTGGTGAACACATATTATGCAGGCAGTGCACGCAACTACACGCATCTTTATGACAAGGATAAATATGCTTCGCTGTGGACTGCGTATCCTTTGTATGGTTCTACTACAGGTGGCTCAAGGAAGGAAAGCTGGGCACTAAATCCTAGCAATAATATACCTGAGGCTTCCCAGATAAACACATGGAAAGGCTCCTATGGCGTCAGATACGCCTCGACCATTTATGCCCGCGGTCATCAGATTCCTGATGCCGACAGGAGCAAGAACGCCACGATGCAGGAGCAGACATATTATGCGACCAATCTTGTGCCTCAGATCCAGGATCATTTCAATGGCGGAATCTGGATGAATCTTGAAGATGCTCTCAGGAATGAAATACCTGCTTCCGACACCCTGTACGTGGTTACAGGCGTCACATTCAAGACAGCAGGCGGCAATGAAAGCATAACCTATATCAAGCCTCAGCATGATTCAAAGCAATGTCCGGTGCCGAATTATTTCTGGAAAGTTGTGATGAAGGTGAAGCGCAACAATCAGAAACAGGTAATGTCTGCAAGTACGGTTGGATTCTGGTTTGAGCATAGGCAGTATACGGATAAAAATGAGACGTATGCTACTTATGCGAAGTCGGTGGATGATATCGAGAGGCTGACTGGATTCGACTTTTTTGTGAATCTCCCTGATTCCGTCGAGAGTGATGCGGAGAATAATTCAAGCTGGAGCACGTTCAGCAGCTTTTAGTGTGTGGAAGAGTATATTTTATGCATAAACAGGAAGTGAAAAGATTGAAGTTCCTTGAGGACTTCATGAAGGCGGCGGGGGTTTCTACCTCGCGTCTTGCCGGGCTGATGGGGATTACCCGCCAGTCGGTGCATCATTGGTTTGTGAAGGACGATATGAAGATTTCCCAGGTCTTCCGTCTTTTCGAGTTGTGCGGCTACCGTGTGGAGTTTGCGCTCGCCAAGGATGCCCCTCAGTCCGGCCTGCCTGTAGATGTATGCATGACTGTGGTAAATCCGGAAGGACCTCAGAGGCTCGCATTCCTGAATAACGCCCTTAATACCCATTCCATCACGAGGGAACACCTCGCGGAAACCCTCCAGATAGGAAAAGCAACCGTCTATAACTGGTTCAAGTCAGACGATTGCTTCATATCTTATATTTATGCCGCGGCCGTGGCTTACGGCTTCAGATTGTCTATCAGGATTCTTCCTGCTTAGCTTATTCCGCTACTCCGGCATCTGTCCATGCCTGGCAGAGGGCCTTTGAATCCTTGAGGGCGAGCTCCATGTCTATTCCGTATTCCTCCACGAGGAGCGACGCCATCTGTTCTGCCGTAAATTCCTTTCCTACAAGCTCTTTCCAAAGGAATGCCGCTGTGGAGTTGAGGGAGATCAGCTTGTTGAAGTTGATGTTCTGGAGGCCTTCGGCGGCCACTATGTTCTCTCCGCACATTTCGCGGAGCACGAATCCTTCCTTTATTTTCATTGTTTTATAGATTTTTGACTGGCCAAAGTTAGCAATAATTTTGGACAGAGTTTGTTATTATCGGAAGAATATATAAATTTGTTGGGATTGCCACAGCCCTGCAGGCTTTGCAATGATGTGAAAGAAATATATTCGTTTAGTTATGAGAATCAATAGATTTCTAATGGTCGCGGTGTCAATAATTGCCGCTTCATGTACAGGGATTTCTTCAGTTGAACCTGCTATTCCGGTTGACAAGGATATCGAATCCAAGGTGGAGAAGGTCCTTAAAGGAATGACTCTCGAGGAAAAGGTCGGCCAGATGACCCAGCTCAATGCCACAGTCATAGCTGACGGCACTGATATTACCCCTAAGGGCGATTCTCTCCTTAGATATCACAAGGTGGGTTCGGTGCTTAATGCTCCCGGCGACGGCGCTCAGACTCCTGAGGATTACTGCCGGTTTATATCCGAGATCAATTCAATTTCTCTTGAGGCATGCGGTATTCCGACGTTGTATGGCCTGGACCATATCCATGGCACCTCATATATTGCAGGAGGCATACTTTTCCCTCAGGAGGTGAATATCGCCGCAACATTCAACCGTGAGCATGCATATAACATGGGTAAGGTGACTGCATATGAGAGCCGTGCGGCTGATGTGCCTTGGACATTTTCTCCTACGATGGACCTCGGACGCAATCCGGAGTGGCCGCGTATGTGGGAGAGTTTCGGCGAGGATACTTATGTGAATGCACAGATGGCTGTGGCAGAGGTGAAGGGTATGCAGGGTGATGATCCGAATCATGTGGGACCATACAATATCGCTGCATGCGCGAAGCATTTCATGGGTTACGGAGTACCTGTGACCGGACAGGACCGTACACCTTCTTCTATCGTTGCTTCGGAGCTGCGTGAGAAGCATTTCGAACCATTCAAGGAGGCGCTTCAGGCTGGTGCATTGTCGCTTATGGTTAATTCGTCGAGCAATAACGGCGTGCCGTTCCACTGCAATACCGAGCTTCTCACAAAGTGGGTGAAGGAAGACCTGAACTGGGACGGAATGATCGTGACTGACTGGGCTGACATCAACAATCTCTACACACGTGAGCGTGTGGCTGCTTCAAAGAAAGAGGCTGTAAAGATGGCCATCAATGCGGGCATCGATATGTCTATGGTGCCTTACGACTGCTCGTTCTCTACAGATCTTATCGAGCTTGTGAACGAAGGCGAGGTGTCTATGGAAAGAATCGACGATGCAGTAAGACGCATCCTTCGTCTGAAGTTCCGCCTGGGACTCTTCGAGCAGCCAGATACAAAGCTGGAGGACTATCCTGAATTCGGAGGCGAGGCTCATGCCAAGCTTGCATATGATGCCGCTGTGGAGTCTATGGTGCTTCTGAAGAACAACGGCATCCTGCCTTTGAGAAGCAATCTCCGTATTCTCCTTACCGGTCCTAATGCGAATTCCATGAGGACACTCAATGGTGGATGGTCATATACATGGCAGGGCCATGGCGCTTCAAAGCCGGAGTTTACCGATAGGTATAATACTATTTATGAGGCCCTCCAGACCAAGTTCGACAATATTACCTATGTTCCTGGAGTTGAGTATGACCTCAACGGCACAGACTGGAAGTACGACCAGGATACAGGCATCAGAGCAGCTGTAAAGGCCGCGCGCAAATCTGACGTTATCATTGCCTGCATAGGTGAGAACACCTATTGCGAGACCCCTGGCAACGATGTGGATCTTGACCTTTCCGCAAACCAGATGAAGCTCGTGAAGGCCCTTGAAGACACAGGCCGCCCTATTATCCTGATTCTCAATGAGGGACGTCCACGCATAATAAATGACATTGTGGGATATGCTTCTGCAGTGGTGGATGTGATGCTTCCCGGTAACTATGGTGGAGATGCACTTGCAGCCTTGCTTTGCGGAGAGGAGAACTTCAGCGGAAAGCTTCCGTTCACTTATCCTAAATATACCAACAAGTTTGCTGTCTATGACTATAAGCCTGCAGAGAACCAGACCACTATGGAAGGTTCCTACAATTACAATGCGGTTATGGACGTTCAGTGGCCTTTCGGACATGGCCTGAGCTACACTCAGTTCGAATATTCAAATATGACAGTTTCTCACGATAGCTTCAAGGCTGACGACGTGATTACTGTGACAGTGGATGTGAAGAATGTGGGTGAGGTGACCGGTAAGGAGAGTGTGCTTCTATTCTCGTCCGACTTGTACGCAACTTCAACTCCAGACGTGCGCCGTCTGCGCGCATTCGAGAAGATTGAGCTTGCTCCGGGACAGACTAAGACAGTTGAGCTTGAGGTTACTGCCAAGGATCTTGCTTTCGTGAATTACTATGGCAAGTGGACTCTTGAAGAGGGAGATTTCTTCCTGTCTGTAGGCAATCTGGAGCATAAGGTCACATGTACAGAGACAGTTCTCTGGGAGGAGCCTAATATCGACTAAGGATTACTGATGAAAATTGATATGACATCCGCGCCTGAAGGTGCGGATGTTTTCTTTCAGAGTGTCCTGCTCGTCTGCGGGGAGCGCCCATGTGGTGAATCTTTCCCTGATATAGTCTACTGCCTGAGAAGTCGGGTGGCACATGTCTTCAGCATAGAAACGGTAGTCCCTGAGTTCGTCCATCACTATTTCGTATGCCGGGAAATAATCTGCCTTGCCTTCATCTGATGTGCTGATGGTCCTGTCAATACCCAGAAGGAGGGAAGCCTTGCTGAGCTGGTTGCCGTGGGCTCCGTCCTTGAAATGACGGATCGGGCTTACAGTGAATATGAACTGTTTGTCCGGACATGCTTCCATTATCCATCTTAAGGTTTCGGCAGTCTGCTCGGCTGTGAGCATTTCCCTGATGAATTCCTTGGCGTCTATCTTGAGGCAGTTGGATACTATTTCTCCGCTTGACCTGTGGCGGAAGCACCAGCTTGTACCGAGGGTGATGATGACTTTGTTGCATCCGCGGAAGAATGTGCGGGCTTCAGCAAGTGCAGCATTTGCATTTTCGAGGAATTCCTCTCGTGTCTTTCTGGCGAATGAAGTGTGGTGTCTGAAGGAACAGAACAGGTCGGCCCCAGCTCCCATCATGACGCAGTCTTCTTCCGTGAAGTCTTCGTTTCCGAGCAGCAGCGAGATGCTGTGGCGTATGGACATAGGATTATACAACGTGCCGAAAGGGTTCACGCATACGTCAAATCCGAAATCGCCGAGCTGCCGGCCTATGTTGTCGGAAAAGCAGCTTCCGAGCATCATTATCTTATCGTTGAATGAGATATGCACACGGCATTTCTCGTCGGTTACCGGGGTCTGTAGTTTCATGGTCTTTCTCAATCTTCATCTGCAAAAATATTAAATTTACGTCAGGAAATGCGTATATTTGACAGATTATTGACTTTTAACGTAAGTGTATGAGAAAAAATCTTCTTGCATGCATTCTTTCTGCAGCCATCGCATGCTCATGCTGCGGACCGAAGGATGGGGAATATACCTTTGAAATCCTCACGACCAACGATGTTCACGGACATTACTTTGATTCGCTCTATGTCTCAGACAGGACTAATACATCCCTTCTTTCAGTAGCCTGGTATGCAGATAGTCTTCGTAATGCAGCCGGAGCTGAGAATGTGGTGCTTATTGATGCCGGAGATTGTCTTCAGGGCGATAATGCCGCTTATTATTATAATTACATAGACACGGACTCAAGGCATCTTTATGCCCGCATGACCGAATATATGGGTTATGACGCGATAGTTCTGGGAAATCATGACATAGAGACAGGTCATCCTGTGTATGACCGTATGGTGGAGACAATGAAGGTTCCTTTTCTCGCGGCGAATGCCATCAGGACCGATAATGGTAAGCCATACTTTCAGGAATATGTCACCCTGCGCAGAAATGGTCTGAACGTTACTGTGATAGGATTTACCAATCCTAATATCAAGAGCTGGCTTTCACCTCAGCTTTGGGAAGGCATGGAGTTCGAGTCCCTTGTTCCTATGGCTCAGGATGTCGTGGACAGGGTCAGGACTAAGGAAAAGTCGGATGTAGTGATAGCGGCTGTTCATGCCGGAACGGGAAATGGAGACGGGAGTTCGCTTGAGAGTCAGGGCCTGGATCTTTTCAACAGTCTTGATGGAGTGGATTTCGTGATATGTGCTCATGACCACAGACCTGTTGTGCATAAGAGCGACAGCATATGTCTGATAAATGCCGGAAGCCATTGCCGGATGCTGGGACATGGAAAGATAACCTTGACGGTGAAAGACGGGAAAGTTGTATCCAAGTCTCTGGACGCATCCCTTATTGACGTTGATAAGAATAAGGTTGACAAGCGGATGAAGGCTAAGTTCCGTCCTGATTATGAGGCGGTGAAGGCATTCACCCTTAAGGAGGTAGGCGAGCTGAAGACCGATCTCCGGACCAGAGATGCTTATATGGGAATGTCGGATTATATCAATCTGATCCATACTCTTTCCATCGGATGCTCACCAGCTCAGATTTCTTTTGCCGCTCCTCTTACGTTCAATGGTTCCGTAGATGCCGGCACATTGGTTTTCAATGATTTGTTTACTATATATCCATTTGAGAATCAACTATTTGTGGTGAGGATGACGGGCTCGGAAATCAAGAATTATCTGGAATACTCCTACGATACATGGATTAATACATATGACGGTAAAGGAGGCAATCTGCTCAAGATCCGCAATCATCCCGATCCGCGCACGGGTCAGAAGAGCTGGTCGTTTGTGAACAGGGCATATAACTTTGATTCTGCGGCAGGGCTTGTATATGAAGTGGATGTGACCAGGCCTGCTGGAGACCGTGTCAATGTCATTTCCATGGCAGATGGCAGCCCTTTCGACCTTTCGACATGCTACAATGTGGCCATGACATCATATCGTGCCAGCGGAGGCGGTTCCCTTATGCGTGAAGGTGCCGGGATAGATACGGATAAGATAGGGGATAGGGTTGTGGAATATTATCCGGAAATAAGGAACATCCTCTATGATTATCTTATGAAGAACGGATGCATTGACCCTGAAGCAGTAGGAAATCCTGCTGTAATCGGTTCGTGGAAGTTTGTACCGGAGGATATGGCCAGTGAGGCTCTTCAGAGAGATATGAATCTCCTTTTCCCGGAAATCATCCAATAACCAGACCGTCATAGGCCGGTAGGACGCCTTGCGGGAGCTCCTCACAAAGTGCTTCGTAGCAGGGCAGCTGATGGGACAGATGGGTCAGCCAGGTGTGGCTGGCCTTTACTTTTTCCGCAACGCCGATAGCGCCTTCAAGAGAGAAGTGGGATATGTGTCTTCCACGTCTGACACAGTTGATGATCATGTGTTCCAATCCCTGGAGCTTGGCGTATTCCTCTTCTGCTATATGGTTCATGTCCGTGCAGTAGGCTATGTCTCCGAAACGGAAGCCAAGCACAGGCAGCCTGAAGTGTTTTCCTCTAATGGGGATGATTTCTATTCCATTTATGGTGAAAGGCTTATCGTCTATAAGATGAATCTCAAATTCAGGAGCTCCAGGATATCGGTTTTCAGCAAATGCGTATGAGTATTCCTGACGAAGGGAGTCCTCGACGTATTTCTCGCAGTAGATATGTGCAGCCTTCTTTTCGAGATAGTTGAATGCGCGTATGTCGTCCAGTCCTCCTGTGTGGTCCTTGTGGTTGTGGGTAAGCAGGATTGCATCCAGGTGGGTCACTCCAGCTCTGAGCATCTGCTGTCTGAAGTCGGGACCGGCATCCACCAGGATGGTCAGACCTTCGTATTCCACTAGGACGCTGGCTCTGAGGCGTTTGTCTCGGGGGTCTTCACTGTGGCATACTTCGCATGCGCAGCCTATCATCGGCACTCCCTGTGATGTGCCTGTTCCCAGAAATATCAGCCTGCTTTTTCCGTTCATTATATATATTTTTTATATAGATGACATAGTATGGAATAGACATGCCACCCACGGCTAGGGGGTGGCCGACATTGTCGGCCGGGGGTCTATGGAATATTATGTTATCTAGATTATAATATCTATGATTTTGTCGATAAGTGCCGGGTCGTATGGGCGGGAGATCCGTATGTAGTTGCCGGTATATCCTTGCATCATGCCTTTGCGGTCCGTGCTTTCGAAGAGCACCTTCTCCGCTACTCCTTTGTTGGCCTCTATGAACTCTTCATGCAGTCTTGCACTTAATTCTTCCAGCATCTGTACTCTGCGTGTCTTTACGCTGTCCTGCACCTGGTCCTTCCTTTCGGCAGCCGGAGTACCAGCGCGTCGTGAATACGGGAATATGTGGATGAAGGCCGGTTTTACAATGTCCTTGAGGAAATTGTAGGTTTCCATGAAAAGTTCGTCCGTTTCGCCTGGGAATCCTACGATTACGTCGATACCGAAGAATACCTTAGGCCCGCCGGGAACTTCGGTCTTCTCCCTGATATACTGTATCTTGTGTGCGAAGGCTGCAGTGTCGTAGCGGCGTCCCATTTCTTTCAGTATGGTGTCGCATCCTGACTGGAGCGGGATGTGATAGTGGGGGAGGAATTTGCTGCCGGATGTGATCCAGTCTATCATTTCTTCGGTCAGCAGATTCGGCTCTATGGATGATATCCTGTATCTTTCGATGCCCTCTACCTTGTCCAGTTCGCGGATGAGTCCGAAGAATGTTTCTCCGGTGGACCTTCCGAAGTCTCCGGTATTCACTCCTGTAAGAACGATTTCCTTGATGCCTTCTGCAGCGATTGCCTGCGCCTGAGGGATGATTTCCGATATTGGAATGTTGCGGCTTTCTCCTCGTGCATAAGGAACTGTGCAGTAGTGGCATTTGTAGTCGCATCCATCCTGTACCTTCAGGAACGACCGTGTCCTTTCACCGCTTGAATATGCCGGGAAGAAGGTACCAAGATCCTTGCCGCATCCTGCAGTGCCCCAGACATTCTCAATGATAGTCGGCACTACAAGGCTCTTTTCTGTGGCTCCGAATACGCGTTCCACCCCTTCGATTTTCTCTATGTCTGCCCGGCGCAGCTGTGCGGAACATCCGGTCACGAAGATAGGTGCTTCCGGTGATATCCTGTGCAGTTTCCTGATTATATTACGGCTCTTCTTGTCGGAGTGCTCGGTGACTGTGCAGGTGTTCACGAGGAATACGTCCGCGCCTTTGTTCCACGGCACGGCATCGAAGCCATTTTTCCCTAACTCTCGTTCATATGTGGATGTTTCGGCATAGTTCAGCTTACATCCGAGGGTTATGTATGCTATTTTCTTCATTAACTTCTTTTATGGAATAGTGTTACTCGGGACCATTGTACGATACCATCCACCGGAGGCTTGCTCTTGGATACCCTTATGGAGAAGCTTTCCAGCTGCGGGAAACGTGCTGCTATCGACTTGACGATGCGTCCGGCAACATTTTCAAGAAGTTCCGAAGGGATGGACATTTCCTCCGACACGATGTCATAGATGTCGGCGTAGTTGAGTGTGTCTTCCAGATTGTCGCTTTCAACTGCTGCTGAGAGGTCGAGCTCGCCGCGGAAGTCCACAATGAAGTTATTGCCACGGACTTTTTCCTGCGGGAGGCAGCCGTGATATGCCTTGAACTCCATTCCTTCGAGTTCTATTATCCCTATGTTGTTCATGTCTTTATGCTAATAAAAGGAATACGCACGGGCGTTTGCCTATGGTAAGTCCTGATTTCTTCCATTGAGCGACGCTTCTTGTCTTTATGTAGGCGTCGGGCATGGTGATATTTGCCGCCACACAGATTTTTGTGGATGCCGAGCATGTCGAGAGCATATCTGCAAAGAGTGCGTCATTGCGGTAAGGGGTCTCGATGATGATCTGGGTCTGCTTAAGCTGTCCGGACACTTTCTCAAGCGTGCGGAGTCTGCTGCGGCGTTCGTCGGTCTTGGCGGGTATATATCCGCAGAATGCAAATGACTGACCGTTCAGACCGGAAGACATGAGGGCCAGCATCAATGATGAAGGACCGACGAAAGGCACCACCTCAATATCATTCCTATGAGCAAGAGCAACGAGCTGTGCTCCCGGATCAGCCACTGCCGGAAGTCCGGCCTCGGAAATCAGACCTACATCGTTGCCGTCATCGAATAGCTTGAGATAGCCTTCGATTTCGGCCTGCTGGGTGTGCTCGTTCAGCTCATGGAATGCCAGCGTGTCAATAGTTCCCTTCAGCCCTGCTTTGGACAGGAATCTCCTTGCCGTACGGACCTCTTCCACAACGAATGTGCGTATGTTTTTCAGCATATCAAGCACTGGCTGCGGAATCACTTCGCATGGGGCGTTTTCTCCGAGCGGGGAGGGAATGAGATATAGTCTGCCTCTTTCCTTTGTCATATATGTCATTTCTTTGAGTCAATAATAATTGTGTTCTTTCCACCCTCTATCATGGCCTCTTCTTCAGCTCTTCTGGCTTCCTGACGCTTCTCTTTATTCGCAAATATGTTGCGGAAGAACTGGCCAAGGTTGTTGAACTCCGTCTGGAACATCAGACCGACTCCATTTCTCTGGGAGTTGTCCAGATAATTGGTGTATTGGTCTGCCGAGTGCGAGAACAGATTCAGACGGAATGAACCTGATCTGTTCAGCTTTATCTCTATATCCAGGTCGCCTACTACATCATTTTGCGAGTTGCCTGAGGAGTACTGCTTGTTTCCGACGCTTCCGTTCACCACGACTCTGTTGTTGAACAGTTGTGTGGAGACGGCGACGTCAAAGATGTCATTGCCACGTTCGTTCGGCTGGTAGTTCAGACCGAGGTCCACAGGTATGTCCAGCTTCTGGAATATATTATTCAGCTGATTGGCCATCACTTCCGATACGTTGGAGTAGAGGAGTGACGAGTTGTTCACGATTCCCGACTGCTCGTCAGGCAGGAAGTTGTTGGACAGGATCAGTGAAAGGAACTGCTTCTGGATCTTGTCGTCCGTGCTCAGTGCGCTCTCCACTCTCGACTTCACCATAGGGTCGAGATCCGGTATCTCTATGCCGAATTTCAGGCTCGGGTTGCTGAGCTTGTCAGTGATTCCGATGCTGCATTCCACGGTCCTTCTGTTGGCAACGGATGTCGTATCGGAGATGAGGGTTGCGATGGAAGCCTTGGTCCTGTAGATGGCATCTATGTCGAGGCTGCTGTCCATGATGTCTCCGTTGAATCTGATGGAACTGCCGTCCTGGATGCGGAAGTCTCTGGTTACAAGGCCCATTGCTGAGAATTTATAGTTTCCGCTGTTGAGGGTGTAGTCTCCGTTTATGTTGAAGAGATCTTCTGTTATGTCAAGTTCTATTCGGCCTGTTCCGCGTCCTGAGAGCACGTTGCCGCTGGCCTTGTCAATTTCCACAAATGCCTCTACGTCTGGAGATGCGTTGACTTTCAGGTTCACGGCGAAGTTGCTTTTGGTCTTCTCCTTGATATCGGTGCTCTTTACAAAAATCTCGTAAGGGTCAACGAAGACTTCTTTCTCCAACTCCTTGAATTTGAGGATATCCGTACTTCCTCCGGAGGTCATGGAATTGCTGAGTGGAATGTGCAGTTGTCCTGTCTTTGCTGTGACAGCATCTACATTGAGCTTCAGAGAGTTGATTGGTCCGGTAATGGCAACGTTTCCCGTGGCGAAAAGATTGCCGTAGAATACGTCGCTTGCTTTTTCGTCAAGGTTGATAGCCTCGATCTGTTCTACTTTCAGCCTTGTGTCGAAGGTTATGTTGTTGAAATAGTCGTAGCTTATGTTTCCTGTAACGGTACCTTTGCCGTTGAAACGGTCGGTTACTGTCACGCCATCGAACCAAACTCCCTTTTCATTGATATGGAAAGGACCATTTGCATAGTATGGCACATTTGTGAAGCCTATCTTAAGCATGACATCATCGAATCTGGTGTCTTCGCTTCTGATTGTGAGCTTTTCCAGAGGACCGTTTACGGATATTGTTCCCGAGATGGTTCCTCCCATTTCGCTGAAGATATCTTTAAGGAATGGCTGTGCGTAAGAGACATTCAGTCTGTTCATTGCAGCGTCGGCGATGAGATGCCCTGTCTCAGGGAAAAGAAGTCCTTGTGCATTGAGGCTGCTTGCTCCGCCCAAATTGTTCTTGACCGATATATCGAAGCATTTTCTTTCTTCATCCCACTGTGTCCCAAGGTTGAGTACGCCGAGAGGGACATTTGCAACGTATGTGGAGTCGCAGATGAGGTCTGCAAGTATTCCCTTGTCGTTGAGCGGCGACACAAGCTGTACGTTTCCGGTAAGCGCACCTCTGAATCCGAAGTCCGATGGCAGTACGGAATTGGCCATTGATATGTCGAATCTTCTAAGTGAGAGCGCAAGCGTGTCCTTCTGTGTTCTGGAGGTTTTGCCTGCTATGCTTACAGATTGTTCTCCGGAAATGAGACCGAAATTCTTTATATCTATGATTTCGTTATTGATGAACAGGCTGGATGGGAGGATGTTCCATTCTCTTGAGTTAAGGTACAAGGTGGATGGCTTGATGTCGATTTCCAGATCCGGTCTGTCCATGTTGCGTGAGAGATTTCCATGGATGATGAATTCTCCCCGGTTTTCCAGCTCGCTATGATTGTCGTATGAATATCCGAGTCCTATATGGTCGTTGTCTGCAAATATCTGAAGGCTGTTGTCGCTCATCTTGAGTGTGGCAACCTTGAACTCTTCGCTGGAGAACTTTATATTAAGACTGGAGTCAGCATTGTCAAAATGAGTGGTGATGTTTTTCAGATAGTTCTTTTTGAATGCAAGACGTTTTGAGGATAGGACAGCATCCATTTGTTCGTCTTTGGTGATGCTCACATTGAGTGACGTGCCCTTTTCTATATAAAGACCAGGTACGGCGAATGACAGCACGCCCTGCAGATCGTGGCACAGAAGATCGAGGTTATAGCTGTTTCCGCTCCATGTGTACGATGGATTCTGATAGATGGAAGGGAGTTCTCTCTTCAAAGTGATGTTTCCGAGGTCTCTTACGAAATCCGCTAAAGGTCCGGTGCCGGAATATGAGCAGTCAGCGAATTTTGAGTCGAGCCTTGCCTTGTGTTCCTTGCCTGAGCTGTGTGATGCAAACACTATGTCACCGATATTATAGCGTCCTTCATTATTTTCCAGAATGATGTTGCCGATACCGATTTTGCCCACCATATCGTTGCCGGAGGTGCCTGTGAAATCGGCATTGGCCTGGAACTGCACGACGGATTTTCCCCTCTTGTCCAGATTCAGGGCATTAAGGTCGGCATGTCCTATATTGGCATTCAGCTTATATACTGAATTGGATGTGCTTGTCGAGTGGGCATAGCCTCCCTGTATTATGAAATTACAGTTCGGGTCCTGACTTATGACTGTACCGTTTATCGAATGCCTGTCGTAATGGCCTTTGGCAGCGATGTCGCTATAGTTGTAGCCATTCAGCACCAGCTCCCTTATGTGGAGGGAGTCAATGTCGGCCTTGATGCCGCTTCGCTCGCCGATGGAGGTGGAGAAACCGGCGTGCAAGGTGCCCGGACCCATGATTCCGTTGCCGAGAACTCGGCCAAAGTCAAGATCCTTTGTCGCTACTGTGCCGCTGATACCTATATTCTTGCCGGATGACACGAGGTTTCTGAATCTCACATCAGCCTCCGCACTTCCTATCAAAGAACCTATTTCAAGACTTGCTCTCATTGTATTCATAAGCCCGCTGGCCTTTGCCTTTCCGGAGAACAACATGCCTTTGGCAAGACTGCTCATGTCCAGTTCCCCGTCAGGAATCCACTGACTGATGAATTTTCCCAGACCGCGGAAGGTGAAGAACATATTGTCGGCTCTGGCGTCAAGGGTCGTCTGCCCGATGTCCGGAATACCCTTCATGCTTCCTGTGACGGTAGTGGAGAATTCTCCGTCATCTGTGGTCAGCTTGACCTTGTCGATGCTGAAGTCATTCACATATCCCGTCAACTTTCCGGAAATCGTGGCATTCAAGGTGTTTCCTTCGAGCTCAGGGGCAAAATAGCATATGGTCCTGAAGTCCAGACGGCTGTTGGCAATGTCTCCGTCTATCTTCACTTTTGCGAGGAAGTCGCTGAAGTCCTTCATGCTGTTGAAACTCATCTGATAGAGGTTGATGTGCATGTCGGACCAAAGGTCTTTAATGTGCAGGTCCGTTATGGTGGTCTTGCCGCGTCCGGAACTTGCAATGCCTGACATTTCCTGTACGGTGAATCCGGTTTTTTCCCTGAATGTGATCCTGTCTGCTTCACCGGACATTACGCCTCCCTTGAACTGGAGTTCCCTCACATCGATATGTATATCCCTTACGTCAAGGTCATCCCAATTTATACCGCCTCTGTATGGCAGACGGTGTGAACCATGGTTCTTCATATGGAATCCCATACCGTCAATCTCCACCTTGCGGATATGGAAGATTTCTTTGTCGTTCCTGATTTTTTTCTCTTTTGCCGGCTTGAGTCTGAACAGACGGGAAAGATTGTCTTTATATGTCGTGTCAGCACCTTCTATTCCGCTTTTGTCCTCGAGCACAAGGTTCATCTGGGCGTTTGAAATATATGCCTTATCCAGATGGAGTGCTTCATTGTCGAATAACCCTTCAAACGAGAATCTGGCTATAATGTATTCGGCGCGGAAGAATGTATCCACGGGGAAGCATGTGGAATCAGTCTGATCTACGTAGGGATTCTTATCGATTATTACCGCATTCTTGAGTACAAGTGTGGTGAATGGCCGGAGGTGGATCTTTTCGAATTTGATTTCTCCGTCCAGCTTGCTGGAGATGATATCCACCACTTTGGATGCCACAAATGTCTGGACCTGCGGGAACTGTATGGTGATGATTCCCGCGAATATTACTGCAGCACTCGCAACAAGTGAGAGCCAGATTATTTTTATGGTCCTTCTGATAGGCGTTTTCTTTATTTACTCCAACTTGCAAAAATAGTAAAAATATCGGAGAAAATCCGTATTTTTGCCCCCTGATATGCAAAGCATATAGAAGAAAAATCATACCATTATGGCGGATATAATACTAGGAATAGAATCATCGTGCGACGATACGTCTGCTGCAGTCATCAAGGACGGATATCTTCTGTCGAATGTCCTTGCCAGCCAGGACGTGCACAAAGCATATGGCGGAGTCATTCCGGAGCTCGCGTCAAGGGCTCATCAGGTAAATATTGTACCTGTTGTCAGTGAGGCGATTACGCGTGCCGGCATACAACCTTCAGATATTACTGCAATAGCTTTTACACGCGGACCTGGCCTGCTTGGATCGTTGCTTGTGGGCACATCCTTCGCAAAGGGACTTGCTATGGCTTTGGATAAGCCTCTGGTGGAAGTAAATCACCTCCAGGGACATATTCTTGCCAATTTCATCAAACAGTACGACAGCGATAACCGTCAGCCTGAATTCCCGTATCTCTGCCTGTTGGTGTCCGGAGGAAATTCCCAGATTGTCCGTGTGAACAGTCCGCTGGAATATGAGATATTGGGCCAGACTATCGATGATGCAGTCGGAGAGGCATTTGATAAATGCTCCAAGATGATGGGCCTGGGCTATCCTGGAGGTCCTGTCGTTGACCGTCTTGCAAAAGAGGGGGATCCTCTGAAATATAAGTTCTCCAAGCCGCATATTCCAGGTTTTGACTACAGTTTCAGTGGTATCAAGACTTCTCTGCTATATTTTGTCCGTGACCAGATGGCCATCGATCCTGAATTCATGGAGAAGAATAAGGCAGACATATGCGCAAGTTTCCAGAAGACCCTGATAGACATTCTGATGGATAAGCTCATCAAGGCTGCAAAGCATACCGGTATAAAGCAGATTACAATTGGAGGCGGTGTGTCTGCCAACAGCGGTCTGCGTGCAAGGATAGAGGAGGAAGGACGCAAGAGGGGATGGACTACATTCCTGCCGGAATTCAAGTTCACTACTGATAATGCTGCAATGATTGCTATTGCCGGCTGGTTCCATTATAAGAACGGAGAGCGTGCATCGCTTGATGTGGCTCCTGTAAGCCGTCTGGCAGAATTTTAGAATATTATGAAGGAAATAGAAATAACCTGTAAGTTAGGCAAGGAACTTTCTGCCGACGATATCCAGACTGCCGCCATAAAGGCCCTCGGAGTGTCTCCGAAGATGAAGCAGCAGATAAAATACCGCATAATGCGTCGTTCCATCGATGCCCGCAACGATATTCTCTACCGTTATAGGGTGGAGGTGTGCAGACCTGACGAAGTGATGGATGAGTATGTCCTTGAAGATTATAAGGATGTGTCTTCCGCAGAACCTGTCATCATCATAGGTGCCGGTCCTGCAGGAATGTTTGCTGCCCTGAAACTGTTGATGAGGGGTTTCAAGCCAGTGATTCTGGAGAGGGGAAAGGATGTTCATGCACGTAAGTTCGATATGGCCAGGCTCTCCACCGACGGAGTCGTGAATCCGGATTCCAATTACTGCTTCGGTGAGGGAGGAGCCGGTACGTTTTCTGACGGAAAACTTTACACGCGTTCTTCAAAGAGGGGCGATATCCGTGAAGTACTCCATCAGCTCGTACGCTTCGGTGCCGACCCTTCAATCCTTATTGATGCCCATCCACATATAGGAAGCGACAAACTACCTACTGTGGTGGAGAATATCCGGAAGTGTATCATCGAGCATGGAGGAGAGTATCATTTCGACTCCCGCGTGACGGATATTGTGAAGCGTCCGGATGGAGCTTTTGATGTTGTGGTTGCCCGGTCAGGGGTTACTGCAGACGAGGTATTGCAGTCCCGCAAAGTTATTCTTGCGACTGGTCATTCAGCACGCGATATATACGAGATGTTCCACCGAAAGGGTTGGGAGCTTCAGGCAAAAGGCTTCGCTCTCGGAGTCCGTGTGGAGCATCCTCAGTCGCTGATCAATAAGATTCAGTATCATGGTAAATATCAGCCGTATATGCCTACGGCCGAGTATTCGTTTGTGACTCAGGTGCTTGATCGTGGTGTGTTCTCATTCTGCATGTGTCCTGGAGGTATTCTTGTTCCGGCAGCTACAGCTTCGGGTGAGCTTGTCCTGAACGGAATGTCAAACTCTCAGCGTAACTCCAAGTGGGCGAACTCGGGAGTTGTCGTGCAGATAGAACCTGAGGATTTCCCTGAATATGCCCAGTACGGTCCTTTGGCTCTCCTGAGATTCCAGCAGGATGTGGAGAAAAAGATGTTCGACTATACCGGCTCCCTCAAGGCACCTGCTCAGAGAATGATGGACTTCTGCCGCAGGATTCCGTCGGCAAATCTCCCTAAGACTTCATATCATCCTGGTGCTGAAAATGCGCCTTTGCACGAACTTCTGCCGGAGCATGTGTCGCTTCGTCTGAAATATGCATTCCCTGAGATCGGGAATAAGAAAATGCATGGCTATTACACCAATGACGCCCTTCTTCTCGGTGTTGAGTCCCGCACGTCATCTCCGGTACGTATTCCTCGTGATCCTGAGACCCTTGAACATGTGCAGGTAGCTGGCCTTTACCCATGCGGTGAAGGAGCAGGATACGCAGGAGGTATTGTTTCATCTGCCCTCGACGGCATCAATTGCGCCGCTAAGATTTAATGAAAAACATTCTTTTAGCTTTATCTGCCGTGCTGTTGTCAGTTATTGCTGCTGCACAGACGCAGACCCTTCGCATAGACTATATTTTCTCCGGTACCGACAAGATTGCAGAAATAGCCTTGGACGAACTTTCATGCTTCGATGGATGGGCCGGCAGACGCGTGAATCTTGACAAGGTCCCTGTGCGTGGCAACGGGCAGTTATGCATGACGGATGCTCAGAGCGGAGATACGCTCTATCGTATGCCTTTTTCAACATTATTCCAGGAGTGGCAGACTACAGAGGAGGCTACCCGTGTCCGCAAGTCCTTTGAGAATGTATTTCTGCTTCCTATGCCTGAGGCTCCCGCTTATGTAAAGGTTGAACTTTATGGGCTGCATGGAAATGTGGCATCATCATTCATCCACCTGATCGACCCCGCTGATGTGCTTATCCGCCGCCTCTCTCCGCAGGTTCCGGAACATCGATATCTTCTTCAAAGCGGTGCTTCCGAGGAAAAGATAGATGTGGCTATTGTGGCTGAAGGATATACGTTGCAGGAGATGGATATCTTCTATGCAGATGCACAGAATGCCATGGATGCAATTCTTGCTCATGAGCCTTTCGGTACCTATAAGGACAGGTTTAATTTTGTTGCTGTTGCCCTTCCTTCCGCTGACAGTGGAGTAAGCGTTCCTGGAAAAGGGGAGTGGAAGGACACTGCACTCAAGGCTAATTTCAATACATTCTATTCAGACCGTTATCTCACGACGCTCCGTATGAAGAATTTGCATGACAGGCTTTGCGGAGTGCCATATGAGCATATCGTTATTCTCGCCAATACGGACACTTATGGTGGGGGAGGAATCTTCAATCTATATACCCTCACGACGGCTCATCATCCGGCGTTCAAGCCAGTTGTGGTCCATGAATTCGGGCATAGTTTTGCTGGTCTTGCAGATGAGTATTATTATGATGACCAGTATGTCCAGTACTATTATCCTGACACCGAGCCGTGGGAGCAGAATATAACCACACTTGCCGATTTTGATTCGAAGTGGAAGGATATGATTGACGCAGGTAAAGCAGAACTTCTCGAGGGTGCTGGCTATCAGTCCAAAGGCGTCTATCGCCCTGCAGAAGACTGTAGGATGCACACAAACAAGGCTCCGGCTTTCTGTCCTGTCTGTCAGCGTGCCATCGCCCGTATAATAGAATTCCATACTGAATAAATATTGCTTATTTTGCTATATATTCATTCAGTGCATTAGATCTTTTGTAGAAAAAGCAGTTTCTCCCGTCTGTGGTGAGTACGCTGGTCTTGTCGGCGCTTCTTGGATGTGTCTTGTCGACTGGATGCATGTTAATGCCAGTGTCATTTGCCGTATACGGTTCCACCTGCTGCATGAGGTCCTTTATAGTGTTGATGGCTTCGTAGTGGTAGAACAAGTAATTTCCTTGTTGCAGCAAGCCCATAATGAAATCTGCATATATATCCTTGAATTCTTCTATTGCCAGGATTCTTGCAATCAGCGGGTTCCTGTTCTGTCCCCACTTGAAAGGATCGGTAGCGGACGGGTCCTGCATTTTGCTACTTGAGTTACCGAGGCTCATCTCATAATCATGTGGAATCAGATATACCTTATAGCTGTCTGTTGATGTCGAGTCAAAATAAAGGTAATAGTTATTGGAATTGTTCCAATAATCATCCCACATTCCTACTGTGACATTTACTGCATATGTCTTGAGAAGGAACTGCACGTCACATACCTTGGAAATCCAATCCTTGAACTCATCATCGGGCAGGGTCGTAAGATTTGTTATGAATGACTTCAATTGTGCCGCTGCATCTGCTATACTTGAATTCCCGGTCACTAACATATATTGTGATGCTGTGCCGTCCTCTTTGTCTATGCTGGCCTTCAAGTTGGAAGTGCTAGAAAGAGTTGCTCCGAAATGACATTTCCACAAGTTTCCTGCAATGTTTCCGAAATGGTTGCTGCGGTCTTCAAGGTAATCGTTGTCAATGGGTTCAATCATCTGATACACACCCAGGTACGCTGGGTTTTTGTCTCCTTCGATATGGAAGGAAAGACGGCAATAGGTATTGCGTGATATTGTCCAGATTCCGAACCTGTCAAATAAATCGTAGCAATATCTTTCCCTGCTGTAAGTAGGGTCGTTATAGCATGACTTAAGGAAAATACCCTTTACCTTTCTCAAGGAATTCTTCTCGTCAGAAATATATTTGTTGAAGTTTATTTCATAATTTGATAAGTTCCAGTCAGACACATTGTTGACATACATCTCGTTGGCTGAGTCATTAGGCCTCATTGCGTCCGAGTTGTCCCTCAGTCTTATGGCTGCGTTTGAGATACTGTCCTTTGCCCCGTCCTTATCAAACACTACGCTGCATCTGACATAGCTTGATCCGTTGCTATGCTCGTCGTATCCATCAAGAACAGTCTTCCATTGATTTTTGGAGACATATACCTTTATCTGAGGTATATGTTCCTTATCCCATACGTATGTCTTTCCGGTTTCGCCTTCCGGCCATGAAGGGGTCTGGTCATCCGGGTCTGTCGAGGGTTCTGACGGCTTCTCCGGAACTTCCTCATCCGGTAATATTTCCGGTTCTATGCGTTCGTTACATCCAAGAAGCAGCCCCATTAAGCATGCGTATGTAAATATTGGGAACCTCATTATCTAAGATTGTTGATTGTTCTGGCTTTTTCTGTGAAGTAGTTGTTTGATGTGGACATCAGGCGGTAGTTACCAACGCTACCCCAGCCGGCTGGACGATCTTTGATTTCCATATCCTCGCCTGTGTCGTTAGTTATGTAGTTTTGTATCTTCGATTGCCAGTCAAGGATACGTCTGGTCGCTGTAGCCTGGTCCATGAGGCCGTTTGCCGGATCTACAAGTCTCTTGAGTTCGTCGCGGTAGATGTTTCTGAACTCCTCATATTCCATCATCCTTTCTATCAGGACACCCCTGTCTCCCCAGTTGTACGGATCCTGTTTTGCTGCATCATAGCCGTTAGAGGTTCCGAGGGAATTGTCATAGTCGTATGGGAGGAGGAAGACCTTATATTCGTAGAGGTCTGATGTGGTGAAGTACAGATAGTAATTATTTCCGTTGTTCCAGAGGTCATCCCACATTCCTACTGCAACATTTACTGCATATGTCTTCATAAGCAGTTCTACGTCGCACACCTGCTTTATCCATGTGTAGAAGCTGTCGCCAGGCTTTCCGTGAGCCTTTCCGTTGATCTTCTTGATGAAGTCCTGGAGTTGAGCCTTTGCTGTGGCGAAGTCCGATCCTGTCTCCTTCAGCTCGTATGTGAAGTCGTCCTTGTTGTTGTCCTCCGCCATGTTTGCATCCGGATTACGAAGGTCTGCCGGACCGTGTGAGTCGTAACTGCATTTCCAAAGGTTGCCGTCAGAAGATCCGAACCATTGCTCTCGCTTTTCGACATATTTGTTGTCGTATGGCTCGATCATCTCATATACACCATAATATGCCGGTTTCGAGTCGCCTTCGATATGTATCCAGAGTCTACAATATACGTCAAAAGCTGCTGTCCAGATTCCTGCACGACGGAAAAGGTCGTAGCAGAACACCTCACGGACGTAGCAAGGGTCATCCTTGAACCATTTGAGGTTGAACTTTCTGATGCCTTTGATTTCGTGCTGTTTATCTTTTTCAAACTTGCGAAGATTTACCCCGAAGTGGCAGTGATGCCAATCTGCATCGTCGGTCTTATGCATCTCGCCTCCCTTGCCTTCGGGTCTGCGTCGTGAAGTGTTGCCGCGGAGTCTCACCCCGGCATCCTCTACAGTGGTTATTTCGCTGCCCTTCTTATATGTTATGTCGCAGTAGAAATAGTCTTTATTGTTTGCGTTCTGGTCGTATGCCTTCAGGAGATTGTTCCATTCATCCTTTGTTAATGAAATGGTGATTTCCGGAATGACGCTTTCATCCCAGATGTATGATAGTCCTTCATGACCGATAGTTGCTGTAGTCACAGCTCCGGTAGGGTATGTAGGTGCAGGAGGCGTTGGCGGAGTGTCGGTACCTCCCGGATTGTCCGGTGTGTCCGGGTTATCCGGGTTGTCTGGATTGTCTGGATTGTCTGGGTTGTCCGGATTGTCCGGTGTTTCCGGATTTTCTGGGTTATTCGGGTCTGTGTTATCCGAATTTCCCTGATCTTCGGAATTTTCAGTATTATCTCCAGGTGCAAATTCATCTGCTCCGGGATATCTGTCAATATCTCCGCATCCGATGACTAAGAAAGCTGCTATAATCAGTGAGAGGGTCTTTTTCATACTAATTTAAATTGGCTTGCAAAAATAGCATAAAAAAGCTGTCTTTCAAAACTTTAATTACCATGCTCCGCGCCACATCGCGCTTTCAACTCTGCTGTTCTTTTTGGAGTTCATCTTTCCGAAATTGAAAGATACGCTGAAAAGAAAATATCTTCCCAGTACATTGGAATAGACATCCTCCATATATTCTGATGTGGTGGTGCGCTGGAGGCTTCGTGTCTGGTTAAGTATATCGGCAGCCTTTAACGCCAGCGTTACCGACTTTATGCTCTTGCTGATGCTCATGTTCCAGTTCCATTCAGGCTGTCCGAAACCTTCTGTATAACCGTTGTAGAAGATATATTTAAGGTCAGTCTTGAATTCCCATTCCTTCCCGGGAGTATATATAAGATCGCATCCTGCGCTGCTTGTCCATGTGTTTATGTTGGCTGTAGGGTCGAGCGAATACAGGCTGATTCTGTTGTTGGTGGAAGCGAACAGTTTCGCATCTAGTTTGTCTGTTGTGTATTTGAATGCTGCCTGAAGTCCCCAGTTGTAAGTGTCTGTGCTGCTTTCTCCGAAGCCGCTTTCTCCGCTGTAAAAACGGTTTCCGGAAGCATCGCCCCAGAAATCTTTCATGAAAGTGTTGTAGTCGAAATTCATCAGGTCGATACCTTTGAGCCGCCCCTTGGCCTGGTAGCTGGTGTTTCCATATATTCTACCCCATGCATCAGCTGTGAATGTGAACTTCCTGTCCTTGCCGAACGGCAGGTTATATGATGTGTACAGCGAAATGTTGGATCCAGGCTTCTTCGAGTTTACAGGCACTGCATAGCGTATTGCATCATCGTCGAACCAGCTGGCATATACCATGCTGCCTAAGTTGACACTTCCGTTGAGGGAGATGTTCAGAAATGAGAATGTCTCCCTGTTGTTCATTGAATATGATGCATTGAAATAATGTGAGAAGCTCGGCTTCAGATAAATGTTTCCTGCAGAAATCTGTATGGGATTTGAAATGTCTAAGGCTGGTGTTCGATATCGTCCTGATTGCTCCTGTGTATATCCTGTATAGTACAGATTGACTTTATGTCCTTCAACGTTATATCTGAATGATGCGAACGGAGACCAGTTCAGCATCCATTCATTCTTTCCTGTGATGGTTTCCTTGCCAAGGGACTTCGCATACACTTCATTCAGTACCAGGTCTCCTAGAAGACCGAAATTAACGTTCAGGGTATCTGTCTTGTACTGCATCAGTAGTCTTGCCTGTTCCTGCATATACAACTGGTCGGTAAGCGAAGTGTAATAGTCGTTTGCCGATCCGTCCGGATTGAATGCATTCTTTCCTGACCTGGACATCATGTATGCTGATGATAGAAATCCCTGCAATGCCCATTTCTCTCCGAATGGCTCTACATATGACAGATGACCTCCGATAGTGTAGCTTTCTCCTGCGTTGTCATATGAAAGGTCCTTGATGTTTTCCGAACCGCCAAGTATTGTCTGGGACAGTTCCTTGCGCCTGCCGTCCGAGATTGAAACCATGTAATTCATGTCCAGTGTGAGACTTCTGCGCTTCTTGCCCATATCCTTGATGCCTCCTCCCATCCAGCCGTATGAGTTGAATGCCTTGGATGAACTTGAGATTGTAGCTGCTGAACTGTTGAGATCCCCGTCTTCTGAATATGTCTTTGAATTGTTTGAAGTGTTTATACGATTATCGCTGAATTTGAATGTCGGCTCAAAATACAGCATGTATTTATCTTTATCCTTTTTGTTAATCTCGATGCTTGCACTGACCGAATTCTCTGAACCATTGCCTGTATTCGTGCCGTCAGTATGAAGGTCAGGCTCCTCGTTCCGGAACGATGTCCGTGCTGACCTTGTGGCTGCTTCCTTCGCATTGTTCTTATAGTTTACAGACACAGTGCTTTCGAATCCCTTGATCCGTTCTGTACTATAGTTCACTCCTGCCTGAGCAGAACTGTTGAGTCCTTTCATCATGGTGAACTCGTTGTCTTCTCCTCCAAGCCCGTAGAACGTGAAAGTCTGTGATCCGGGTTCTGTTGCATTGAATGCATTGCCGATAAAGACCACCTGATCTTTTTCCGTATATCCGCTGACCATTGCGTTACCATTGTAGAGAAGTCCCCGGTCAGATGTCAATACGTCATCGCTCTTTGGTGTAAGGGTGGAACCTCCGCCGATCTTTGCGTTTCCGAACCATCCTTTGGTGTATTCTTCCTTCAGTTCTACATCCATCACCTTTTCCTTGTCGTCCTTGGTGGATATGCCGCTGAATTCTGCCGCATCCTTGTCCTTGTCTACAACCTTGATCTTGTCCACAATCTTGGCGGGCAAGTTTGATAGAGCTGATGAAGGATCGTCAAAGAAGAAAGTCTTGCCGCCTACAGTAATTTTATCCACTTTCTCTCCGTTCACGGTGACGCTTCCGTCAGTCCCGATTTCTATGCCGGGCATCTTTTTCAACAGATCTCCAAGCATGTCGTTTTCTCCTACCTTGAAAGATGATGCATTATACACAATGGTATCCTGCTTCACCATTATTGCGTTTCCTGTGGCCGTAATCTTTGCAGCTTCGATAAATTCAGCATTCTCATCCATCTTGATTATGCCGAGATCCTCCCTCCAGTTCTTGAAATTATATGTCTTCTTGTGAGGGTGGTAGCCGATGATTTCGGCATTGAGTTCATATTTTCCTGTAGGTACTTCCTTGAGTTCCACATCTCCTTTTTCGTCTGAGAGCGCGAAGTGAGTGATGGTGGTGTCCCCCTGGGGAATGAGGTACACTGATGCCCAGCTGATCGGTTCCAGGGTCTTCGAATCCTTGAGTGTCAGTCTGACGTCCAGATTGCGGTTGCGCTGCATCATGTCCATTGAAATGACTTGCGCGCGGGATTGTAGTGCCGATACGAATATCAGACACATGATGAGTAAGGTCCGTTTCATGTTGTTGTCTATTGGAAATTCTTCCGATTAGGGTTGAATGTTGCAAATATATGCAATGGGGGGGGGTAATATCCAAGAACCTTGCCAGAATTTCAATTCAGGATAAATAAAAAAAGGGTAAGCTGATTACATCGCACCGCTACGACCTCCTACCCTTGCTGCGGTCAAGCCCTGGGGGAATTCAGAGGGAGCTGGTCGTGTAAGACTTACCCGGCTGCAAAGGTAGTCATTTTTTGCAATCTAGCAAAAATAACTGCCCTGATTGTCTTAAATGCTATCGAAAATAAGAGGAAGCAGATCGTCGATCTTTTCAAATTTCCATATCTTGTGTGCTCCTACGAGCAGCACCTTCATCGGCAGCCCGCTCTTGAGCTGGTACTGCGCCATGACCTGACGGCATGCTCCACATGGGGTTGCCGGCATTTCAAGAAGCTGTCCGTTCTGGCCGGCAGCAATGGCAATTGCCGTCATTGCCTTATCTGGACGGCTTGCACTAGCGTAGAAAAGTGCTGTTCTTTCCGCACATAAGCCTGACGGATATGCTGCGTTTTCCTGATTGGCGCCCTTAACGATGACCCCGTCCTCAAAAAGGACAGCAGCGCCTACGTTGAACTTGGAATAAGGAGCATATGCCTGTGCTGTGGCGTCAATGGAAGCCTGGGCGAGTTCCCTGTCCTTTGGTTCAAGTTCCGATAGACTTTCAAACTCCTGATATGCTATTTTTATTTCTTTATTTGTCATAACTGTGTAATTAGTTATCTTTGCACAACTCACAAATATAATGCTTTTTATTGAAAAACATTGGTATTATGGCGGATAATGGCAAAATTAAGGTGTGTATCGGGCTCTCAGGAGGGGTGGATTCCAGTGTTGCAGCTCTCTTGCTTAAGCGTCAGGGATATGATGTGTTTGCGCTTTTCATGCAGAACTGGCATGATGCTTCCACCACACTTCACGGTGACTGCGAGTGGGAGGAAGACCGTTTTGTGGCTGAACTTGTGGCCCGAAAGGTAGGCATCCCTTTTTATTTTGTCGATCTGAGCGAAGAGTATCGGAAGAGGGTGGTGGATTATATGTTCGATGAGTACGAAAAGGGACGTACTCCTAATCCAGATGTCCTGTGTAACAGAGAGATAAAGTTTGATGCATTTCTGAAATGTGCCAAGAAGCTCGGCGCAGATTATGTCGCGACCGGTCACTATTGCAGGAAGGAAACCCTTCAAGGATCTGACGGTCATACCATACATCGCATTCTTGCCGGTGCGGATCCCAACAAGGACCAGAGTTATTTCCTATGTCAGCTTACTCAGGAACAGCTCTCGCAGGCAATGTTCCCGATCGGTGATATCGAAAAACCTCAGGTACGCGAACTTGCTCATGAAGCTGACCTTCCTTCTGCAGATAAGAAGGATTCCCAGGGAATATGTTTTGTGGGCAAGGTAGACCTTCCGACTTTTCTTCAGCAGAAGCTTAAACCGTGTGAAGGGGATATCGTGGAAGTATTCGATACCTACTATGCTGAAAACGGACAATATAAGTTTGTGATTGATACTCTTTCGTCGATTCTGCGGGATGATGCGGGACAGTTGAAGCTGATTACGGATTATGTGTCCGAAGATAAGGCGTCACCAGTACTGGAAGAGTCATGCCCTTTTGATCTTGAGAAAGTTGCCGCTCTCTCCGATGAAGTGCTGATGAAGCTTTCGGAGCCTGTGAAATATGACATCCGCTTTGAGACGGAGACGTATCGCAGCGGTCGCAAACATATCAAGAAGACCAGATACAAGGACAATCCTTACGGAAAGATTGTCGGAAAACACGACGGAGCGCAGTTCTATACGATAGGGCAGCGCAAAGGCCTGAATGTAGGTGGACACAAGGATTCGCTTTTCGTGATCGAGACGGATATTCCGGCGAATATAATTTATGTAGGTGAGGGACATACTCACAAAGGCCTTTCCCGCAGTTGTCTGCGTGTGGATCCGTCCGAGATTCATTGGATCAGGGAAGACCTGCGCATGGTTCCTGGTGAAATGCGCCGCTACAGAATACGTATCCGTTACCGCCAGCCTCTGCAGAACGCGACTCTCATCATGCGTGAGAACGGGCTGTATATTTTGTTTGATTCTCCGCAGCGCGGAATCACCCCAGGACAGTTTGCTGTCTGGTATGCTCCTGTCGAGGCATCTTTGGAAACACGTGCCAAAGACACATCTGTCGAAATGCTTGGCTCCGGAGTTATCTGATCATATAGCTTTGCCGGAGCACATCCCGGCCAGATATCCGGTAGAGAACGCGGTCTGTAGGTTATATCCTCCCGTGTCGGCGTCCAGATCAAGTACTTCGCCTGCGAAATACAGCCCTGGAACCATCTTGGATTCAAGGGTTTTCGGAGTGATTTCTTCAAGGGATACTCCGCCTGCCGTAATCACACATCTTTCGTAACCTACATAGCCTTCTATTTCGAATTTCCAGCTCTTAAGTGCCTTGGCCAGGGTCTTGTGGTCAGCATTAGGATGGTATTTTACGAATGCCTGTATAAGCGACTGTGGAAGGACTTTGGTAAGAAGAATGCGGAATCTGTCCTTGTAGAGCTTCTGGGCGTTGCGTCTGTCTTTTGAAATTTCATTCCAAAGGGAAGATATACGTGAGTATAGGTCTTCATACTCCACAGCAGGCTTAAGATCCATGACAGCAGTCACCTTGGAACCGTTTATTACGGCATTGACACATTTCCTGCTCACCTTGAATCCGATAGGTCCCTCGATTCCTCCGTCGGTGAAGTCCAGGTCTCCGAATTCCTCCTGTGTCTCATTGCCGTCGATGAATAATGTCAGATTGACATTCTTGAGCTGGTTGCCGCAGAGCAACTTGCCAGTTTCGGACAAAGGCTCATTCCTGTGTATATGGCCTCGTCCTGTTGTCGAATCCTTATATCCTTTTGGCACAATTGCGGTCAGCGAAGGAAATAGAGGCTTTATGGAATGGCCCATGGACTTTGCCCATCCGTATCCGTCTCCGGAAGAGCCTGTCTTGGGGTAGGAGAGACCTCCGGTGCATATAATCAGCTTTGTGCAGCTGTAGATGCTGCCGTCGCTGCATTTAATTGAAAACGTTCCTGCCGTCGCTTCACTGCATATCACTTCCTTTCCGCAGAGGATTTCAGCTCCTGCATCTTCTGCTGCCCTTACAAGTGCATCCACTACATCGGAGGCCAGATGAGAGGCTGGAAAAGCCCTGTCACCACGCTCGACGATGCTTTCCATTCCGTGTTCCTCCAGAAATTCAATCATCTTTCCAGATGTCAGGTTGTAGAATGATGGTTTAAGGAAATTGGGCTTAGGGTGAATATGGCTGCTGAATTCGTTCCACTCCTTGAGGTTTGTGAAGTTGCATCGTCCCTTGCCTGTAATCATTATCTTGCGTCCTGGACGTGGCATCTTTTCCAATACTATGACATGCCCGCATTCTCCGAGAGTCCGGGCTGCACCTGCTGCCGCCATAAGTCCGGCTGCTCCTGCACCGATGATTATTATGTCTGCTGTGTTGCTTTTCATATTTTTAAGGCTCAGACTGCAAATTTATTTAAATTTATCTATATTTGCAGTCCCTTTGACAAAAAGGAGATACGTTGCCAGTTTAGCTTAGTCGGTAGAGCATCGCATTCGTAACGCGAAGGTCGTGGGTTCGAATCCCATAGCTGGCTCGAATCAAGGGCTGTATCCTAAGAATTCTTCAGGATACAGCCCTTTGATTTGTATGGATCGAGTATTACTTACCCAATAGAATTGTGTCAATTTCCTCCTTCATCTTTGCCTTTCCCCTAAGGCCGACAGTCATGACGGGATCTTCGTTGAGAGGAATGTAAAGTATTGCAGGAATTGAACTTATCCCGAATGCTTCAGCAACCTCCCTGTTTTTGTCCACGTCCACTTTGTATATCACTATCTTTCCCTCATATTCCTTGGCAAGTTCGTCAAGGATAGGAGCGATTTTCCTGCATGGGCCGCACCAGGTGGCGTTGAAGTCGATGATGGCCGGCTTGTCTCCGAGATATACAGGATTTTCGGACTTTATGTCATAGACCAGTTTGTTGAAGGCTTCGGTAGTGAGCTCCACTGCAGCAGTCTTTGCTGCGTCCTTTTTGCTGTCGTTCTTTGCTCCGGCATTTCCGCATGCGGTCAGCAGTATTCCCATAAGAATGACTGCAAAGGCTGTTTTGATTTTGTTATTCATAATTCAGTCTGTTATTTATTAATATTCTATATTTCATCTGTGCTGACCAGTCCGAGGAGCAGGGCTTGGATGGTCATGCGTGGGATTGATCTGGTGCCGAACTTGGAACATATATTGTTCCGGTGGAAGGTGGCTGTGGGGAGGGAAATATCGAGTTCCCTGGCTATTTCCTTGGATGTCATTCCTTTGACCAGAAGTCTTAGAACTTCTCTTTCACGGGAGGAGAGGACGTTGTGCCCGCCGTCTTTCTGTCCGGCATAGTCGGGGTAGCAGGCCCCGTTACGGAAGTTTTCCCTGATATCTTTGAGGGCTGATATTATGTCTTTCTCAGGTGTTGATACGTCAAGTGTATGGTATCCGGACCGGATAATCATGGTGTCTGTGGTCGACAGGACAGTGGTGGTGTTCTTTAGAGGATCGAATTCTTCGTTGTGGCTCAACAGCAGGAGGTCGCTGACGAAGAAATGTATGAAATGCCTGTTGGAGTCCTTTATGAATCCTTCGACAGTGTCGTAGGTGAAGACTTCCATGCCGGGAAATACCTTCAGCAGGAGTTCTCTCAGCTTTGAACTGCTGAGGGTGTTGCGGTCTATTATGGCGAAACACGGATTCATGACGGCAAATTTAAAAATATTTTCTTTGGGACAGTCAGAATGCTTCAGAGAATCCGAATGAAAATCCCCATGCATTTCTCCCGAATCCGATATCTGCCCTGAGGTTAATGTCGTTCTTATATTCGAACCGCAGTCCCAGACCGTAGTTGGGCAGGATATTCTTCCATGAGAATTCCATGAATGACGGGAACAGGGTGCCTGCTCCGCCCCAGACCACGGCTCCCAGTCTTTGCCATAGCCGCTGCCTCAGCTCGACCTGTGCGCACATCTGGCAGCTGTCTATATATCTGCCTATATAATATCCCCGCATCCTTCCGGGATATCCGCAGATTTCCTCCCTGAGATTCCATGGACAGTCCTTATCGTTTATGTAAGTATAAAAATCTCCTGCCAGGACGCCTCCTTTCCATAGCGGGTGGTATGCACTTAAAGTCAACCCTCCTGACAGGTATGTGCTGCCGCAGTCTGAAAGAAATCCGGGCCATAGTGTGCCCCTCAGCAGTATGTATACTCCTTTTGACGGGTTTGTATGACTGTCTCTTGTGTCGTATAGGATGGATGCGTTTAGCCCGGAAAGGAAATATTTCCTCCGCTGTCCGTCCAGATAATCCGGATCGCTTATGTCTCCAGCCAGAGCGTAGTTGATCCGTAGTCCGGTGCCTACGCTGATGCCTTTCCCCAGTTCATATATGTAATCAGCGTCAGTCTTCACCTGTGTCCTGATATATTTCCCTGTCGGGTTTGAGGCGCATTGGCTGAACCTTATACCCCAGAAGTCCAGGTTTTTTCTGGAAAAACGGACATTATATATAAGTCGGCCTTTCCTATCCGGGAAATAGTTTGCCCCGATAGCATCCACGACGTAGAATCCTCTCAATGAAGCACTTGCACTTAGTATTATGTTTGATGGCATTGTGATGCTATCGCTTTTGTCCATGCGGTAAAGGCCTGTCATCGTGCCTCCGATCCCCACACTGCCTTCCTGAGTGTATGTGGGTGCTATGCCGAATGTTACGTCGAACTTTTTCTCCCGTGTCCTGTCAACATTGCCGTTTATGAGACTCTGCCAGTAGGAATGAAGAAAATTTTTGCGCGCTGTAGTGTCGTTGTCCTGCTGCGCGGTCAGGGCCAGCGGCATGAGGACCAGCATGATTAATGTTATTTTTATGTTCATGATTAATAAACTGTCATGCATTTCCGGTAAATATCAATTTTCGGGCCTTTCAGGTATAAAGTCGTGTTCTGAATTTCGCGGGAAATTATTAAATTTGTCGCTTTGTGGATTTTAGGAATGGTTTCTGATGTCCTTGGAAGATAATAGTGATATAAAATGAAGAAAATAAGCGGAAAAATATTTTATGTCGGAGTTAATGATACCGACAAAGTGCAGTTCGAAGGCCTCTGGCCGCTGCCATATGGTGTGAGTTATAATTCCTATCTCGTTGTTGATGAGAAGGTTGCCTTGATAGATACTGTAGAGTGCGGGTTTGAGGAGGAATTTCTTTCAAATATTGAAGAGGCTATAGGCGACAGGCATATAGACTACCTGGTGGTAAACCATATGGAGCCGGATCATTCGTCTCTTATAGAGTATGTAATGGAGAAGTATCCTGACCTTATGATTGTGGCCAATGCCAAGACTGTCCCTATGCTGAAGGGTTATCACGGCACTCCAGATGAGAAGATAATGGTAATGTCGGAAGGAGCGAAGCTTTCTCTCGGATCATGCTCGTTGAGCTTCCATATGATACCGATGGTCCACTGGCCTGAAACCATGGTTACGTGGCTTGAAGAGGAGGGTACAGTTTTCTCAGGTGATGCATTCGGTACTTTCGGGGCTGTTCATGAAGAGATTACTGATGACGAGGATACATTTGACCAGTACCGTGACGAGATGATCCGTTATTATTCGAATATTGTAGGGAAATACGGAAATCCTGTGCAGTCTGCGTTGAAAAAGCTTTCCGGACTTGATGTGAAGCGCATATGCAGTACCCATGGTCCGGTGTGGGAGAGGAATGCGGCTGATGTGGTCGCTCTATATGACAGGTTGAGCCGTTATGAAGTTGAAAGAGGCGTCTGCATAGTGTACGGATCGATGTATGGCAACACGGCTGCTGCGGCGGATGCTCTCGCAATGGAGCTTGAGGAGGCTGGTGTCCCATATTGCATCCATGACCTTGCCGGCAACAATTCCGGAGAATTGGGAATATCAGGTGCTCTGCGCGATGTGTTCAAGTATGACACCATAGTTGTAGGCTCACCTACATATAACAATGGCATCTTCCCTCCGGTGGAGACTTTCATGAAGGCTCTCCAGTCAAGACTCATAAAGGGAAGGCGCTTCTATGCATTCGGCTCATATACATGGTCGGGTGCGAGCGTGAAACAGCTCAATGACATGGCTTCTTCAATGGGATTCGAGATTCTGGGCGAAGGAATGTCTTTCGCTCAGGCATATTCACGTGAGAAATGCGATATGGGAGCTCTTGTCAGAATCCTTAAATGATTTTTATGGAGTTTCAGTGGGAACAGATAATCACACTGCTGATAATATTCAGTGTGGTCTTTGTCATCATCATCGAGAACAGACATCCGGTCAAGACCCTGGCCTGGTGTATGATTCTTACGTTCATTCCTGTGTTTGGAGTAATTCTCTATATATTATTTGGAATGAACACGACTCATAGACGCTTGATCAAGAGTGCAGACCAGGCTATACTCAAGGGTCGTACAGCCGAAGTGCAGGCTGACGAAGTCGCTGAAAATGTGCCCGCTGAACAAGAAGCCCTCATCGGGATGATGAGGAATGCCAACAAGGCCTTTCCGCTGTGCGGAAACAAGGTGGAAGTTTATACGGATTTCCGGTCCATGGCAGATAATCTTGTGGCGGACATAGAAAATGCAAGGCATCATGTGCATGTGCTTTTCTTCAAGTTCGAGAATGATTCCGAAGGAAAGAGAATAGCTGATGCAATGATCCGTAAGGCCAAGGAAGGACTTGATGTGAGGTTCCTGTATGATGATGTGGCCAACCTCAATGTCAGTTCGCGTTTCTACAGGAAGATGAAGAAAGGAGGGGTCCAGGTCAAATCCTTTATCCGTATCCTTTTCCCGATTCTGTCTCAGGATTATAATTTCCGCAACCACAGGAAGCTTGTGGTGATTGACGGCAAGGTAGGCTATATGGGAGGAATGAATGTAGCGAAGCGTTATGCTGTGGGACTTAAATGGGGTAAATGGCGCGATACGCATATGAAGATAACCGGCCCTGCTGTGTCGGAACTTCAGACAGCCTTTCTCACAGACTGGCAGTTTGTCACTCATAAGCTTCCATCGCTTGAAGGACTTTATCCTTATAATCCTCCTTGTGGCGACACAATGATGCAGATTGTTACTGCCGGGCCGCTGGACCGCTGGAATATTATCATGCAGGGATTCATGCGTGCCATAGCGCAGAGCCGCAGATATGTGTATATTCAGTCTCCTTATTTCATACCGACTGAGCCTGTGCTCAGGGCGTTGCAGAATGCAGCTTTGGGCGGTGTGGATGTGAGGATAATGATTCCTTACCGCGGTGACAGGGGAGTGATTCCTGCCCTTGCATCGCGCTCATACGTCAAGGAAGCCCTTGAAGCCGGTATTAATATATATTTCTATCAGAAAGGTTATATGCATGCCAAGACCATGGTGTGCGATGATAATTTCGTGACCATAGGATCAACCAATTTCGACTTCCGTAGTTTCGAGCAGGATTTCGAAATCAACGCTTTCATGTATGATCCGTCTCTTGCTGTCGAATATCGCAATATCTTCATACAGGATCAGGAGGCGTGCGATAAGCCTGAACTTGATTCATGGCTCAGTAGACCCCTTTGGGAACGCTTCAAGGAATCTTTTGCACGAATCTTTTCTCCTTTACTCTGATGTAGGGTAAATTACTTTAAATATTTGGATAACGTGTCAAAAAAAAACCTACATTTGTGGCTCGATTTTAAGTATGACGGTTATGAGTCCAAACAATGTGAAAAACTATAGTTTCATGAGTAAGTTGAAGGATCATGTAAACTCCAGCGTTGTGCTGATTTTCTTTACTGTATTGGCCTTGATATGTGCCAACATACCAGGGGTTAAGGATTGGTATTTCTCTTTGTGGCAGAACCCTGTCAGCCTTTCTGTCGGAGAGTTTAATTTATTCAGCCACAATGGACATAGTCTGACTGTAGGGCAGTTCATCAATGACTTCCTGATGGCCCTTTTCTTTCTTTCTGTCGGTCTTGAAATCAAGAGGGAAATCAAGGTAGGCGAACTTTCTACGAAGGAAAAGGCATTGCTCCCGATCATTGGAGCCTGTGGCGGAATGGTGGTCCCTGTTCTTCTTTTCTGGCTGTTCTGCCCGTCTGATCCGGTGGCTTCAAGAGGTCTTGCCATTCCTATGGCTACAGATATTGCATTCTCGCTTGGAGTGCTGGCGGTGTTCAAGTCAAGGGTTCCGGTCGGTCTGAAAATATTTCTTGCCGCTCTTGCAGTGGCGGATGACCTTGGCGGAATTATCGTGATCGCTCTTTTCTATTCGACAAATATAGATATGCTTTTCATCGGATTGACAGCTGCTTGCATTGCGGCTATGGTCGCTGCCAACTTCATGAAAATCAGATCCAAGGCTTTCTATGTGACAATGGGTATGATATTATGGTATCTGATGCTTAATTCAGGTATCCATGCCACTATCGCCGGAGTGATCACTGCCTTCTGCATCCCTGCGACCCTGAAGAAGGGAACCGGGCATTATCTGGAGCGTATACGTACAAATGTGAACAAATTCCCTGTGATTGACATAGATGAACAGAACAATGCTATTGTGTTGACTCATTCACAGATACATACTCTTAAAAGCATCGAGTCTGCTGCAGACAAGATGATAAGTCCTCTGCAGGATCTGGAAGATAACATATCCTTCCTTATCAATTATATAGTCATTCCTCTATTTGCTTTTGCAAATGCAGGAATCGACCTCTCGCAGATGAGTGCCTCAAGCCTCGTGTCTGGAGTCGGCCTTGCGGTAATGATAGGTCTTGTCTTGGGTAAGTTCATCGGTGTATTCTCTTTCTCGTGGATTGCGATTAAGATGAAGGTAGTCAGTCTTCCTGCAAATACAACATGGAAGGCATTTGCAAGCGTCTGTGTGATCTGCGGTATCGGTTTCACTGTGTCAATGTTCATTGCCGACCTTTCATATTCCGGTGCAGGTGAGGCAGGCATGGCTCTGCTTAATCAGTCTAAACTCGGTGTCCTTTGCGGGTCTGTCATATCTGCAGTACTCGGATGTATACTCCTTAATAAGACATTGCCTAAGGAGTAATATATGGAAATACAGCCGGTTGCGCATATACATACCTCTTTCCCCGAAAAGTTCGGAATACCGCGTCAGAGCGGTCTTGCCGCATCTCTTCGGGGAAAGGTTGTCTTTACACCGCAGTACCGCAATCCGGATTGCCTGCGTGGACTGGAAGGATTCTCCCATATTTGGCTGATATGGGAATTTTCTGCAAATACGCATCATGGATGGCAGCCCACTGTGCGTCCTCCGCGTCTGGGAGGCAATGAGCATATGGGAGTGTTTGCCACAAGGTCGCCTTTCCGTCCCAATGCTCTCGGACTGTCTTGTGTGGAGGTGGAAAGCATTGAATTTACATCAGATTGTGGCCCGGTGATAAACGTAAAGGGTGCAGACCTTATGGATGGCACTCCTATATATGATATAAAACCTTATATAAGGTACTCTGACTCCCGTCCTGATGCCGTATGCGGATATGTGGATACTTTGCCTCAGAGGCATCTTGAGGTGTTGATACCGGATGACTTGACCTGTCTGCTGAATGATGCTGGTCTCTGTGATTCTTTGACACAGACCCTTGCCCTGGATCCACGACCTTCCTATCATGATGATCCTCAGAGAGAGTACGGAATGGCTTTCTCTGGTTATAATGTGAGGTTTCGGGTTGAAGGCAATCAGTTAAGGGTAATAGATATAGATGTTATAAAATAGGATTTTTCGATATGATAAAGATATTCCGTTCGTCGATGTTTGCCGGCATAGCAATAGGAACTGCCGGATTCGGTTTTCTGGCCTCCGGTGTTCAGGCTGAGACATATGGCCCCCTGGTAGGCGCTGTGCTGTTTTGTCTTGGGCTTCTGACAGTCATCGGTTATAGACTGAAGCTATATACGGGTACGGCAGGGTTCATTGCAAAGAACCAGGTCGGAGAACTGCTGCTAATCCTTTTCGGAAATATTGTCGGCTGCTTCTGCATGGCCTTGATGGCAAGACTGTCTCCAATGGACCTTCAGGGAGCTGCACAGAAAATATTAGAGCTCCGTCTTGCGACTGGAGCTCTGCGTTGCGGACTGCTTGCGATAGGCTGCGGTTTCCTTATGACTACCGCTGTCACTTTTGCCCGTCAGAAGCAGTATATGCCATTGCTTTTCGGAGTGCCTCTTTTCATCGTGTGCGGCTTTCCTCACTGCGTGGCCGATGCGTTCTATTATCTCTGCGTCCCTCTGGACTTCTTTATGTCCGATCCTTTCGGAATTCTTGGACTTTATGCAAGCATAGTATTAGGCAATCTGGTAGGATGTAATCTTTACAGGATTGTGCTTGCAAAGGATCAGTATGAGGCTAATTGACTCTGAACCAGTCCATTGTCCTGCCAAGGAGACCTCTCTTGTCAAGTGAGCCACGGACTTTGAGAACGTCGCCTTCAAGTTTCATCGAGCAATTGTAGGTCTTGCCGTTGCCCGGGTCGTAAATCTTGCCTTCCTTGTACTCATCTCCAACTTCCTTGAGTCCGCTTAGCATGTTCAGTCCGATGAGCTGTCTGCTTCTGAGCGACTTGTCCGGATTGTTGAGGTCTTTTGCCGGAGTACCGTCAGCATCTGTCGGTTCTGCGAGCCATACGATTTTTCCGTTGTAGACGTTGCCCTGCTGGTACACCTCCACGATAGCTGAGCCGTCGTCGAGTTTCCATTTTCCTGTTACGTTTGGTTTTCCCTGTGCAAAAGTGGCCCCCAGTGGCATCAATAGGGCGATGATGCTGAAAATAATCTTTCTCATTTAATTCAGGTTTTAGTGATTCACAGGCAAATATAATGTATTTTGATTATTTTTGTAGGAAGTAATTATGATATTCGGTCCATCCAAAAGCGTCAGGCACGTTGCCCGGATACCTTATTTGAATATTTATGAGATATATTGAATTATTAGCCTCGTTGGCCCTTCTGACATGCTTAGCCGCAGGAAATGCCTCGGCTCAGGATAACGGTGCCCTTCGTGTGAGAGGTGTGATGGAGAGTCTGGATATGGAGGATGTCAGAACTGTCAATTCACAGCTGCGCCTGGACTTCTATGCCTCCTGCGGCCTCAATACATATTTTTACGCCCCGTCTGATGATGTGTCAAGGTCTGCCAAAGGATGGAGGTTCCTTTATCCTGAGAGAGACAGGAAGAATCTTCTCGAGCTGATGAATGCATGCCATGAAAGGAATATGGAATTTGTCTGGACAATCGATCCCGGAAATTCCTACGGTTGGAATACTCAGGATTATGAACTGCTTAAAAACAAACTGGTGGTCATGTATCATGCTGGTGTCAGATCCTTTGCGCTGGCATTCAGTGGTGTCGATGCCTTGCCTTCCCGCATGAATCAACTCAAGGACCGGCTTATGACGGAATTCGTGGCCCAAAGGCGTGAATCTGTGACTCTTGCACTGATGGATGAATATACTATTGTTGATTATCCTCCACAGGGCGGGGGGCCGAAGGCTCTGATGCGTGGAATAGTACTTGATGATGATGTGCGCGCAGATGCCGTGAGGTCGTCTTCAATTGTGTGCAGGATGAAGGAGAGAAGTGAATTATCCAAGCTTTCTATCATGTCTGTTGCTGATTTTGCGTCTTATCCTGCCACATATGATGAATCGGTAAGCAGGGAAAAGGCGGTAGAATCGCTTGCTCCTGAGGTTAAAGACGCTTATCTCACATTTATAAAGCATTCCTTCGGTGAAAATGAGTCAGAAGGAGTGGAGACTTTTGCTCTTGCCGGATATACGAAAGAAAAGGCTGATTCTCTTATGGCGGAATTCCGGCGTATAGCTGCCGTGCCGGGTATAATGGAGAAATGTGCCAGCAAGGAACTTCTGGTGGAGCTGAAGCCTTGGCTTACAGAGTTCGGAAAGCTTGGCAAACGTGGAATCAAGGTCCTGGAGTGTCTGCAGCATTATATTGACGGTGATCTTGGAAGTTTCTGGATTGCATATATCGGCAATCTCATGTCGGCAGAAGATATTGCAGCATATGCAGCATATAAGTCCGGTACTTTGAAGATGCAGCCGTTTTATGAAACGATGACTGAGGATCTTATCAATGCGTTTACCAAGCGTATGACAGGTGAGGGAAGTGTAGTCAGCCCAAGCAGGTCTCCTGCAGATGTGTTTTCTGCCGTTGATTCCGATTTCTCCACTTCTATTCATGTTGAAGGCAGGGCTGTATTTGCGATTCCTGCTAAAGCTACTCATTGTCATCTGTTGACCGGCCCACTCCCTTCGGACCGAAGTGTCTTCCTGAGGCAGATTGCCTCTGACGGATCTTTGGTTGCAGAATTTGTTGTAAGGTCTCCTTATATGTCCATGGAGCTTAAAAAAGGAGCGGTGAAAGTGGATATACTTGGAAATGTTGATGTATTTGAAACCATTTTTGTATATTTGTAATTCGTCTTATGGCGTTTGACTTGAATTAGTGAAATTAAGAAATATTATGGGAAAGGTAATTTTGACGGGCGACCGTCCTACTGGAAAACTTCATCTTGGACATTATGTGGGATCGCTTAAGAGGAGGGTGGAGCTCCAGAATTCCGGCGAATTTGAGAAGATTTTTATTATGATTGCTGATGCTCAGGCGCTTACAGATAATGCTGACAATCCTGAGAAGATCCGTCAGAATATCATAGAAGTAGCTCTTGACTACCTTTCGGCTGGTCTTGATCCTGAAAAGGTTACCATCTTCATCCAGTCTCAGGTGCCGGAACTGTGTGAACTTGCATTCTATTATATGAATCTTGTGACAGTGCAGCGTCTCCAGCGTAATCCTACCGTGAAGCAGGAAATCCAGTTAAGAGGCTTCTCAGACAGTGAAGATGATGAGAACCAGAATAGGAAGGGAATTCCGGTGGGCTTCTTTACATATCCTATCAGCCAGGCTTCCGACATCACTGCTTTCCGCGCAACAACGGTTCCTGTCGGCGTGGATCAGGCTCCTATGATCGAGCAGACACGTGAGATAGTCCATAAGTTCAATTCTGTTTACTGCGAGACGCTTGTGACTCCTGAGATGCTACTCCCTGAGAATGCAGTTTGCTGCCGTCTTCCTGGCACGGATGGAAAGGCCAAGATGTCCAAGTCGCTTGGCAACTGCATCTATCTCTCCGATACTTCCAAGGAGATCAAGAAGAAGGTGAACAGCATGTATACCGATCCTGAACATCTTCAGATTACCGATCCAGGTCATGTTGAAGGTAATGTGGTGTTTACATATCTCGATGCTTTCTCTACTCCGGAGCATTTTGCGAAATTCCTTCCTGAATATGCTGATCTTGACGAGATGAAGGATCATTACCGTCGCGGAGGTCTTGGAGACGGCACCTGCAAGAAGTTCCTTTTCAACATTATGGAGGATTTCCTTCAGCCTATACGTGAAAGAAGGGCCCAGTATGAGCAGGATATCCCTAAGGTGTATGAGATTCTTAGAAAGGGATCCGAAAAAGCCCGCGCAGAAGCTGCCAGGACCCTTGCGGATGTCCGTAAGGCTATGAAGATCGACTATTTTGAAGATGCTGACCTGATTGCCGAACACACCAGGAAATATCAGAAATAAGAAATCCTCCGTCAGAATTCTGATGGAGGATTTCTTTTGACAGTCCGTTATCGGATACTATCTTTCGTACTCGACTTTTGCTCGTACTTCTGCAATAGTCTTTACGTATTCTATAACGTTGTCCCTCATGGTGTCTGCCTTGTAGGCTGCGAGAGCTTCCCAGTTTTCAAAGTCTGCGATCATTACTGCATCGTATGAAGTCTTTCCTTCGTTGCGGTTGATGCCGATTTCGATGCTTGTCAGACCAGGCACGAGTCCCAGGAGGGACTCATATTTCTCCTTGACATCTTCAGCGAGTTCCTTCGGAGTCTTGCCATCTGATGGCTTGAACTTCCACATTACACAATATCTTACCATATCACTTAAGTGTTTTAGTGTT
>JBGVQX010000081.1:0-61962 GCA_045127905.1 Candidatus Cryptobacteroides sp.
GCTTTCGGGGTTCCTATCTATGACTATAACGTTTACTATATAAAGATGTATTTCAATACGAATAATCCTGCAAGGATGTACATTCCTAGGCTAATCTTTCGGAATTTGCCGCTTAAAAGGTTGATTATCACATAGCTTATCACTCCCCATAGTATTCCGTCTGCAATCGAGTAGGCCAAAGGCATTATGATAATGGTGACGAATGCCGGAATAGCTTCCGAGTAATCTTCAAGCTCCAGTTCCTTTACGGAACCGAACATCATGAGTCCTACTATGATGAGCACGGGCGCAGTGGCTGCGGACGGTATGGCAAGGAAAAGCGGTGAGAAGAATAAGGCTGCGGCAAAGCATATGGCGGTAGTGAACGCTGACAGCCCGCTGCGTCCTCCCTGTGCGACACCTGCTGCGCTTTCTATGAACACGCAAGCTGCGGAAGTTCCGAATATGCCGGATGATATCGTAGCGGAAGAATCTGCAATGAACACCTTGTTTATTTTAGGGATGTTGCCGTCATTGTCTGCATAACCACCCTTGATGCTCACTCCTATGGCTGCTCCTGTAAGGGCTAAAAGGTCAATGGAAAGAAACGAGAGCACAACCACCAGCATATCAGCAGTCAGAATGCTTCCCCATTCGAACTGGCAGAATATAGGAGCTATTGACTGTGGTGCGGAAACCACCCCCTGAAATTGAGTTATGCCCATAGGTATACCAATGATTGTAGTGGCAAGGATGCCTATGAGCAGACCTCCCTTTACCTGCCTGATGGTCAGCACTGCAGTCAAAATGATGCCGATGATGGCAAGGATGACATTGTTGCTTGAGATTTCGCCTAACCTCACGAGGGTTGATTCGTCATTGACGACGATGCCGGCATTCTGGAGCCCGATAAATGCAATGAACAGTCCGATGCCGATGCTGATGGACTGCTTGATGGATTTAGGGATGGCATTCACTATGATTACCCTCAATCCTGTTATCGTCAGCAGCAGCATAATGATGCCTTCGAGGAACACGGCTGTCAGTGCGAATTGCCATGAATATCCCATGCCTATACATACAGTGAATACGAAAAAGGCATTGGAGCCCATACCCGGAGCTATCGCAAACGGCATTTTGGCCACGAATGCAATCAGAAGCGATCCGAATATGGCTACCAAAGCAGTAGCCGTGAACACGGCTCCTGTGGACATCCCGTCCAGGACGGAGAACATGCCCGGGTTCACGGCAAGGATATATGACATCGTCAGGAATGATGTTATTCCTGCAAATATCTCAGTACGTATGCTAGTCGACTGAGGGTTGTAGTCGAATAGTCTTTTCAGCATATTGGTTTATTATGCCTGGAGCCACTTGTGCTTTTCCACGCTATATATAGGAACGAACGGAAGCAGGATAGGTGTCTTCTTGACATATGCCTGATATTCAGGATCCTTGCCATATGTCACATTCTGACGGATTTCAAGTCTGCGAGCTCCGCTGAACATCACATATACGATGCCCATGTAACCGATGATTGCAATTATCCACTGCCATACCGAGCAGCAGGCGCCGAAGCAGACGATGAATGATCCTGTCCATATGACAAGCTCGCCGAGGTAGTTTGGACAGCGTACAAGTCTGTATACGCCAGTGTCTACGAATCTGTGCTTGTTGATTTTCTTTGCAGCAGTCTTCTGTGCATCTGCCACAGATTCGAGAATCACTCCGACAGCCATAAGTGCTGCGCCGATCCATGCCCAAAGTTCATTTACGGGAGCTCCGGCTGCCTTGTTTCCAAGATAGAATGCGACAGGGCTTACCTGGCCTACATAAAGAAGTGCGCAGAAAATCCATACTACTATTACAACGAAAAGCGGTTTCTTTTTGGCGGCGTCCGGTCCGTATAGGATTTTCTTGTATTCAGGAGACCTCTTCTCGCGTGTGAGGAGATAGAGTCCGAGGCGGCAGCCGAAAATGAACATGACAACGCATAGCATGGCTGTCGGAACAGTGAGTACATCACGGAAAAGTATTGCGATGGTCAAAGCGAGTGCAGACACACCGAATCCATAACCGATGCTGAAGAAATAGATGAAATAAATCCATCCGAGGCCGGAAACCAGCATTGAAACTGCCAGCAGAATAAGTAAGTAGTTCATCGCTCGCTGATTCTAAATGTTAATCCATGAATTTTACTTTCTCCATATTACGAGGCTTGACCTGTGGAGTCTCATCAGCATATCCGAATCCCACGCAAAGACAGAATTCATATCCCTCGCTGAATCCGAACTTCTCAATGACAGGTTTGCATACCTCATTATCCGTAAGGAAAAGAACCGGTCTGCCAAGGCAGATGGAACCAACTCCCAAAGATTTAGCCGCAAGCATCATGTTCTGTGCCATAAGACCGCAATCAAAAGCAGAAAATGGATAAGAAAGATCGCGTGCAATAAACGCAACCACAGGTGCTCCTCTGAAACATCCTTTCGCTGCGTCGGCAGGCATGTCAGGGTGTCCGGCTGCAATAGCGTCCTTTATTTCCTCCATGAGGACAGGGTTGTCCACGATACGGACTTCCCACGATTGCTTATTTTCACCGCTAGGAGCAAAAATTCCGCATTTGATGATTTCCTGCAGGATTTCACGTGATACAGTTTCCGGCTTGTACTTGCGGATACTGCGTCTGGTCATGATGGTCTCGATTGTCCCGTTTTCCTTAGTCTGAGCGTTTTCTGGTGCCTGACAGCATGCAGATAGCATGACCAGGCACGCAATAAGGGTGTTTATTGTCTTCATATATTCAAGATAATAGTTTAATTCATACAAAAATAGAAAAAATCCCGATAATCTCCCCAAAGATACGAATTACGTCGTATTTTCGTCAGTCTATGTAAATCATATTGAATTGTGACTTGTTTTTATTTATATTAGCAGTCAAATTTCAATGATATGAACAAGATGCTTAAGAGAGATCATTCAATAGACCTTATGAGGTTCATAGGACTTACGATGATAGTTCTTGCACATATAGGCCTGTCAAAGGATAGTATGCTATTCCAACTCAGGAGCTTCGATGTTCCTCTTATGGTGTTTACTTCCGGACTTGCTTTTTCCGGAAAGACAGTAGGGGCATATCTTCCGTTTATAGGGAAAAGGACTCTCAGGCTCGTGGTACCGGTGTATATTTTTGCTACCGCATATATCCTCCTTAATCCGTTGCTCTCTGACCTGGGGCTGGTTATGCATTATGAACCTGAAAGGATATGGGGAACTTATATTTTGAGGCTTAATCCGACTATGGGGTATGTCTGGATAATCAGAGTCTTTCTGATTGTCATGCTGCTGACTCCATTGCTCTTGAAGCTTGAGAAACTGCTTGAACCGGGTTGGAGCATTTATATAGTTGCCGCATTAATGCTGGATTTACAGGACCTGCTTGTGGAGTGGCTTCAGCCGTTCCGTTCAGTTATCCTTGTGGAGGATTGGGTGCTTTATGCTTTGGCTTACCCCGCTGTCTTTCTGGTCGGTCTGAGATTCCGCAATGCCTCTGTAAAAGAAAGGTTGGTTGTCCTGGCTTTCCTGATTGCGACGATGATTGTGAAAGGAGCCGATGTGGCTGGAGAATATGGTAGCTGGGCAACTTTTCAGCCGTTCAAATACCCTCCTCAGTTTTACTTCATGTTGTGGGGTATTACGATCAGCTGTTTTCTGTGGTTGACGGCGCGCTGGTGGTCCCGGATTCTGGACAACCGCCTGTTTATATTCATAGGACGCAATACCATATGGATATATCTATGGCATATTCCTTTTGTAAATATTGTCGTCGGAGGACCATTTGATGGATGGAATCTCGTGTGGAAATACATCTTTGTGTATGGGGCGGCATTGTGTATATATGCTGTTCAATACAATATTGTGAAGTTTGTCGACAGACGCTGGCCAGAGAATAAATTAACAAGATTTTTTATAGGATAATATGAAGAAGTTTGCTTTTGCGGCTTGTATAGCCGTGTTTTCATTATGCCTGGTGCTTTCATCATGTCAAAGTGAGCCACAGGTGCGCACTCCTCAGCAGGATAGGGAGCTATGGGTGGAATACCTTGTGAAAGTGTCGGATCCTGTGATTAGAAACACCGCCGCAGGCACATTGAAGGCCAATATGCCATATACCGGGCATAAAGACAGGGATACCAGGAAGTTCTCTTATCTGGAAGCTTTCGGAAGAACTTTATGCGGTCTTGCTCCATGGCTGGAGTCGGATGAGGACGACCTTGGATTGAAACAGGAGTATCGCGAACTCGCGAGAGCAGCCTTAGCTAACGCCGTGGATCCCAAGTCTCCGGATTACATGGAGTTCAAGGATGGCAGACAGCCTCTGGTGGATGCTGCATATCTGGCTCAGGGAATGCTCCGGGCACCTCATCAGCTTTGGGAGCTGTCTTCGGATAAGGTGAAGGAGGATTTGATTGCGGCACTCAAGGATACCAGAATCATTCAGCCTCATGACAATAATTGGCTTCTGTTTGCTTCAATGGTGGAAGCTGCAATATTGGAATTTACGGGTGAATGCGATGTGGAGCGTATGACATATGGAGTGGATAAGTTCAAGGAATGGTATAAGGGTGATGCTTTCTATGGTGACGGTCCTGCATTCCATATGGATTATTACAACAGCTATGTAATCCATCCGATGCTTATGGATGTGCTTTCGGCAATGCAGAGGCATGGTATTGATGGCGCGGAATTTATTGAAGTGGAGCGAACCCGCCATGCGCGTTATGCAGAGATACTTGAGCGTATGGTAGCTCCAGATGGTACATATCCCGTTCTGGGACGCTCGATATCGGCATGCCGTTGCGGTACGTTCCAGGTCCTTTCCCAGGCCGCTCTTCTAAGCAATCTGCCTGAGACTTTGTCGCCCGGACAGGCCCGTTCGGCCCTGACTGCCGTCATAGAACGTCAGTTTCAGAATCCTGCTAATTTTGATGAGTCCGGATGGCTTCGTATCGGATTCGCCGGCTATCAGCCAGAGATGGCAGAGGGATATGTGAATACAGGAAGTCTTTACCATTGCACTACAGCTTTTCTTGCCCTCGGACTTCCTTCGGACGATCCTTTCTGGACGGAGCCTTTCACTCCATGGACAGGTATGCGTGCCTGGTCTGGAGATAAAATCATCGGCGACCATGCTATAAAGAACTGACAACGAGTGCGCTGCTCCTTTTGCAGATAATCGCTCTTAAAAGACACTATCTGCTGATTGAAATGAAATTTCTGCTATCTTTGCATGTTAGGCCGTTCTGTGGTCTATACATTGAAGGTAGCAGAAATTTGTTATGAGTAAGGATAAGGAAATATTGGATAACATTGCGGACAAGGAATATGAGCATGGCTTTGTGACGGATGTCGAGCAGGAGTTCATTCCTAAAGGCCTCAATGAAGATATAATACGTCTGATTTCGGCGAAGAAGCAGGAGCCTGATTGGATGCTCGAGTTCCGTCTTGAGGCTTTCCGACGCTGGCAGAAGATGAAGGTGCCTTCATGGGCACATCTTGATATTCCTGAGATAGATTTTCAGGATATAATCTATTATGCGGCTCCTAAGAAAGACGAGGACAGACCGAAAGAAATAGATCCGGAGCTGGAAAAGACTTTCGACAAGCTCGGAATTCCTCTCCACGAACGTAAGGCTCTTGCCGGGGTGGCTGTGGATGCCGTTTTCGACTCAGTTTCCGTGACTACGACATTCCGTTCAGCTCTTGCAGAGAAAGGCATCATATTCTGTTCTTTCTCGGAGGCTGTGCGTGAGCATCCGGACCTTGTGCGCAAGTACCTGGCCTCTGTCGTGCCGGTAGGAGATAATTTCTATGCGGCGTTGAATTCGGCGGTATTCAGCGACGGATCGTTTGTATATATCCCTAAGGGAGTGAGATGCCCTATGGAGCTTTCCAGCTATTTCCGCATAAATGCGGCAGGTACGGGACAGTTCGAGAGGACGCTGATAGTGGCGGATGAGGGATCCTACGTGAGCTATATGGAGGGATGTACTGCGCCGATGCGTGACGAGAATCAGCTGCACGCGGCTGTTGTGGAGATAATCGTGGAGAAGGATGCGGATGTCAAGTATTCGACTGTGCAGAACTGGTATCCGGGAGACGCCGAGGGACGTGGAGGTATATTCAATTTCGTGACCAAGAGGGGAATATGCAAGGGCTCCGGCAGCCATCTTTCATGGACTCAGGTGGAGACGGGTTCCGCTATCACATGGAAGTATCCTTCTACTATCCTCAAGGGTGACAATTCTTCGTCGGAGTTCTACTCTGTGGCTGTGACCAACAATATGCAGCAGGCGGATACGGGAACCAAGATGATACATATAGGCCGCAATACCCGCAGCCGGATTGTCAGCAAGGGTATATCGGCCGGCCGTAGTCAGAACAGTTACCGAGGCCTGGTGAAGATGTTGCCGGGGGCAGACAATGCGCGTAATTTCTCACAGTGCGACAGTCTGCTTATAGGTGACAGATGCGGAGCTCATACGTTTCCGTATATCGAAAATGCGAATAAGACCGCTGTGGTGGAGCATGAGGCTACAACTTCCAAAATCAGTGAGGACCAGCTGTTCTATTGCAATCAGAGGGGCATAGGCCCGGAAGAGGCTGTGGGACTGATTGTGAACGGTTATGCCCGCGAGGTGCTGTCGAAGCTTCCGATGGAGTTTGCTGTGGAGGCTCAGAAGCTTCTGCAGGTGTCGTTGGAGGGCTCAGTGGGTTAGCATATGGAATTTTGGAATATAATACTGTTTGAGATGGGCGGGAAGCCGGTGCTGCTGATAGATTTGCTGTCGGCGGTGTTCGGCCTTACCACCGTATTCCTTGCGGGACGTAACAGCAGATACAACTTCTATATAGGGTATATGTACACGGCGCTGCTGTTCTTCATGTTCTGGCAGAAGAACCTTTATGCCAACCTTTTGCTTCAGCCTATATCCCTTGGTATCAATATCATGGGACAGTATCGGTGGAGTCATCCGCGCAAGGGCGAGGAAAGCGCTTCCGGGAGCGGAGACCTGAAGGTAACTATGCTGGGGTGGCCTCAGAGAGGTATGATTGTGGCTCTGGTGCTGGTGCTTGCTTTGGGATGGGGCTGGCTTATGAGCATGATGGGCACGAAGTGGCTTGTGGGATATTTTCCGGCGAATCCGCTTCCGTACCTGGACTGCTGCGTGACTGTGCTGATACTTACAGCCCAGACTTTGTCTGCGCTGAAGAAATGGGACTGCTGGATAGCATGGCTTTTTGTGAATGTGGTGAATCTGATTCTTTACCTGAAGGCAGGACTGGTGTTTATGCCTGTTGTGAGCTGTCTGTATCTGGTGAACGGAATCTGGTCGTTGTTTACATGGTACAAATTATACAGGAAGAATGCATAAACACTCAAAAAATACCATCGTGTCAAAAATACGACATATTTTGTAGCGATGGTGGATTGTTTTGAATTAAAACACGGAAATTATAGACCATCGTGTCAAAAAAACGGCATATTTTGTAGCGATGGTGAATTTTGAATAAATTTAGCGATATGGCAAATGATATACTTTTGAAGATTGAGGGCCTCAGGGCCTCGGTTGAGGATAAGGAAATCCTGAAAGGCGTGGACCTTACTATCCGTAAGGGTGAGATTCATGCCGTGATGGGACCGAACGGTGCAGGAAAGAGTACTCTTTCAGCTGTGCTGGCCGGAAAACCGCAGTTTACCGTGACAGCCGGCAAAGTGGAGTTTCTGGGACAGGACCTGCTGGCGATGTCTCCTGAAGAACGTGCATGGGCCGGAGTGTTCCTTTCATTCCAGTATCCGGTGGAGATTCCGGGCGTGACCATCACTAATTTCATGAAGACTGCAGTGAATGCTCATCGCGCAGGCAAGGGGCTTGAGCCTCTCAAGGCCGGTGACTTTCTTAAGCTGCTTCGCGAAAAGATGGCTTTCGTGCAGATGAAGCCTGAGTTCGCAAAACGCGAGGTCAATGTGGGATTCTCGGGAGGAGAGAAGAAGCGTAACGAGATTTTCCAGATGGCTATGCTCGATCCTACTCTCGCCATTCTTGATGAGACCGACAGCGGACTTGACGTGGATGCTCTTCGTATTGTGGCGAACGGCGTGAATGCTCTTCACACTCCGGAGAAGGCCGCTATCGTGATTACACACTATCAGAGGCTGCTCGATTACATCGTTCCTGATGTGGTGCACGTACTCAAGGATGGTAAGATCGTGAAGACTGCCGGCAAGGAGCTTGTTGCCGAGATCGAGGAGAAAGGATACGATAATCTTTAGGAGGTCAGCTTATGACGGAAGTTATATTCGTAAAGGAAGGACAGCTGGTCCGCAGCATCGAGGTTCTGGGAGGGCAGAGGGCCGATATGGTATTTCTGATCATGCCTGGAGTGAGCTGCGATGTGAAGCTGGATATCCGTCTTGCAGGAGAAGGCGCTGAAGCCAATATCTATGGCGCCTATGTCTGCGGAGGTGCGGAAAAGGTGAAGATAGCTGTGGATATGCATCATGACCTGCCTCATTGCAATTCCCGTCAGCTCTTCAAGGGAATAGCTGGCGGCTCCTCGAGAGTTGATTTCTATGGAAAGATAATCGTGGCTCAGGATGCCCAGAAGACAGAAGCTTATCAGGAGAACCATAATATTCTCCTGACAGACGGAGCCAAGGTGGACACCAAGCCGCAGCTGGAAATATATGCGGATGATGTGAAATGCTCGCACGGAGCCACCATCGGACGTCTCAGCGAAGAGGAACAGTTCTACATGCGTTCCCGCGGAATCACCCTGGAAGACGCCAAGGTCCTCCAGATGATATCCTTCATAGCTCCTGTTCTGGAAAACATTCCTGAAACCGACCGCGAATCCGTAGCTCTTCAGTTCGAGGATGCTATAAGGAATATAATATAAGTATGATAACAAATCCCAACGTCAAGATAAACCTTGGCCTGAATATCCTTCGCAAGCGTGAGGACGGATTTCATGACATCGAGACCCTCTTTGTGCCTTATTTTGGCATTCATGACACTCTTGAGATAGTGCTTGGGGACGATTATAGCCGCACTTCGGCAGCGCTTTTTGCCCGATACGGATCGGGTGTCCCTGCATCTCAAGGCTCCTTGAAGCCAGAGGGGGTGTTTGGTGTCGGAACGGAGGAATCTGCTGCACCGAAGCTTGCTCAAGCCATGTCTGAGGACGGAAGTCTGATGATTACAGTCGCACGCGAGGAAGGGGTTGACTGGAACCCTCTCAAGGATCTGACTGCAAAGGCGTATTTCATTCTGGCAGAGGATTTCAAGATGCCACCTGTGAAGATATTTCTGGAGAAGACTTCTCCAGTAGGGGCCGGTCTTGGAGGAGGTTCGGCTGATGCTGCTTTTGCACTGAAGATGCTTAATGAACTTTGTGGACTAGAGCTCTCGGAACAGCAGCTGGCCGGCTATGCATCCCGCTTGGGAAGCGATTGTGCATTCTTTATCTATAATCGTCCTATGCTCGGAGAGGGCCGTGGGGAGGTGCTTTCCGAGATTGTCACCGACTCCGTTCTGGCAATTACCGGAGGTTGTCATTCTGAACGTAGTGCAGAACCTCTCTATGAGCTTCAAGTCATCACCCCTGCCGGTATTGCCGTATCTACAAAAGATGCCTACTCAGGCATCAGGCCTCATATGCCACAGATGCCTCTCAGGGAAGTCCTGGCAAGGCCCGTGGAGGAATGGGACGGCCTTCTTGTAAATGATTTCGAGGAGACAGTCTTTGCCAAATACCCTGAGCTTGCAGCAATCAAGAAGTCCCTTTATGACTCAGGTGCAGTCTATGCCTGCATGTCCGGCTCCGGCTCTGCGCTGTTTGCTTTGTATAAAAATCACGAATAAACTATCTTTGCAGCATGAAGCATGAAATTATAATAAATGGAATCGGAGACCTGGACAGGGCTGCTGCTGAATTCCTTGAAAAGATAGGAGACAATACCCTTGTGGCTTTTTTCGCGCCCATGGGTTCGGGAAAGACTACTTTCACGACTGCCATCTGCAAGGTGTTGGGTGTGACCGATCCTGTCGGCTCGCCGACATTTGCAATCGTGAATGAGTACATGCGTGCCGATGAGGACCCGATGTATCATTTTGACTTCTATAGGATCAACAAGCTACAGGAAGCCATCGAGATAGGTCTTTATGACTACCTCGACAGCGGATGTCTCTGCATAATGGAATGGCCGGAGAATATCGAAGAACTTCTCCCCGAAGAGACTCTCAAGGTCTATATCAAGGTAAATCCGGACCAGTCCCGTACCGTATCCTGGGAATCTATTTCCTGACTTTCTCGATGCTGAGACCTGAAATGAATCCATGTACGTCAAGAGTATCTATAGCCCCGTCTTTCCATAAGACGGGTTTATTTTTCCTCATAGAAGACAGGCCTGCATATAGAATCCCATCTACTATGGCTGCATTACATCCTCCTATGGAAGAATATCCCTCAGGCATTTCGAACTCCTCTCCATTTCTGAATATGATGCCCTTATCCAATCTTCCTAAAGGATTGACAAGGCAAGACACTCCCTTATCCGTCATCGTAAGGGATGAAATAAGATGTCCTACATCGAAAGCCTTATGGATCGTACCATCAATCCATATTGCGTTATATTGGTATCGCCCTATAAATGAGTATATTCCCTCTACTCCGCATCCCTCTCCCAAAGGGAATAGCCTGCATGAGCGCACAGAGGCTGATGAGGGCATCTCTATTGCTTGAAGACCATCTTCGCATATTATTACCGGAGCCTTTATTCCGGTCAGAGAGGCCAGGATAAACACCCTTCCATTCCGAGCCATGACGTCCCATATCTTCTGCACATCATCCCGAAGCCCGACCTGCTCGACCTTTCCATCACAGACATGATAATATCTCTCTATATCCTCTTCGGCAGAAGCCACCTTTTCCGCAAAAGCAAAGCATACCGCGTTGTTATCTTCGTATAGTGACCCAAGCACATGACCTGAAGCACGCTCCAGTATAACCTCTCCGTTGAGACGCAAAGAGAAACCGTCACCGCTTCTGGACTGACCTAATGTGTAGATATCATCTTCCTTGACAACCACTCCTGCCATTATTTCCCTTGCCGGGTAACGGAGCCGTTCCAGGCCATCCATCTTGACTACCGTTTCCGAAGCAGTGGCATAATCAGTGATAAGGTGTCCTGACACGATCCTATGCATGTCCGGGTCTGAACTGACCTCATAATCATCCCCCACGGGAACCTTCATCACAGGCACACCATCCGAATATACCACAAGGGAACATTTTACCGAGCCCTTTTCCCGGTCAGCCCTCCAGTCATACCCTTCAGGGTAGTCCAGACAAGTCACATAACACCGTGACCGCATTGCCGGCCCTGTAGTTCCCCCTCCTCCCGCAGGTCCGGTCCAGACATCATTATTACCTTTATTTACTTCGCCTCCGATCTCATGGAGTCCGCATGACAATGTCGCTAGTGCAGCCGTCAGCATAACTAAAAAATGTTTCATATCCTTTTTCCTCCAAAGGAACACAAAACATTTTCCAACTCGAAAATCATTCGTCCCGCATATCGGATTTTAGTCACATTTTTCTCTTTTTTATAACTTTTTCTCTTTTTTATAATTCCCGCCCTGCCTGTTAATAATTAAACTTTCGGAGCGAGAACCCCTTTGGGGAACTCCTTTATGCCGATGTGAACTGGTCAGATTGAAGTTTATGCTGGAATGTCTAAAGAAAAGATAACATCGAACGGCAATATCTTGCTTAGTAATGCAACAAATCATGATGGATGAGGCTTGTCAACATTTGCACTCGAAAGGATAATGTATATGAAACTGCTGTTGGTTTCATAATTTTTAATGTTGATATTGTGTAAATATACTTATTTTTGTACTGAGTTAATAATAACTTAATTTCTGTAACTGGATCATGAAACAAATATATGTGATAGCCTTTCTGGTGCTGTCATCATTTCAAATGACTGCACAAGCATCTCCTATGGTGAAAGAGAACAAGACGAGTGTTGATAAGGACTCCCTTGCTTTTGTTAACGCTTCATGGGAAATCTCCGATCTTGGCAAAGGAGCTAAGGCAATGTATGCGCAGATACCTATGTTCTATTCGACCCAGAGCGTATGCGTTGTGAAGTATCCAATGAAGAAGTTTAGGACTGATATTCTTCATAGACCTAAGGAGAGCGCAGGCAAGCCTAGTGAGATCGGCCGGGAAGTAGGAGCTGCTTTTGCTTTGAATGGCGGCTATTTCCATGTGAAGCAGAGGATCCCTTCGGTGTATTTCCGTGAAGGAAAAGAACAGCTGGGATATACTCATCCTACCGAGCTTTACCGTGTTGACGGTCTGCTGGGATTCAAGGATGGTAAGGGTAGAAAGGCAGTTATAGAGATGGCGGCTGATACAATGCAGTATGGAGCAGTGAGTAAAGGATGGAAGGAAGCCATGGCTTCTGGCCCCGTGCTGATTCTTGACGGCGAGATAGTCGTGCCCCTGCTGATGGGCGACAAGGCTGATGGAGCGAATGTCTCGGCAATGGCTGATGAGCAGAGGCAGGGTTCTAAGATCAGGACTCATTATTCATCATCTCAGTTCTATGACAAGCGTCATCCTCGTGCCGCATTTGGATATGACGATGCCGGAAATGCTTATCTGGTCGTGATTGACGGCAGATTCAAAGGTCAGGCAGATGGAGCTACTATCTATGAAACGGCGTACATATGCCATTTGCTAGGCATGACTGAAGCCATTAATCTGGATGGCGGTGGATCTACCACCCTGTGGACGGAGAAGACGGGAGTCATCAATCATCCTTATGACAACAAAAAGTTTGATCATGAGGGTGAGCGTTCTGTGCCGAATCTCATAGTGGTATACTAAGTCTGGCATATTTAGTTCCCGTTATCAAACCTAGTCATTATTGCCACCCCCACTCATTATTGCAATCATTACTTTCGTAAATGACCATCGCTACACAAAACCGCCAAATTATGTAGCGATGGTGCCAAAATCAGTGCAATTTACCTTGTTTTTCAGACCATCGCTACACAAAACGGGCTATTCATGTAGCGATGGTCTACATAATAGTAAAATTTATCTTTGTTCTTATTCCAACGCATCGGGAGTTATACCTTACATACTTCCTTTATCATGATTCATAAATTCAAATCGTAAGTCGTGTTTTCCCTGACCTTAATGGTTAATATTCCCGAAGATGTTATTAAAGAACCTTAAAGTGGGCGTTACACATGCCGGACTATCATCTCATCAACGCCAGACAGCGTCGAATCTGAGATTCCCTTAAGTGATGATTTTGATAGAGGTCTTCAGCAATCATGGTTTTTTCTGCTCGACTAAGCTGATAGACTGATTGTTTCCCATAATAGGATCGTGCAATCCTGTCTACTTGCGTGCATAGCTCGATATCTGAAATCTTCCGGTAGTCTGCTTTTCCGCTTTCAAAAATCAACATCTTATCCAAATCGTGAAGCCGTACGCCTTTTTCAATGGAAAGGAGATTTACGGGTTTCAGATTGTTCCCGTCTTTAACTTGTTCCTTTTCCCATTCTTCCGATGACCTTCGGGTCATATAGAAATTGAATGCACGAGGTGTTACAAATAGGTTCTCTACTTGTGGGATATCCAGAACGCTTTCCCGCAGAAATACTCCGCTTTCACTCATCTTGTAGCTGTCAGGAAAATCTGCGCGTCTGCCTATGTGATTGTATATGGCGCTTACTGGTAATGTGTTTTCATCAATTAACTTCCCCATCTCCATACGGAAAAACGCATTAGCCGAGCAATGCGGGTAGGCGTATGGGATCGGAGCTACCCCATGATGAAGTGCATTTCTTAACGTATAGCTGAGAGCCGCCAGAAGATGATGGTGTCCGATAACTTCCATGGAAAAGTGTGTATTTTCGCCAAGTTTACCTGTTCTATGGTATTTATGATTGAAATACAGGCTGTATGGTCTTCGGAAATGATACATAAAATCTTCTGGACTATCTGTCTGTATGATCTGATGAGTATGAGTCGACATAAAGCTTTCTGCCAATCCTGTAGAACCGGTCTTGTATAGAGCCAGAGCAAAGCAGTTGAATCCTCTGTGATAGTCCTCCAGGTCACGGAACATGGCCTCGTCGCCTGCAGACAGACATAAATGAAATGTTTTCTTCATAATTGCTGTTTATTGCTGTTTGTTGCTGTTTATGTTAATGATTAAATGCCCTTTGCTGCTATAACTGGCAGATTGTTCATTGTGTTATACCATCTGTACAAAAAATGAATGATATTTGTAGCGGTGGTGGTGATTTGGGGTCAAATTACCATGTTTTTCAGACCATCGCTACACAAAACCGCCAAATTATGTAGCGATGGTATCCACGTCAGTAATTGTCTGTCTATCGTCAACAATATATCGTTATCTATCATCTATTGTTGTAATTTTAAAGGGTAATGATATACTTCTTTACACTATATGGTTTCCTACATGTTACATCTCATAACCCCTTGATGACGCCTTGGGCCCGAAATAGCCATAAGCCGCGCAATCGGTCATCAAAACTGTTGTATTTTTAGGATTAATGTGACAGTTTAGGATTGATGAGACATCCTGGGCCCGAAATAGCCATAAGCCGCGCAATGGGTAAATACTAGTGTGGGGTCGATAGATGTTTAGTGTAAACAGGTATATCATTCCCCTAAACAGAACGAGTACGTTAAAATACCGGTCAGGCTTCATACCGCCAGACTTCACAAAAGATTCTGGCGGTCGAGGAATCTGTAGCCGGCGGCTTCGGAGATATGTTCGGGAAGGATGTCGGGTAGGCCGGCAAGGTCGGCGATGGTGCGGGACAGCTTTATGATGCGGGAACAGGCACGGGCAGACAGTCCCATGCGCTCGATTATACGTTCCAGCAGGGTCCTGCATTCGGGGGACAATGGACAATATTTGTCTATCTGCCTGTTGTTCATCGCTGCGTTGCAGAAAATCCCTTCTCCGACAAATCTGGCCTTTTGGATATCTCTGGCTTTCATTACACGCTCTGCCACAGCTGCACTGGGCTCTGCAGGCTTTTTGTATACTAGTTTCCGGGCATCAACTCGCGAAACAACAAGCTGAATATCAATGCGATCCATGATTGGACCCGACAGCTTCGAGATGTAGCCGAGGCGTTTGGCCGGAGTGCATGTGCACCGGTCTCCCTCCCCATAATAACCGCAAGGACATGGGTTGGTGGCTGCAATCAGCATGAAGTCTGCCGGGTACTCTATCTTGGATTTCAGTCTTGAAATAGTGACTTTTCTGTCTTCCAACGGGCCTCTGAGGGCTTCCATTACCTTCTTGGGAGTTTCACAGAATTCATCTGCGAAGAGGATTCCATTATGTGCGAGGGATATCTCCCCGGGCATGATATTGTCGGATCCACCCCCGATTAAAGCTGCCAGTGAGGCGCTGTAATGTGGAGCCCGGAAAGGCCTTTGTCTCATAAGTCCCCCGTGCCGATTTCCCTTTCCGGCCACCGAATAAATCTTGCTTGTCTGAAGAGATTCCTCCAGCGACATGGGAGGCAGAATTCCGGCCATCGCCTTTGCCAGGGAACTTTTCCCGCTGCCCGGACTGCCTATGAGGATGGCGTTGTGGCCGCCCGCTGCCGCTATTTCCAAGCCTCGCTTGGCGGCCTCCTGGCCTATTATTTCTGAGAAGTCCATGATGTGGGAATCTTCCTCTGCAGCTTTGGAAATTTCTTTCCTGTCACCCATGGAAAACTCCTGTCCGGACTGTCCGGAACGCACTCCATAAGATGTCCGGTTCCTGGCCAGAAGGTCTTCGCACTCTTCCCCTGTCAGTATCCTTAATATATCTCCCAGAGTCTCTGCTCCATAGACCTTGATGGAACTATATTCCACAGCTTCCAAGGCAGACGTCAGGGGCAGTATGCATCCTGAAAGTCCTTCCTTGTCTGCGAGCTCTACTATAGGAAGTGCTCCGGGAATATCCCTTACACCTCCGTCCAGCCCCAGCTCTCCCATCACAAGGTACTTGTCCAGAAGCGGAAGATCAATCTGTCCGGAGGCCGCAATGATTCCCAGGGCGATGGGCACATCGTAGCCGCTTCCTCTCTTGTGCATATCGGCAGGTGCAAGGTTGATGACGATTTTCTTTCCGGGGATACGGAACCCCAACGATTGCAGGGCAGTGATGGTCCTCAAAAGGCTTTCCTTGACAGCAGCGTCTGCAAGTCCTACGAGATGAATTCCGATACCGTTGGAAATGTTAACTTCGACGGTTACGGGCACGGCATCGATGCCGATGCATTTGGCGCAATAGATGTTGATGAGCATGGCGGTCAGAATTTAGTATTATATATTTCGTTATTCTTTCGCCAATTTCGCCTATAAGGTCGAGACTCATGATAAAAAAAAGAAAAATGTGGTAAATTTGTGACACTAAAATTAATTTTTGCATGATAAAAAAAATCTTTATATCGATAGGAGAGTACGTTCTTTTTATGAAAAAGGTCTTCAGAAGGCCGGAAAAAGGGCGTATTTTCTTGAGGCAGTTTATTAATGAATCCGACAAGCTGATACTTTCCTCAGTGCTGCTTGTAGGGGTGATTTCACTGTTTATCGGTGGAGTACTTGTAATTCAGACTGCTTCGAATCTTGAAAATCCAATCATCGACAAGATGTATATCGGATATATGGTGAGGGAAAGTCTTATCCTCGAATTCTGTTCCACAATGGTGGCGCTGATTCTTGCAGGAAAAATGGGCTCCAACATATCATCTGAGATAGGCAGCATGCGTATTACCGAGCAGATTGATGCCATGGAGATGATGGGTGTCAATTCTGCAGGTTTCCTCGTCCTTCCTAAAGTGGCGGCATCTACTCTTCTCAGTCCGCTGCTTATGCTTCTGAGTTTAGCCCTCGGACTTGTCGGGGGATGGGTAGTGGTGGAAGCTACGCATATCATACCGCCTCCGTCCTATATTACCGGAATCAAGGCTTTCTATAACGGATTCTATATATTCTACAGCTGCTTCAAGATGTCCCTGTTCTGTTTTCTGATATCTTCCATTGCAGCTTTCAACGGATATTATGCAAAAGGAGGTTCTCTCGGAGTGGGACATTCAAGCACAAGGGCAATCGTCGTGACAAGTATCCTGATATTGTTCTCCGACCTGGTTGTCACCCAACTTATGCTTTATTAAACAGTTATCTTCTATGATAAAGGTAGAACATCTCAATAAGAGTTTTGATGGCGTGCAGATTCTCAAAGACATCAATGTCGAGTATGAATCCGGCAAATGCAATATGATAATAGGTGCCAGCGGATCCGGTAAGACCGTTCTGTTGAAGAATCTTATAGGCCTTATGCAGCCCGATAGCGGGGAAATCATATATGATGAGAGCCGATTTTCATCGATGCGTGACAAGGATAAGATGAAACTGCGTCAGAATATAGGCATCCTGTTCCAGGGTAGTGCCCTCTTTGATTTTGCTACAGTGTTGGATAATGTCATATTTCCTATGGAGTTCTTTACAGATTGGTCGCGTGCGCAGATGATAGAGAGGGCGGAATATTGTCTTGAAAAGGTGAATGTAGTCGGTTCCAACGACAAATATCCTAACGAACTCAGCGGTGGAATGCAGAAGAGAGTGGGTATAGCACGTGCAATAGCATTGAATCCTTCTTACCTGTTTTGTGACGAGCCGAATTCGGGTCTGGACCCATATACATCTATTCTGATAGACCATCTCATTTACGACTTGACCAAAGAGTTCAATATGACCACTGTCGTTAATACCCACGATATGAACTCTATTCTTGAAATAGGAGACAAGATCGGTTTTATAAGCAAGGGCTCGATGATCTGGCAGGGAGATAAGGAGACAATCCTGAAGACAGACTGCGAAGAACTCCGCAGCTTTATCTGCGCCAATACCCTTGCCCGCAATATAATAGAGGGGTCAAGCCGAAATTATTAGTCAAGCCTTTCTATAGCAGGAAACGGAGTCCGATTTCAAGATCGAAAGTAAGCGGCTGGGCTGTCCTGATACTGCGCGGCTGGTTGCAGTCGAAATAGTAGCGCAGGCTAGGGTCAATGTAGATTCCAAGGTGTTTCCAAGGTTTGAATTCCACTCCGATTCCGATATCCGCTGACCATTGCAGGCCTTCAACCTTTTCATTGTAGGTAATCTGATAGTCCAGGATGTCGTACTTGTTTGAAATGCACATTTCAGCAGCACCGCCGACATATGCATAGAAGTCTACATGCCTCTTATTGACAATGTTATAGAATACGTTCACAGGTATACCTATGTATTGCTGGGCATTCTTTACCTCTGAATAAAGAGTCGGAGAAGCTATGCCGTCATTGACTTCAGTATATGCTCCGCTGAATTTTCTCGAAAGCATGGTATAGTTCACGCCCGCCGAGATTGCCCAGCGCTGTGCAAAGTCGATTTTGACGCCAGCTCCGAATGAAAGAGAAAGTCCGTAGGCGGACTGTCCTTTGTCCGTGATTGTGGTTTCCTTGAGCGGATTGCCGGTGCCCGGTACCCTCATCATGGACTTTGAGGTCTTTTTAGGCGAGCTGTTGCTGCCTGCTATGCCCGAAAGAACTATGGATGTACGGGTCTTTTTCGATGCCTTGGAAAGGTTTTCATCATCCCATTCTTCAGGGAATGTCTCTTTCCGGTCCTGCTGGATAGTTGTCTGGTTAACCTTGGCGTCCTGGATTACAGTCTCTTTCTCTATCGGTTCATCAGTGATGACAACCTCTTGATGATCAGTGACTTTACTCTTCTGTGCCGCAGTTCGGACAAATGTTTCATCGGCTTTTGCAGATGCCTGTCGGCGGACCATGGCTGTCAGAGGTGCCGGACTTTCCAAAGGAATTATATTTATCTCTGCTGCATCTCCTTTTGCTATGAAGGCAGGGACGCTTGAGGCGTTATCATAATCAGTGCCTGTGTTTACGAAGACGCCCACGGCGATAGCGGCAGCTGCAGCCGTGCATATGACGGCACGACGCCACCACAGCATTGCAGCCTTTTTTCTGACCGCAATCCTGTCAAGACCTTCAGCAACACCTTCCCATATTCCGGCAGGAACCTCTTCATGCCCCTCATCCAGAACGGCCCTCAGCATAAGGTCGGTATCTTCGATATGTCTTTCTTCGTCAAACATTGTCTCTTTCTTCTATCTTTTTCTGGAGCCAGATACGCGCCCTGCTGAGCTGCGTTCTGGATGTTGTCTCGGTTATACCGAGCATATCTGCAATTTCCTTGTGTGAATATCCTTCCACGGCGTAGAGGTTGAAAACCGTCCTGAATCCTGTCGGCAGACTCATTATCAGTTTCATGAGCTCCTTGTAGCCGAGATTCTGAATCTGACTGTATGTGTCTGTCTTCATTCCTCTTACCGAATCCAGCTCGTCGCTCATCTTCAAGGCATCTTTCTTTCTCAGCGCCATAAGGGCTGTTGTGACGAATATCCTTCTTGCCCATCCTTCAAACGAGCCGTCACCCTTATATAATCCTAATTTCGTGAACAGAGTTATAAAGCCGTCCTGCATGATGTCTTCTGCCAATGACCTGTCGCTGACATATCTCAGACATACGGGGAACATGCGTGGAGCCAGACGGTCGTAAAGGATCTTCTGGGATGCACGGTCTCCTTGTCTGCAAGACTTAATCAGTTGAAGGTCAAAGGTTTCTGTCACGTTGCGTTTGGTCAGACCCTGAAGTTGGATATTCTTCCCATGCGCCGTAAAAGATGCAAAACGGGCCTGTTGTGTTGCATTTATGGCACATTTTTTCCAAAGTTGTGCATTTTTCCCGAATTTGAGTGTTATTTTTGTGTGTTTTCTGCTTCTTTTTTTACAGTAAGCCTATAAGACTATGAACAGGTTGTTTAAGATAATATTGTTTGCAGCCATGCTGCTGACGGCTATCACTTCACATGCGCAGTATTCGACGCGTGAGCGTGGAGCCGGAACACTTATAGTGACGGCTGTAGAGCGTTATAATAATGGCGAATATGATGCAGCCATAAATATACTGAAACCGCTTGTGGATTCAATGCCGGAGAATGATGCCGCCTGGTATTATCTTGGCCTGTCGTATTATGCAAAGCGGGATGCGGAAATGGCGGAGCATTGTCTCAGAAAAGCCGCTGAACTCGATAAAAATAACTTCTGGTACAGGTATCGTCTGGCGGGCTTGTATGCTGCGACATCCCGCACTAACCAGACAGTAGAGATATATGAAGGTCTTCTGAATGATTTTCCCAAGAAGAGTGACCTTTATTACGACCTTGTTGAGCTATATGCCGCACAAGGTGAGAATGAGAAGGCTTTGGAAACCTTGAATGAGATAGAGACCGTATTCGGCATGACAGAAGCCATAGCAATGTTCCGGTTCAATCTGCTGATGCGTATGAATCGTCAGACGGATGCATATAAGTCTCTTGAGGAGTACAACAGCAGATATTCTTCTCCATATGTCCTGGTCACTCTTGCGGAGCACGAGCTTTCCACTTATAATGATTCTACAGCCCTGGCTTATTATAATGAGGCTTTGGAGCTTGCCCCAGACTATTCTCCGGCTCTTCTTGGTATGGCTGAAACATTCAGAATGACAAGAAAGTATGATGATTATTTCTCAGTCCTGGACAAGTTTGTGACCAATCCTGCCGACAGGCCTCAGGCCAAGACGGATTATCTGATGGCCGTAGTCCAGAAGTCGGATCCTAATTTCCTGAGGTCCTTCGCCCCTCAGATGGATACCATCGTCACCAAGACCTTGGATACACATCCTCTCGACAGCGGAGCCCTGAGGGTTGCTGCTAACTATTATGTCGTGACTGGACGCCGAGACCTTGCCAAGGACCACTTCCGAACCAACGCCGTCACCCATCCGTCAAGTAAGTCGGCAAGTGCGGAACTGGTTGAGTATCTGATGTATGCCGAGGAGTGGGATGACCTTTCTGCTGAGGGACGCAAGGCATATATGCGTTTCCCCAAGGAACCTGCATTTCTTGAGATGGCTGTAGTGGGTGACTATAACCGGAAAGACTTCGACAGCGTGCTGGAGGCGTGTCAGACTATCTTGAGTGCTGCTCCGGCTGATAGCGCAATGACATTGAGGACATGGTCGACCATTGGGGATGTTTATTCATCCCGGAATCAAATGAAGAAGGCTTATTCGGCATATGAAAATGCTCTGAAAATCAATCCGGGATATGTCTATGTACTCAATAACTATGCGTATTTCCTGAGTATGGAAGGAAAGAAGAGCAAGCTCAAGAAAGCATATAAGATGAGTCAGAAGACAATTGAGGCGGAGCCGGATAATGCCACATATCTGGACACCTTCGGTTGGATACTTTTTCTTCAGGGAAAGCCGGAAGAGGCCAAGAAGCACTTTAAGAGGGCCATGCTCTACGGAGGCAAGGATAGTGTGGTGATAATGGACCATTATGCTGAAGTCCTTTATGCTCTTGGCGAATATGACAGGGCTTTTGTGTATTGGTCTAATGCATTGCGGAAAAACGATGGCGAGATTCCCGATCTGGAGGAAAGGATAAATGCCAGAAAGAAAGCAATCAGAAAATAACGGACTGAAGATGAACAATTACCTGAAATTTACCTGTACAGTTGTGCTGCTTTTTATTATGGCGGCCTGGGCCGGTGCGCAGGATGTCAGCAGTCAGAAGGCACGCCGTGAGAAGCTGGAAAGGGAAATAGCTATCATAGATAATCAGCTGGCTCAGAATGCAACGAAGAGCAGTGCCATGCTGTCGAACTTATCCCTTATCCGTAAAAAGATATCCAACAGAAAGGAATTGGTGAATCAGAGCGACCGCACCATAAAGACTTATGCCGACCGCATATACCTGACCCAGAAGAAAATCAACCGCATGCAGGCGAGAGTGGACACGCTGACGAGCCATTATTCACGTCTTGTGCTGAGTGCGTACAAGAATAGAGATGCGCGTATCTGGTATATGTATATGCTTGCCAGTGAGGATCTTGGTCAGGCTTTCCGAAGATATTCCTATTTCAGGAACCTATCTTCCCAGATGAATGATGAAGCGAAGAAAATAAGAGAGGCACAGGATGAGCTTGCTGCACAGAGGGATTCCCTCGCTGCTTTGAAGAGAGATGCCGAGACCGTGAAGAAAGATAGGGTGGTGGAGCTGAACAGACTTAAGAAGGAGGAAAAGGAGGCAGACTCTGTAGTAAAGAAGCTGAAAAACAACAGGAAGACCTATCAGAAGCAGTTGAATGAGAAGAAGAAGGAAGTCCTCGCTCTCAATCGTGAGATCGAGAGGATAGTCGCAGCGGCGATGAAGAGCGGAAAATCAACTTCAAAAGGCGGAAAGAAAACGGAAATCGATCATAAGCTGGCGGCCGAGTTTGCTAAGAACAAAGGTAAGTTGCCTTGGCCTGCTGACGGTCCTGTGGTGGGTCGCTTCGGAAAACACTTTCATCCTGTATACAAGAATCTTGAACTCCCGCCTAACAATGGTGTAGATATAGCTTTGGGCAAGGGTACGCAGGTTAATGCTGTGTTCGGAGGTACGGTAAGCCAGGTGCTGGTGATGCCTGGATACAATCAGTGTGTGCTTGTGCAGCATGGAAACTACTTTACGTTCTATTGCAAGCTTAAGTCTGTGGACGTCAAGGCAGGGGATAAGGTTAAGATCGGCCAGACAATAGGACGGGTGGATACTATCAATGGTGACACTCAGCTTCATTTCGAAGTGTGGCAGGGAACTAAGCCTCAGAATCCGGAAGTGTGGCTAAAATAAGACAGATATGAAGAAGACTGTTTTTCTGACCGGCGCCACCGGAAATATGGGTTGGGCTGGATTTCAGGAGTTATATAGGAGAAAAGACCGTTTTGACATAAGGCTGCTTGCCCGTGACAGCAAGAAGAACCGCAAGAAGCTTGCACCATATGCCGACGACCCTGCGGTGACTGTGGTCTGGGGCGATCTGACGAATTATGATGATGTTCTGGCTGGAGTTGCCGGTTCTGATTATGTGCTTCATGTGGGCGGTATGGTATCTCCTGCTGCGGATTATTATCCAGAGAAGACTCTCAAGGTGAATGTTTCTGCAGCAGAAAATGTCGTGAGGGCCATCCTTGCTCAACCGGATGCTTCAGAAATCAAGGCTGTTTATATAGGCTCGGTCGCTCAGTACGGAGACAGGAATCCTCCATGTCATTGGGGTGATGCTTCAGAACCACAGATTCCGGCCAAGTTCGATATGTATGCGCTTTCAAAGATCCGTTCGGAGGAGATTTTCGCTTCGGCCGGACTTTCGCACTGGGTGTCGTTGAGGCAGACAGGTATTCTTTATCCCGGTATTTTGAGTGTAGTGAATCCTACCGCGTTCCATGTTCCTATGGGCGGGGTCCTCGAGTGGGCTACCATAGAAGATTCCGGGAGACTTCTTGCTCAGGTTTGTGAGGAGTGGGTGCCCGAAGATTTCTGGAATAAGGCCTACAACATCAGCAGCGGCGCGCAATACCGTATGACTAACTATGAGTTCATGACACGCATGCTGGGAGCCCTGGGTCTTCCATCTCCCGAAAAAGTCTTCGAGCCGCAGTGGTTCGCTTTGAAGAACTTTCATGGAATGTGGTACACCGATGCCGACAAGCTCGATGAAATACTGCATTTCCGGTCATATGTCCCTGTGGACGAGTACTTTGCGACCATGAAGTCTAAACTTCCGTGGTTCTATTCTCTAGCATTTCTAGCGCCGGCATTCGCTGTCAGGATGTTCATGAAGCCATTTGCTTTCGAAAAAGGCATGGGTACGCAGTGGTGGGTTGATAATGATCCGGAAAGGTTCGAGGCGTACTACGGGTCCCGCGAAGCATATGATGCCATCCGCTCATGGGACGACATCCGTCCAGGAACTCTGTCTAAAACTCGAAAATAATGAAAATAAGGATACTTGATATATTGGAAGAAACTACAGCTGACGGCCCCGGATTCCGCACATCGATTTATTGCGCGGGATGCGACCACCATTGTCCCGGTTGTCACAATCCGCAGTCATGGGATTTCATGGGCGGAAGGGAAGTGACTGTAGAGGAACTCCTGGAAGTCGTGAAGGCGGATGAGTTTGCTAATGTCACCTTCTCCGGTGGAGATCCTCTATACCAGGTCGAGGCCTTTACGGAACTAGCCCGCCGCATAAAGGAAGAAACCGGCAAGACCATCTGGTGCTATACCGGTTTTACTTATGAGGAAATCCTTGCTGATGAACGCCTCAGCATGATTCTTCCTTATCTTGATACGATTGTGGACGGCCCTTTTATGGCTGAGCTTCGCGATCCTGATCTTCCGTTCCGCGGCAGCTCCAATCAGCGGATCATCCATCTTAAATAACTACTCGTGCACGACGCGGTCGCGTAGCTCGGCGAGTTTGCCGCCGTTCCATCGGCTTGTGGTGCCGACGAGATATCCTGTGATTCTCTGCAACTGATCGATCTTCTCGCTGCCGCAGTGAGGGCACTTCTTCAGATTAGGCTTGGCATTTTCGTATCCGCAGTCCATGCAGCGGTTGCGGTTGTGGTTCACCGAGCAGTATCCGATGTCGTATTTATCCATGAGGTCCACTATGTTCATGATAGCCTCCGGATTGTGTGTCGCATCTCCGTCAATTTCCACATAGAAGATATGTCCGCCACCTGTAAGAGCATGGTAAGGACCTTCGATCTCGGCTTTGTGCTTAGGTGTGCACTTGTAGTATACAGGGACGTGGTTTGAGTTGGTATAGTAGTCCTTATCTGTTACTCCAGGGATGATGCCGAATTTCTTTTTGTCTCCTCTTGTGAAACGTCCTGCAAGTCCTTCAGCAGGGGTGGCGAGCACGCTGTAGTTGTGCTTATATGTCTCGCAGAACTCGTTTATCTTGCTTCTCATGAAAGTCACGATACGGAGTCCGAGTTCCTGAGCCTCAGCAGACTCTCCGTGGTGCTTGCCTATAAGGGCGATAAGACACTCTGCAAGTCCGATGAATCCGATACCAAGAGTTCCGTGATTTATTACGGATTCTATGGTGTCGTTGTCACGGAGTTTCTCGCTGTCGAGCCATAATGCACCCATAAGCAGAGGGAATTGCTTCTTTAGAGCAGTCTTCTGGAAATTGAATCTCTCGTTAAGCTGTTTTGCAGCAATCTCCAGGGCCCAGTCCAATTTGGTAAAGAATTCGTGGATCCTGTCCTCCTGATTCTGGATTCCCATGCATTCGATGGCAAGCTTTACTATGTTGATTGTTGTGAATGACAGGTTGCCTCGTCCGATTGACGTCTTAGGGCCGAAACGGTTTTCAAACACTCGTGTGCGGCATCCCATGGTCGCCACTTCCCATTGGTATCTCTTAGGGTCGTCTGCCTTCCAGAGTTCGTGATGGTTGAACGGAGCATCCAGATTCACGAAGTTAGGGAAGAAGCGGCGTGCCGACACCTTGCATGCGAACTTGTAGAGGTCATAGTTGCGGTCTTCAGGCAGGTAGCTTACTCCGCGTTTCTTCTTCCATATCTGGATTGGGAAGATAGCTGTCGAGCCGTTTCCTACGCCTTCATATGTCGTGTTGAGAAGTTCGCGTATCACGCATCGTCCTTCTGCGGAAGTGTCTGTTCCGTAGTTGATGGAACTGAACACAACCTGATTTCCTCCACGTGAGTGGATTGAGTTCATGTTATGTACAAATGCCTCCATCGACTGGTGCACACGGCTTACAGTCATGTTTATTGCATGCTGAATGACCCTTTCATCTCCCTGGATTCCCACGAGATCGCGCTTAAGATAGTCGTCGATAGTGACATCGTAAAGTCTTGAATAATCTTCTCCGTTGATCTGTCCGACCTTGTCAAGTTCTTCCTGGAATGTTCTTCTTACGAAAGGCGCCATATAGAAGTCGAATGCCGGGATAGCCTGGCCTCCGTGCATCTCGTTCTGGACAGTTTCCATGGAGATGCATCCGAGAATGCTGGCAGTTTCAATTCTTTTTGCAGGGCGAGATTCTCCGTGTCCTGCGAAAAATCCATCTTCGAGAATCTTGTCCAACGGGTGCTGGATGCATGTGAGACTCTTGGTAGGGTAGTAATCCTTGTCATGGACGTGGATGTAATTATTCTTCACGGCATCCTTCACTTCTTCTGAAAGCATGCATTCATCCACATATGATTTGGTGGATTCCGATGCGAACTTCATCATCATGCCGGCTGGAGTGTCGGCATTCATGTTGGCATTTTCACGGGTAATTTCGGTAGCCTGTGCGTCTATGATCTCCTGAAATATCTCGCGTGATTTTGCCTTGCGGGCAAGGTTTCTCTGATTGCGATATGCAATGTACTTCTTGGCTACTTCCTTGCGCGGACTGTTCATGAGCTCGAGCTCCACCTGGTCCTGGATGCTTTCCACGCTCATGCCTTCTACATCAATCTTCGAGATGGTGGCTGCAATTTCGGCTGCGAGCACGATGTCTTCTCCCTGTTCAGTCACATCCATTGCTTTCAGAATGGCGTCAACTATCTTTCTCTTGTCAAATATGACGATACGTCCGTCGCGTTTTACCACATGCTTTACCATAGTGTAGTCGGTTTTATCCGCGTTCTTAATAAGGTGCGGTGTTTTTAATAAGATTGTTTTAAAAAATGTATTGCCAGGCAGGTCCGGATATCTCACTTGATGTGTCTTGAATGCCTGCGTGACAAAGATAATCCAAAAGCAATACTTATCCTTGGGAAAACAAAGAAAAAGTTATTAACAATACATAAAAATGCCTGTTATTATTTTGAATAACAGGCATTTAGATATTAGGTTAGTTTAGAAAATGTCTAAATTGGTTAACATTTTTGTTTTCGCTAGCCGACCAGCCAGACGAGCACATGTCGGTCGAAAATCATATATTCCAGTTCGAATTCCTCTTCATGCTCATCCTTGTGGATAAAGGTAGCTTCAAGTTCACCTTCTTTCCTCACATTGAACTTCTCCACCTCGATCTGTTCTGCAAAATCAACCCTGTTCTGGGACATTCTCTTGAAAATCGCTTCCTTCGCGCACCAGTAGATTGCGAGCTGCTCGTTCTTTTTGTCTTCGTCGAGGTCATCGATTTCATCCTCGGAAAGCGCTTTCTTTTCAACTACAGAGAAATCCCTGTCGAGAGACTCGATATCAATACCCACTTCTTCCTCGTCATGTATGATAATTGCCACATAATTCTCGGTGTGGGTGATGCTTATGTTTGTGGCGCAGTTTTCCAGATATGGCTGGCCGTTGTCGTGATGGTTGAGGTACATCTTGTCCTCGAATATCTCGTTGATGAGAGCTCTTACGGCAAGCTTCTGCCTTCTCTGGCTTTCGCTGCGGAAAAGCGATATCTCTTCAAGTTCATCGCTCGGTACGGAGGTCAGATTAAGAAGTTCCTCCTCTGTTTCGGTTACATGCCATACGGCGATTTCCGCTTTGTTTTCAAGTCTTTTTCTTAAATATAGTGCCATATTTTTATAATGTTCTAAGAAATGGTGGAATCCGGTGTGCCTATATACGACAATCCTGTGCGTGCCGACCAGGCACACACGGAAAAACTCTCCTGACTCTCATCAGAAGTATTGCCCATGATCATATAAATGTTGCGGGACAACGGATCGTCAGACATCTGATCCGTAGAGATTTTCTGTTCTTTTAATATAGGACTGGGAGGTTCCACTGTCTTATCTTTTAATATTTTAGGCCTTTGCCTTAAATTTCAGCCGCAAAGATACTAAATGTTTTGATATCTAAAAATTTTTCCACCCTGCCTAAGTTTTTAAAACAGGAATAACATAATATTTATTATATTTGCCGAGATTTGATAAAATAACTAACACATTATAGATTTATTATGGAATTTTTGACAAATGACAAGCTTGTGATCGTAGGTGCCGGCGGCGCTATCGGATCCAACATGGCTCAGACTGCTCTCATGCTCGGCCTTACTCCAAACATCTGCCTTTATGATATCTATGGCCCAGGTGTAAACGGTGTTGCAGAGGAGCTTTATCACTGCGCATTCGAGGGCGCAAACATCACATGGACAACTGATCCTGAGGTAGCTTTCACAGGTGCAAAGTATATCATCTCATCAGGCGGCGCTCCTCGTAAGGAGGGTATGACCCGCGAGGATCTTCTCAAGGGCAACTGCCAGATCGCTGCTGAGTTCGGTGACAATATCAAGAAGTATTGCCCGGATGTAAACCACGTTGTGGTTATCTTCAACCCTGCTGACGTTACAGCTCTTACAGCTCTTATCCGCTCAGGTCTCAAGCCAAACCAGCTTACTTCACTCGCTGCTCTTGACTCGACCCGCCTCCAGTCAGCAATTGCCAAGGAGCTCGGCGTTCCTCAGTACAAGGTAGAGAATGCACGTACTTACGGTGGTCATGGTGAGGCTATGGCAGTGTTTGCGTCTAAGATCACAGTTGATGGCAAGCCGCTTGCTGAGTTCAACATTCCTGAGGATAAGTGGGCAGAGATCAAGCACGCTACAATCCAGGGCGGTTCAAACATCATCAAGCTTCGTGGCCGTTCATCATTCCAGAGCCCTGCTTACCAGTCAGTTCTTATGATCCAGGCTGCTATGGGTGGTGCTGAGTTTAACTGGCCTGCAGGCTGCTATGTGAACACAGAAAAGTATCAGAACGTTCTTATGGCAATGCCTACAGTTATTGATGCGAATGGTGTTCATTTTGGTGAGGTAACAGGTACACCTGAGGAAATCGCTGCTCTCGATGCTTCTTACGCACACCTCCAGAAGATGCGTGATGAGATTATCGGTCTGGGCATCATCCCGCCAGTGTCAGAGTGGAAGACTTTGAATCCTAATCTCTAACAGGTAGGTTTCCTCAATATCTCGGAAACTTCAGAAAGATGTGTGGTAGAGATTTCTCTGCCGGTGTCTTTCCGAACAGCAATCTAAAGCGAAAAAGTGCAAAATTTTTTAAAAAAGTTTTGCACTTTTATTTTTTGTGTCTATATTTGCAGTCCCAAATGAAAGGGAAACCAATAATCGGGGTGTGGCGCAGTTGGCTAGCGCATCTGGTTTGGGACCAGAGGGTCCTGTGTTCGAGTCACAGTACCCCGACATTTTACCAAAGGAACTCACTGATTTTCAGTGGGTTCCTTTTTATTCGTGATTATATCTCAAGTGGTGGCTAAATTAGCATTTTTTTGTATACCTTTGAATCTTGATCGGTTGGTTTGAAACTGCGTGTTTTTCCTCAAAATGAGGTTTTTAAGGATAAGTTTGTCAATGATAAGGATATGATACAGGCAAAAGGAATAGAAAAGTCGTTCGGGACGCTGCAGGTCTTGAAGGGAGTGGATTTCTTTGCAGATAAGGCCGAAGTTGTTTCCATTATGGGAGCTTCTGGCGCCGGAAAGTCCACGTTGCTTCAGATACTGGGCACACTCTCAACCCCTGATGCAGGATCCCTCTTTATAGATGGGACAGATGTGCTTAAGCTCAAAGGAAATGAAATGGCCCGCTTCAGAAACCTTAAGATAGGTTTCGTTTTTCAGTTTCATCATCTGCTCCCGGAGTTTACTGCCCTTGAGAATGTGATGATTCCGGCTTTTATTGCCGGACGTTCAAGGAAGGATGCTGAGCAACATGCCAGGCAACTGCTTGCTGAAATGGGACTTGGGGAACGCCTCGATCATAAGCCGTCTCAGCTTTCGGGAGGAGAACAGCAGAGAGTGGCTATTGCAAGGGCGCTTATCAATAAGCCGGCTGTGCTTTTTGCTGACGAGCCTTCGGGGAATCTGGATACCAAGACCAAGGAGGAAATCCATAGGTTGTTCTTTGACCTTCGCGACAAGTATGGCCAGACCGTTGTGATAGTAACTCATGACCCGGATCTTGCAAAGATGTGCGACCGTGCACTTTATATGGTGGACGGTGTGTTTGTTTGATAACGAAAACATGACTGACGCCAGTTGTGAGCCAGCAAGGCCAATGGTGAATTAGTATAGTCTAAGCGGAATCGCTATATCCAATGGGGAAGTCAGCAAATATATTCCATTTCAAGAAATTTGATATAATCAACGAACGCAGTGCGATGAAGGTGAATACCGACGGAGTCCTGCTAGGTGCGGCCATGACCATAACTCCAGAGGACAGGCGCTTGCTGGATATCGGCACCGGCACCGGTACTATTGCCCTGATGGCTGCCCAACGTATGGCAGATATGCTCTCTTGCAATGACTGCAATGAAAACATTGCCTGCGTGACTGAACGTAGCATCGACGCCATTGATATAGACGAGCCTTCGGCATCTGAAGCTGCACAAAACTTCCGTAACTCTCCCTGGGCAGATATGCTTCATGCCCATAATATGTCTCTGGAGGACTTTGCATCGGAAGTCAGGAACCGTTATCAACAGACATTTCAAGCTGATATCCATCATGCCCCTGAGCCTTACGATCTGATTTTCTCGAATCCTCCATATTTCGAGGATTCCCTGACAGCTCCGGACGAAAGGAAAAGTACAGCAAGACATACCTCGGAAGGCCTTTCCTATCGCGATATTTTCGACTTTGCAAAAGAGAGACTTTCAGCGGATGGCAGGGTTGCCCTGGTGCTTCCGGCCGACCAGGAAGTTGCTGTTTGTCGTTATGCCCGCATGTCCGGCCTTTATCTGGATAAGATTCTCCGTATCCGGACAGTTCCCAGAAAGTTGCCGACCCGTATGGTGGTGGAATTTTCGCGCCGGCGTAACGATGTGCCGGAAGATTCAATACTTACAATACAAAATGAAGGACAGTATACTGAAGAGTATCTGTCCCTCACCAAGGATTTTTATCTGTTTGCCTGATCTTTATTTCTTTTCAGGCTTGCCGTAGTTCTTGCCCTTGAAGTTGCGGATGTGGTTACGTCTGAATTTTTCCTGTGCGGTGTATAGTTTCGCCACCTTCTTTGCTGGGAGGATTTTGCGATATTTTTCTACTTCTCCCTTGTCCGAATCGTTATTGGCCTTCTTTGCAGCAAGGTATTCATCAAGAAGTCTGTTTACCTGCTCGTCAGATGCATTCTCATTATCAAGAGCTTCCTTCAGAACCTTATAAGCTGCCGCTACAGTTTTATGAGACTCTGACTTGGTCTTGGCAATTTGATTGTATACCGGCCAGAATACCTGCGCCTCTTCTGGCGTGAGTTCGAGCTCGGCTGTGATGAATGCTATCATCTCGCTTTGCATTTTCTGATGCCAGTTGTTCTTTTCCTTTGGCTGCGCAGACGAAGTAGCGGTGAAGATCATAAATGCAGCAATTACTGCTGTAAAAAGTTTCATGTGTTTCATATTCAGTTTTTTAATATAATTCCTCTATTTCTACACCTGTATATATAAGGTATTCGATAATGTCATCATCTGATAAAGCATCCGCGTACAACTCATCTGTATCGTAAAGCAAGGTGTTTGTCATATCATCGGAAAAGACGATGTAGTCTTCATATGATAAGTCCTGCTGCGTGGTCTTTTCCAGGATGAAGCCACCGATAGTCACAATCATTGCAAATGCTGCTGCAAGTGATACGTACGGTAGGATTCTATTGAATATAGGAATCTTCTTAGTGTTCCTTTGCGGAATAGTCTTAAGCTCTTTCCTGAGAGATTCCATATATCCTTCCGGAAGACTGAACGGCATTTCTTTTAAATTGCCATCTTGCTTCAATATGTCATTATCCTGTGTTTTCATACGTTCTCTTAGACACGTTGTCATTAATATGGTTTAAAGCATCTTCTGTTCTATTTCAAAACGAACTTTATTGTATGCGTGGTGGTAGTTTGCTTTAAGAGCTCCGACTGAGGTTCCTGTTATTTCCGATATGTCTTCATATTTCATTTCATCGAAGTACCTCATGCAGAATACCAGGCGTTGCTTTTCCGGAAGTCTCTGAATCGCCTTATGGAGTTCGCGCTGGAGCGCGTTGCCATTGAAGTGGGGATCGTCATCAATCAGACGTGCAAGAGAATCCGTATTGCTTTCAGTGTCTATGAAGCCCCATTTCTTCTGATTTCTCAAGTGGTTGAGGGCTTCGTTTGTGGCGATTCTGTATATCCATGTGAAAAGCTGCGAATCTCCACGGAATGAAGGAAGCGTCTTCCATATCTTTATGAATATGTCCTGCAGGACGTCATTGGTGTCGTCGTGGCTGCAGAGGAAACGCCTTATATGCCAGTATAACCGCTCCGAATAGCGGTCCACTATTGCGTTGAAAGCCGATTCATGGCTCCCTGATTTATATAAGGTTATTATTTCTCTGTCAGTCATCGGAAATTAGATGGTGTAACCGCATTGAGGTTTAAGCAAATTTATAAAATTTAACGTATCTTTGCACCGATTATCGCGATACAATGAAGAAAACAAGAAACTTTTGCATTATAGCCCATATCGACCACGGTAAGAGTACCTTGGCTGACAGAATGCTGGAGATAACCAACACTCTGACTGCGCGTGATATGGAGAATCAGGTCCTCGACTCCATGGACCTTGAGAAGGAGAAGGGAATCACCATAAAGAGTCACGCCATCCAGATGGATTATGTCCATAATGGAGAGACGTATACGCTCAACCTCATCGATACTCCGGGTCATGTGGACTTCTCTTATGAGGTATCCCGTGCCATCGCTTCATGCGAAGGAGCCCTTCTGGTGGTTGATGCCACCCAGGGTATCCAGGCTCAGACCATCTCCAACCTTTATCTTGCAATCGAGCATGATCTTGAGATTATTCCTGTCCTGAATAAAATAGACGTGGATTCGGCAATGGTGGATGTTGTAACCGATCAGGTTGTGGACCTTCTCGGATGCAAGCCCGAAGATATCCTACTGGCTTCAGGCAAGACAGGACAGGGAGTAAAGGAGGTGCTTGATGCCATTGTGGAGAGGATACCTGCTCCTCAGGGGGATCCTGAGGCTCCTCTACAGGCCCTGATTTTCGACTCCGTATTCAATTCCTTCCGAGGTATCATTGCATATTTCAAGGTGATGAACGGTTCCATAAAGCCTGGCGACAAGGTGAAGTTTGTCAGCACCGGCAAGGAATATACTGCAGATGAGATCGGTGTGCTCAAGATGAAGATGCATCCGCGTAAGGAAATTCCGTGTGGAAGCGTAGGATATATCATTTCAGGAATCAAGAGTGCTGTCGAGGTAAAGGTGGGAGATACCATCACGCATGTTTCCAATCCTTGCACTGAAGCTATTGCAGGATTCGAAGAAGTTAAGCCGATGGTATTTGCCGGCATGTATCCTGTGGAGACTGACCAGTACGAGGAATTGCGCGCATCTCTGGAAAAGTTCCAGCTTAATGATGCCTCTCTTGTTTTTGAGCCGGAGTCTTCTCTTGCTCTCGGTTTCGGCTTCCGTTGCGGCTTCCTTGGACTTCTTCATCTGGAAATCGTCCAGGAACGCCTGTTCAGAGAATTCAATATGGACGTCATCACGACCGTTCCTAACGTTTCATATAAGGTCTATACGACTCAGGGCGAGGTTCTTGATGTGCATAATCCCTCAGGCCTCCCTGCAGCTACTCTGATTGATAAGATCGAAGAGCCATATATCAGGGCTCAGGTTATTTCCCGGGCTGATTACTATGGTCCTATCATGAAGTTGTGTCTCGATAAGAGAGGTATCCTCATCAATCAGCATTATCTGACTGCAGATCGTCTTGAACTTACATACGAGATGCCGCTTTCTGAGATTGTCTTCGATTTCTACGACAAGCTCAAGTCCATCTCTAAAGGATATGCGTCATTCGATTACCATGTTGTGGGCTTCAAGGAGGCGAAACTTGTGAAACTGGATATCCTCCTGAACGGTGACCCTGCCGATGCGCTTTCAACATTGATACATGCAGACCATGCGTATGACTTCGGACGCAAGATGTGCGAAAAGCTGAAGGAACTCATCCCTCGCCAGCAGTTTGATATCGCTATCCAGGCTGCTGTAGGAGCTAAGATTATCGCCCGTGAGACTGTTAAGGCTGTCCGCAAGGATGTGACCGCGAAGTGTTATGGCGGTGATATCTCCCGTAAGAGAAAGCTTCTTGAGAAACAGAAGCAGGGTAAGAAGAGGATGCGTCAGATCGGAACTGTGGAGGTTCCTCAGAGTGCCTTCATGGCTGTCCTGAAACTCGATTAAGTCAGACAAACTTATGAAAAATAAAAAATGGGAAACCGTCACGGCTTCCCATTTTTTTATGTCTTTCATCGGATCCTGTAGAATTGCACACATTTTTGAAGAAGGATCCGTTGATAGAGACGAATAAGATTCTTAACCGATGGCAAATGTCGCTCAAAAATCATCGCCTATGGTTGTATACTTTGTTGTTTTTAGTGTTGTTTTACCTGTTTCAGGTTGTTTTAGCGTGTTTTTTTAAGGCACCGGATCGTAACCATGTCCGCCCCAGGGGTGGCATCTGAGCAGTCTGCGTACTGTCAGATAAAGTCCTTTTATGGGGCCGTGCTTCCTGAATGCTTCGAGGGCATACTGCGAACATGTGGGGGTGAAGCGGCATGAAGGCGGCTTCAGAGGGGATATGCACACCTGATAGAACCGGATGAGCAGAACGAATGGGAAGATGAGGATCTTCCTTATCATGGCCAAAGCCTTTGTCTTATTCGGCTTCTCCTCCATAGCGTCTGTTGAGCTTGCTGATGATTTCTCCGACTGCGGTGTATAACTCTTCGTAGCTGAGAATCTCCTTTGAAGGATACATGAAAAGTATGTCCAAGCCTTCTTTTACGATCAGGTCGTGCTTCTGTCTGCGCCAGCTTTCGCGGATGCGCCTTTTAAGTAGATTGCGTTTTACTGCTCTCTTGAAAAACTTCTTGGGCACGGATACCATCATTCTGACTTTAGGGTCTCCGCTCCCGTTCAGACATAGGTAGCGCAGGCCCGGTACACTGCCATGTTTCCCCTCGGCAAGCAGTCTGGAAATGGCTGTCTTGCCGCACAACCTTTCTTTTTTTGAAAGGGTATTCGAAGCAGATGTTTCCACCTTATTATTTAGAGAGATAGATCTCAAGCGCCTTGGCAACAGACGGCACTTCTGCAGTAGGTGCAGAAATCTCTATTGTAAGTCCGGCTTCCTCCATAGCCTTGATTATAGATCTTCCGTATGATATGAATCTGAGGTCTCCCTGTGTGAAATCCGGGTAATTCTCATAGAGGGATTTCACGTCAGCAGGGTTGAAGAATACCACCAGGTCGTATGAGTGGATGTCTGTGTCCTTCTTGATGTCCTGTGGTACTGGCTTGACGAACACTGCGGTCTCGAAATCAAAAGTATGGGCCTCGAAAAGCTTGGTCACTGCGTCCTTACTTGTGGATTCAGCTGTGGCGATAAGGAACTTCTCCGCCTTGTGCTTTGTGCCGATCAGACCGATTATTGATTCTGGCTTTCCGTCTCCGAAGAAAATCTTTCTCTTGCGATAGACGATATGCTTCTGGAGATAATTCGCTACAGCCTCAGTCGTGCAGAAGTACTTCATTGTCTCAGGTACCTTTATGCGCAGTTCCTCGCACAAAAGGAAAAACGCGTCGATTGTGCTTCTTGCAGAAAACACAATAGCCGTGTGGTCCAGGATGTTTATTCTCTGTGCTCTGAATTCCCTTGATGTGAGTGGCTCTATCTTGAAAAATGGCTTGAAGTCAATGCTGACTCCGAATTTTTCTGCGATGCTGGTATAAGGCGAAGCCGTCATCGGCTGCTGCTGTGAAATAAGTATATTCTTTACGCTCATGTATCCTTCTTTCTCCTTAAAAAATAATGGCTGAAACCACGAGGATTCCAGTCGGGAAAATTTCGAGGGCGCAAAGGTACAAAAAAGCAGTGAATATAGAGCACGAACTCATGAAAATTTGACACTTTCTTAATAGAAAAAGAAGATATATGCCCCCTGATATCCAAATCATTGCGTTATGGATAGTCAAAAAATCAATATCCATGAAGGACATTATTCCGCCTGTGGCAAGGAGTATAAGAGTAAGTATTATAAAAAATGTATAGGCTGCCTTGTTTGCAGTGGAATATGCTCCGGACTTCATCCGGAGAGGACGTACAAGATATATCAGGGCTGTACGGAGCAGGATGTATGTGATGAACACCCCAGATGTTACGCATATCCTGGTATTTTCTTCCATGTCATCCATGAAGACGGGTGAATAAAGATGGAAACGTGTCGCAACCAGGATGAATGGAAGTATCATGGCGAATGCCAGACGGTTCCTGTCGCTTCTGAGCTTGACGCTCATTTCGAGGTTTGTACTTTCCTTGGACCGTATCAGGCAGGCTATTAACGAAGGAAATATGTTCACCATTCTTCGCAGAAGAGTGATCACAATCATCAGGGATATCAGCGCAAGAATGTCGAATGCCATGTCAGTTTCCTCTTTTAGCCTTGTAACCCATATCCTTCAGGAGGGAGGTGACCCTGTCGCGGAAATCTCCCTGGATGGCGATCTCGCCGTCCTTGGCGCTGCCTCCGACTCCGCATTTCACCTTGAGGGTGCGACCAAGCTCTGCAAGGTCGTCTGATGTGCCGATGAATCCGGTCACAAGGGTTACCTGCTTGCCTGAACGGCCCTTTCTGTCAATAGATACTATGAGATTCTGCTTCGACGGCTCGATTGTTGCAGGTTCCTCGGCCGCTTCTTCGGTGTATGTGAAGTCCGGGTTGGTGGAGAAGACTACTCCAAGTCTTTTCTTCCAGTCGTTATCAGCCATGCGTTAAATCAATTTAGTTTGCAAATATAACCATATTCATCGTATATTTGTCGGTTTGAATATAATATACACACAATAAATGAACAATAAGACATTCACTCTCTGGAACAGGCTGACAGCCACGCTGATGTTTGTCATCTCTGCGGTAGTCTACCTCCTTACAATAGAGCCTACGGCTTCATTCTGGGACTGCGGCGAATTCATCGCCTCGTCGTACAAGCTTGAGGTGGGTCATCCTCCGGGAAACCCTGTGTTCCAGCTTTTTGCAAGATTCTTCACAATGTTCACAGGAGCGGAGAATGCGGCTGTGGCGGTAAACGTCATGAGCGCATTGTGCTCAGCCCTGACGATATTCTTCCTGTATCTGACTATTGTCTTCCTTGCCAAAAGGGTTGTAAAGCCTTCTGAGGACGGTACTTACAGTCTTGCAAAGGCTATTGCAATCTTCGGATCAGGTGCGGTAGGAGCGCTTGCGTATACGTTTTCCGACACATTCTGGTTTTCTGCCGTAGAAGGTGAGGTTTATGCGATGTCGTCCCTTTTCACTGCTCTTGTTTTCTGGGCTATGACAAAGTGGTACGAGCAGGCGGATACCCCGTATGCCAACAGATGGATAGTGCTCATTTCGTTCCTGATGGGACTTTCAATAGGAATCCATCTTCTTAACCTCCTCGCTATTCCTGCACTGGTGTTTCTTTTCTACTACAAGCAGCGCGAGGACGGGCATTACACTATGTGGGAGTATGTGAAGATATTCCTTGTGTCTGTGGTTATTCTAGCTGTAATTCTCTTCGGCATCATACCTTATCTGCCTAAGATTGCGGCTTATTTTGATCTTTTCTTCGTCAATACGCTCGGTCTTCCGTTCAACAGCGGTGCTGCATTCTTTATGATTGCAATGCTCGCGGCATGCTTCTGGGGCCTTTTCCATACATTGAAGAAGCAGCAGGTGTTCCTTAATACAGTCCTGCTTTGCTTCACGATGATAGTCGTAGGTTTCTCCCTGTTTACTGTGGTGATAATCCGTTCAAGCGCAAAGACGCCTACCAACGAGTATCAGCCTGACAATCCGTTCACCCTGGTACGTTATCTTGGACGTGAGCAGTATGGTAGCAATCCTCTTGTCTATGGTCAGTATTTCGATGCTCCTTTCGATATCAAGGCTACGAAGTATTGGGCTCCGATGGGTGACAAGTACATACATGCAGACGGCCCGGGAGAAGTGGTATATGAGACTTCGGGAAAGATGCTTTTCCCACGCATGTGGGCGTCGTCTCCTGACGGAAAGTACGAAAGATTCTATGAAGCCTACATGGGCGGCAAAGGCAAGAAAATACCTGGAGCTCAGTACAAGAAGCCTACTTTCGGCCAGAATCTGAAATATTTCTTCGACTATCAGATGAACTGGATGTACTGGCGTTATTTCATGTGGAATTTTGCCGGAAGGCAGAATGATATCCATAGCCCGTCTCCGGGAGACTATTTTGCAGGCAACTGGGAGTGCGGAATCGATGCGATAGACCATTTCCGCCTCGGCGACCAGTCCGATGCGCCTGACTATCTGAAGAACAACAAGGGCAAGAACCATTATTACATGCTTCCTCTGCTTCTGGGACTTATAGGACTGTTCTTCCAGTTCGCACGCGACAAGCGCGGATGCTGGCTCACCTTCCTGATGTTCTTCATGACCGGCATCGCCATCGTGATTTACTTGAACCAGCCTCCATATCAGGTGCGCGAAAGGGATTATGCATATGCAGGATCATTCTACTCGTTCAGCATCTGGATAGGTCTTGCCGTTGCTGCTGTATATTCGTGGATTGCAGAAAAATGCGCCCGTCAGTCATGTGAGGTAGGGATATCTTCGATCGTTACAGTCCTTTTCCTCGGTGTGCCTGCCCTTATGGCTGCCGAGAACTGGGATGACCACGACCGCAGCAACCGCTACACAGCTGTGGAGATGGCCAGGAACTATCTTAATTCCGTCGGCGAGAACGGCATCCTTGTGACTCATGGCGACAACGACACCTTCCCTCTATGGTATGCCCAGGAGGTGGAGAATGTGCGTCCGGATGTGCGTATAGCCAATACTTCGCTGCTTGGAACAGACTGGCACATAGACCAGATGAAATACGCTGTGAACGAATCGGCGCCTCTGAATCTGCAGGTGGGCCCGAGCCAGTATCTTTACGGCACCAACGAGTATATACATATATATGATACGCGCGACTCCGTCTTCCTGCTTTCCGACGTGATGCGCATATTCCGCCATCCGGAGGCCAAACTGCCTCTCTCCAGCGGAAAGATGGCTGATTATATAATGTCCCGCAAGTTCGCCATTCCGGTGAATAAGGAGAATGTCATCAAGTACGGCATCCTCGACAAGAAATACGAGGACATGATACCTGACCATATTGTGCTGACTATCTCTAAGGACAAGGACTACATCACTAAGCCGGAGCTCTTCATGCTGGATCTCTTGTCTGACTATCAGTGGGACCGTCCGATTAACCTGCTCAGCATGGGTGGAGATATCAATATCGGCATCAAGGAATACCTCATGTATGACGGATTCTCTTACAGATTCGTGCCGGTCAAGAACAAGACAAAGAGCACGGACATAGGATTCGCTGACCCGGAAGACCTTTATTATAAGATGAAGAATGTCTTCACATGGGATGCACTCAAGCGCAAGGACTACTTTGTGGACTATCAGAACCACTACACCTTCTGCGGTGTCCTGTCTCAGAGGAATCTCTTTGTGAATGTTGCCAAGGAGATGCTCAAGATCGGGGATAAGGAGCGTGCGGTGGAGATGCTCGACATGTGTCAGGAATGCGTGCCTGAGGAGAACTTCCCTCTGGATATGATCTATCTCGGATTCTCCAATGAGTACATGGTGATAGACATGATTGAAAACTATTACAAGGCCGATGCCCCTGAAAAGGCCCTTGACCTTGCCAAGCGTTTTGCAGACCAGCTCTTCATTTCAGCGGATTTCTATCTCAACAACTACGACTTTGCGAAGCGTGAGTTCGACGTATGCTATAACTGCATATCCTATCTGGCAGACCTCACGGACTTCTACGGCGACGAGGAGTACGCCACTGAAATCCGTGAAAAGTTCAATTCTATGCTGGATGTAAAGGAATAGGTTATCTCGCCAGCCTTACAAATACGCTAAGCGGCAGGTTCTTGCCGTATGAATCACGTAATACAAGTTCCCCGAAATCGAGGGACTTGTATGCGTTTTTAAGGCAGAATATCTGTTTTACGATAGTCTCTCCGAGGACGGCCGAATAGCCGTTTGAATAGAGGTTGAGGACCATGAAGCTATCCTGCGGCGCGAGGATGGCCGCCACGCACTGAAGCATCTCGTTGAGGCATTCGTCGAGCTTCCATTTCTCCCCGTCAGGGCCGTGTCCGTATGCAGGTGGGTCAAGGATGATGCCCTGATAGGTGTTGCCTCTTTTGGCTTCGCGACGTGCGAATTTGAGGGCGTCCTCCACAATCCATCTGATGTTATCCAGGCGGCTTGCTTCCATGTTGCCGCGTGCCCATGTGACAACCTGCCTGACGGAATCGAGATGGGTTACGTCCGCTCCTGCTGCCTTTGCTGCAAGGGATGCTGCTCCTGTGTATGCGAAGAGGTTGAGCACCTTCGGCTTAGGTTTGCCCTCTGCCTCAGCCTTCTCTACAAGGGCCTTTGTCTGTCTGTAGATATACTCCCAGTTTGATGACTGCTCAGGGAAGACTCCCACATGCTTGAATGATGTGAGACCGAGTCTGAGCGAGAAGTTGAGGCCTTCCTGCGCACCGGTGTAACGGATATACCACTGGTCATCCATCTTCTTTCTGCGCTCCCATGTGCCGCTGTCTTCCTTTCCAGCCTTGCCGAATCCGGCACCGGTCTTGAAGCGGGTGTGGATCATCTTATTCCACTCACCTTCGGATAAAGACTTGTCCCAAAGAGCCTTAGGCTCGGGACGGGCCATAATGAACGGTCCGAATCTCTCCAGTTTTTCAAAATTTCCTGAATCAATCAGTTCATAGTCTTTCCAGAATGTTCCGGGGCTTTCGATTGTCATCATAGGCTGAGATTTATTGTCCGTACCCGTGCACGGATGAGTTTAGCGTCTGCAAAGATAGGTAAATTCTTGTATTTCCCCGATTTTTGCTAAATTTGCCCGGTTTTAGAAGAAAAATTTAACAAATACATTATAAGACTATGCAACAGTTTATCGACACTTATGATTTCGCCGGCAAGAAGGCGATTGTACGCGTGGACTTCAACGTTCCGCTCAATGCAGACATGCAGATCACTGACGACACTCGTATCCGTGCTGCTATCCCAACCCTCAAGAAGGTTATCGAGAAGGGTGGTGCAGTCATCGTGATGTCACACCTCGGACGTCCTAAGGGAGTTACAGAGAAGTTCTCTCTCAAGCACATCCTCGGCCGCGTAGAGGAACTCCTCGGCGCTCCAGTGAAGTTTGCTGATGACTGCCAGGCTGCTGACGCTCAGGTTGCTGCCCTGAAGATGGGCGAGTGTCTCGTTCTTGAGAACCTTCGTTTCTATGCAGAGGAGGAGGGCAAGCCAAGAGGCGAGTTCGCGACTGAGGAGGAGAAGAAGGCCGCAAAGGCAGTTGTGAAGGAGAATCAGAAGGAGTTTGTGAAGAAGCTTGCTTCTTACGCTGACTGCTACATCAACGATGCTTTCGGTACAGCTCACCGTGCACACGCTTCTACAGCCCTTATCGCTGACTACTTCCCTAATGACAAGATGTTCGGTTACGTGATGGAAGGCGAGATCAAGGCTATCGACCATGTCCTCAAGACTCCGGAGCACCCTGTAACTGCAATCGTAGGTGGTGCAAAGGTTTCTTCGAAGATCACTATCATCGAGAAGCTCTTCGACGCAGTTGACAACATGATCATCGGAGGCGGTATGGTTTACACATTCAGAAAGGCTCAGGGCGGTCAGATCGGACGCTCACTCTGCGAGGACGACCAGATGCAGCTTGCTCTCGATACCCTCAAGAAGGCTGAGGAGAAGGGCGTGAAGATTTACCTCTCAAAGGAGGTTGTAGTTGCTGACGACTTCTCTAACGACGCGAACACTAAGATCTGCCTCAATACAGAGATTCCTGAGGGTTGGGAAGGAATGGACGCTGCTCCAAGCACTCTCGCTATGTGGGAGGAGGTTCTCATGAACTCAAAGACCATCCTTTGGAACGGTCCTGTAGGCGTATTTGAGATTCCTGCATTCGCAAAGGGAACAAACCGCATCGCAGAGATCCTCGCTAAGGCAACAGCTGAGAACGGTGCATTCACCCTCGTTGGTGGCGGCGACTCAGTTGCAGCTGTGACTCAGATGGGCTTTGCTGACAAGGTTAGCTACGTATCTACAGGTGGTGGAGCAATGCTCGAGTACCTCGAGGGTAAGGAACTTCCAGGCATCGCAGCAATCCGCAAGTAATCTGTTTTTGAATATCCGGTCGGCCACAAAAACCATATATTTTTGTGGCCGACCGCTTGTTTTTCCCCCACTCGGCCACAAAAACAGCCTCTGGTGTGGCCGACTTTCCTTTCTTGATTCAGGCTGACCTTGATTTTGTCTGAGAGTTTCATGCAAATTTTCCGAATAACTCTTCAATCACAGTCTGATCCAGTTTTAAGATATTTCGGATTTGCTTAGGAGCAGCATTATATTCGGTTTTCATACGTCTTGCCAGTTCTAGCTTATTTTCTGGACTCAATAACCTGGGATGCTTGTTTCCGAACTCTTTGGCTGAGATGGCAGACATGGCTCCATACATTTCTTCATCTGTAATAATTATGGTCTCACCAAGTCTTTTGGCGGTCTCGCTATATGCTTCCCAATTTTTGGACAGCATGTTGAAATAGTGGTGAGGATCTCTGAATAATTTTTCTGTCTTGTGCAATGCGCAATATGATGACGGAAGAATTACGCCGCCGTAAACCATCAGGTTTTCGGGTAGGTCAATATCTTTGCTTTTGCATATATCCCTTTTCTGTCTTACTGTAAGTTCAGAGTATCTGGTTGTCGGAATCAGCTTTGTTATTGTATTGAAGATAGCTGCTCCAGCTCCCCATGGGTATGTATATGGTGTACAGTCGTGCCTAGCAACATACCCGTTCCTGTTTACATATACAATTTCATTACGTAACATCTTCAAGTCCGTTATAAGTGTCAGGCTGCATTTGAATCGGCTTAGATTTAATTGCCGGCCTTTGTTCCTGAGGTATCTGTTCAGTTTTTCTTTTATCATGTCAAACATATGACGGCATGCATCCTCTTTGCCAGAAACAATCAGGTGGAGGTGATTGTTCATAATCTCGAATGTGTATATTTCGACATCCGGGAACCTTATCGCAGCCTGAGCAATCAGATTCATGCAGAAGATAAAATCCTCTGTCTCTATAAAAATGGTTTCGGTATATGTGCCTGGTGTGTACATGTGCCAAAAAGGGCCTCCCTTGCGGAAAAGATATTCGGCATCCTGCTCTTTATCAAAATAAGTCTCTGCTTTCATAAACAAATAAATATAGGACATAGTAGTGACACTATGTCAAGTTAAATCTATGAATGAAGGCACCGGTCACAGAGGGGCTTCAGATACCCCGACCAGAATGGTCTGCAGAGGCTCTATTACATTCCACGAATCGGATATATTTTCTTCATTGACGAAAATATGAACTTATTGTGTTCTAACCAAATTTTATTCAATAACTATGATTGCCGGCCACAAATAGTGGGGTAAAATGTGGCCGACCCTGATAAATTCCCCCACTCGGCCACAAAAACAGCCTCTGGTGTGGCCGACTTCTGGTTTTGTTTGTTATATTTGCGATTTCTAAGATAAACGACTATGTTCGAAACGTTGGCTATACATTGGAATGTGAATCCGGAGATATTCAGCATCGGTCCGGTGTCCCTCAGATGGTATTCACTGCTTTTCATTTCGGGATTCATTCTCGGATGGTATATCTTCAAATGGTTTTTCAAGAGGGAAGGAGTGCCGGTGACTCTTCTGGACCCGCTTCTCTACACATTGCTTATAGGCACCATTGTGGGAGCCCGTCTCGGACACTGTCTCTTCTACCAGCCTGACTATTATCTCGGCAGCTGGCAGGGATTCTGGGAGATATTCATGCCATGGAAAGGTGGACTTGCAAGCCACGGCGGCACTATAGCTCTTATTTTTGCAATGTGGTGGTTCGCAAGGCATTACGGAAGGAAGTACGACTTCGATTTCGTGTGGATTCTGGACCATCTGGCGATTGCGGTGTGCTTTGCTGCAACATTCATCCGTCTTGGCAATCTTTTCAATTCAGAGATATACGGTGAAGTCACCAGCCTTCCATGGGGATTTGTGTTCGAACTCAGAGGGGAGACTGAACCGAAGCATCCAACCCAGCTTTATGAGGCATTGAGTTACTTCCTTCTGGGAGTCTTCCAGATATTGATGTATAAGTATCGCCTGCCAAAGCTTCACAGAGGCTTCTTCATCGGCACTTTCTTTTTAGGATGTTTCGGAATGAGATTCATCATAGAATTCATCAAGCAGCCTCAGGTCATGTTCGAGAATGACATGACCCTGAACATGGGCCAGTGGCTGAGCATACCGTTCGTACTTCTTGGCGTCGCTTTCCTGGTATACAGTCATATAAAGAAGCAGCCGGCTGCAATAGAGCATCCTCAGAAGCAGAAACAGGCCCCTACTCATTACGCAAAAAGCATAAGCAAATGACAGATAATCCACGAATAGCCGAGGTGCTTGACTTCCTTGAGAAGCATAGCCTCGGCTATAAACTTCATACCCATCCTCCGCTGCCTACCATAGAGCTTGCCTTGGAATATTGGAAGGATATCGATTCCGTACACTGCAAGAACCTGTTCTTCCGCAACCATAAGGGCAACCGCCATTATCTGGTTGTGTTTGAATGTCATAAGGAACTTGCCATACATTCCCTGGAGCATATGCTCAGGCAAGGCAAACTTTCGTTTGCTTCTCAGGAGCGTATGGAGCGTTGCCTTGGTCTGCTTCCAGGCTCTGTATCTCCGCTTGGACTTATCCATGATATGTGTCTGGCACAGGTGGATCCTGATGGCAACATCCTGCCGAATGAAGGAGTTGCAATGAAGGAACTGTTCCCTAACGGTCATAGAGTCAAGCTTTTCCTTGACAAGGACCTGCAGCAGGCGGAGCGGATCAGTTTTCATCCGTGCGACAACACTGCCAGCGCGGTGCTCTCCAATGCTGATTTCATGAAGTTTCTTGAAATATGGGGAGGAGAATACGAGTGGCTTGACATCAACGCAGAGGTCTAGGCAAAATCCCTGATTGCCGGATTGAGCACTTCTTTAGGACGCAGCGTAAGCAGCGTCTTTTTTATATTCTGCCTGTATTTGAGAGGTGACAGTCCTGTATGCTTTCTGAAAAATTTACCGAATGATGACTGGTCGGAGAATGACATTTCCTCCGCCACCTGCTGTATGGTAAGCTCAGGATCGCGGAGTAGTCTTGCAGCTATCTCCACTCTCATTGAAGCCATGACTGTTCCTATGGTCACATGCAGCTTTTCCTTTACAATCAGTGATAGATATTGCTTCGATATGCATAGCTTTTCGGCATAAAATCCAACACTGGTTTCTGTTTTGATATTCTGTACGAGAAGTTCCGAGAACTCCTTCAGGATTCCGTCCGCGCGCCTCATCTCCGAATGACGCATAGGTGTATAACGGCCATATTTCCTCCATACCATATCTGCCATGTCGGTCAGGAGGATATAGAAGTATGCATAGTTGATTTCCTCTGCAAAACGGTGGTTTTTATTTGAGAGCGAATCAATCATATTCCTAATGTCCTTGCATAGGATGTCGAGGTCTTTTCTATCCATGATCTGACCACCCAGTCCATGGTCTATCCTGAATTTGAAATCAGGCGGGAACGGATTTCTGTTGCGGAATATATCCTCGACGATACTGCGGTCTGTGGCTGTGGCCATTGCATGGAAATTGTCGCCATATTCGATGTCGTATATTTCGCACCAGATCGGGAGATTTATGTAGGTATTCTCCCCGAAACTGAATCTCTCGCCGTTTATGACAAGGTTGATATATCCTCTCATCACGATAATGACAAGGTGGTACCTCGGGTGTCTTGGCTTTGAGTATGTTATATGATCCTCTCCCTCGATTTCGCATGCGAATATGTAATCATCTATATAACCTGCCTTTTTTACGTTTTTTTCTCCAAACAGGATTGCCGGCAGTGCGCTTTTTTGCCTTTTGTCGCTCATTTTAGTAATTTTGTCGCCCAAATATAAATGTTTTAGAAATTTGGACCAAATATATATAATATTGGACAAATGATATTTTGTCGGATGGCGTGAAATTTGCACCCCATTTGCGCCTCGTGCACCGACCGGGGCACAGACTTGAAGCAAGAATAAAAGTTTAGTGTATATATAAAGATGAAACAATTGACATTAACAGCAGTGGTTTTGGCGGCATCTGTTCTGATGCCGTATGCTGCGTCTGCCCAGTATAGGACAGATGTGGCTGAAGATTCGCCTAAGACCGAGGCTCAGCTTATCCTTGAGAAAGCTGATTCTTCCGAGACTCCGGTGATCATCTCTCTGGAGCAGGCTCTCAAGATTGCCTTGAGCGAGAATGTTTCGGTAAAAGTGGCTGATATGGAAATTAAGAGGGCTCAGTACGCCAAGAAAGGCAGCTATGCGGCTCTTTTCCCTCAGATTGATGCTTCCGGTGCGTACCAGAGGACAATCAAGAAGCAGGTGATGTACATGGACTTCGATATGAGTTCTCTCGGTGGCGCTTTAGGTGGCCTTGGCGGTGGTGCCGGTGAAGGTGGTGCCGAAGGTGGTTCCGGAGAAGGCGCTGTCACTCCTCCTGCCTCGGATTCGGGAGCTATGCCTAGCATGTCAGACGGTATGGAAGTGGGCCGTTGGAACACATGGTCAGCAGGTATTTCCGCAGCCATGCCTTTGGTGAATGCACAGCTCTGGAAGAGCTTGAAGCTTTCAGGACTCGATGTGGAAATGGCTGTCGAGAAGGCTCGTTCTTCGAGGCTTGATATGGTGACTCAGGTCAAGAATGCATATTTCGGAACTCTCCTTGCAAAGGAAGCTTTCAATGTGTATAAGGAGGTGTATGAAAATGCCGTGAAGAATCTGGAGGAGACACAGAAGAAATATGATGCTCAGAAGTCTTCAGAGATGGAGCTTATCCGCGCGAAGACAACAGTAGCCAATGCAGTTCCTAACGTTTATAATGCGGAGAGTTCTGTTATTCTCGCTTTGTGGCAGCTCAAGGCTGTGCTTGGTGTCGATCTGGACATGAATCTTGATATCGAGGGAAAGCTTTCGGATTATGCACAGCAGATGTTCTACGACATCCATCAGTATGATGACGTGACTCTGGACCGCAACACTACCATGAAGCAGCTTGCCCTTCAGGCAGAGATGCTTGCACAGAATATCAAGGTGCAGCAGTATGCATATATTCCGTCTCTTGCCGTTGCCTTCAACTACAGCATGAATGCGATGACCAACGACTTCAATTTCAGCGAGTACCGTTGGACTCCTTATTCTTATATAGGACTTAGCCTCAATATTCCTATCTTCTCCGGAGGAAAGAGGTATCATCAGGTAAAGCAGGCCAAGAACCAGCATCAGCAGATTCTACTACAGCAGGTCAACACCGAGCGCCAGCTTAAGATCGCCATCCGTCAGTATCTTACTACTATGGAGACAAGCATGAAGAGCTATTATGCAGCCAAGGATGCGGTTGCATCGGCTCAGAAGGGCTATGATATCGTGGTAGCTTCGTATGCGGTGGGCAGAAGCAAGCTCATTGAGCTTAATGATGCCCAGCTGGCTCTTACCCAGTCTCAGCTTGCGGAGTCACAGGCTATATATAATTTCGTTACTGCCAAGTCTCAGCTTGAGCAGACTCTCGGACAGGATTTTACCAAATAGCAAATAAATAAAAGTACAGAATAAATGAAGACAATTTTCAGGACAATTATGATTGCCGGAGCTGTCGTGGCGGCAGCTGGATGTGGCAATAGCGGAAATAAGGAGGCTCAGCAGACTGCTACAGAGGTGGTTATAGAGAATCCTGTTGTGTCTGTGGAGCAGGTGCATGTGCGTGAGGTTCCTCAGATTGCAACATATACATCTACAGTGCAGGCTTATGTGAAGAATAATATAGCGCCTCAGATGACAGGACGCATCACGAAGATAAATGCTGAGATAGGGGATTTTGTGAAGAAGGGACAGATTCTCGCTGAGATTGACAAGGCTCAGCTTCTTCAGGCTCAGCTCCAGCTCCAGAACAAGGAGGTTGAGCTTCAGCGCCTGAAGTCTCTCTATGAGGCCGGCGGACTTTCAAAGTCGGACCTCGACGCCATCGAGCTTGCATATAATGTTGCCAAGACTCAGGTGGACAACCTTATGGAGAATACCATCCTTCGTTCACCTATCGACGGAGTGGTAACTGCACGCAATTATGATGCAGGAGACCTTTATGGAATGAGTGCTCCTATCTACACCGTTGAGCAGATAGTACCGGTGAAGCTTCTTGTTGGCATTTCAGAGTCGGACTACACTAAGGTGAAGAAGGGAGATGCCATTGAGATTACTGCCGATGCGATTCCTGGAAAGGTTTTCTATGGCAAGGTGGAGAAGATTTATCCTACAATCGATCCTGCGACACGCACTTTCACAGTTGAGGTAGTTGTGGACAACAAGTACAAGACCCTGCGTCCGGGCATGTTTGCAAGAGTGGTGGTGAACTTCGGTTCCAACAACAATGTAGTGGTGCCTGATGTCGCTGTGGTGAAGCAGCAGGGTTCGGGAGAACGTTTTATATATGTTCTCAACGAAGACGGCACCGTAACATATCAGAAAGTCGTGCTTGGCCGTCGCATGGGAGCTGAGTATGAGGTTCTCGAAGGCCTTCAGGACGGAGCAAAGATTGTAACAGGCGGTCAGATCCGTCTCAAGGATGGTGTAAAGGTAACAGTAAACGAGTAGTATAATGAGTATTTATAGAAAAGCGGTCAATAATCCGGTTACCACGGCGCTGGTCTTCATCGCTCTGGCTATCTTCGGTATATTTTCGCTGATTAACATATCATTGGACAGGTTCCCTAAATTCGATGCGAACGTCGTGATGGTGATGTCATCGTATCCGGGAGCCAGTGCGGAGGATATCGAGACCAACCTCACGAAGGTCCTCGAGAACTCCCTGAACGGTGTGAGCGACTTGAAGAACCTCAGTTCCACTTCTAAGGAGAACATATCGCTCATTATGCTTGAGTTTGTTGAGGGCGTCGATATCGACGTTGCGACCAACGATGTGCGCGACAAACTCGACATGGTGAACTCAGTGCTTCCTGATGGAGCATCATTGCCTGTCATCTTCAAGTTCAGTGCAGATGACATGCCTATCATGATCATGGCAGCAACGGCTAAGGAGAGTCTTCCTGCCCTTGAGAAGATTCTTGACGACAAGGTGGCTACTCCGCTTGCACGTGTCTCAGGTGTGGGTACAGTGTCGATTGCCGGTGCTCCTCAGCGCGAAATCCAGGTCTACTGCGATCCTAACAAGCTGGAGGCATATGGCCTTACTGTTGCCGGCATTTCAAGCATTATCGCTACTGAAAACAGGAATGTGCCATCAGGATCCATCGATATAGGTTCGAATGCGTATTCTCTCCGAGTGGAGAAGGAATTTACGTCAGCTGACCAGATGCTTGATGTCGTTGTAGGGCATGTCAATGGAAAGACAGTATATCTTCGAGATGTGGCAAGAGTGGTTGACGGCGTGGAGGAGAGATATCAGGAGTCTTATGTAAACGGTGTGCAGGGCGCTCAGATTGTGATTCAGAAACAGGCTGATGCCAACACTGTGAATGTGATCAGAGGTGTCAAAAAGGCGATGGAGCACATCGAAAAGAATCTCCCTTCTGATATCCACATCAGGACAGTGGTTGATAGCTCGGATAATATCCTTAACACTCTCAACTCTCTTAAGGAGACCATTCTGGTGACCTTCCTCATCGTTATGCTTGTGGTGTACCTCTTCCTTGGAAGATGGCGTGCTACATTCATCATCGTGCTTGCGATTCCTATTTCACTCCTTGCATCCCTGATGTATCTCTGGGCGACTGGAAATACATTGAACATCGTGTCAATGTCCGCTCTCTCCATTGCAATTGGTATGGTCGTGGATGATGCCATTGTGGTGCTTGAGAATATTTCAACACATCTGGAAAGAGGAGCCAAGCCAAAGGAGGCAGCCGTACATGCCACTCAGGAGGTGGGTATATCCGTAATCGCCTCGACTCTGACGATGCTTGCCGTATTCCTGCCGCTTACCATGGTCAAAGGTATGGCCGGTCTTATGTTCAAGCAGCTCGGATGGATTACCAGCATCATTATGATTGTCTCTACAATCGGTGCACTTACCCTCATTCCGATGCTTTGTGCGCAGTTCCTGCGTTTCAAGCCTAAGCATGGCAAGCTGCATTCCATCATATTCGGGGGATTCAATAAGTTCATCGACCTTATTGCCGCAGGATACAGCCGCCTTATAAACTGGTGTGTACGACACAGGACAATTGTTGTGCTTCTTTCGGTTGCAGTGTTTGTCGGAACAATCGGTTTCATTGGTCCAAGGATCAAGACCGAGTTCATGCCGAAGTCAGATGACGGACGTATCACTCTTCAGCTTGAACTGCCTGCTGGTACAGGCCAGAACATTACCAGAGGCATAGCGGCTGAACTTTACAATAAATTCGATGCTGCGGTCCCTGAAATCGTCAACTGTTCATACGCCCTCGGTCAGGCGGATTCGGACAACTCGTTCGCTGCAATGCAGACCAACGGTACCCATGTGGTGTCATATAATATTAATGTGGGAAGTATGGAGGATCGCGAGCGTTCTACATCTGAGATTGCCGATGTAATCCGCGGAATCCTTGCAGATTATCCTGAATTCAAGAAGGTTAAGGTCACAGAAGGTGGTGGCGGAATGGGAGGTGCCTCTACCGTAGATATCGAGATTTACGGATATGATTTCGAGACCACAGACCGTGTGGCAAAGGATATCCAGTCCAAGATGCTTGCGGATAGCGATTTCTCTCAGGTTCTTCTCAGCCGTGACGAGTATACCCCTGAGTTCCAGGTGGACTTTGACCGTGAAAAGCTTGCTCTCAACGGCCTCAACAGCACCACTGCTGCATCTTATCTGAGTGCTGCGATTAACGGCTCTACACAGTCTTTCTACCGTGAGGACGGAGATGAATATGACATCCGTGTCCGTTACGCTCCTGAGTTCAGAACCGGTATTGAAGATATAGAGAATATTATCATCTACAACAATAGAGGCCAAGGTGTCAGAATCAAGGACCTCGGTACGGTTGTGGAGACTCTCACTCCTCCTTCAATCCAGAGAAAAAATCGCGAGCGTCTTATCACCGTGTCCGGAGTGGTGGCAAACGGCGTCGCCTTGTCTGATGCAGTGAAGGCTACAGATGCAATTCTTGCCGATACTGACATTCCTTCTGAACTCTCTGTGGAAATAGGCGGATCGTATGAGGACCAGCAGGATATGTTCTCTGACCTTATCATGCTTCTCTTGATGATCATCATCCTTGTGTATATCGTGATGGCATCCCAGTTCGAGTCATTTATGAGTCCGTTTGTAATCATGTTCTCGATTCCGTTTGCCTTTGTGGGAGTTCTCCTTGGCTTATGGGTGACTGGCACACCTCTCGGAACGATGGGTATGATCGGTATCCTCATCCTCATGGGTATCGTGGTGAAGAATGGTATTGTTCTGATTGATTACACTATCCTCATGCAGGAGCGTGGCCATAGCGTGACCGAAGCATCGGTGATTGCAGCCAAGTCCCGTCTTCGTCCTATCCTCATGACAACCCTCACCACTGTCCTTGGTATGATTCCGATGGCTATCGGTCAGGGTGAAGGATCTGAGATGTGGCGTTCGCTCGGTATGGTTGTGGCATGGGGTCTGTCAATTTCGACTCTCGTGACTCTTGTCATCATTCCTACTGTGTATGCCTCAATGTCGTCATGGCAGGAGCGCCGCAAGGCCCGTAAAGCTGCCAAGGCTTAATGCGTGGCAGTCTCAAATAACCAAATATGAAAAGATAATATTATGAAAGGTATTTTTATCGCATACGACCAGGCATATAATATGGAGATCGCCGATGCAATCGAGAAAATCGGTGTACGAGGCTTCACCATGTGGCAGGACATTGCCGGCAGAGGAGGCTTTACAGGTGAGCCGCATCTGGGCAATCATGCATGGCCTACAATGAACAACGCCATGCTGACATTTGTTCCTGACGAGAAAGTAGATGAGATACTTGCTCAGCTTAAGGCCATGGATGAAGAGACTCCTGACCTTGGCATCAGAGCCTTTGTCTGGAATATTGAGAAATCATACTAAGATTTCACTGATATTTTTGACTGCTTATAAATAATTATATTGTATTCGACCCGCGAATTTTTTATATTTGCGGGTCGAATGTCTTGTTATAAGGCATATTAATGACCAGTTAAATGATAGAATTATGAAAAAACTGATTGTATTGTGCGTTGTTGCAACGCTCTCTATTGCGTCCGCTTTCAATGCTGACGCCAGTCGTTTCGGTGTCAAGGCTGGAATAAATGTAGCAGATATCAAAAGCGAAGCTGCTGTCAAGACGGCATTGGGATATCAGGCCGGTATTGCATGGCAGTTCGATCTTCCTATCGGCTTTTCAATTCAGCCGGAACTCCTTTATCATGTGAAGGCTTCAAGTTTCGATCAGTTAAAGTCTCAGATTAATTTCGGTTATGTGGAGCTTCCTGTAAACATCCAGTGGGGATTCAGGTTCTTTGACAGAAAACTCAGATTGTTTGCTCAGGCTTCTCCTTTCATCGGATATGCCGTGCATATGGATAATGAGACAGAGTCGGCGCTTGGTAAGTATGATGAACTTCTCGGCAACTTGGGAGTGGATACCGGCGCTTTGGATACAGCAGACAAGGTAAGCAAGTGGACAAATATCAACAGATTCTCTTATGGCTGCGGTCTTGGCCTGGGTCTCCAGTGGAGGGCTCTCCAGCTTACGGCACAGTATGTGTGGAACTTCGGTTCTCTTGCCAATGACCAGAAACTGTCTGCAGAACTGTTCAATGATCAGAACTTCGGAGGATGTGTGATTTCTCTCGGAATCCTGTTCGGTGGTAAGAAATAGAAGGATACAAACAAGGATAAAAAGTAAATTTATGGCTAAAGTTATTACAGACGCAAATTTTGCGGAGACCCTTAATACAGATATGCCTGTATTGGTTGATTTCTGGGCTACATGGTGTGGTCCATGCAAGGCGATTTCTCCAGTAATTGAGGAAATAGCAGCAGAGTATGAAGGTAAGGCTGTTGTTGCAAAATGCAATGTGGACGATTGCGACGACGTTCCGATGACATATGGTATAAGAAGTATCCCTACTCTCCTCTTCTTTAAGAACGGTGAGCTTGTGGATAGACATGTTGGAGTTATTTCGAAGGCGGATCTTGCGGCTAAGATTGAGGCACTTCTTTAATTTGATGGCTATGAAGAAGTTTTTTATTGCAGCTGCAGTGGCCATAATGTCAGTTGCAGGCGCTCATAAGGCTAATGCCGGTATTCTCGGAGATGGTCTTGGTGTGACTGCCGGAGTTAATTTCAGCACCCTTGACGGACTGAAGGATATGAATATGAGTGCGGCGGCAGGTTTTAATGTCGGTGTGTTATATGACTTCAAGATTCCTGTTCCTGTGGTTCCTATCCATATTCAGCCATCTCTGACTTACACCATGAAAAGCGCTGACATAGGAACGAGTATTGCCAATACTGACTTTTCGGTGGGTTACCTTGAGCTGATGGCTTCCATTCAGCCGAGTCTGGATTTGATGCTGGCTCGCATTTTCCTGGATATAAGCCCTTATGTCGGCTATGGACTTCATGGCTCTGGTGATTTTAAGAAGATCTGGAGCAAGGATATTGTCAATAAGCTTGAGTATGGTATAGGACTTGGTGCCGGCTTGAAGATTTGGAAGATTCAGGCTCTTGCAAGATATAGCTGGAACTTCGGCGGGCTGGTCAATACCACAGATACTATGGATGACGGTTTTGGCGCTATGGATGTATATAAGACAGTCAAGGGCGCTAATTTCGGCGGAGTTACCGTATCTGTCGCGTATATCTTTTAACGGAGGCTTGCTCGGATGAAAGGAAAGATAGCGGTTTTCTGCTCGGCAAGCTCGGAAATAGATCCTAAATACAATAAAGTCGCTCGTGATTTTGTCAGGGCGGCTTCATTGCGTGGATATGGCATCGTTACTGGAGGCACTGTCAAGGGTACGATGGGAGAGGTCGCGGATGAACTTGTGAAGTGTGGCGGATGGCATCGTGGTGTTATTCCGAGATTCATGGAGCATTGGGTTTATCCGGAGATGTCTGAAACCTTATGGACTGACACAATGTCTGAGAGGAAGGTGTTGCTCAGGGAGGATACATGCGGTGTGGTTGCACTTCCGGGTGGAATAGGGACTCTTGATGAACTTATAGAGACATTTGCCCTTATACATTTGAAACAGTATTTCGGGAAGATACTTGTATTGAACCATGGTGGATTTTATGAGCCGTTGAAGGCGCTTTTGGATCATTATGTGTCCGAAGGAATGCTGAAGGACGATACGAGGAATAAAATAGTTTTTGCGGAGGATCCGGAAGAATTGCTGGATGCTCTTGAAAGATAATATGAATATAACGACTATACGGGAATATCTTGGAGGGGATTGGACGGCGGTGCAGGAGAATATTGCATCTGTTTTGAGAAGCGATATAGCGCTTCTTAATGCTACAAACGATTCTATCCTGGCCAATACCGGAAAGCAGTTACGCCCTTTGCTTTCACTTCTTGTTGCGAAGGCATGTAATGGTGGTCAGGTGACAGATGCGTCTGTAAGGTATGCTGCTGCATCAGAGCTCCTGCATAATGCCACTCTTCTGCATGATGATGTGGCGGATGATAGCGACCAGAGAAGAGGAGTGCCAACGATTAGGTCACTTATGGGCCCTTCCGTGTCGGTTCTTGTGGGAGACTACTGGCTGGTGAAGGCGATGGAGCTGATTCTTCGTGATGCTGCAACGGATGCACGTACAATCAGGATCTTTTCCAAGACTTTAAGTGATCTTGCTGCAGGTGAAATGCTGCAGTTGCAGAAGGCTCAGAGCGGTGATACCAATGAAAATGATTACCTTAGGGTGATTTATAGCAAGACAGCATCTCTTTTCGAGGCAGCCTGCCTTTCTGCCGCTGTATCAGTAGGGGCTCCTGCTGAATATGAGAAGGCCGCTGTAGAATATGCTGTTGCTCTTGGTCTGGCATTTCAGATAAAGGATGATATTCTGGATTATGAAGGCACTTCGTCTGTCGGAAAACCTCTTGGAGTCGACGTGCTGGAACAGAAGATAACGCTTCCTCTGCTTGGGGCCTTGGCTTCGGCTTCGGAGGAAAAGGTGTCGGAAATAAGAAATAAGATAAGTGATATCCTTGATCATCCGGAATATCGGGATGAAGTGGTGGCTTTTGTAAAGGAAACTCACGGAATAGATTACGCAGTGGTAAGACTGCATCAATATGTGGAAGATGCTGTAAGGGCGCTGGATGTGCTCCCTGATTCCCAGGAGAAGGAGTATCTGGTCAATCTTGCCCATTATACAGCCATCAGGGAAAAGTAACGGTTAGGAATTTGCGGAACTTGTATAATGAAGTTTTCAGAGATAATAGGCAATAAGGAGGTGGCTAATGCACTTCGGTCGATGGCTGACAGCGACAGGGTGGCTCATGCAATGCTGTTGTATGAGAATGAAGGTTGCGGTGCGTTGGCTTTGGCGCTTGCTTATGTGCAGTATCTTAATTGCGCAAATCCTTCTGGTGGAGATTCATGCGGCGAATGTCCTTCTTGCCGCCAGATGTCAAAACTCATACATCCGGATCTCCATTTTGTCTTTCCTGTGAACAAGGGACCGAAGACCTCTGACGACAAGCCGACATCTGAATCTTATCTCAAGTTCTGGAGGGAACTGGCTCTTGCTAATCCATATTTTACCGAGGCCGATCTCCAGAAAGCTATTGGTATTGAGAGCAAGAATGGACTTATCGCAGTGGCAGAGGCTAAGTCCATAATAGGAAAGCTGTCGCTTTCTTCCGTGACAGACGGTTATAAGGCTGTGATATTCTATCTGCCGGAAAAGATGAATCAGGAGACGGCAAACAGACTGTTGAAACTTGTGGAGGAACCGCCTGAAAAGACACTTTTCCTGTTTATCACCCATGCCCCTGAAAAGGTGCTTCAGACAATATTTTCACGTTGTCAAAGCGTGAGGGTGATGCCGCTGACCAGAGAAGAAGCCGACAAGGTCCGCGGCCTGAATCCTTTTGATGAAGACGAGCAGTACACCATGTTCATGGATCTGTTTTCGGATCTAATGAACGGTGTCCTTTCAAAGGATCTTATGAGTGTTTTGGAATGTGCTGAGACAATGGCTGCGCTTGAGTCCCGAGAGAAACAGAAGGCATTCTGCTCGTTTATGAGTGAGTGTATAAGAAAGATATTCCTGATCAGGCAGAATCTGCCTCAGATTGCTGATGTGCGTGAGCAGGAAATGATGTTTTATAAGGATATGGCTCCGAAGTGCAAAGATTCGTTCTGCACCAGAACCGTGTCAAATATTGAGAAGGTTGTGGGTTGGATCGACCGTAATGTGAGTTCGAAAATGCTTTTCTGCGACCTTGTCAATCGTATGTTTATAAGTATTTAAGATGGAAGCAAAAAAATATGACTGTTCACGTGGGTGTACGGTAGAACGTGCCGAATCCGGGGAAGTGGAGTGCAACTATCGTCAGGGATGTTGCAAGCTTGAGGTGTATGACTGGCTTCAGGGTGTAAGTCAGGAGCAGTATAAGGATTATTTTGAGGTGCGTTTCAAGAACACCCGCAAAGGAATCTACCGCAACGGTTCCGGTCAGAGCGTTAAGACAGGCGATCTTGTGATTGTGGAGGCCGCAAACGGCCACGATCTTGGAATCGTGACCCTTGAAGGACCTATAGTGGCGCGTCAGATGAAGTGTCGCAAGATTGATCCGGAGACATATGAGTTCAAGCGTATATACCGTAAAGCGAAGCTTTTCGATATAGAGAAGTGGCAGGAGGCCATTGCACGCGAACATGAGACAATGATCCGTTCACGTCAGATTGCCGCAGAGCTTGGCCTTGAGATGAAGATCGGTGACGTGGAATTCCAGGGTGACGGCACCAAGGCTATATTCTATTATATCGCAGACGGTCGAGTGGACTTCCGTCAGCTTATCAAGGTGTTCGCCGATGAATTCAGAATCAGGATAGAGATGAAGCAGATCGGTGCCCGTCAGGAGGCTGGCTTGATCGGAGGCCTTGGCGTGTGTGGCCGTGAACTCTGCTGTTCCAACTACATATCCAGCTTCCAGTCCATCACCACTTCCGCTGCCCGTATACAGGATCTTTCTCTCAATCCTCAGAAGCTGGCAGGTCAGTGCGGAAAGCTCAAATGTTGTCTCAATTATGAGACTGCCGCATATATGGATGCCCAGTCACGTATTCCAAGGGTAAATAACCCGCTTGAGTTCCAGGATGGACTGGCATATCTGATGAAGACGGACATCCTGCGCGAAATCATGTATTTCTCATACGATCCGTCATCTTTGGCAAATCTTTATCCTCTATATGCTGAGGATGTATGGGATATTATCCGCATGAACAGGAACGGCGAGAAGCCGGAGTCGCTGAAGTCGGACGTACAGCCGGCTGCTCCTGAGTTTGTGACAGCTGTAGGTGACGATGCAATCAATAGATTTGATGAGGCACGCAAGCGCAAGAAGAAAAAGAAAAGAAACGGAAATAAAGGAGGAGGAAATGGGAAAAGACAAGCTTAGGAAATTCAGGGAGAATGAGACTTTCAGATGTCTTCTTCAGCCTTCTACTTCCGAGGTCCTGAATTGTGACCACCCCGTCAAGGGCAACTGGGGACGTGATTTCTTCGGTAACGACAATCCGATAGTGCTGGAGCTTGGCTGTGGCAAGGGAGACTATACCATAGATCTTGCCGAGCGCAATCCGTCCTGCAACTACATAGGTGTGGACATCAAAGGAGCCCGTCTCTGGAAAGGAGCAAAATATGCAGAGGAGCATGGTCTTAAGAATGTGGCTTTTCTGCGCACCCGCATAGAATTCATAGAGTCGCTCTTCGCCGCTGAAGAAGTGTCTGAAATATGGATTACTTTTGCCGACCCTCAGATCGGACGTGAGAAGAAGCGCCTCACGGCCCCTCTTTTCATGAACCGCTATCGCAATTTTCTTAAGCAGGGAGGAATCATTCATCTCAAGACAGACAGCCGTTATCTTCATGAATATTCACGAGCGATGGCCGAGCAGAACTCTCTGGAGGTGCTGGCTTGCGGAACGGATATCTATGGTGAGGACAGGGAAAGGCTTTATTCAAGCGGTCTGTGTTCTGTAAGCGGCCGTGATGCCGTGGATGCACTTTTTGCCGTGCAGACCTTCTATGAGTCCCAGTATCTTGCACAGGGATTCCCGATCACATATCTCGCTTTCCGTGCTGATCATCAGGGACAGTATATGAGTCCGGAGTGGGATGAAGACCGTTGGAAGGATGAGAATCATCATTTCGTCATCCCGTCTGGCCTTCCTGTGGCATCTAAATTCTACCCCGAGGGATAGAATTGAATCAGATACGGTCCATCTCGCGACGGAGGTCCTTCTCCTTGATGGAGGCGCGTTTGTCGTATTCCTTCTTACCGCGAGCCAGGGCTATGAGCAGCTTTGCATATCCGTTGTCAGCGATGTATAGCTTTACGGCAACGATGGTCAGGCCTTTTTCCTTTACCGCCCTCTGAAGTTTGTTCAGTTCCTTTCGTGTCAGCAGCAGCTTGCGCTCGCGGCGAGGGTCATGCTTTCCCCAGCTGCCCCACCAATACTCTGCCACATGCATATTCTTGACATACAGCTCGTTGTTGTTGAAATAGCAATAGGCGTCCACCAATGAGGCCTTGCCGGCTCTGATGGACTTGATTTCAGTGCCTGTCAGCACCATGCCCGCCTGGAAGGTCTCAATGAACTCATAGTCAAATGAAGCCCTCCTATTCTTTATCTCTATACTGCTCTTTGCTTTAGGCATAATCTAAGAAACTGTTTAAGTTTTTCTCGCGAAATGCAAATGTAGTGCTTTTTTCTCAATTGTTTCATAAAATGCTATCTTTGCAGGACTATGGCAAAGAAACCCTTTATCCCTATCCCTCCAATGGCAGAGCTGCCTTCCGCTGAGGAGATCAACGTCCGCGAACTGCTGGATAAATACATCTCCGGAGAAATCGACCTCATATGCGTCCTGGGTCCGACAGCTTCAGGTAAGACCCGTTATGCAGTCCAGCTGGCCCGCCGGATCAATGAACTGATGCAGGAAAATGGCAATCTCACAAAAGCGGAAATAATCTCCGCTGATTCAAGGCAGGTTTATAGAGGAATGGATATCGGAACAGGTAAGGACATAGACGAATACTGTGAGATTCCATACCATCTCATTGATATCGTGGATGCCGGCGCCAAATATAATATATTCGAATACCAGCGCGATTTCGAAAAGGTCTATAAAGATATCAGAGAAAGAAACTGCATCCCGATCCTATGTGGTGGAAGCGGACTTTATATTGAAGCAGCGACGTGCGGGTATTCATTACCGGAAGTGGCTCCTGACCCTCAGCTTCGCGCAGAACTGGAAAAGGAAACGGATGAGGCTCTTGTCGCAAGATTAGCCGCTCTGAAACCCCTTCACAATACCACCGACTACGACACCCGCAAGCGTCTTATCCGCGCACTGGAAATCGCGATCTACGAAGCTGAGCATCCTGTGCAGCGCACAGCATTCCTCCCGAAGAGTACATACTACATCGGCACTCTCGTATCACGCGAAGAGCGCAACGCAAGAATAGACAGGCGCCTTGATGCCCGTCTCGAAGAGGGAATGGTGGAAGAAATCCGGAGCCTTATGAACGGTACCCATCCGTCACAACTCATCAAAGAAGGCAACACCACCCTTTCCGGGCAGCCTATAGCGGCAGAAGATCTGATCTATTATGGACTGGAGTATAAATTCGTGACGCTTCACCTGACCGGAGAACTCACTTTTGAAGATATGCGTCATCAGCTTGCCACAGCCATCCATCAGTTTGCCAAGCGTCAGATGACCTGGTTCAGGGGCATGGAGCGAAAAGGTATTGTCATACACTGGACCGAAGTATAATAAGAAACGGTGGCGAATTGCCACCGTTTCTTATAGTCCGAATGCAGTCTTGATCATATCGACCGAGTCAAGCAGCTCCCATCCGAAGAATTGAACGAGTTCAGGAACGAACTTGCCATCCTTTCTGATCATCACAGTTGCCTTGTATGGGTCACGACCTACATGACCATAGGATGCCGTAGGTTCGTAGATAGGCTTCTTGAGGCCGAACTTTTCGATGATCTTTGCCGGACGCAGGTCGAAGATCTCGTTGATCTTGACTGCTATCTCTGCGTCAGTCAGACCGTTGGCTGCCGTGCCGTATGTGTTTACGAATATGCTGAGAGGTCTTGCGACTCCGATGGCGTATGACACCTGCACGAGCATCTCGCGGGCAACGCCTGCAGCCACCATATTCTTTGCAATATAGCGTGCAGCATATGCAGCGGAGCGGTCCACCTTTGAAGGATCCTTGCCTGAGAAGGCTCCGCCACCATGAGCGCCCTTTCCGCCATAAGTGTCTACGATGATCTTGCGGCCTGTAAGTCCTGTGTCTCCATGAGGACCTCCGATCACGAACTTTCCGGTAGGATTCACATGAAGGATGTAGTCATCCTTGAAGAGTGCAGCTGTTTCCTCAGGTAGAGTCTCGATCAGCATAGGGAGGAGAATATTCTTCACATCCTCGCGTGTCTTCTGCTGCATCGCCTCATCAACCCTCTTCTGTCCGAACTGTGCACAACCGTCCTCATAGCTCATCTTTCCAAGCGATTCCGGTGTAAACTCATCGTGCTGTGTTGAAATCACTATAGTATGCACTCGTACAGGCTGGTTGGTCTGCCCGTCGTACTCGATAGTAAACTGCGACTTCGAGTCCGGACGCAGATAAGGCATCAGTTCAGGAGCCTGCTTGCGGATCTTTGCCAGCATCAGGAGAGCCTGATGCGAGAGTGCCAGCGGAAGCGGCATATATTCCTTAGTGTCACAGCAAGCATAGCCGAACATCATTCCCTGGTCTCCGGCTCCCTGCGCATCTGCATCCTCGCCTACGACGCCGCGGTTGATATCCATGCTCTGCTCGTGGAGTGCTGAAAGAATTCCGCAAGAGTTGCCGTCGAACATATACTCTGCCTTATTGTAACCTATCTTGTTGATAACGCGGCGTACAGTCTTGGGGATATCTACATATGCGTCCTCTGAACGCACTTCTCCTCCTACGACCACGAGTCCGGTGCTGCAGAATGTCTCGCAAGCCACCTTTGCTTCAGGATCCTGACGGAGGAATTCGTCAAGAATTGCGTCGGAAATCTGGTCCGACACCTTGTCTGGGTGTCCTTCCGACACCGATTCAGATGTAAATAAGTAGTTCATATCGTTTTTATTGTTTCTTGTCTTTTCCTATTGCTGTCCGGAAAATCCCCGGTTTCCCCGGACGGGTCTTTGTTTTTTGTCCTCTCATCCGGAAAATCCCCGGTTTTCCCGGACGGGTAGAGCAAAAACAAAAGCCCCACAAAATGCGGAGCCGTCACAAAACACAAAACATTGATATGAAAGCGGTCATCATGCTCATGACCAGTGTCAATATTTTAGCATTTTTTAACGTGGTTGCAAGCAGCCAAATCTCTCCACATTTTTCGGGCT
>JBGVQX010000082.1:0-15722 GCA_045127905.1 Candidatus Cryptobacteroides sp.
CCGCGGCCTCGTGAGCGGCTCCCGAAGGAACGAAGTTCCGAAGGGTGGATGGAGCGGAGCGGAACTCTGGCGGAGCCTTCCGACAACTCTATGCCTCCCTATAGAACGCAAGAAACCGACCCTTTTGGGTCGGCCTCTTTATTATATAGCTGCTTTGGCTGCAGCATGACCGAGGTTTGCGGCTTTCTTCAGCCAGACTTTCGACTGGAGGGTATTCTTTGCTACCGATCCCTTTCCTGTCGAGAGCATCATACCGAGCTGGTAGCATGCTTCGGCATTGCCGGCATTTCCTGCAGACTTGAAGAAGTCATGGGCAGCCTTGAAATCTCCGGCTTTGTAAGCCTCCATTCCTTTGGCAAGGTCAGCGGCACCTGGAGCATCAGAAACAGCAGGAGCAGCAGTTCGGGCAGCCTCTTCTGCTGCATTCTTCGTTTCCTGTTGTGCCTTTGCCTTTTCCGCCATTGTCTTCGGCTTAGCGACAGGAGCTTCTTTTGGAGCTGGAGTATCTGCCGGAGCTGCAACAGGAGCAGATGTCACCTCTGGAGACTTCACAGTCTGTTCTACAGCTGTATCAGGAGTCTTAGGCTTATTCAGGAAGAAATAAGCTCCCGCTGCTAAAGCCACCAGTATCAGGATGATGACGATTACTGTTCCGCCACCCTTCTTCTTTGGCTTGACAGGAGTAGCATCGCTGAATGACACCTGAGGATTAGCCGGACCGCCGGCTGTATTATTCAACACGACACCCTTCTGGCCGGAAGGCTTGACAGGGGCTGGCTGAGGGGCAGGGGCTGGGCGCGCAGGAGCAGGCTTTGCCGGCTGTGGAGTCTGGGCCGGCTTGACCGGAGCAGGCGCAGGAGCTGGAGTCTGGGCCTGGGCCTGACGGGCTTCCCTCGCAGCGGCCAGTGTCGACTGCTGTCTTGGCGGATCCCTATGCTCCTCGCTCAGGGCAGGCCTCTCGGATCCGGTCTCCGGATATCCCTTCATCATCCTTCTGGTCAGGATGAGAGAAGCCACATTGAGGCATCCAAAGTCATCAGGTGCAAACACATTATCCAGTTCTTCAAACCTTTCATAATGGAATTTCAGACATTCCGAATCCGTACCCTGTATAGACTCGAAATATGAATAGGCATCTGATACATATGCCTCATCCTCCGATGAGAAATACTGGCATGCACCGAGATAGGCCTGAGCAAGGATTATGTCATTGACATTCTCAGGAAACTTTTCCTTGGCCACATCCACGGCATCCACGGCGCCGGCAATATCATCAAGCTTTGCATAGGCGGCAAATGCCCAATAGTTCTGCCAATATTCATCTACAGTCGCATTCTTGAGGGCGTCCACATATTCCTTCGGATTGCAGACTGCCCATATTGCATGGTACCAGCACTGCACAGCAGCATCCTCGGTGATCTTCGCATAGGCCGACACCTTGGTGAATGCCATCTCTGGTGTGATCTTCTCCTGATACATCTGTACGATTGTCCTCTCGAAGTCTTTCTTCTTGATATCGCTCAGATGTGCATCCTTTCCGGCATTAGCCTTACGTAGTTTAAGTTCCATTTCCTTTACCTGAAGAGCTGTCAGCTTCAATGCCTTGGCCTTGCCATCCAGCACCTCACGAAGATCCTTGTCAATAACCCTGACGTCCTTTGTGAACTCGGCATAATACTTCTCATATTCCTTGACCGCCCTCTTCTCACACTCTGTGCAACGGAGCTTGTCCTCGTCATAATACTGATTTGAGACAGTCTTGCCACACACCGGACACTGCACGCTTGAAGTCACAAGCACCTTCTTTCCCGAAATCTCACAGATCACGCTCTTCTTGGTATCATCGGTGATCTGAGTGATGTTGGTGGTATTATTTGTTGTGTTGTTGGTGACGCTGTTGTCGCTGAATGTATCCACAGCACCGACCTTGGTGCGTGTGTTCTCGATAATACCCATTCCATCCTTTATCACAGCTGCTCCTTCTGCAGGGGTGGCTGTTGATGCAGGTTCATCGGCATGAGTCTGCGCAACCGGAGCCGTCTCCATTATTTCATTGCCGCATTCGGGACAGAAGTTCTTTCCTCCGAAAGCCTCCGGAGTCACTTCCTTGCCACAATTAAGGCATTTTACATTTCCACTCATAGCTATAGTCTCGTACTTATGGTCAGTTTATATATCGCCTAATTTATAGGTGCTCCACATGACATGCAGAATTTAGCATCTGCATTATTCCTGCTGCCGCATGAAGGGCAGAATTTTCCTGGCTGCTGAGCCGCACCCGGAGCCGATGCACGGATATACTCACGGCTGGCTTCATTTCCCATCTTCATCATTTCCTTCATATCGTCTATACGCGCCTGAGTCAATCTCTCAAGATATTCAGCCTCACGGTTGCGTCCGAGGGACTCAGCGAGCTTGGCAGCAGCCTCAGGAGAAAGGTTTTCGGCAGAAAGCGCCATCAGCTGCTCAGGAGTGAGTTCCCTTGAAAGTCTCATCTTCTCAAGCTTGGCCTGCTGCATTTCACGGAGAGCCTCCATATTCCTGTCATGCTCGGCAGCTTCCTTTTCCCTCTTCATGCGTTCCAGTTCCTTGAAGCGGTCGAACTCATCGTCCTTCTTCCTCTTTTCGAACTGATAATCCTCGTCACGCACCCTCAGCTCATACTCACGCTGGAGCGACATGAGTTCTATCTCGTCCTTCTTCTGCATCATCCGGAAGGCATGACCTCTCTTATGCTCGTTGGTACGGATTTCATCTTTAAGCTTATTAAGATCCTCAGACCTCACAAGGCCAGTCCTCTCGATATCAGCCATTGCAGCAGCAATCTGCTCTTCATTCTGGGCCTCTCTGATCCTTCTCTCGCGAGAAAGCACCATATAGAACTTCTCAAGTTCGTCTTCCGCCAGAATCTTGTCCTGATTGATTGCCTGGAGCTTCTTATAGAGATCGAGCTCATTACGGGCCTCATTCACCTGCTGTGCGTTCTGTGCTGCAGAAAGCCTGTTCTTGAACTCGTTGGTACGCTCCAGATACTCTATTTCGCGTTCAGTAAGATATAGTTCTGAATTCAATGCACGGAATCTCTCCAAAGCTTCGTGGCCGAAACGGACCTCCTCCACTGAAGATATAGCAATTCCGCCAAGCTCTGGAGTAAGAGCTTTCAGTCTGTCCTGAATCTCTGCCTTCACAGCATCAGGAACTCCCGTCTCAGACACATAAACGTCGGCAAGCACCTCACGCAGCACCTTCTCCACCTTAGGAGCGGCAAAAGCCACCAACTCACCTACATTCATTTGAGTGCGGTCCATCATGTATTTGGCAGCAAATACCTGCATGCTGGCGATTCTGACCATAGCACTAAGGCCGACCTCCACATCCAGATTCTTCGCTGGAATTGTCATAGGCACGAAATTGTCTCCGGTGCTGGCAGCCCCTCCAAAGATAACAGGGAAATCGCCGTCTCTGACCAGAAGGATAGAACACAGATCGAGTTCATCCTTCTTTACGGAAGAATTGGCCGAGTTAATAATATTACTGAAGAAACCTCTCTTCTTTTCTCCAGCCGTAGCTGCTGCCGGAATCGGTTCCTTAAAGCTATAGATGCCGTTTGAGAGCATCACGAGTTCATCTGCATTGTGGCGTATAAGCACGCGTGCACCATTATTTATAATAAGTCCGGCAGCATCGCTGTACTGCATGAACTCCTTTTCCGTTATGAGCTTCGCCACCTGACCCGGCTGGATATTCCACATGATATGATTCTCCACATTAATCATATCCTCTGCTGGGGCTGTCTGAGGCTCTTCGGTCTTGATTTCTTCCTGCACAGGAGCAGGTTCCGCCTCGATTCTTGTTCCGCATTCCATACAGAATACGTGATCGTCAGCAACATGAGAGTTGCAGTTTGGACAAGTTTTCATGGTTATTTAGATGTTATTATTGATTCAATATTGCCTTCAGGCAGAGTAGTCACCACATATGACCTCTCTCCTTCTCCATAAGTATATACCAGCCTCTGCTTGCCGTTCTTATATTTAAGACGCTTGATGGTCTCCGGTTCGCGTGGTGAGAGGCCGTACTTTTCATAAAGCTCCTTGCCGATGGTCCTGCTTATATGCATGATATTGGCATCAACGGCTCCGCGCACCTGATCAAGCAGCGACTGTGGCTTGTTGCCGGAACTTTTAAGAGTCTGCTGCTCATATCCGCACGGGAAGTCCTTCGGAGCTATGTTCTTCACGACAGGACATGCAGCCTTCGAACCGTCCTCACCCACCGCATATGCATGAAGCGAAGGATCTCCGAAGAGATTGAACTCGCAAAGGGTTGTGGCATCGTGAGGTGACAGCATTCCGTCTTCACCGAAGAAATCCGCTCTGGCCTTGTTGAGAGCATCCGCAGCAGCAAATCCGCTGAGCAGATATAAAGTGAAGCGTCCGCATATGGCATCCGCATTTCCTCCCGGAGGGCCATCATAACCGAAGGCTGTCCTCGATGACGCCAGACCTATGACTGTCTTATGCCCCATCGCCGACTGCATCATCGACTGGAATATCTTATAACCCACATATCTTCCACCGTAGCATGCCTCGGTCACAAGGACATTGCAGCCGTCCGGAATTGCGGTCGCGGCAATCGGAAATATTTCGGCGACCGCTGTCCTATCCATTGATTCGCCGTAATATGCAGGAGCATTAGGCTTCCAGGCGCCATGTAGGTTGAGATAGATAAGGTCAGTATCATTATCCATCACGGAATGGATATGCTCGCTGGTCACATCCGGTCCAAGCATCACATTTCCATAGCTGTAATGACGTGAAATATTGCTCCTGTCCGGAAGCATCCCGAGCTTATTGAAAGGAGACATCAGCCAGGAAGTGAGCTCTTTCCAATGCGGGTCGCACTGTGCATATATCTTCTTGACAGGCAGACCCTTGCAGACATCAACCGCATTCTGCAGATAATTCTGGAGGTAACCCGCTCCCACATCTGTCGGGATCGGAAGTCTACCCACAAGATAATACATTTCCTGAGTATACAGTTCGGTGGACTCCAGAGCATACTGGGTGTGAGGGCCATATGGGTAACCATAAAGAACGTCGGTCTCGATGTCCTTATAATGGAGTCTCTCATCATCCAGATAATGGTTGATTACCGGAACAGGAACAACCTCATGGCCTCCTATAATAAAGAGGTAGTTGGACTCCGGCAATCCATTCTCCTTCTCATAACACAGTATATCATATAGGATGTGCTGGTAGTCCCACCATGGACTCTCAGCATGAATCTCCGCCTTCTTGCCTTTCTTGCCGGCAGCCTTGGAAACGAAGCGATAGTCAGAAACATCCACCACTCTATAGTCGATATCAGATGCTGCCATCATATCCGCATACTGGTCCAGAAGCTTTGCAAGCGCATCCTTCTTCACGTTGAACATATCAGAAAGGATGTCCAGATCCGTGAAGATAATGCCATGGCGTGAGCACTTCCTGTATCGGCGTGCCTTTTCAGCATGAGCAGTGTCATCAGCATTGACCGGTGGTGCAGGCTGAGGCTCCTGCTCTGCAGGGGCCTGTTCCTGAGGAGCCGCAGTTGTAACGGGAAGTTTCTGTCCGCAACGTGGACAGAACTTCTCGCCTCCTGAAAGCGAAGCTCCACATTTGAAGCAGAATTTCATAGTTATGATATTTTTATTTTGCGTTAATAGCCTTGATTAGTGACTTCTTGAGCTGTACAGTATCAAGTGGAGCGTCGAGTCCTTGTGAGGCTGCAACAGAAGCTGCATAATCATCCGGAGTCAGTTCCATCACCACATAGCAGTAATACATATTATCTTCCATCACTAATTTATTAAAGATAACACGGACTCCATTCAACACCTGATTCGATGCCGCCACGATCTTCTCATTGATATAACGTTTGGAGATAAGAGTATCCACGTCTTCCAAGGCCACATAATAGTCATCTACAGTGGACTCCACTACTGTTTCAATCTGCTGAGCTATCTGAGAGCGGGCAGACATCATAGCCTTGTTCATTGCCAAGTGCTTTTTAAAAGAATTGCCTATGCCCAAAACTCTTATAGTGTTAGGTTCATCCAGAAGATGCATTCCGGGAACATTTCCAGCCTTATTATCCTGAGCATATGCTTCAGATTCTCCAAACAAGGCAGATATCATCATTGATGCAGCGAGCACCAGAATATATAAAGTCTTCATGATTTACTACAGGTTTATATTCAACTTCTTCAGTTTCTTAGGAAGTTCCACCTTGACACGCTTCATGAGTTCACGCGTACACATAGCCTTAGCCTGCTGCTCTGAGTTATGAGCAGGGACCAACACCTTTACCTGAGGCACACTGTACTCAAGGAGCTGAGTCTGCTTCACATTATCATAGATCTTAAGGGTAAGCGAAGCATAGCACTCATTCATGTCATAGAGTTCGCCACTTACTGTACCTCCCACTTCCATTCCAGTCGCAAGCGACACAAAAAGCTGGGCTGCAGTATCTTCCGTAAACTCGAAATAATTATTGGCAAGGAGGCTCTTCACCTGCCTTTCACAAGCCTCCAGTTCGTTTTTCTCGACATTGAGATATGCCGAATAATTCGAACTCATCAGCACTACATTAAATCGCGCCACAGGCCAGTTCACATTCGACAGAAGCTGACGGTATGATGCCGGAAGCGACGCAAGGAAGGAATCATCCATCGTGACTTCGACATTCTGAATACTCTGTTTTGAAGTCACATTTGTGATGTAGAACACAGCTACGCCTTCCGAATCGGTCTTCATCGGAGGGGTGACAGAACCATCTCCATTTACAAAAGAAGCCTTCATGAGCACGTTTGGCATCGCACTACCCTGCCGCTGCAAGCAGACGCTGAGAGGTTCTCCCGAAGCCTTGAATGCCTCTACACCTACTTCTGTGACATTCTGAATGATATTCATCCCGGCAAAGATATTCACATAAGCATCATACAAGGCTGCCGCAAGATTAATCTCACTGCCCTGATATTCCGCCACAAGATCAAGATGAAGGTAAGGCTCCACAGCCTTAAGACCGCTTGCATACAGCTGCGCTGCGCCGGCAAAGTTATTAAGTGCCTCGGCATTCCGACCTTTTACATACCAGTCCAACGCCACAGATATGCCTTTTTCCCTCTTTACCTTCATGAGTTTGTCGTACTTCTTCCTGTCGAGTTCGAAATACACATAATAATCCTTGCCGTCATTGTACGAACCTTTAAGTTCCTGACCCTCCAGATCGGCGGCAACAGACTCGTTGATCTTCTCCTCGAACAAAGTCTTTGCATCTGCGTCATCAACCTCCACCGTCTGCATGAAAGACGAACTCTCCACCTTCACGCTTATCTGAGAGGCGATATCCAACAAGGCATTTGCAGTTGCCTTCTTCTGATAGTCCCCATCCGCAACGGGAGCCATTCCGATTCCTATATATTTAGTATCCGATACAGGTCTTGACTTCACCCATGAAGGAGCCTGAGCAAAAGCCATAACTGCGCATGCGAGCATGCATATTGTTGCAACAAATTTCTTCATGACTTCAAAAGATTACAAAATGGTTATATAAATAGTATCCCCGTCTATCCTGCTTGAGCATGGAACGCCAACCTCGTCGTTAAGCCATGCCTCTATCAGCAGACTGAACTGGAACGCATCCATCATGAGCCCGTCAGCAGCCTTAGGAGGAATCATAACATAGTCATATATAATGGCTTCGCCCACATTTCCACGAAGATGGAACTTGCCTTTATGAGAGTTCTTGCGCACCCACTGGGTGATCAGGTTTGACAAAGGATAATTCTTTTCGCCCACTCTGTCGCTCATGGACATTGCAGAAGCGCCGTCAATAGCAAACTGAAGAGCGACTTTCTTACCCTTAGTAACGAATCCGGTGAAGTTCTTCTTGATATCCTCAAGGAATGCAGGTACATTATCCTGAACTGCATATGAACACAATGCATCAGTAGCATTTGTTGCAAAACGTGCTGTAATGGCATCCTTTGATGCAAGAATATCTCCTCCATTGGTCAGGTATGCCTTCATGATAAGAGACACGCGCGCACCCTGCGCATTGACATCCTTATGGATATCCACAACAACATACACATCGGCACCGGAATTCATAATGAGCTGCTTGTCATTGGAATTGGCATCATTTTCCCCGAACTGCGCATTCCTCTTCACGGCATCAAGCCTTGCCTGAACATCCACGGTGGTAATGTTCTGAGATTCAAAAGCATCCTGCACCTTGGACACGGCTATTCTCTTATCAAAATCGCTTGCAAGCAGAGAAGCATATGTCTCACCATCCTTCTTATAAGGAACCACCATTATGGTAGGGAGCACCATACCATCCTCTTCCTCTACCTTATCAGAAAGGCTTTTCGGCTGTTCATAAAGCTTGTTTCTTTCAAGATCCTTGATCAGGTTAGAATATACGACCGTTACGGCATATGTGCCCTGATAAATCTTATTCGCATTCCTGACAGGCTTCACGGTCTCAGTCACGCTTTTTACGAAGAACGGGATCCTTGAAGAAAAGAACGTCTCGATATAAGACTTATTATCATTGACAATCAAAGGTTTACCATCATTAACTCCATCTACTCCCACATAAAAGAGAGTATAGAACAGCGACTTTACAGCATTGTCCTGCACATTCTTGGACTTGGCATCAGCACCGACGGTAGTGAACGTTGCGGAAACATCGTCGGAAGTTTCATAAATTACCACCTGGGGATAGTTCTGAGCAAAAGCCTCAAATGTAAGAAGCAGGCCTGCAAGAAGAGCAATGCTAAAAATTTTCTTCATAGCTTTATAGTTTTATTAAACGGCAAGCCATGCCTCCTCTCGGAAGCACAGCCAAGCCTCATGAAATATTTCTATTATTTGAATGTATCTGCGACACCCTGGCCGAGGTCTGTGAGCCATCCGTCCTTCTTTGTCTCCACACGAAGCTCGATACCGTTCTTGAAGGCCGTCATTATATCTTTGCCTCCCTTTGTAACCTTACATTGCGACAATGTAGGAGCCACAACTTCATCAACTATCAGCGAACCGACCTCCTCCTGACTCTCGATACCGGCAATCATCTTAATCTGGTATACATCTAATTTCTGGCCCTTTGCCATTCCGGCCTCGGAGCCAAGGCTGATATAAAGACTTGTGGCCTTGTCGCCCTTCTTGTTGGTTTCCTTCATCTCCACGACAGTGCCCTTAATCTTGAAGTATTCATTAACAAAGTTATCCATGCTCTGCTTCACACGATTAAGAGTAGACACTACAGCATCATCAGCCGTAGAACCGGTGATTCCCGTAAGTCCCGAATAAGAGATGCTCTTTGTACCGACGGTAACTCCATCCTCAACTCTCACAACTGAAAGAGAGTAAACAATATTGCCGTTATAATAATAGCCATTCTCCGTTTTACAATAGTCTGCGCTCACATTGGAAACTACACCGGTGATGATATACTGAGCACCTAATGTCTTGATCGCTCCCATGCGGGATGTCTGGTCCATCATAGCGCTTTCTTTTCCACGACGTATTCCCTCCATATTGAGTGACGATTCTGACTCAACGTCAATAAGCTGCACTCGGTTCATCTGATTGATTCCAGCAATTACCGCGCTTCTCACAGCGGAAACTCCTGAAGCCTTAACTGAATTTGGAGCATGGAAATAATCCACAAGCACGACCGGCTTTTGAGCGAATGCAGTGACAGCAGCCACTATCAGAGCAAGTGACAAGACAATTCTTTTCATAATTAAATCAGGTATAAAGGTGAATAATCGACAAACATTCAAATTTATTTATAAATTTCCAAGATTACAAGAAAGAGTATCTTTTTGTTGGCTTGATAGTGTAAAATACCCTATCTTTGCAAGGTCTGAAATCTTTTAGAACATGAAAATCGGAATCTGTAACGACCACGCAGGCGTGGACTATAAAAACAGGCTGGCAGAATATCTTACCGGCAAAGGCTATGAGATGGTGAACTTCGGCACCGACACATCGGACAGCATGGATTATCCGGATGTAGCCCACCCTCTTGCATCGGCCGTAGAGAATGGCGAAGTGGATCTGGGCATAGCATTCTGCGGCACAGGAAACGGCATGCAGATGTCGCTCAACAAGCACCAGGGGATCCGTGCAGGACTCTGCTGGAATGCCGAGATCGGCAAGCTTATCAAACAGCATAACAATGCCAACGTACTTGTGATGCCGGCGCGTTTCATTCCTTTCGAAACAGTCCTGGAAATCACCGACGCATGGCTTTCGGAGGAGTTTGAAGGCGGACGTCATCAGGGCAGGATAGATAAGATACCTTGTAAATAATTCGATTTGGAAGCATTGATTCTGACACCGGACCAGTCGCCTCTTTCCAGAAACATCGATGACTATCCGGAAGGGATTATCATCCCGATTGACAAACCATATAGATGGACTTCGGCAGACGTGATCAGAAAGGTCAAGTATGCCGCTATCCGTCATTTCGGAAAGAAGAACCTTAAGGTTGGCCATGCAGGAACGCTGGACCCGCTGGCCACAGGTGTACTTCTCGTCTGCATCGGCAAGGCTACTAAACTCGCTGAAGAGCTTCAGTCGCACGACAAGGAATATGTGGCCGGGATAACATTCGGAGCAACTACACCCTCCTACGACCTTGAGAAGGATATCGACAGATTCTTCCCACACGAGCACATCACAACATCCGGAATCGAAGAAGCGCTCCCTGCATTCATCGGAGAGCAGAACCAGATTGCACCTCTATTCAGTGCAAAGTCGGTAGACGGCGTGAGGGCATATGAACTCGCACGCAGACTGCACAAGGAAGGAAAGACCCTGGATGAAGCCGCACAGGAACTCATAAGAGTGTCCAGAATAACTATTTCAGAACTGGAACTTATTGAGTTCTCTGCAGGATGCTGTGAAAGAAGCTGCAGCTCGGCTTCCACCACACCTTCTTCCGCAGCATCGTCAAGAATCAACGTGACAGACAACTCGGCTTTGGGACTCCCAAGAGCAGTCATCAGAATGGCCTGCAGCAAAGGGACCTACGTACGCGCCTTTGCACGTGATCTCGGAGAGGCGCTCGGAAGCGGAGCCCATCTTGACTCGCTTCAACGCAGCCGAAGCGGCATTTTCTCCGTACAGAATGCCTTGACCGTAGATCATGTCATCGCATTACTACAGCCTAAGGTCACACTAGACGATAACGACGGATTGCACGCGTAAAAGTATAGTCAAGAGGATAACGGGCCTTTGATGATGCAGCTCTGCGGGCTATATCACATGCAAGGCTGAGATTTTCATCAGGATGAGCGTCGGGTTCGTCAGGGAGAATATGCATCAGATTATCGGTCAGGACATGTTCCAGCAGCAGATGGAATGCATGGCTATGGTCATGGTGACGCAGATGGCAGAGTTCATGCAGCAGTATATAATCCTGAAGCACCTCCGGAAGGCGAACAATATTAAGATTCAGATTGATATTTCCTTTAGTCGAGCAGCTGCCCCAGTTGGTTGCATTATGCTTGATGGCAACCCTGTTGTATATGAATCCATGGCGACGGGCCAGCTCAGCAAGCCTCGGAGGGAGAATTGTCTTTGCCTTATGTCGCAGTTCCTCAATCTCTCGTGAGGTTACCTCAGGAACATCCTGCATGCGTTTCTTCTGACGGGCAAGCGTATCGATCACCCACTGCCTTTTCGCATTGAGGAAGAGCGATGCGGCCGCATATGGCACCATGTAAGGCATCGTGACGGACACGCCCTTGACGGGATGCACCCTGATGGACAGACGGCTGCACCTGGCGCTCTTACGGAACGTCACCTGGCCGATCTCCTGATCGATTATAACCTTTTCAGTCGTCTTTACCATGTTATCAGTAACCGATTTCATTAAAGAAGTCAAGCAGAAGGACAGCAAGTTTCGGACTGTTGCATATATAAGATCCGTGGTCTTCGCCAGGGATTATCTTCACCCGTGCATCTGGAATATTCTCACCGATGAGCCTCGTATGATTCTCCAGAATGAGGTCATGCTCTCCGGACATTATCAAAGAAGGAGCCTGTATAGTCTGCATATCCTGAGGTGTCATAGTCGGTTCGTTCTGCATCATCTTCACAAGAGGCTCATCTGTCGGCTGAGCGAGAAACCCTTGCTCGAATTCCGGCACCAACGCCCCTTTCACAAATATATTGGCTCCACCTGTAGCTATCGCTCCGAGAGTGCCAGGATACATGACCTCAAGCTGCAGGGCAATGATACCTCCGTCACTGAACCCGAAGACAGCAGGTTTCTCAAGTCCCTTTGTCTTGATGAATTCATACACATCCGTGGCCATATCCTTATAATGATATTCCGAAAGACGGGCATTAGCTCCCTGTCCGCGGGAGTCCAAAGCATACACCATGTATCCTGCCTGTGCCAGATCCCGCTGGGTAGTCTCAAGGTCATTATGGCTGCCACCGTTGCCATGAAGCAGTATCACGGGCCTGCCGGCACCTTCTGCCGCATAGAAGATACTTGTCCCGTTCACATGGGCAGTGTCGGTATAACTCTCATATTGACGGTTCATCTGACACGAAACCGCCAGAACTATCATTGCCGCAATCAGAATCTTTTTCATCTTTAAATATATTATGTTTCAAATGTAGGAAAAGCTTGACAGACGCACACCACCATGGCTGAATCTGACAAGCTTTTCAATATTTGCCTGAATATGATTACTTGGTCAAGCCAAGTTTCTCCATAAGAGCTTCCGGCTGAGGGTCATGTCCGCGGAAATTGCGATAGATCACCGATTCGTCTTCTGCACCACCCATCTCGAGGATGTTCTTGCGGAATGACTCTGCTACCTCTGTATTGAAGATACCCTTCTCCTTGAAGAGCGAGAAAGCATCAGCCTCAAGTACTTCCGCCCACTTGTACGAGTAGTATCCTGCACTGTAGCCGCCAGAGAAGATATGAGAGAACGATGTTGAGAAACCGGTTCCCTCTACGGAAGGCATCACCGCATATGGAGCGAGGACCTTCTGTTCGAATTCGATAGCGCTCTCGGCAGGAACCTCCTTGAGAGTATGCCATGCCATGTCGAGGTAGCCGAAATGAAGCTGACGTACCTGGCCGTAACCAGCAAGGTAGTTCTTTGCAGCAACAATCTTCTCTATCAGGTCTGCAGGGATAGCCTCACCTGTCTGGTAATGCTTTGCGAAGGAGTTCAGATACTCCGGTTCAAATGCCCAGTTCTCCATAATCTGAGAAGGAAGCTCCACGAAGTCACGTGAAACGTTTGTTCCTGTGAGAGAGCCATAACGTCCCTTTGCAAGGATACCGTGAAGGGCATGACCGAACTCGTGGAGGAATGTAGTAAACTCGTCATGAGTGATAAGTGACGGAGCATCTGCCGTAGGCTTCGTAAAATTACATACGATGCTGATGAAAGGCCTTTTCTCCACGCCGTTCCTGATGCTCTGACCACGGAACTCGGTCATCCAGGCACCACCTCTCTTGCTTGCACGCGGGAAGAAGTCAGCATAGAAAAGTGCAAGGTGACTTCCGTCAGCATCCTTCACCTCATACACCTTTACATCCTCATGATACACAGAAAGGTTGTTGAGCTCCTCGAATGTGATTCCGTAAAGACGGTTTGCAAGACCGAACACAGCGTCGATACAGCTCTCAAGCTGGAAGTACGGCTTAAGCTCCTCTGCATTAAGAGAATACTCTGCCTCCTGATAACGCTCTGACCAGTAAGAGAAATCCCAAGGCATGAGCTTGTCATCTTCAAATCCGTTCTTCTTTGCATATGCAAGGACATCAGCCACATCCTTCTTTGCATACTTCATCGAAGGCTCGAGAAGATTCTTCACAAACTCATTCACAGTAGTCTTGTTCTTGGCCATTCTTGTCTCGAGAGCATAGTCTGCATATGTCTCATAACCAAGAATATTGGCAATCTTGATTCTGAGATCCACGATTTTCTTTACAACATCGGTGTTATCATTCTCACCTCCGATAGCCCTGCTGTTGTATGCGGTCCAAATCTGTCTGCGGAGCTCACGGTTGGTGCTGTACTTCATGAACGGGCTGAAGCTTGGGTACTGAAGGGTGAACGCCCAGCCCTCAAGTCCTTTCTCCGAAGCAGTCTCAGCAGCCATTGTCTTCACATACTCAGGAAGGCCGGCCAGGTCTGCCGAGTCAGTAACATGGAGAGTATAGGCATTCGTAGCTGCAAGCACATTCTTGCTGAACTGAAGAGTCGCGAGAGAAAGCTCCTCTGACCACTTGCTGTAAAGGGCCTTATCCTCATCGGAAAGATTTGCTCCACCGCGTACGAAATCCTTATAGTTATCCTCCAGAAGGGTCATCTGATCCTTGTCAAGACCAAGTTCATCCTTCTTTTCATACACTGCCTTTACCTTCTGGAAGAGGTCGTTGTTGAGAGACACATACATAGAGTACTCGGTAAGCATCGGAGCCACCTGCTCTGCAATTGCCTGCATCTGGTCGTTAGTATTCGCTTCCATAAGATTGTAGAAGATGCCTGCAACCCTGTCGAGAGTAGCTCCGGCATATTCCATTGCCTCAATTGTATTCTCGAATGTCGGTTCTTCCTGATTAGCCACGATAGCATCGATTTCTGCCTTTGCCTCCGCTATTCCTGCCTCAAAAGCCGGGAGGTAATGTTCATTCTCAATCTTGTCGAATTCCGGAGCTCCAAACGGTGCAGAAGACTCGGAAAGTAGCGGATTCTTCATGTTACAACTGCTGATAAGTGCAAGCGCAGCGCCTGCGATAATTAGTTCTTTCTTCATATATTATAATGTTTGATCTTCTTCTATCGAATCAGCCTGCAAAGTTAAGGAAACATTTTGTATTTTCGACATGCCGTAAACACGTGTTTCTGTCATAATATACTTTATATCGAAACAGCAGTATACATCATGCTTCCTTACTTTACGGTATGAAGTAACTACTCCCGGCACAAATCCTCTCTGCAGCAGGTCAGAAATATCCACAGAACGAATACCTGACTTCGCAAATTCCTCGAGGATATTATAATTCCGGGACAAAATGGAAAGGGTCCTCCTACGAAAGGCACGACTATCCTTCATCATACTGTTGTGATGGCGGTTACGACATCTTTCGCAGCAGTACTTCTTATCAGTCCTGCCGTACCTTATCTGTTCGCCGCATGCCAGACATCGGGGCATGTGCTTTACCCTCTTACTTCCGTAATCCATATATTCTCCTCCACATTTATCGATACGGCAAATATCATAATTGAGCTGGTCCGTTCAAATAGCGGGAATCATGTTTTTCTCTTTTTTATAAAAGGTTTTTCTTTTTTTTATAATCCTAACATTGCTGTCCGGTAAAAGTTCCGGACGATTATTATAAAGTTTAACAATTAAAATAAACTTGGTTCGGTAGAACCATCCAGTTCATTGACAATATTGTAGTTAGGTTTTGCAAAGAGGTCTTTAAGGTTGGTAGTATCTGTTAATGAGATACTTACAATCTGCAGCATCTCGTAGATAGAACGTTCTATGTTCATCTTTTTCTGCACTATAGCCATCATACAGTAGGCTATGATCGCAGAGTAGATCTGAATGCGGACTGCATTTTCTGAGGTACCCCAGAACTTTTTTATCTTCAGATGTTGCTTGATCCACTTGAAGAAC
>JBGVQX010000083.1:0-45954 GCA_045127905.1 Candidatus Cryptobacteroides sp.
ATTGTCAAAGTGCATGGTAAAGGCGATAAAACGAGAGAAATTCCGCTGATTCTTTCGTTGTCTGAAGAAATTTTATTATATTTGAAAGCGGTTGAGGCATTGTGCGGGGGGAAAAGGTCTTTGACAGATCCGCTGCTTGTCACATACGGAGGCAGGAGACTGTATCCGGCCTATGTGGACAGGACGGTCAAGAGCGAGCTCGGGGATAGGGAAGGCATAACGGGGCGCAGGTCGCCTCATGTGCTGAGACACTCTCTTGCAACAACGCTTCTTGATCAGGGAAGTGACCTCAATTCCATCAAGGAACTTCTGGGACACTCATCTCTGGCGGCGACTCAGGTCTATACCCACAATAGCATTGCCCGGCTGAAGAATATTTATGAACAAGCCCATCCAAGGGCAAAAAACGGAGGTAAACATGGAGATTAGAGTGCAGTCGATCAAGTTCAATGCAGATCAGAAACTGTTGGACTTTGTAGAAAAGAAGTTCTCAAGGCTCGAGAAATTCTATGATGCGGTTACAGCTGTAGATGTATCGCTGTCATTGCTTCCAGAACACGACAACAAGAATGTGAAGGTGCAGGTGAGCATTCCTGGCAACACGATTGTCATCGAGAAGAATGCCAAGACCTTCGAAGACGCAGTAGTGGACTGTGCAGACATTCTGAAAGAGAAACTTGTCAAAGTAAAAGAAAAAAGAGCAGAATAAGATTACCTGACTTAGGGGGATGGCTAAAAGTCATCCCCCTTTTTTATTTATATCTGCTAGGGTATTATCAGTTAAATGATTATATTTGCAAGATTATGGCTAAAGGATTTCAGGAAACGGATTCTCTGTGCAGAGAAATAGTGCAGGATGCCCGCAACGGGGTGTTCAAGCCGGTTTATCTTCTTATGGGAGATGAACCGTATTATGTTGATATGGTGTGTGATGAGATTCTTGAACATTGTCTGGACGAGAGCGAAAGGGATTTCAATCAGACTGTCTTCTATGGTGCCGATGTGGATGCTGATGCTGTCATTACTGCAGCTAGGCGTTATCCGATGTTTGCCGATAGGCAGCTGGTCGTCATCAAGGAGGCTCAGATGATGAAGAGTCTGGAGGAACTTGCTGTATATTGCCAGCAGCCTCTTGAGTCTACGGTGCTTGTAATAGCTATGCACGGAGCGTCAGCAGATAAACGCAAGTCACTTTATAAGACGGTGTCCAAAATGGGAGTTGTGGTGGATTCGCAGGCACTCAGAGATTATGAGGTTCCGAGATGGATTCCAATGTATTATCAGACAAAGGGGCTGAAGATTGCTCCTGATGCTGCTGCGCTTCTGGCTGAACATGCGGGTACAGACCTTGCCAAGATTGCCATTGAGACAGAGAAGATGATGAAGAATCTTCCTGAAGGTACCGTGGAAGTCACTGCAGCAGACATTGAGAAGAATGTCGGTATAAGCCGCCAGTTCAGCATATTCGAACTTACCAAGGAACTGTCCATGAAGAATTCTGCGAAAGCTCTCAGGATTGCGGCGTATATAGGTTCTTCTGCGAAGTTTGCGATGCCGATGGCCGTGAGTGCTCTTTACACCCACTTTTACAGAATCCTGAAATACGAGGCTCTGCTCATGAATAATCCACGTCCGGGCAATGACCAGAAAGCTAAGGTGTTGGGTGTTAATCCATATTTCTTTTCTGAGTACGACACTGCCGTAAGAAATTATCCACTAAAGCGCTGTATGGCCGTGATTGCCCTTTTGAAGGAATATGATTATAAGGGCAAGGGTGGCGATGTAGGGGAAGCTTCTCCTGCTGAACTTATGGTTGAACTTACTGCAAGGATATTAAATATTTAAATTAAACAATTAATAAAATGGGAATTATCGAATGCAAGGATGTATGCAAGAGCTTCGGCGAAAAGGTTGCTCTTGATCATGTGTCGGTTGATATCCCCAAGGGTAAGATCTTCGGTCTTCTCGGTCCTAACGGAGCTGGAAAGACGACTCTTATCCGTATTATCAACCGTATTACAATTCCAAGTGAAGGAACCGTGTACTTTGACGGACGTCTTATAACTCAGAGTGATGTTGAGAAGATCGGTTATCTGCCTGAAGAACGTGGCCTTTACAGGAAGATGAAGGTGGGTGAGCAGGCTATGTATTTCGCACAGCTCAAGGGTATGAGCTCACGTGAGGCTGCCAAGGAACTTAAGAAATGGTTTGTACGTTTCGGCATCGAGAGCTGGTGGAACAAGAAGGTGGAGGAACTTTCAAAGGGTATGGCCCAGAAGGTACAGTTTATCACCACTGTCGTACACAAGCCTTCGCTTCTTATTCTCGACGAACCTTTCTCCGGATTCGATCCTGTCAATGCACAGATCATACGCGAGGAGATCCTTCGCCTCAAGGATGAAGGTGCTACTATAATATTGTCGACTCATAACATGGAGTCTGTTGAGGAACTTTGCGACAATATTGCTCTTATCAATAAGTCTCATGTTGTGATTTCAGGCGGCGTGGATGAGATCCGCCGCAAATACGGCAATAATAATGTGGAGCTCATATATACATCTTCAGAGCCTCTGACTTCTGTGGAAGGTGTGTATACAATGCTCTCCGATCAGGATGATTCCGGAAGGCATACTGCCGTGCTTTCGATTGCGGATGGCTGCGACAGCAACAAGGTCCTTTCCAAGGTACTCGAGGCAGGAGTTGCCGTAAATTCATTCAAGGAGCTGGTTCCTAGAATGAACGATATATTCATCAAACTTGTAACAGAGGAGGAATAAGTCATGAAACTGAATAATATAAAGACAATCATTTCGCGTGAATACCTTACCCGCGTAAAGAAGAAGTCGTTCCTTCTGATTACATTCCTTGGTCCGGTCTTCTTTGCTGCAATCTGCATACTTCCGAGCGTGATTATGTTCATGACCGAGGATAAGGGCAAGCAGGTCGCTGTAGTGGATCAGTCAGGCATCGTCATGGAGAAATTCGTCGATACTGATGCTGTCGATTACACGGATTATTCGACAGAGAACCCCGATAGTCTGAAGGCTCGTTTTTCCGAACTTGGTCTGGATGCCCTTGTGGTGGTGTCTCCTATAGATGAGGCAGCGCGCACGGTGCATGTGGCTGCTTATTCTGAGTCTCCGATGAGCGTGGACCTCAAGGAGTCCATAGCTTCAAGGGTTGATGACGCTGTCGAGGACTACAGGCTCTCTCACTATGAGATTTCAGACCTTAAGCAGATAATGGCTGACGTGAAGTCAGATGTTTCAGTTGCCACATATACCCTCGGTGAGGATGGTGAGGAGAAGATTTCCTCGTCGGAAGTATATATGATAATCTCACTTCTGCTTTCAATGATCATCTATATGTTCATCGCGATGTTCTCAGGAATGGTTATGCAGAGTGTAATTGAGGAAAAGGCCAGCAGGGTAGTGGAAGTGCTTGTTTCATCTGTGAAGGCTACTGAACTGATGTTCGGAAAGATTATAGGAGTAGCATGTGTGGCACTTACGCAGTTCCTGCTTTGGGTTGTGCTTACTGTCGTGATCGTTGCCGGAGTATCTGCATTCATCGGTTTTGATTCTATGATGGGAGATCCTGCCCAGACAGAGCAGATGATGGATATGGCCGGACAGATGGGTGGTATGGATATGGCTGAAATGACTGCTTCAATGGCAGAAGAAGATGGTATGGCGGCAGTGCTGACTACTCTTAAGGAAATCAACTACGTTCAGCTTATTCTCGCTTTCTTCGTTTATTTCGCGCTGGGATACCTTCTTTATGCATCGTTCTTTGCGGCTATAGGATCTGCTGTGGAGAATGAGGCGGATACAAATCAGCTTCAGCTTCCTGTCACTATTCCGCTGATGATTGGCTTCTTTATAGCATTCTATGCGTTCAAGGCCCCTGACAGTGCTGTGGTGTTCTGGGGATCGATGATTCCATTCACTTCGCCTATCGTGATGCTTGCGCGTATCCCGTTCGGAGTGCCTGTATGGGAACTTGCACTTTCTATGGGGCTTCTGATTGCTACATTCATTGCATGCGGATGGGCATCGGCGAAGATTTACCGTATAGGAATCCTTATGTTCGGCAAGAAGACGACATTCAAGGATCTCTGGAAATGGCTGAAACAGAATTAAAAAGTATAATATGAATCGTATAGTGCTTTCCTGTGTTCTGACACTATGTCTGAGTGCAGTGTCCTGGGGACAGGAATACAATTGGTCAGGAGACCTTATGGATGGTCATAGAACCGGTTGCAAGACTCCTTCGAAGGAAAATGTGAAAGAGACGGTAGGATATTTCAACGGAAAGACATATGTCGCTCCCAACGGGAAACGTTTTCCTGCCGGAACGGCTACAGCTAAGGTGGCTGGTATAGTCCTTGACGGTCAGCCGGCAATGGCCAGAGTGAAGGATGTTATTGCATATTCTACCAGGGCGATGTCCAAGAGTAGACCTGAAAGTCCGCTTTCGAACTGGGTGGTAGACCTGTTGATGCAGCAGGGTGGGAAGGTATTCGGAAAGAAGATAGATATCGGAATAACCAATTTCGGCGGGATCAGAGTTGATATGCCGGAGGGTGATGTTATTCTGGACGATATGCTCTCGATGTTTCCTTTCAAAAACCAGCTGGTGTATCTTGAACATAAGGGAAGTACTGTGAGAAAGATCGTAGAAGGAATGCTTCCTTATGATTTTCAGGTACTTGGCGGTCTAAGGATAGTTGTCGAGGATGGAAAGCTGGTCTCTATAAAAGTTGGAGAAGAGCCTTTGGATGACAACAAGACTTATAGTGTCCTCACTATATCTTTCCTGCTTGACGGAGGTGACAATTTAAGTCTTGCCGATGAGGCATTGACCATCATCCCGTCTGAGGTCGATGTAATAGATGCGGTTCTGGATCATGTCCATGCTGAAACTGCAGCAGGAAGGCCTATCGAATATTCTACAGACAACAGGATAATAATCAGACAGCACCACAAATGATCATGAAAAGACTTTTCCTAATTATTTCTGCTTTCGCGGTACTGCTGACCGCTTCAGCTCAGGATCTTACGATTCTGCATCTGAATGACACTCATAGTCATATAGACCCACAGCGCTCAGGCAAGCACATGGGCAAGGGCGGTGTGATCGAACAGGCTGCATATGTGGACAGTGTGCGTGCTGCTTGCGGTGCGGAGAATGTGATGCTGGTTCATGCCGGAGATTTCAGTCAGGGTACATCTTATTTCACAGAACTTGGAGGCGATATTGAGATCGATATTCTCAATGCCATGGGATTTGATGTCGTTACCCTTGGTAATCATGAGTTCGATAACGGTATGGAAGAACTGGCGCGTCGTCTGAAGAATCTGGAACTTCCGGTCGTATGTGCCAACTATGACTTCACAGGTACCCCTCTGGAAGGTATTGTGAAACCATATGTGATTCTGGAGAAAGCTGGCAGAAAAATCGGTATAATCGGTCTTCTGACTGATCTTTCATCTGTTGTATCTTCTGAAATCGCAGCTGCATTGAAATATATTCCGGCAACGGATGTCGCGAATTCATATGCTGAGAAGCTAAGGTACGATGAGGGATGTGATCTGGTCATGTGTCTTAGTCATCTTGGCTTTGACGAGGAAGTCTTCACTGATGTTGAGCTTGCAGCTGCATCGAGAAATATCGATGTGATAGTGGGAGGGCATTCTCACACTCATCTCAAGGACCTCGAGAAGGTCCGTAATCTGGATGGCGAGGATGTCACTATTGTCCAGGACTGGAAGTGGGGAATGGAAGTGGGCAATCTGTCCGTTACATTCAAGCCTTCAATGCTTTTGGACAAGTATAGGGAGCTTCACAACGAATCTGTCTTCTGCCATGACGGTAGTTGGTTTCCATATCCTTCATATGCCGACAGGGAAGGATGGAAGAATATGCTTGGAAAGCATTCTGTATATCTTGTGAAGCAGGGTGAGAAATATCTGGGATATAAATGGCAGACTGTCCCTGCAACGGCTTATCTTGCATATGAGAGGACGGGCGAGCGTAATATCATGCAGGAACCTCTGAAGGAGAACAGGATAGCATTGAATACCCTGATGCTGGCTGAACTTGCAGAAGGAGAGGGGAGGTTTCTCGATCAGTTGATAGACGGTATGTGGCACATATGTCATATGCCTTCCTGGGTGCTTTCTGCGCATCTTCCGCGTCAGCGCTCTGGAAGAACTCTTCCAGATCCTCGCGAACAGCTTATTGATCTTGGTTCCGGTGCTCTTGGCGCTCAGGTTGCTGTCGCATGGCATTTCTTCCATGAAGAATTCGATAAAGTCAATCCTGTCATTTCATATGTCGTGGAGGATGCCGTGAAGCGTCAGATACTGGATTCTTACCTTAATCCGGCAGAGTTCAAGCCTAACTGGTGGCTCGGTTTTGATATCGAGAAGGGAAGGCTTCTGAATAACTGGACTCCATGGTGCAATGCAGATGTGATTCTTTGTTTCCTGCTGATGGAAAAGGATCCTGAACGTCTGGAACTGGCTCTTAAGCAGTCTGTACGTTCTGTTGACAAGTTCATGGCTTATATAAAGAAGGATGGAGCATGTGAGGAAGGACCTGCATATTGGGGACATGCAGCAGGAAAGCTGTATGACTATCTACAGATCATGCACGACGCATCAGGTGGACGTTTCACATTCTTCGATACGCCGATGATCCGCGACATGGGAGAGTATATTTCCCGTTCTTATGTCAAGGATGGCTGGGTGGTGAATTTTGCTGATGCCACTGCTAAGCTTTCATTCACTCCGTCGCTTATTTATAATTATGGTAAGGCAGCCGGTAGCCGTGAGATGATGGATTTTGCCATCTATAATCTTGCCGATAAATCAAAAGATGCTTTCAAAAATCCTGTACCGGTAATCTGGAACGATGCCTACAGGGCTCTGGAGAGCTTACGCAATATCGGTCAGATGACTCAGGAGACAGATGAACTCAATGCAAGAATAGCATCAGGTGAATCTCTGGAGTCCTGCATGAATTCGTTAAGAAAGAGACTTCCTGCGTTTGTATGGTATCCTGAGACCGAATTCTGCTATATGAGAACAGGAAATTGGCTCTTTGCCGCCAAGGGTGGCCATAACAATGAGAGCCACAACCATAATGACATAGGAACCTTCTCGCTATATGTAGATGGAATCCCGATGTTCGTCGATGCCGGAGTCGGCACATATACAAAGAAGACCTTCAGTGCTGAAAGATATACGATATGGTCTATGCAGAGCGACTGGCACAATCTTCCGTTAATCAACGGATTTTCGCAGGTGTTTGGTCGTGAGCACAGGTCTTCAGACGTATCTGTGTCATCCCGCAAGGATGGAGGTGTCTTCTCTCTTGATATTGCCGGAGCATATATGGGAGCCGCAGACTGCAAGTCATGGAAGCGTACATACAACGTTAAAGGCGCAAAACTGACCATTACGGACAAGTATCATCTCAACAGCAGAATCGCTGCAGATGTGGAGAATTTCCTTGTCCATGGTAAGGTGTTCCTGCCGGGATCAACCACTGATGCCGGATATGCAGTCAAGTCCGGTGAAGTGATTGTCTGCGACGGTGGAGTGACTATGCGTCTTGCGTATCCGAAGTTGATGAAGCCTTCTGTCAGTGTAATGGAACTTGACGACAAGAGACTTACTGATGTATGGGGCAGTTCTTTGCGCAAGATATCGTTTACGAGCCCTGCAGATGCACCGATGAAAGGCAGTTATGTGTTTACTTTAACTCAGATCAAGTAAAATGGGAGTTGTCGAGATTCTAATGATTGCTGTAGGCGTGTCGATGGACGCCTTTGCCGTGTCAATATGCAAAGGATTGTCTGTCAGGAAACTTCGCCCTTCCTATCCTTTGAGTGCAGCTCTATGGTTCGGAGGATTCCAGGCTCTGATGCCTCTGCTAGGATATTTCCTTGGAGTGAGCTTTGCCGATCTTGTCGGGACAGTCGATCATTGGATTGCATTTATCCTGCTGGGAATCATAGGCGGCAATATGATAAAGGATTCTTTCGCCAAAGACTCGGCGTGCAGTGTGGATTCTGATTTCTCTTTCAAGACGATGCTGGCCATGGCTTTAGCTACAAGTATTGATGCTCTTGCAGTTGGTGTCTCATTTGCATTTCTGAGAGTGAATATATGGCTTGCCGTGCTGCTGATAGGAATAACCACAGCAGCGTTTTCTGGAGTTGGAATAATAGTAGGGAATATGTTCGGCTGCCGCTTCAAGTCGAAGGCTGAACTGGCAGGAGGTATCATACTTGTGGCAATGGGCTGCAAGATACTCCTTGAGCATCTTTTCCTATAGTCTTGATGTCACGATAAGAAGCGGGCCTTTACGGTCTGACCTGAGTCCGAATATATGGGTGTCTCCTCCTGAGGTGACACCCAGTTTCTTTCTCAAGGTGTCTGTATCCATAGGGATGTTGCGTGCGGTTACTTCTGCTTTGGGATATTCCTGGCTTATGCTTTTGATGCTTCGCTTGTTCAGATCTTCGCACTTTTCTATCCTGTATACCTTTCCCAGACCCTGTGGGATACAGCATGGGTCTGCTATATAATAGTGTGTGGATGCGCCAAGTTTCTCCATTCCGGTCTTTTCCGATATTGAGTTGAATGCACCGGATTTCATAAGAGCCTTTCCTGGTTCGAAGAGAATGTCTCCAGGCTTTATATGGCTGCATATGACAGCTTTTGCCACTTTCTCCTCGTCAGGAGTGAAGCTAAAGCTATGGTGAGTCCCGTACGGGCAGAGTTCAGTGGCTGTGATGGAGTAACCTCCTGACCATTCCCTGTCCATCCAGATGAGCAGTTCCTTGCATTCTCCGGCAGCCCCGATTACATGCACCTCCCTACATGATGAGCCCAGACGTTCGCAGACCATGGTGATGTCTGCCATAGGGGAGAGTTTGATAAGAATATGACGTACATTCTCGAAAATAATATCTTTCAGCGTCAGAACATCTGGGGTGCACTCTTCGATCAGGAAAACTTTCCTACCCCCTTCACCTCTGCGTGCCGGGTCCATATAGACGATGTCAGGCTTGAATCCTGCAATAATTTCAGAGACATTTGATTTGTCTATCTGTTTGTTGCTTAAACGAATATTGCTGCAGCCCAATTCCTTGAAGTTATGTTGTGCTACTTCGTAAAGTGGATACTGCATTTCATTGTATAGCACCTCAGAAGCCCGGTTGGAGAAGTACCAAGTGTCGACTCCGAGCCCTCCGGTCAGGTCTGCAATCCTGAATGCCCCTCCTTCTGCAATCTTTTCGGCTATTGAGGCTTTGTGGGATGCTGTTGCATCGCTGCTGCATTGCTCGGCTGATAATTTAACAGGGAATATAAGCCTTGGATTCTCGTGCCATTCCCTGACTTTCCCTTTCAGCTTTCTGCGGCTTTCAATGCAATTTACAGCCAGTTCTATGTCTGTATCAGGCCATTTGTCCCTGTCGAGAATCAGTCTCGTAGTGTCGTCATCGATATGTTCCTGTATGAATTTCAGCAGTATTTCCATTTCGGCTGTAGATTTGTTACAAAAGTAGCGATTTTCTCTAATAAAATATTTATATTTGTTTGTTTGGGATTGAATAAATGTCAATTTATATATACTATGGAAAAAGATTTTAGAGAAGTTGTCCAGAGCTGGCTGGACGGAAACTTTGATGAAGCCACTAAGGCTCAGATTGTTGCACTTCAGGAAACCGATCCTGTTGCTCTTGAGGATGCTTTCTACCGTAATCTTGAGTTCGGTACAGGTGGTCTCCGCGGTATTATGGGCGTAGGTACCAACAGGATGAACAAATACACTGTAGGTATGGCTACCCAGGGTCTTGCAAATTATATGAAGGCAAATGTTGAAGGCCCTCTCAGTGTGTGCATTTCATTTGACAGCCGCAATAACAGCCCTGAGTTCGCTCAGATCGCTGCTAATGTACTTGCTGCAAACGGTATCCATGTCTATATCTTCGACAAACTTCATCCTATCGCCCTGATGAGCTACTCTGTAAGGATGAAGAAAGCTAATGCCGGTATCATGATTACAGCTTCTCATAATCCTAAGGAGTATAATGGCTATAAGGTGTTCTGGTCTGACGGAGCACAGGTAACGTCTCCGGTTGATAAGGATATCGTGGCTGAGGTTGCAAAGATAACAGATCCATCTATGGTTAAGTTCGAGGCCGGCGAAGGTGCAGCTCCTATCGAGGTGATGAGCCACGAGATGGATGAGGCTTATCTTAACTCAGTTATGACTCTTATGCTCTCTCCAGAGGCATGCGCCAAGCATAAGGATCTTAAGATTGTATATACTCCTATTCATGGATCTGGTGTGGAGATCGTTCCGGAGTTCCTTGCAAAGCTCGGCTTCGAGAATGTATATCATGTTCCTGAGCAGGATATTGTGGATGGAAACTTCCCTACAGTAATGTCTCCTAACCCTGAAGAGCCTTCTGCTCTTGCAATGGCTGTAGCTGTGGCTGACAAGGAAGGTGCAGACCTGGTTATGGCAACTGACCCTGATGCTGACCGTATCGGTATTGCTGTTCGTGACAACGAGGGTAAGATGGTGCTTCTTAACGGTAATCAGACAGGCTCGATCCTTACCTACTATATTCTCCGCCGCTGGTCTGAACTTGGAAAGCTTGACGGAAACCAGTACATCGTGAAGACGATCGTTACCACAGAACTCATGCGTGCAATTGCAGAGAAGTATGGAGTGAAAGTCTATAACGTACTTACCGGATTCAAGTGGATTGCCGATATCATCAAGAAAAACGAGGGCAAGACGACATTCGTTTGCGGAGGTGAGGAAAGCTACGGATTCAATGTCGGTGAGTTCGTTCGTGACAAGGATGCTCCTATTACTTGTGCATTTGTAGCAGAATGTGCTGCGTGGGCAGCAGAGCAGGGCAAGACTCTCTATCAGCTGCTTCAGGATATTTATGCTGAGTTCGGTTATTACAAGGAATCACTCATCTCAGTTACCAAGAAGGGAAAGGCTGGTCTTGAGGAAATCGCTCAGATGATGGTTGATTATCGTAACAATCCTCCAAAGGAGATGGCCGGATCGCCTGTTATCAAGGTGATTGACTATACGAAGCCTGAAGAAACTGGTCTTCCTTCATCGAATGTACTTCAGTTCTATAATGAGGCAGGAGATGTTGTTACAGTCCGCCCATCAGGTACAGAGCCTAAGATCAAGTTCTATTTCGGAATCAAGGGTTCGGATGCAGATGCAAAGAATGAGATCCTGAGAGCTCAGTTCAGCAAATAATATTAAAGCGATGATTAAAAATTGGGACGGCTTCTGAAAAGAAGTCGTCCCTGTTTGGATTCATAGTTTAAGTATGACTCGACTTATGATGGGCAAATGTAGGAAAAAAGCGATGAAAATGCATATTTATCCGACTTTTAGAACAAAAATTGGTGGATTGTATTAATATTGCTGTTATTTTAGCCAATCCGTACCTACTGGGGCGTCAGCAAATATAATTCCTCTGTCCTTATAATATGATTCGTACTCTTCATCTTTCAGAGTGTATGCGCATGTGTTTCTGCTGTTGAGTGACAGGGATTTTCCGCTGAGGTCTTTGCTGCCGTATTCCTTCCATCCGCTTGAAGCATCTGCATTTGCCGGGTTGGGAGCAGGGGAGGCATACCATCCTTTGGCATTGATTACTGGAGACATTCTGCAGTTGATATATGCTACGTTGTCATAGTATTCATCAGCACCGCTTGATCGTGCAAGATACATGGTGCCGTCAGCTGTGCCTGATGTCTTGGTAAGGCTGCAGTTCAGGAATACGAATCCCTTGTATTTCTTGTCCTGACAACGCGCCTGCACGATGTAGCCATCTCCGGCAGCCCTGATTTCGCAGTCTTCGAACAGCCATGTACGAGGCGATCCCCAGATGAAGTCGCAGTCTCCTTCTATAAGACAATCCTTCATCCATCCGTAACCCTTGCTGTTAAATGTATCCTGCAGGCTTATGAGAGAGCAGTTAACGAAGGAAAGTGTGTAGTCTCCGTCGCTGTTATTATATATGACTTCTGCCTGGCCTGGTTTTCCATATGTGTTCTTGAGAGTCATATTCTCAAAACGGATATCTTTGCAGATCTCCATAAGTATCACTGCACGTCCCCCGGATTTGCCTATAGATTCACCTGCAGCAGGTATTGCGCTGATACTTCCTCCGACTCCGTTGGCATATTCTTCAGCGTTTGCATATTGGATGATTGTTCCGTCTCTACTTTCACCCTTGAATGTGATTTTGTTATTGCTGCGGATAAAGAGCTGCTCTTCGTAAATTCCGTCCCGTATATTGATCAGCATAGGAGCATTAGGTCCACATTTATATGCCCAGTCGATTGCTGCCTGTATGGTGCGGAAGTCTGAATTCCCTGTTTTTGCTACAGTAACGGTCTCTTTCGAGGATGGCTGCTGCTTTGTGGCGAATTCCCATTTCTTATCTGCACTGATGCCGCTGAATCCTTCAGCAGTAATTGCCGAAGGATCGATTGTCACATAATATGTCTTGCCATATTCCAGCCTGTTGCTATGTGGCCTGATTATTATGGAGTTGCCTTCAACCTTGACAGGCTTATAGTTTATAGCTCTAAATCTCTGTAATGACGGTGCGCCAATAAAGTCTATTGTGGTGGTGTTCAGTGAGTTGTTGGTCATTTGCTGAAATGACTCCGCAACGTCAGCCATATCTATTATATCCGCCTGAGTTCCGTCTGCATTGAAAATTGTAATCTTTCCTTCATTTCCTAATTCAGGCTTATTCTTGAATGTAAGGGTCAAGACGTCATCTGTGTATGCTCCTGTGCCGGTAGGGGATACTGCAAAGCTGAATGTCGGAACTTCTGGTGTTGTCCCTTCATTAGGTTTGTCTTCATCCTTACCTTCATTACCGGAGTTTTCAGTCCCTCCGGAAGGCTTTCCATGTACATCTTCGTAAGAAGGAAGGCTATTGTCGCAGGCTGCAATTATTATTGCAGATGCCGCCAGTAAGATACCGATATGTTTCATGATATAAAAGTTAAATCTATTTGGCAAATATATTCATTAGCTCCGTTATTAGATATGATTTTATGTTAAAATTCAGGAATTAATTATTTATAAATGTTTTTCAGGTCTGGTAGTTGCTTATGACTGATACAGACAGGGTGCATTACGATGCTCTTCCGTCCTTGGGTATGGCCCGGCCAGCCAGACGCTGAGGCTCATCATATATCACCTTTACTTTGCATGCGGTCAGGCTTTATTGCTGGACCGCTTTTTACATTTAAATAAAAAAAGAAAAGGCGACCCTCACGGGCAGCCTTTTGTTGTGTACTTTAACTTTGATTTCCGGTCGTAATAATAAGAATATGCTTGAAACAATAATGTTATACAAGAATTATCCTCTTCTTTATAACCTTCTGCATGCAAAGATATGTAATGTTGTTCTGTTATGGAAGAAAGTGGGATTATAAGGCTTTTAATGTGATTATCACACCGTTTTAGGGATTAAAATCAAATATTTGGGATTAAAAAATAATATTATTAATTTTGTCCCACCTTAATTGTGATAAAAATATGATTGGGATTCCACGTGTATTCAGACGTTTCGTGCCACAGCTTCTTCATGTGATTGTGCTGCCGATATTCTTCTTCGCCTTCATGATTATTTATCGTCCATTCAATATTATGGGCTTCCTTGGCAAGGAATGGTTTGGTGTGCATATAGCCATTATGACCGGTATCGTGTTGTTATGTGTTCTTATCACCCGACTGATCTACTATTACGTTCCAATGAAACTTAATTATACGCTTTATATATTCTGGAATGTTGCAGAAGCAGTCTTCACGTCCTTTTTCGTGGCATTGTATCTCTGGCTGGTATTGGGGAAGCCGATGCCGTATTTTGAAGTATTGATTCTTGCTATCCAATATGTGCTCATGACATTGATTATTCCTTATGCGGTTATTGCTCTGTCAATGCGTATTGTTGAATATGGCAGAAGAAATTCAAGCGATGAGGATGAAGCTCAGCATCGTATGCGCTTTTATGATGATAAACACAATCTGAAGCTTGTGGTGCAGTCCGATACCTTATTATATATACAGGCTGATATAAATTATGTCAATATCTATTATACTGAGAACAGCCGTGTGAGGAGTTTTATGCTGAGAAGTTCCATGAAGGCTTTGGATGAACTGTGTCAGGATCATGGGCTAATAAGATGTCACAGATCATTTTATATCAATCCTCCACATGTGAAGGTATTGCGTAAGGATAAGGAAGGTGTGATATACGCCGAACTGGACGCAAAAGATGTGCGCCATATCCCTGTGACGAAGAGATATTACGAAAGATTGTCGGAAATGCTTGATTAAAGTATTCTAAAAAAGACCGAAAAGCTGTGCGTCAATCTTGTCGGTGATGTGTGCGAAATCCTCCGGACGATGCTCGTAGTCCAGATCGTCTGCTTCAATGACGAGCACTTTGCCTTTGTAATTTCTGATCCATTCTTCGTATCTCTCATTGAGATTGCTGAGGTATTCTATGCTGATACCCTTTTCATAGTCGCGTCCTCGTTTCTGGATCTGTGCTACGAGAGTAGGGACAGAAGTCTTGAGATAGATGAGAAGATCCGGCTCATGTACCATTGACATCATAAGGTTGAAAAGCTGCATATATGTGTCGAAGTCCCTGTCGGAAAGGTTTCCCATGGCTTTGTTGTTAGCTACGAAAATATGCACTCCTTCAAGAATGGTCCTGTCCTGAACAATTACATTATCTGATTTTGCTATTTCCAGAAGATCCTGGAAACGCTGCGCAAGAAAATATGTTTCGAGATTATATGACCATCTTTCAATGTCCTTATAATAATCTTCGAGATACGGGTTGTATGTGACAGCCTCGTATTTAGGTGTCCAACCGTAGTGTTCTGCGAGCATTCTTGTCAGAGTTGTCTTTCCGCATCCGATATTTCCAGCGATTCCTATATGCATGTTTTAGTATGATGTCTTAGGTAAATAAAAAAAAGCAGACTGTCGAAACAGTCTGCTAAATTAATACTTTTTCACAGACTAAACAAGTCCTTGGGCCATCATAGCCTCGGCAACTTTGATGAATCCGGCTATGTTCGCTCCTTTTACATAGTTGACGTAACCGTCTTCCTCTGTGCCGTATTTTACACATGCCTCATGTATGTCTGTCATTATGCGCTTCAGGTGCTCGTCAACTTCCTCACGTGTCCATCTGAGTCTCATTGAGTTCTGTGTCATTTCAAGACCGGATGTAGCTACACCGCCTGCATTTGATGCCTTTCCTGGAGAGTAGAGAAGCTTTGCGTTCTGGAATACGGCGATCGCTTCTGGTGTACATGGCATGTTGGCGCCTTCTGCTACGCATATGCATCCGTTTGCAACCAGGGTCTTTGCCTGATCTTCATTCAACTCGTTCTGTGTCGCACATGGCATGGCGATGTCGCATTTTACACCCCATGGACGCTCTCCAGGGTGATATTCTGCCGACGGGTATTTGTCTGCATATTCCTTGATCCTGCCTCTATATATGTTCTTAAGCTCCATTACGTATTCCAGCTTTTCTGCATCGATTCCGTCAGGGTCATAAATATAACCGTTCGAGTCAGAAAGGGTAACGACCTTGGCTCCAAGCTGTGTAGCCTTGCGGGCTGCAAACTGTGCCACATTTCCTGAACCTGATATTGCAACTGTCTTTCCCTGATAACTGTCGCCTCTTGTTGCAAGCATTGCGCTGGCGAAGTAGCATGTGCCGTATCCTGTAGCTTCCGGACGAAGTGGACTTCCTCCCCATGTCTGTCCTTTACCGGTGAGGACTCCTGTGAATTCGTCTCTGAGGCGTTTATACTGGCCGAACATGTATCCTATTTCGCGCCCTCCGACACCGATGTCTCCCGCAGGTACATCCGTATCAGCACCGATATGTCTCTGAAGTTCAGTCATGAAGCTCTGACAGAAACGCATCACCTCGTTGTCCGACTTACCTTTAGGATTGAAGTCAGAACCACCCTTGGCTGATCCCATCGGAAGGGTAGTAAGGCTGTTCTTGAAAGTCTGCTCGAATGCAAGGAACTTCATGATGCTGAGGTTTACACTCGGATGGAAGCGGATGCCGCCCTTGTAAGGTCCGATTGCACTGCTGCACTGTACTCTGTAGCCTCTATTGATGTGTATTTCACCTTCGTCGTCAAGCCATGGAACCCGGAATATGATGACTCTTTCCGGCTCCACGATTCTCTCGAGAATCTTAAGGTCCATGAGATAGGGGTGCTCTACGATATATGGTGCAACACTTTCGAGCACTTCCTTTACTGCCTGATGAAATTCTTTCTCTCCAGGGTTTTTTGCTGTGAGTTCAGCCATGAACCCATCAACATAATTTTTTGCAAACTGATTCATATGTCTATTTGTTTATGGGGATTATCATCTTAGAATAGGAAACCTGTGTTGATGTAGAAGGCTCCGTTTCCGTCCTGCTTATTGAACGGCATGGCGTATTCGAATGCCACTATGAAGTTCTGGTTCATTATGAAACGGAGGCCTCCTCCTGCAGAACCGTGGAATCCGTCTTTCCTATTGAATACAAATTTGTCGTAAAGAGATATCTGTTCGCTGGTAGCAGACGCAACAGGTCGTAGAGTCATATCGTATCCTTTAAATACGTGTGTTCCGTCGCTGAATGCTGTAAGAGTAAATGCGATATTCTGCTTCCAGAGTTTGAAGTCCACGAATTTCCATCGGAATTCGAAGTTGTAGAAACCAGTGTGAAGTCCCTGAATCCTGTTCAGCATGAGACCTCTGGTGGTACGATATCCTCCGATGCCGTCTTGATCGGCTGTCGGCCCCATGATGGTGTAGAATGGCATGAGATACCAAGGAGCATCTCCTATAAAGCCTTGATATGAAAGGCGATATGCAAATGTGAACTTGTCCTGGACTATCGGTAGATATTGCCTGAATGTTGCATTGAAGCGGTAGTGGTCCTGACCTTTTGTGGTACCGAGCCAATGAGGTGCGGCGATTATATGCGCCTCAGCCCAGATGCCTTTTGTGGGATTGTTCTCCACGTTTCTGCTGTCATACATGAGACCAACCCTCAGTGCAGACGAGATTCCACCATCGGCTTCAGATTCAGGAATAATACCCCATGCCTTATAAAGGTCGAAAAGGGTAGTGCCTCCCTCACCGGCATAGAGCGATGGGTCAGAAGGATTGCCTAGCACTGAATAACCTTGCGGATGGAACGACCCTGTCTTGTTCCACATGAAATTGTAGCCTGCCTCCCAGTAAAAGTTCTTGGCAATCTTTCCGGTAAAGTCAATCTTTGCCTTGATCAGGTCGCGTGAGAAACGGTAGAATCCCTTCGGCATTGAGCCTTTCTCATCGAATTTTTTCTGTAGCTCCTTGTCGGTGAACTGGAATGTAGGCTTGAGCATATCCATGTCATAGTTGCTCTGATAGCCGTTGAAACCGTAAAAATCCAGAGAGGCATCCTTATAGTATCCGGTACAGATGGACATTCTTACTCCAGGAATAATCGTTTTGTTGTCATAGTTCACAATGAACTTGTAGCTTCCTATATCACCTTCCTTTGTGTAGGCCGATGCTTCAAAGTACCATGTGGATTTTGGATTGGGATATGTGCTGCCGTCTCCAAAATTGTAGAGATTAAGCAAGGCTCCGAACTGGAAGCCCCTGTCGGCGTCGAAGGCCACGACAGGAAGCGGCCCATAACTTAACCCTTTCTTTATGATGTCGCCGCTTTCGTGGTACTCGATAGAAGAGTCTTTGTCATTTTGTGCATGAGCAAGCACAGTTATGACAGTAAATAGTATTGTCAGTATACGTTTCATTCCACAAATTTAATTTATTTTTTCATAATTTTATCGATGATGACCGCAATAGCTCCGTCTCCAGTCACATTGCAGGCGGTACCGAAACTGTCCATGGCGATGTAGAGTGCAATCATTAGTGCTTGTGCTTCCTGGTCGAAGCCAAGCATTGACTGTAGGAGACCTAATGATGCCATGATGGCTCCTCCGGGAACTCCAGGTGCTGCAACCATTGTGATTCCAAGCATGCATATGAAGCCTGCAAACATTCCGAAGTCATATGGCATGCCCTTCATAATCATCAATGCAAGTGCGCATGCTACGATTTTCAGGGTACTTCCCGACATGTGTATGGTAGAGCATAGAGGGATTGTGAATCCTGCTACATCCTCAGAAACTCCGTTCCTGCGTGTCTGCTCCAGGGTTACAGGTATTGTGGCTGCAGAGGATTGAGTGCCGAGAGCGGTGAAATATGCCGGGAGCATTGTCCACAGAAGTCGGAAAGGATTCCTTCCTGTTATTGCTCCGGCAATGCTGAATTGGATGATAAGTATTCCTATATGTATGAGGAATATTATTCCGATAATGCTAATAAAGACTTTCAGAATGGAGAATACCTGACCTGCGTGGGTCATGTTCATGAATATTCCGAATATATATATTGGAAGCAACGGGATTATAGCCTTCTTAATAGTCTTTATAACTATCTGTTCGAAGTCATGCACAGCGTCCTTCAGGGTCTGACTCTCCAGCGATGCAAGACCGAGTCCCACGGTAAATGCAAGTACAAGTGCAGTCATGACGTTCATCAGCGGCGGTATGGTCACTGTGAAGTAGGGTAATGCATCATTTGATGCTGCAACATCTGATGCTGTAGTTCCGGCAATCAGTCCCGGGAATAAAGAGGCACCGGTCAGATATGATATAAGGCCTGACAATATGGTGGAACCGTAAGCGATTGCGACTGTTATAAGAAGCATTTTTCCTGCTTTCTTTCCTATGTCGGAAATGGCTGGGGTCACGAGTCCGATAATGATCAGCGGAATTGAAAATCCAAGAAACTGGCTGAAGATTCCGTTGAATGTCGTCATGATCCTGACTATCCAATCGGGTGCAACCATACCCGTTCCGATGCCTAGCAAGATTCCTGTTATTATCTTGCCAAGAAGTCCGATTTTTAGTTTTTTCATATAATAACAAAAATGTTATATGTTATAACTAAATAGTTTTACTGTTTAAATGACAGTAGATTACCAAAATTTATTTAGTTCCTGGTTATATTCGTATCCGTGCTCCTTCAATCGATTTGAAAGTTCTTCCTGATTGATATTCATGTCCTCGCAGAGGGCTTCCAAGGATGGATAATTGTCTCTTAATTGGGTGTTTGCCCAACTGAGAAGGATAAATGGGTCTTGTGGTAATCTGTTCATATATGTCTTAATATAAACTACGGCAAAGATACAATAAATAGAATATAATTTTCATATCTTTGCGCCTCGTTGAAAATTCTTGATATATGAAGACACTTGCGATTGTGGGATGCGGAAAGCTTGGAAAGATTGTAGCTAGAGCCGTAAATGAAGGATACCTTCCTGAGTATAAGCTGATTGCAGCATATTCCAGGACATATGACAAGACTCTCGAAATTGCCTCGTACGCAGATGGATGTACACCATGTCGTACTCTTTGCGAACTCCTAGAAATGAAGCCGGATTATATTGCAGAAGCTGCATCTCCGGTAGCGATGCGTGAGCTTGCATTACCTGCATTGAAAGGAGGTTCTTCTATAGTGACACTATCTATCGGAGCATTTGCTGATGATGTATTTTATAATGATGTCATGGAAGCTGCGCGTGAGTCCGGTGCGCGTGTGTATATAGCTTCAGGGGCGACTGGCGGTTTTGATGTGCTGAGGACTGCTGCGTTGATGGGCGAGGTATTTGCGGCCGAGGGAAGCGGCGGAAAGGCTGAAGTGGATTTCTTCAACGAGAAGGGGCCTAATGCATTGAAAGGTACTCCGGTTTATGAGGATTCTCTTCAGAATGAGGCTAAGGTTGTATTTGAAGGTACTGCGCGCGAGGCCATAGCTGCTTTTCCTACTAAGGTGAATGTGACAGTTGCAGCTTCAAGGGCATCTGTAGGTCCGGGCAATGTACATGTGAAAATAAAGAGCACACCCGGCTTTGTCGGTGACACTCAAAAGGTGCAGATCAGGAACCGCCAGGTGTGCGCAACTGTTGATATATATAGCGAGACATCTGAAATTGCAGGCTGGTCTATAGTTGCAGTACTGCGTAATATAATGTCTCCTATTGTGTTTTAATATAGGTAATTATGTATGTTTGTCAGAACTTTTTCTGAAAGTCTGTCAAACGCCTGTTTTGTACGTCCGGTAGATACGTTCATGCAACGTACTGCCGGATGTTTTGTAAGTTCTGCATTCCCAAGTGCACCTATGGTGTCGCAGTAGCAGAGGTTGTCTTTTTCCAGCCATTCGAGGAATGGCTTTTCGTCCCATGCAGGTGAAAGTCCTGTATTGAACAGAATCTTTCTGTTTCCGAGTGCTTTGAATTCCTCTTCGTGCAGCAGGACGGTGTTTTTGTTAAGGCAGCAGAACACGACATCGCTTTCCTTCAGGACTTCTGTCAATGGCTTGAATGCATATCCTTTATCTTTTGCCCATGCCTTTTCACTTCTTGCGAAGTATGATATTTCTGCGCCGAAGAATTTCATGGCGTCGGCAATCATTCCTCCGGATTTGCCGAGTCCCACCACTCCGACCTTAAGGCCGGTGATCTCGCGAGGCATGCCTTCCCAAGGTTCCTGGCCGAATCCGTGCATAAGCCTTACTAATTCGCTTACCACGTATTCCACGACTCCTTCGTCGCCATAGTCGCGTATTCCGGTGACGGTGATTCCTCTGGACTGTGCGTATATGATGTCGACATTGGCGCTTTCAGGTGAATAGAGAGAACAGCACATGCCGATATATCGTACGTTCGGACATTTCTCCAACGCAGGCCTTTCGAGGCGGGATGTGTAGCTTAACAGGACTGCATCTGCATCGTCGATTCTTCTTGCTATCTCCTCGTCGCTCTGAGGTATATCGTCATATAATATGACTTTTTCTGCGTATTCATATAGTCGTTCTTCTGCTGAAGGAATAAGGCTTACGGGCTCTATAGCCACCAGTTTCTTGAATTTCATTTTGATGTCTTTTGGAAATTGGTTTGAATGGTGGACAAAAATACGAAAAAATACTATCTTTGAAATTCTAAACGGCATTTAATATTTTAAATCTACCTTATATGGTCAATATCTTCTGCGTCAATACACAGACAACCAAGACGTTTCAAGAGGGAACAACCCTTATGGACATGCTGCCGGAATTCGCTCCAGGATTCGAGACACCTTATCCAGTAATTGCCGCCAAGGTAAATAATGTGTGTCAGGGACTCAAGTATCGTGCATTCAACAGCAGGCAGGTGGAATTCCTTGATTATACTTCATATATCGGACGGAGTGTGTATTGCAGTTCGCTTTGCTTCCTGCTTTGCAAGGCTGCAAAGGACCTTTTTCAGGATTGCAGCATAATTCTCAGAAGACCGATTTCGAAAGGCTATTTCTGCGCTTTTGATAAAGGGGATGGCTCTGAACTTCAGGATGCGGACATTGATGCATTGGTGTCGAGAATGAAGGCGATTGTCGATCAGGATATACCTTTCAGACGCCACGAAGTGCGCACTTCCGAGGCAATCGCACTTTTCCATGAAATGGGATATACCGATAAGGTGAAGCTGCTTCAGACATCAGGGGATGTGTATGTCAACTATTATACTCTTGACGGTACTCCTGATTATTATTATGAGGCTCTGCTTCCTAGCACATCATATCTGAAGGTCTGGAGTCTTACCCGTTATAAGGATGGACTCCTGCTGCGTGTGCCTGACCGTCATAAGCCAGAAGAATTGGCTCCGTTTACAGAGCAGCCCAAGACTTTTGAAGTGTTCAGGGAAAATCTCAAGTGGAACAGTATCATGGGGCTGGACAATGTCGGAGATGTGAATCTTGCTTGTCAAAGAGGTGAGGCAGGTGATCTTATTAAAATTGCAGAAGCACTTCAGGAGAAGAAGATAGTGCAGATTGCGGAGGAAATTGACCGACGTGTGCGCATGGATGACCCTGTGCGCATTGTACTCATTACCGGCCCTTCCAGCAGCGGAAAATCCACTTTCTGCAAGCGTCTCAGCATTCAGCTGAAAGCTTGCGGTCTTCGTCCGATATCATTTTCTACAGACGATTATTTCGTGAATCGCCTTGATACACCTCTTCTTCCTGACGGCTCTTTCGATTTTGACAATTTTGACACGGTAGATCATGAATATCTACAAGAAGATGTGTTAAAGCTTTTGTCTGGTGAGACAGTGGAAGTTCCTGAGTATAATTTCGTTACAGGTTTAAGAGAATTTAATGGCAAAAAGCTGAAGCTGGAGCCGGGAATGGTGCTTCTCATAGAGGGCATACATGCCTTGAATCCTCGTCTTACAGACAAGGTTCCTGAGAATTCGAAGTACCGTATATTCATTAATACCATCACCAGCATTTCGCTTGATGATCATAACTGTATTCCGACAAGCGACAACAGACTTCTCCGCCGAATAGTGCGCGATTTCAACAAAGGAGCATTTTCTGCACGTGAATCCATTATGCATTGGCCTAATGTAAGGCGCTCCGAGGTGCAGTGGATATATCCTTATCAGGAGTGTGCCGATGTGCTGTTCAATTCTTCATATATAGTTGAATTTCCTGTGGTAAGACCACATGCTGAGCGCATCCTGATGACCGTTCCTAAGAACTGTCCTGAATATTCTGAAGTGCATAGGCTTATGAAGTTCCTGAGTTATTTCGTGCCGGTTTCCGATAAGGACGTGCCTGCTACTTCTCTTCTCAGAAGTTTCATCGGAGGCAGCAACTTTTAAAAGCATACTCGACTAAATGAAAATATAATGAAAGAGATTTCAAAGAAAACCAGAATAGAGAGCGATCTTATCGGCAGTATGGAGGTTCCTGCTGATGCTCTATATGGTGTACAGACCCTCCGTGGCATTGAGAACTTTCCGATAAGCAGATTCCATCTTTCTGATTATCCGTTGTTTGTTAATGCTCTTGCAGTCACAAAGCTTGGAGCAGCCAAAGCTAATCATCAGCTCGGTCTTCTGACTGACGCCCAATATGAAGCAATAGCACAGGCATGCCGTGAGATTATGCAAGGACAGCATCACGACCAGTTCCCTGTGGATATGATTCAGGGAGGAGCTGGTACAACAACGAATATGAATGCCAATGAGGTGATTGCTAACCGGGCTCTTCAGATCATGGGATATCAGGCAGGCGATTACCGGTATTGTTCCCCAAATGACCACGTGAACTGTTCTCAGTCTACAAATGACGCCTATCCTACAGCGATACATATCGGACTTTATGCGACCCATCTTGAGTTTATGAAGCATTTCGAGCTTCTGATATCTTCCTTTGAGGCTAAGGCCGTGGAGTTTGCAGATATCCTCAAAATGGGACGTACCCAGCTTGAAGATGCGGTCCCGATGACTCTCGGACAGACATTCGGAGCTTTTGCATCTATCCTTCGCGATGAGGTACGCAATATCAATTTTGCTGCTTCCGAGTTCCTCACGGTAAACATGGGAGCTACTGCCATCGGTACGGGAATCTGCTCGGAGCCGGGATATTCGGAAAAGTGCATTGAAGCCCTCCGGGAAATTACCGGCTGGGATATGAAACTGGCAGACAATATGGTGGCTGCCACATCTGATACATCATGCATGGTCGGATATTCTTCTGCGCTCCGCCGTATAGCAACCAAGATGAACAAGATCTGCAATGACCTCCGTCTTCTTGCTTCCGGCCCTCGCTGCGGCTTCCATGAATTCGATCTGCCTGCACGCCAGCCCGGCTCATCCATCATGCCTGGCAAGGTGAATCCTGTAATTCCTGAGGTGATGAACCAGATTTCATACAAGGTTATAGGTAACGACCTTTGCGTTGCAATGTCTTCTGAAGAAGCCCAGATGGAGCTTAATGCCATGGAGCCTGTGATGGCGCAGTGCTGCTTTGAGTCGGCGGAAATAATGATGAATGGTTTCGATACTCTCCGAATCAATTGCGTAGACGGCATCACAGCCAATCCTCAGCAGTGTCTTGATTATGTTCATGGCAGCTTTGGAGTGGTGACTGCCCTGAATCCTGTGATCGGATACAAGAACTCGACAAAAATAGCAAAGGAAGCCATGGCAACAGGCAAGAGCGTCTATGACCTCGTGCTTGAGCATGACATCCTTTCTAAAGAAGACCTTGACACCATTCTTGCTCCGGAAAATATGATCAAGCCGGTCAAGCTGGACATCAAGCCTAAGAATCTTTAGGCGGGTCCTTTATTGTTGTTTCTCCCAATGGAATGGAGCGAATTCGGTATCCGGATCGCGCCATGAGGATTTTCGCAGGGTGTATATGATGAGCGGGATTACCACCATCACAACACATCCGACAATCAGCACACTGTACCAGATCGTGCTGCTGCCTGTGGCAATCTGTCCCGGAGGAATGAAACTTAGTACAAATGCGAGCAGTGATCCTGCAAATCCTACAACGCCCATGATCCACATCAGGGCGTTGCCTTTTCCAAGGCGGAATGGTCGCGGAGTGTCCTTCATCTTATAACGCAGCACTATAGCTGCTGCGAACATCAGCATATACATGATAAGGTATAGAAGGATTGTGAGCTGCGATAGAATCTGGTAGAAAGACTGCACCGAAGGCATTACAACAAAGAGCAGCGACAGAAGTGTAACTATTCCGCCTTGCACGAGCAGGATGTTGCGCTGGACGCCCTGGCTGTTGGTCTTCTGGAAGAACGGAGGAAGATATCCTGCCTTTCCTACCATGAATATGCCTTTTGAAGGACCGGCGACCCATGTGAGGACACTTGCCAGAACTCCGAACATCAGCGCTATGGCTATGACAGGCCCAGCCCAGGAGATATGGAAGTGCCTGAAATAGTTATCAAAACCGATTAGCAGCGACTGTGTCAGGTTGATGTCCTTTGCGGGGATGATGAATCCGAGTGCGAATGTGCCCAGCACGAAAATACATACCGTCGCGAGCGATCCTATTATTATGGCCTTGGGATAGTTCCGTGACGGGTTATTTACCTCCATCACGTGTACTCCCATCATCTCCATTCCAGCATAAAAGAGGAAGATGCTGCTTGCCAGCACTAAGTTGTCCAGTTTGGCCAGGTCAGGGAAGAATCCCTGAGACATATCCATCTGGTTCTGTCCTCCTGTGGCAATATAGATGATACCAAGTACTATAAGTAGTCCCGCCGGAATGATAGTGCCTATCATTCCGCCCCATTTACTGATCTTTCCAACCCATCCGAGTCCTTTCAAAGCGACAAAAGTCGCTATCCAGTAGATCGCCAGGACAACCCCAAGAGTGAAAAGCTTGTTCGAAGCCAGTGTGGCGTCTGCTGCGTCATTCAAACCAATAAATGCGAAGGATACGGCTCCGAATGTAAGCACTGTAGGATACCAGATTGTAGATTCGATCCATTGCAGCCATATGGCCAGGAATCCGGTCCTCGCACCGAATGCTTCTCCTACCCAGCGGAATACTCCGCCCTGCTTGTCCGAGAACATAGCTGCAAGCTCTGCCGCAACCATTGCCGTCGGGATAAGGAATACGATTGCAGCAAACAGGTAATAGAATGCCGAAGACGGACCGTATATCGCCTCCGCAGGCAGGCCTCTAAGGCTCACTACCGCAGTGATGTTCATTATGGCAAGGGTCGTCACGCTTAGCTTGAATGCCTTGCCCATACCTGTATTCTGTGTCTTCATTGTAAGTCCGTTTTAAATATTAATGTGTAAATACTTTGCCCTTGCATTTTTCTGCCTGTTGTGCAGCAATGCGTGATGGAGTCGGATATTCAAGCTTTTCCAGTTCAGCGACAGCGTCTGCGATGTCCGCTATGAGCATGTCCGCCATGTCACGTGACATTCCCTGACGTACGACGATTCTCATAACCACCATATCTTCTATGTCCTTAGGCATCGTATAGGCAGGTACCATCCAGCCTTGCTGCATCAGTTTGTCCTGCAGGTCGAAAAGTGTCCAGTTGGCTGTCTTTTCGTATTCAGGGGCGAGAGACCAGATGAATAGCGGGTTTTCCAGCTTTGCAGAGTAGTTTCTGAAGCATTTCATCTTGCCTATTGCATCATGGCAATACGTAGCTATGGTCATAGCGTTTGAGTGTACCTCCCGGTAACCCTCCATGCCGAGATGAATGAAGTTATAGTATTGGGCAAGAATCTGTGCCGCCGGTCTTGAGAAGTTCAGTCCTACCTGGGTGATGCTTGCACCTAGATAATTGACGCTGAATGACATGTCTCCGGGGAGATATGATTTGTCACGCCAGATCACCCATCCGAGTCCAGGATATACAAGGCCGTATTTATGACCTGATGTGGATATTGAAAGGACCCATTTAAGACGGAAATCCCATTTCTTTTCAGGATTCAGGAACGGCAGGATGAATCCTCCGGATGCCGCATCCACATGGATAGGAATATCGTATCCGGTCCTTGAATTGTATTCCTCAAGTGCATTGTCAAGGCCTTCGATGTCGTCATTCATGCCTGTCCATGTCACTCCGGCAATAGGCACGATGCAGATGGTGTTCTCGTCGCACATCTTCAGGGCTTCTTCGATATTCAGGGTAGGGTGCTTATGGGTGATGGGAACAGTCCTCATCTCGATCTGCCATAGCTGGCAGAATTTTTCCCAGACCACCTGATATGCTGTGCTCATGACCAGATTAGGCTTGTCATAGGGTTTTCCAGCAGATTTGCGTCTCTCTCTCCAACGTAGCCATGCGGCAACGCCTCCCAGCATACAGGCTTCTGAAGAGCCGATTCCCACAGCTCCGGTCTTCCATTCGCCGGCCTCCGGGGTGTTCCACATGTTGGCAACCATGTTGATGCAGCGTCCGCACATTACGGCTACGCGCGGATATTCCGTCTCGTCGATGTAATTGATGCCTACAGCCTCATTCATCAGCTTTGTGCCGTAATCGTCCATGTAGGTGGTTACGAATGTAGCCAGATTAAGCCTTGGCTGTGTCTGCGGGAATGTCTCGTCCTTGACGATCTGATACGCAATTTGAGCCGGCGTCTTATGTTTCGGAATGAATTCCGATGGCGCCGGCTCCCTCATTTCCTTGGAACCGAAGATGACAGTTGTGTCCTCTTCATTGATATTTCTCTTACTCATAGTGCAAAAAATTAATTTGCACTGTCTGAGTCACAAATTATGCCAACGGCTTATTTGAAATATTTGAGATTTTCAAAGCCTGGCTTCATTTTTCCCTGCTCGATATTGTGGATAATCTCCACCACACGGTCGTTCATCGGGGTAGGACAGCCTACCTTGCGGCCATATTCGGACACTGCTCCGTTGATCGCATCCACTTCCGTAAGTTTGCCCTTCTCTATGTCCTGAAGCATGCTTGCCTTGAGCTTTGCGTGCTTGCGGATGGCTATCGGGATGATGAAGAATGATATTGCGCGCTTTACAGCCCCTTTGTAATCAAGAAGCTTTACGATATCCTTGCCCTGTACCGGCTCGATGGTAATGCCCCCTGTTGCGCATACGTCAATGCATTCTTTGATAAGGGCCTGCACAATACGGCGTGATTCCTTAGGTGCCGCAGCTTCTCCGAATGTACATCCCAGCACAGCGCTCATTCCGGAGAATGATGCGTTGATAAGAAGTTTGCTCCAACGCGTTCCTATGAAGTTTTCTTCCACATCCACAGTGCCCATCATTTCAAGCATCTCCTTTACCTTGGCAAAATGAGTGCTTCGTTTCGCCGAAATGGATCCGAGGGAGAATGAAAGGGCGTCAGGTGCGCTTGTGAGCTCGCAGACTCCTGGTGAGAGCATTGTAGCTCCCCATGCTACAGTACATCCAAGCACCCGTTCCTCGCCAAGAATGTCTGCTATCTGCATTTCAGGCAGACCGTTCTGGAATGTCACGAGCACTCCGTCGTCTGCAAGGTATTCCTTGAGCATGGTCACGACTTCCTTGTTGTTCTGCTGCTTTGTCATCAGGAAGATTATATCGTACTTTCCTGACATTTCCGAAGGTGTACATGCCTTGACGCTCTGGTTGAATTGAACTGTTCCAACTACTTGAGCTCCATTGGTCTGGAGCGCTTCTACGTGTGCTTTGTTTCTATTGATCAGTTCGATAGGCTCTCCGGCCTTGCTGATGAATGCTCCTAGAATGGTGCCTAATGAGCCGGCACCGTAAATTGCGGTTTTCATGACTATATTCTATATGTTAATTTTCATTTGGCCACACAAAATGGGAGTTGATGGATTCGCCTCCGTCTATGACAATGCTCTGGCCTGTACAGAAGGTATTGGTTACGGTCAGGAAATATGCCCACTGAGCTATTTCTTCCGTCGTGGCCCATCTTTTCAGGGGAGTCTGCTCCATAATTTCATTCCATAGTTTCGGGTCATTGACTACACAGTCGTTGAGCGGAGTGAACACTCCGCCAGGGTCGATGCTGTTGCATGTCGCTCCGAATGCTGCAACCCTCTGTGCAACATTTTTTGTATACGCTATAACTCCTCCCTTGCTTGCGCAATATTCCGGAAATTCAGCTCCTGTATGCCCGCTGGCAGATCCTATGTTCAGTATGGATTTTATATTCTGCTGTACGCCATATTTCTCGGTTATCCGAATGAGGGCCTTCAGGTTGATTTCTATATCATCTTCGTTCTGGGTCCCGGCATTATTGATAAGGATTTCTATGTCCTGTATTTCAGGAAGGCAGTCGATATCTCTTATATCGCATGTAAAGTGGGTGTAGGACTCATGTGCGATTGATGCTTCCTGTCTGTCGATACCGGTCACTGAGTGCCCTTTCTCAAGGAAGAGCGTGGCTACGGCCTTGCCGATGCCCTGTGATGTTCCTGTTATCAGTACCTTCATTTCCTTATTCTTTTAAGAAGTGATATTACGGCATAGGCCATAGGGGTTCCGAACATTGTCTCAATAGCGAGCTTCATCACATACTGAAGCGCTATCATCAGAAGCAGGTCTCTTGTGGTAAGTACACCCAGAAAGGCTATCAGTACGAATGGTACCGTATCGCATAAATATCCCACGATGGAACTGCCTATTGTTCTGACCCACAGGCGTCTGCCTTTTGTCTTCTGTCTGATCTTATCCATGATCCATGCATTGGAAAGCTCTCCCAGCAGGAATCCGGCAAGAGAACCGAGTATGATTCTCGGTACATAATTGAAGATGTTATTATATGATTCAGCCGTTTCAGCCATGTAGTCAGGAGAGGGTAGCCACACACCTATCTGTGTACTGATCACCATCAGTATATTGCAGAAGAACGTTAGAAAGATGACTTTCCGGGCAGTGCGGTAGCCCCAGATTTCCGTAAGCACGTCTCCAAGCATATAGGCAAACGGGAATGTAATGGTGCCTGCATCGAAATAGAACAGATTCAGGATGCCTATCACTTTGACAGCCATTATGTTGGATACGAGATAACATGTGACGAAGAGTGCCGTCACGACAATCAGCGGCATGTCTGCCTCTGTCCGGTTTTTGAAAGGGTTTTCCGATACCTTGTGCATGATTTCAAAAATTAGAGTGCAAATATAGGCATTCTTGGTTATATTTTTGAGTCATTATTCGCTTTTATGTCCAGGTCCGGCAGGGAACCATCCTTTTCTTACACGTTCTTTTTGATGGAACAGCTCAAGAATGCTCCAGAATGACGAGAAAGCTGTTACTCCCAGAATGGTGGAAAGTATAATGTTGCTTATCAATAAAGATGCTGCTCCGAATATGATTCCAGCAATTACGAACATCCACCAGCATCTGGTGCCGAGGTAGTATTCAGCCTTGATTACAATAGGATGGAATATTCCGATTATAAGAAATGTTGCAAGTCCTGTAATAATTCCAGTCAAGTTCATAGTTGGTCTGATTTTATATGACGAAGGTAATAATAAATCCTTAAACGGCTATATGACAAATGATAATATCATTATACTACTGCATGTATAAATACAGGCCGTGGTGCAGTGATTCCGAAAATTTATGTATCTTTGATAATTGGATAAATCATATTTTGATTCATGGAATATCTTTCAAAGCAACGATACGAAGAGATAGCGGCGGAGTTGAACAACCTTATCGATGTTGTCTATCCCGAAGTGAGGGACCTCGTGGCCGAAACCAGTGCACAAGGCGATAGAAGCGAGAATGCGGGATACCGGGAAGCAAGACGGAGGCAGGCGAAGACCATCAGCCGTATCCGATTCCTGCAGAAGGTTCTTGAGAATTCGCGCGTGATTGATCCGGACGCACTCCCAAAAGACCGTGTCTGCCTTCTGAGCAAGGTCGAATTCACGAATCTATCGACGAATACCCGTATGAAGTTCGAGATAGTCAGCCCCCATGAAATGAATCTGGAGGCTGGAAAGATTTCGCTGAAATCTCCGATCGGTGCAGCCCTGATGGACAGGAAGGTCGGTGAAACAGTAGAGGCACATACTCCATCAGGGACATTGCTTCTGAGAATTGAAAACATCTGTTTTTAATCCATATTTTTGAAAATGAAAATTATAGCAACTGTTATTTTGGCTTTTATGACCGTTGCCCTTGTCAGCAGCGGTGCTCTTTTGTGGAAACGTCGCAAGGAGACGAGTGATTGGTCGCGTATAATTTGGGCTGTATTCAGCTGGATATCGGCCTTCTTTACACTCACATTCATCATGCGTACCTGGCTGGAGACAACGACAGCTGACGGAGCATTCTTCGAACCGGAGCATACCTTCGTGCCTATCCTCTTTCAGATGACTTTCTTCCTGTATCCTCTGGAGGTGATCCGCCCGACAATTGGAAGAATAAAGTCTTATGTACTTTTGTTTGCCCCTCTGTTGATTTTGGTCGTGGTGGGAATGTGTGCCGGTATTGAATATACTCCTATATATACCTATACAGACTTATGGCAGCATATCGGAGAATTCAATGTCTGGTACAGGTTGTTCGCACTTCTGGTGATGTTTTTATATTGCTTCTCTCTCTTTCTTGTGCCATACGACTGGCGGAAGAGCGGTGCTGACAAGAAGTTCTTTATGTCTTACTCCTTTGGATTCTGTCTGATAGGATTGCTTCATTTCTCCATACAGATGTCTCACTGCTATATTCTCGTGCTTGCCCATCAGATCGTGTGGATATCATTCTTCCTGTGTGTGGCCTGGTATGAGTTGAAAGAGCGACTTGTCGTGCAGCAGGCACATCAGGAGCAAGGAGAATCATCTGTCTGTGATTTCACGGAAGACTCCCTTTGGATGGAGATAACTCTTTTGTTAGATAATAATCAGAAGTGGAGAGATCCGAATCTGAGCCTTTCTTCTCTGGCAGAACTTCTGGAGTCGAACCGTACTTATGTAGGAAATGCCTTCAAACGAAATACTGGGATGACCTTCGTCGAGTATCTGACAAAGCGCCGTATAGATTATGTCATAGCCGGAATAAAATCTGACCCCAATACAGATATTCATGAACTTTTCAACTATGTCGGTTACCGTCAACGATCCACCGCATGGAGGAATTTTCAGAAGATCACAGGAATTTCACCGACTGAATTTGTCGAAAGTCTGAAATAGAAAATCGCCCGATTTCTTTACTGAAACGGGCAATTTTCTTGTTTTTGTAGAATTACAACGTGTTTTTGTAAAATTGCAACAGGGATTTGTAAAATTACAACACCTGAAATTTCTCTTTGTTTCCGCCTGTGCCTAACTTTGCTTTAAGATTCTGCCAGGTGCATTCTGAATGCATCACGAGGCACATTGTAAATCCAAAAGTATATCAGACTTCGCGATTGCACATCTAGCAGAATGAAACAGATTACCCCTAAAACTTTCTTTACGCTTAGTGACTGACAAAATCGATTTATGAGGAGATGGTGCTATATACTGCTGATGATTTCAAGTCTTTTGCTTGCCAGCACTGCACACTGTCAGGAGGTCAGGGATTCTGTGAGGATATATTTCAGACAAGGCTCTTCTGCCTTGGATTTTTCGATAGGGAATAATGAGGCCGAACTGAATCGTATTGCAGATAGATTGTCTGTATATCAGGCCGACTCGACATATCGTTTGAAGAACATCACTGTCATCGGTGGTGCGTCACCCGAAAGCAGTATCCAGCTTAATAATCGTTTGTCGGAAAGTCGAGCTAAGACTTTGTACGACTATATGTCGGCTTATGGCGCCTCATCCGCTGACACTACCGACTTAGTTTACTTGGGTAGAGACTGGCATGGTTTGCTTAAGCTCGTAAAGGCTGATGACAAGGTTCCGTATAAGGATGAAGTCATCGCCTTGATCCACGATATAATCCTCAAGCAGAATGATCCTGCTCATCTGTCCCAAGATGGATACAGCCGCTTAGTGAACCTTCGTAAGGGTGACCCGCATTGGTATCTGTATCGCAAATTGTTTCCTGAACTTCGTGCCACAACATGGATCTGTGTGTGGAGAAAGCTCCCTGAATACCTTGAACCGCTACCGGTCCTCGTGGGCAGAATCGACAGTAAGACATCAACTTTAAATGAATTTTCTTTCCTATCCTCATATTCTCAGGACGAGACTGTCCACGTGTCAAGGATTACGGTAGCTGCAGCCAGGACAAACCTTCTTGTCCCCGGTTTCAATTTCGGTGTGGAGGTTCCTATAGGCAATCGTTGGTCCGTTGGAGCTGATTATTATTATCCATGGCTTTCAAGAAGGGCAGACCACAAGGATTGTTTCCAGCTGCTGGGCTTGGCTTTGAGGGACGTTACTGGTTCGGCAAGAACAGGACCGCTTCCGATCGTCTGAGGGGACATTCGATTGGTCTGAGCGCATACTCCGGTTATTACGATGTGGAGAGGTCTTTTGTAGGACATCAGGGAGAATTCGCGGCAGTATGCCTGGACTACCTGTATGCCATGCCGATCTTCAACGACAAGGTAAATCTGGAATTCAATATAGGAGCAGGTTATATGTATAGCTATGCTCGTCCATACGAAGTCTTTGAGCCGGGTGGAAAGGCGTTCAAGGAAGGTTTCATCAAGAATGTACATTGGTTTGGTCCTCTCAAGGCCGGGGTTTCGCTCGTAGTACCGATCAGAGTAAAAGGTGGAGGTGCGGGAAAATGATGCGCAGAGTCACATATTTCATGCTCTTGCTCATGTTTTTCGCAGGATGTCAGCGTATACCTTTGTACGAAAGGTCTACGAAGATCAATCTTGTGATAGACCTTGACCGTTCCCTCGGTCATGACATAGACCTGACTTTCGAAACCGAACTTCCTAAGATCTATCAGGATAAGATTGACGGAGTAAAGCCGACACACTACGAGGTTCTTGTTTATGATGTGGCGACTGATGCCCTTGTTTCATCTCACATTGTCGGGGAAAATGGAGGTACGTTGACCCTGTTCCCTGGAAAATATCATTTTGTTCTGTACAACTTCGGTACGGTATCCACCCAGGTTTCGGATCTTCACCATAGGATGGAAGCGGAAGCATTCACTACAGACGTCACAGCTTCCAAGTCGGATATGATCAAATCGATGTCAGCCGACTCGGATGTGAAGGGTGTCTCAAAGGCTTACGAAGACGATCCGATCATCTATGAACCGGATCATCTCTATGTCGCTAATGAAATGGATATATTAATCGAGGCATTCCAGGGAAGGGAAGAGGAGGTGACGATTCATGCAGATGCATCGTCGATCATTGACGTATATAGTCTAGAGGTCCTGAATGTCAAAGGTGTTGAAAATATCGAGAAGGTCGAAGCGTTCATCACAGGACAGTTCCTGTCAAACTATTTCGGACGACAGTATAGGAATGAAAGTCCGGCAACCATTTATACCGAGATGACTCCGGATGCCCAGAATAGCCGCCTATATACTGTGTTCAACACATTCGGAAAACTTCCGGGAGAAGAAAACAAGATCTTCCTCGACATCACGGTCACAGACTCCGGTGGAGGACAGTATCGATATATATATGATGTGACCGAACAGTTTGATGATCCCGAAAATACTGACCATAAGCTTGTGGTGGATGGTGGAGGTGTCGACATTCCGGAATCATCCCAAGGTGGTGGAGGATTTTCACCTTCAGTAGATGAATGGGAAAGAGAGGACATAGATGTTCCATTAGGATAAAAACAACTATAAACAATATTAATATTAACCTTTAAAAACAATTTTAATTATGAAAAGATTTTTCTTTTTGACAGTCGCTGCAACTGCATTGTTCGCAGCCTGCAACAAGACTGAGATCGTTCCTACAGGCGAAGTTCAGGAGATCTCATTCGTAGCAGTCAACAAGGTTGCTACTAAGGTTCCGGTGGATGGAACTGCATTCAAGGATGGTGACGATATGCATGTTGCTGCATACATTGTAGCCGGCTCGGAAACTGATGGTAATTTCTTCGGTCCCACTCATTTCAAAAAAAACGGTACTTATTGGACAGGAGACCCTGCTCGTTATTGGCCATTGACAACTTCTACAATCAACTTCCTTGCTGTTACCGGAACTGGTGGCGGAGCAAGTAATTCAACCACTACTTTCACCGGATCGTATGCTTCTGGTGCAACTGTAATTCTTAATGACAATAGTGCATTCAACCAGAATGACCTTATGTTTGCAGCAGGACAGGGTACCCATGTTCAAGGTGGAGGCTATAATCCAGTTGCAATGACCTTCAAGCATGCATTGTCATGGGTTAAATTCTATGTTTGTAAAAAGGATCAAACCGGTTATGACATAGTGGTAAATTCAATCAAGTTGAATGGAGCATCTTATCAGGGAACTTTGACACTTTCTAATGGACAGTTTAACGAAGAGACTACTCAGGAAACAGGAAAGGTTGAAGCTTCATGGAGTGATACAACTCCAAAGGACGGCGTCCTAGTTCCTAATATAGCCGGAGACGGTGCAGCGCAGGCGGTTACACTTGAATATTCAAGTACAGGAACCACTACAGATGAGTTTGGTAATGGACTTCTTGTAGTTCCTGGATATGCAACTTCATTTACCATCAATTATACTCTTACTCAGGCTGGTGGTGTAGCCAATACTTTTGACTATACCTACACTCTTCCTGATGGTGGAAAATGGGAAATGGCTAAGGCATATTTATACTATATTTCATTTGACTTGAGTGAGATTGAAATCGATCCAAAGGTTAAAGATTGGGCAACTGAAATGCCAATGGTATCACTTAATTAAATATTTTAACCCTGCTGAGCCTGATCGCTCCGCAGGGTGCCAATGAAAAATAAACGGTTTATGACGATAATGAGAAAGGGGCATATATACGCAGCGTTGGCGATGATGCTGTTGTGCGGTTGCTCAAAGGATAATCCTGTCAAGGATCCATCTTTTGAGGATAGCGACCGTGCTATCAGCATTATTCCAGTCATGGATAGCGGTAAAGCTGCTACCCGTGCCTCTCTCTATGATTCTGAGAACGATCTGAGGGCGGACCTGTTCCATACCTATGCATATAGGGCCGGCACACCAAACCTCTATTTAGATTCCGAAGTAAAGTATTCGAAGGAAGATATCGATCAGTCCAAACATAAGTGGCTCTTCTATGGAGACGGTGGTTATAGAGATTATTATTGGCCGCTTGCCGAGTCCCTGGACTTCTTCGCCTATGCACCGTCAAGTAATGGATATGTAGAGGTGAATTCTGCAGTCAACCCTCCTCAGTTCACAGCCCGAATGCCTCTCAGCAACAATCAGGGGACTGTTCATCAGGGGAATATGAAGGAATTCCTCTATGCATACACTCCGGGACGGGACAAGACCGGGGGCGCAGTGCCGTTGGCATTCCATCATCCTTTTGCCGGAATTATCTTCAAAGTGGAAAAGTCGCAGCGAGACCTTACGGTGAAGAGCATTACCATTGACGGAATAAAGTATGAGGGTACTTGCTCTATTGATTACGAGACAGGTGTTGCCACCTGGGCTCCGACAGCATCCACCGGTAAACTTGCCTTGACAGTTGAAAAGATAATACCGGGAACAGTCAACTTTGGCGGTGAATTGTGTGGACCTTACCTTGTCCTGCCTCAAAAGAACGATGGAGAGGGAAAGGAGTTGATCATTGAATGTCATTGGAAGGGATACGATCCGAGTGACGACGTTGCAAAAGATACAAAAATTCTCAAAGGAAGAATTACAAATGAATGGAAACCATCCCGGATCTACACTTATTCGCTGGATTTAGGAAACAGTAGAGAGGAGATTCTGTTCAGTGTAAGCATAGCTCCGTGGAAGTATGTGTATAATCATGAGTTTGAGATTGAATAATATGAGAAGATTTATATTATCATTGGTTGGCCTTTCTGCTCTTCTTGTGTCGTGCGGGAAGAGTGCTGATGTCGTGCTTCAGGGCCAGCCGATATATCTATCAGTTTCTCTTCCTTATACAACGACTACAAAGGTTCCTTTTGAAGGAGAAGCTCCGACAACCGCAAATCCTTTGAATGCAGATGTATGGGCGTCTACAACTCCAAATGAGTATGTGGATAAAAGATGGGACGGAAGTTCTGCATATGATCACAAGGTATCCATTCATACAAGTGGACATTTTCAGAGCGGTGATCCTCAGTTGCTAAGTCAGGCTATTTATCCTCCTCCAAGGACAACAAATAATGGAACAACTACAGCCGATCCTGTCTATTTTGTATCGATGTATCCTATAGGATGGACAAATACAGCTGAAACTCCAACTCTTGCGAATTATACCTTTTCAGGAACTGAGGATGTTATGTTCGCCCCGCAGGTTTCGGGAGCATACGACTTGAAGGATCAGAATCAGGTCGTGAATGATTCGCCTGTGTTGCGGTTTGAACATCTGCTCACCCGTATCACCGTCAAGGTGGGAGTTGTCATGGAAGAGGGAGAAAGGATCGAAGATCTCAAATCAGCATGGGGACCGATAACGGATCTAAAGATCCAGTCATATAACAAGAGTGGAGATTATGTTGAAAGTTCGAATAAGGTGACTGTGGACCTGTCTAAGGGTGATGCTTTCAATTATGACAATGATGTGACTTTTGAGAGAGTGCAAGGTGAAAGTATGGGATTCTTTAAATTGGGTACAGATGATTCTTTCCCCGGTTCAGGAGGATATGAACTGACAGAGAGACCAGATTCTGTGGCTTATGTCATGTGTGCCCCGGTCGTTGCGACAGCCGATGCCCATGAATATGTCATTACAGTTGAGACTCAGAACCGAGGTGTCCAGACACTTGAGATGGATATACAGAAGACAGCATCTTCTGATGAAGGTACAGGCACGACAAGAGCGAATCATTTTCTGGTAACTCTGAACTTCAAGAAAGGTAGGGCCGTCGCAACGATGGTGAATATTCCAGATTGGGAAAATGGCGGTTATGGTACAGGAGATATTGAAGATTAGGATGGAAGGTATGAGGAATTTATGTATAATATTGCTTGCATTTGTCTTGACGGGATATGGCTGTGCTCCTTCGTTGGAGACGCAGAGGCGTTCCATTGCCTTGAGCGTCTCAATGGATGAGGTGTATATCGAAAGTTCTTTGCAGACTAAGGCTGATGAGGTTACATCTGTTTTGGCAAGACCATATTCAGGTACCCCGTCTGTCGGCAATCCGTTTGACGTCGCTCTCTGGCTTTCATATAATGCGGGATCATATTCGCATAGACCTGAGCTCCCGCAGTATATCCCATGTGCTGTAACATCCGAGTACACAAGTACTAACCCTACTGATGTGAAATGTGACGGTCAGCTGGTATTGTATCCTATTCAATCAGATGATAACTATCCGACCGTCGGTGATGATGTATATTGTGTAGGATTTCATCCGAGTACAGGCTGGGGTGTTCTGACTGAAACTCCTGTCAACTCCGCAAGTCATGTGATAAACGGCTCGGAAGACCTTATGTTTGCTGATCAGTTGAAAGGCTCGTATGTGGATAACTTCACGGATCAGACCTTTAAGCATCTGACGACATGGGTGAAGATGAACCTCAGTGCAACTTCCATGAAGGCAGCTGAAATATGGGGCGAGGTAACTGACCTGGAGATTGTTTCTCCTGACAGTGAAGTGGTCATAGGTTTCTCCGAAGCAGTGGATACTCCAAGCACAGTTTCATATTCAGGTGAGCCGGCAGTATTTGATCTTGCTCTTATGAATAATAAGTTGAGCATTACAAACAAGACTTTTGGTCAGGCCTTTTGTGCTCCTCCTGCGAAGGTGGTAAAGAATGCTGCCGGTAAATATGAGTACTCTGAAGAATCTGGGGGTAAATTAGGATATATTGTCAGGGTCAAGACAATTAATTTGCCCGAAAAGGAGGTTTTTGTGGAACTTAAGAAGGAGGACATGACTGAGATTTCAAATGCACAGTATGCCATAGGAAAGCTGTTTGTTATGACTCTTCATTTTAATGATGTCGCAGTCGTAGAAGGTGTGTGTACCCTGAGACAGTGGGATGATCAGATCAGTGATATATACTTGAAGTAATGAAAGGTTCATATAAATATATATTGTCGGCCTTTGCTGCCATGGCTGTTATGGCTCTTCACAGTGGCTGTGTGGAGCATCTGGAAGAGGATTTCTTGCCGGAGACAGAATATGTGTCCTTCAAGGCGACCTTGGAAGATGGCTCGAAGCCATTAGTCACCAAGGGCTATATGGGTACATTTGATTTTGAGGAAGAAGATTGGGTATTGAGTCCAGAAGCGGCGACTAAATCGTCCTTGTTGACTTCATTGGATAAACTCACTGCAGGTCTGTTCGGATATGTCTATAATGGAGAGTGGTCCTCAGATAATTCTCCTTTAAAGTCTTTGATCAATGATCATCCATATACTTTTGACACTGACCGGTTGGGTGCTGACGAACCGGTGAGATGGAGTCAGGTCGAGGAATATGGAGCCGATGGTTATAATTTTAGGGTTTTTGCTTATGCTCCTAAGGATAAAGTTTCTCCTACGTACGAAATTCCTGCATCTGATGGCACTGATGCCAAAGGAACCCCTGTAATAGAAATGCCAGATGTGTTGGCCAAAAATGATAAGGGTGAGTATCTGTATCAGAATGATATTATCGTAGCCGACAATGCGGTTTCAATGGACTATACAGATAAAAGTGAGCATAGAAAGGCGATTCCTCTGGATTTTGAGCATATCTACACGGCAATTCAGTTCAAGGCAGGTTTTGATTGTACGATCAAGAGCTTGACCATGACGGAAATCCAGGCAGGCGGAAACTATGTGATCGGCTCCGGATGGAATCTGCTGAGTTCTACCGGAACATATTCGATGACTGTTCCGGATGGTGGTCTTTCGGTCTCTGCAGGTGAGAATATCGGTGATCTGATTCTGATGCTGCCGCAGACTATATCTTCTTCTGCTGCGGAAATACGTCTGACATACTCTGACGGCTCGACCGATAATGTGATCTATGCTTCTCTTAAGGGTCTCGAGTGGGAGCAGGGTAAGAAAATCACCTACACCCTGATGAAGGAAAGTGACAGAGAGTATATTTATCTGGACCTGGCTGCCGGTGAGATTAAGGTTACAGAAAAAACTTATACTGGTTATGTATTTGTGAATAAGGAACCTAAGTTGGTTAAAGGAACGATCGGAGATAATCAGAAATATTACGTATACCAGTCCTGCACAATAAATGAATCAAGCCCTAATTATAAGCTTGGATTTACGGAATATGACTTAGAAAACTACGTGGCATCAGGAGTCTTCACTAAACCTTCATACGATGTTGTTACTTATAATGATATGCTTTGGAGTGACTACATCACGGATAATGATAATGTAGAGAGGGTTATTGAGGCTTGGGACAATTCTACAGGTGCAAACAGCAATACAGGTATTGATGATACTAAGGCAGTCAGAAAAGTCGGAAGAGAGTCAACAAAAAATAAAATAACAGTCTCTGGTTCTGTTGGTTCATGCCAGATGATTCTGGATAATATTTATTGCACATATCAGCATCAAGGTGCAAATAGGAGCGATGGTAGTCTGGCCTTTAAACCAACATGGAATACAAATTCATCTTTGACTCTGACTCTGATAGGAGACAGCAGATTGGGCTGCCTTCACTATCATAACAATAAAGGTTATGAATATGGCACTGACGATCTCCGAAAGTCCAATACAAATTTCCTGATCATTCAGGGTGAAGGTTCTCTTACTGTCGCTGATGCAGATTTCTATAAGTATGATGGTGGTTATTATTCCAATCACTATGATTCTGCGATAGGTAATGCGGATAATATCAATGCGACATTTGGAATTGTGATCAATAGTGGAACTGTGTTTGCCGGTACTACAAAGGCAGAAAACAGTTCTGCAATCGGTGCAGGTGGTAACGGGTATGGTGATGTCGTCATCAACGGCGGAGTAGTCACCGCTGTTGCATCTACCACTGGTACCGCAATCGGAGGAGGTATCGGTTACTCTGATAAAGGTGGAATCGGTTATGTGGAGATCAATGGAGGTAATGTCTATGCTTATAATCACGAACATAGTTCAAAGATACCTAGTTCTGCCATCGGTGGTGCCGGTTCGAATTCAAAAGCCGGATCTAAAGGTACCGTTATAATCACTGGCGGTAACGTATACGCACAATCTGCACTTGGCACTGCAATCGGTGGAGGCAGCAGCAAGACGCAGCCTGGTGGAGAAGGTGAAGTCAAGATTACTGGAGGTACTGTAATTGCAAAGAGTTTAAGTCGTATCAGTGCCGGAATCGGTGGCGGTAGTACATGTACAGGTGGAGGAACTCTGTCCAATCCGAATGGAGGAACGGCTACGATCACCATAGGTGATCCTGAAGATCCGGATAAACGTCCGGTCTTACGTACAGGATCGATCGGTGGAGGAGGTACTGCTGCCAAAGATGGTACGGTCGGCAGTGCAGTAATCAATGTGTATGGTGGAGATATCCAGGCTCAGTTCGTGATGGCCCAATCTACTGGTAACAGCTTTACCATGGAAGGTGGATTGATCAGAAACAGTTCGACATCCGATGATACATATTATTGTATCAAAGAGAATGGTGGGGCTGTATATATGGAGCAGGGAACCTTTATCATGAAGGATGGAGAGATCAGAGCATGTTCTGCTGACAAGAATGACACATCAAAAGGCGGTGCCGTATATATCAAGGGAGACTCAAAAACTTCCTTTAAAATGACAGGAGGAGAGATCAGTGAGTGTCGTGCAAATGCTGATGGTGGTGCCGTATATCTGGAAGGAGGATCGGTGACTATCACTGGAGGTATAATTGATGGAAATGTCGCTTATAACGGGAATGGTGGCGCAATAAGTATCTTGGGCGGTACTTTCCTTATGGATGGGCCTGAAGCCTTGATAACTCAGAATGCTGCATTCAGCAGCGGAAGCGGCGTCAATGGAAATGGTGGCGGAATTTACGTGTCCCCGGCTTCTTCCACTTCAACCGCTACAGTTGATGTCACATTGAAGGAGGGATCCATAACTGAAAATTCATCTGACCGAAACGGAGGCGGCATCTGTGTGGACATGGGTAGCAATAATTTTGCGAATCTGAATGTGGTTGTTGGTGAAGTTTCAGATGGCGACGCAAGTGACGCGATGAAGATCAGCGAGAATAATGCTCAGGTCAAAGGTGGTGGAGTGTATGTCAACGGATCTAATGCAGCCGTGACCCTGAATGATGGATATGTGCTTTTAAATGAAACATCTTCGTATCGAGTCAATCCTGATATTATAGTCGACGGTGGACTGGTTACACTGATGAAGCCTGGAATTACGACGCAGGTCACAGTGACATTCAGGAATAATGCCCAGTATTACACCAGTGGAGAGGTATCTGATCAGAAGAAGTACCAGTATGTGGTAGCCGCTTCCAACAGTAAGTTGAATCCTAATGAGTTTCCACAGATCAATGACTATTATAATACGTTTATAGAGTGGGATACCAGAAGAGATGGCAATGGAACTTCCTATGCCGATGCCGGGTTATATTCTTTCAACGAGGATATCACTCTCTATGCCCAGTGGGAGTAGGATAACGGAATATCAGTCCTCGGTCTTCCAGCTCCAAACATCTGCTCCAGCATCACCTTTGACTGATTCTTCATCATGAGCCACGCATTATAATTTTCGGATTTCTATAAATGTCTTCTGAAGTATGGCCTTGCCATGATTCAATCTGGTGGACTCCGGGTCACCTTCTCTCCTGAGTTCCTTGCCTGTAGTATAGTCAAAGATTGTCACCCCATTGACGTCTATTAAACCGAATCCGTTATTGAACGCCCAATATGCAAATTTCGATGAGCCGGCATTAGAAACGTCTTTGCTGAAGATAAATTCCTTGTGGGAAAGTCCAAGCTGGCCAAGTAGAGTGGCTGCTATGTCTGTCTGAGACATATATTCGCCAATAGTCATGTTTTCTTTGATTGCACCTCCAAGCCAATGCATCGGTATATGGTGACGCTCCGGACTGTTGTTACCTATGGATACAGGATGCGGAGTGCTATGGTCAGGCAAGAGTATGATCAGAAGGTTTTCCCAGGCAGGGGAGTTTCGGAGTTTTTCTACGAATCTGCCGATCTGGGCATCAGTGAATGCAAACGAGTTCAACATCGGATTGTCGAGCCGTTTGTATGGGACTTCAAATGGCTCATGACTGCTGAGGGTGAGTATAGCGTCAAAGACAGGACTATCGTCTTGTGAAATGCGTTCTATGATTTTGTCAGCCGCATAATCAAGTACGATGTCATCGGCATATCCCCATTTTGACCGATGTCCGCTTAAACTCATTGAAGTTTCGTCCGTGACCTCTTCGAAGCCGCATGAGAACATGTATGCTCGTGTATTGGTAAAGTTGGCATCGCCTCCATACGTGAATCGAGTTCTGTAGCCTGCATTTTTTAGCGATGTGGCTAGTCCCGGCAGTTTTGATGCTTTATTCGGGAACTTCATTATGGACATGTTCGGCTGACCAGGAAATCCGCTGAAAATGGCAACGTTGCCTCGGTCTGTCCTGAACGATGATGCATACATTTTGTCAAACCAGATACCTTCTTCCCTAAGTCGGATAAGTTCCGGTGTGACAGGCTCTTCATTTTCACATATGTCGGTTATAGTCCTGCCCATTCCTTCCATTACTACAAGAACAATATCAGGTCTGTCTGTCTTCAGCCATTTGCCCGTACATTGTGAGGTCGAGTCAGTCATAACTGTCTGTGCTTGAGCAAAGAGAGACTCTGCAGTGTCAGGATCGAATGCATCGTAATTGTCCAACTCGCTGTCATTCATTTCGAAAGTGGATTCCATTAGCGAGAATACCGGATTGACTGCCAGTTGATTGAGTAGCATATCCTTAGAAAAATATGCCTTTGATACATTTGCTGTTGCTGTAGTGACTCCGCCTCTCATGACAAGAAATATAATCCCAGCACATATTAGCAGCACAAATGACCCGGCAATACGTGCGTTGATTTTTTGACCGCTGTTTTCTGCGCTTGGAACGAACAGTCTCTTGACAGCCTTGTCATATGCCAGCATTGCCAGTGTCACGGTTCCTGCAAAATATATGAATCCGGCGAGTCCACTCGATAGCGATACACTTGCCATCATTTCCGCAAGTGTATATATGTATATCTGTGAGTCGATTCTGCAAAGCCAGTCTCCGAACATCCCGATGTCAGCGGTCTCGACTATAGCAACTGCAGAAGACATGACTAGAAAATATATTCTGAATGTCCATGTCCATACACTTTTGCTTTTCACACCTACTGGCGTCCATATGGATGCCAATGTTGCCAAAGCGGGTAAAATGGTTATGTAAGCGGCTATTGACGCATCAAGGCTAAACCCGTGAATGAAGCATTTGAGCAGGTCAATCAAGGAATATTCTGTCAAAAGACCGCTATTATAAACCAGAAAAAATATCCTGTTGATGACAGATAACATCAAGGATATTATGAAAATTGATATGAGGAATGTCAGTTTTTTCTTCATTGTCAAGCATTGGGTTTTTAAGTGCATTTCCCCGATGCAGCCTTCAGGGGGGAGTAGTTTACTGTGATTCTGAAGATTCAAAGATAGGTACTTTTTTATTTTATTCAATTGCTCCCTATCCTTTTTCTAATATCACCTTTGTTCAGATATGAATTAAAATATGTAATTTGTCATGTGGACTACCAAATCATGGGCATGGTCGTATTGATTCCTTGCAATGAGCCCCATTGTCATCCGGAGATTGATCTCAGAGACGGGTATAAAGACCGAGGAGTCAGACTGGCAGATCATCTGGTCAACTCCGAGGAATCCTTCATAATGCCCTACAAGTGTATCGGCAAGAATAGCGGTCAGATCTTTGCGGATATCTGTAAGTGTGTCTCGTGGGATATATCCGGCTATTATGTCTTCGATATCCTTGCTACTTGCAAGGATATTTCTGCTATAAGCGCCGTTCCTGGATTCGAAAAGGGAATAACCGATAAAATCGATGCCGTCATGATGGCATTCGAAGAGCATGGCGCACTCCTTTATTATCTTAAACCGTCTCTCGACTATTACAGTTCCCTGTTTATCAAGTGTCCTTCTGCACCATCCCTGGTCGCTCTCGGAAAGCCCTTCCCTGACAAACCTGATCCCTTTTCCACTGCCGGACAGCGGTGACTTCAGCACTGCACTGCCATTTGTAGATATGAACGCCTCTATCTCATTGATATTCGCGGCAACGATTCTGTAATCCGGCCCGATGACCTGTGAATCGTTACAGTTCAGCCTGGAATGCACCGCCAGGGCAAATTCACGTCTTGAGTGAGTGCGAATGAACTGAAGTTCTTCTTCTGATGGTAGGGTGCTTGGGTCAATGCCTTCATTGATAAGCCGTTTCTTCAGAGTATGATTCCATCCCCAAGGGACAATCTGCCGGCGTTGCTTATTTGGCCGCTCCAGATGTTCTGATAGATATGTGTTTTCTTTAGCAAATCCCATGGCAGACCTTGGGGGAACGAAATTCTCATCCCCATTGGCAATGCACAGGTCGTGCTCAGGATTGAAGATATAGGTCTGTTCTGTCATCCTCTGTCTACTTCTACTTTCTGATACAGTAATTAGTTGATTAGTCTAACTTATTGTTATATTCGTCAACCCCTAAGCACATTATTATGCAATCAGAGACCCATATAGTCGATATGCGTGCTCGGTGGTGTTTTAATGAGGACCACTAGGCACGAAAACGTTTAGTATAAAGCACGTGTCAGTGGTTGGCGTGCTTAGGAGTTTTGTGATTTCATCATTTCAAACGCATCTCTTCCGGCAGGTGTCATGAGACCACAATCTTCGAGATCGATGCATCTGTCCATATTCAGCTTGGTCCAATGGCTGTTCTTTCTTCGCGGAGACAGTCTCTGTGCAAGTCTGCCATCAGGAAGTTTCTTGAGGGTGCTGTCAATCCATCCGAAGCAGAGGGCTTCTTCCACGACATCAATATATGGAAGTATGCCAGGCGGGGGAGTCTTACTCCTGCTCATGACAACCCAGCACTCCTTCTCCTTGGAGTGATTCTCCTGCAGCCATGCCCTAAGCTGCGACCGTTCTGAATATTCTAACAGTGTGGTGATCTCCATTTTTAGATTATTCTTGCAAGTCTTGAGGCAATGCTCTGTTTGTACATCTCTTTGTCTTCATCATCAAGAAAGGACATGTCGATAACTTCATTGAACTTTGGAAGGAGTTTATGATATTTTGAGACCATGTTTTCGAAGACCTTTGGCGCAATGCCTGATGTTTCCATTGCCTTTACAAAGTCTGCCTTCTTGATGCGTTTCTTTCTTGCGTTTAGA
>JBGVQX010000084.1:0-13267 GCA_045127905.1 Candidatus Cryptobacteroides sp.
CCATTCCGAACAGAGAAGTTAAGCTCACCATCGCCGATGGTACTGCCCCACCAGGTGGGAGAGTAGGTAGCTGCCACTTTCTTATACGACACCCTGTCAGATTATCTGACGGGGTGTTTTGTTGTATATGGTTTGGCGGGATATTTGAAGTCTAGATACTTATTATTAAAATGAATTATTATGAAGATTAAATATGTTCATGCACGTGAAATTCTCGATTCACGAGGAACCCCTACCGTTGCTGCAGAAGTAATTCTTGATAATGGTGCCAAAGGCGAAGCATTTGTACCGTCTGGGGCATCAACTGGAATACATGAAGCTATTGAACTACGTGACGGAGATCCTACGCGCTATTTTGGTAAAGGCGTACTTAATGCAGTCTCAAATGTTAACAATATAATTGCTCCTGCTTTGATCGGCAGGACAGTCTTTGAACAGATTCATATCGATTCCATCATGATGAATCTGGATGGTACTGAAAACAAATCCCGTCTTGGAGCAAATGCGATTCTTTCCGTGTCCCTTGCTGTAGCAAAAGCAGCTGCTGCTTGTATGAGGACGCCTTTATACCATTATCTTGGTGCACCTAATTCCAATGTCCTCCCGATTCCGATGATGAATATCATGAATGGCGGTTCACATAGTGACTCTCCGGTTGCTTTTCAGGAATTTATGATCCGTCCTGTCGGAGCTCAGTCATTCAGCGAAGGACTTCGTATTGGGACAGAGGTTTTTCATGCGCTTAAACAACTTCTTAAGGAAAAGAAACTTAGTACTGCTGTTGGCGATGAGGGAGGATTTGCACCTCTTCTCTCCGGTCCTGAGCATGCTTTGGAACTTATTGTCAGTGCGATTGAAGATGCCGGATATTCTCCTGGTAATGATGTTACTATTGCTCTTGATTGTGCTTCTTCCGAATTCTATCATGACGGTGTTTATGATTACACACTTTTTGAAGGACATGATGCCCGTAAACTGACCCGTATTGAGCAGATATCTTATTTGAGAAATCTGGTGGATGCCTATCCGATTGATTCTATTGAGGATGGAATGGCTGAAGAAGATTGGGAGGGCTGGAAGATGCTTACCAGTGAGTTAGGTGACTCATGTCAGCTAGTAGGGGATGATCTTTTCGTCACTAACGTAGATTATCTTACCAGAGGTATCAACGAGGGCTGTGCGAATGCACTTCTTGTGAAACCCAACCAGATAGGAACATTAAGCGAGACTCTTGAGGCTATTGCTATGGCTCAGCGTCATGGATATAAAGCTATTATCTCTCATCGCTCAGGAGAAACTGAAGATACTTTTATTGCGGATCTTGCTGTTGCCACCAATAGCGGGCAGATCAAGACAGGTTCTTTGAGCCGGTCTGAACGTACCGCCAAATATAACAGGCTTCTCAAGATCGAACAGGATCTTAAGGGACATTCTGTATATGGACTTGAATTCTGATTGTTTTAATCAAAGAGGTTCTGGTCAGGAAGTTTATTGCTGTAGAGCTCTCGACATTGCTTGAATAGCGCGTCGGTGTGTCGTGCCTGGCCAGGGCCCTTGTAGGTGCTCGTGTTGGTTATCAGAATCCAGCATTCTCCGTCTGGGAAATGCTTTACCAGAGCACTTGTGCCTGATAGAGTTCCTGTCCTGCTCCATCCCTTTTCCGGTGTGGTGTCGTTCCATCCGAGCGAAAATGTCTCCTTGTCGAAATATTCTGTCATTTGTCTGAATGACGTTTCGGAAATGATGTCCGGAACTCCAGGACAGCCGTCTATGGATGCTACAAGACGTGCGATTTCAGCTGGAGATCCACACCATGCGCCAGCTCCTGACAGCAGCGGGATGTTGTTGCCTCCGTAGCAGCGTTCAACCATCTTACCATTACCGCTGTAGTCCTCAATATACTTTCCATCACCGTCATGTGTATAGTATCGTACTTCGTTTTCGCGTTTGTCTTCATAGTAGTTGCCGGCAATATGCATGTCATAGCATCCTGCTGGGGCCAGGACGTCCTCTCTGATAAATTGTTCGTATGGCTTGCCTGACACCTTTTCAATGATTTCCGACAAGACCAGATAACCGAAGTTGGAGTATTTCTGCCATGAACCTGGCTGGAATCGAAGTCTTCGGCTTAAAACAAGCCTGAAGAAATCCTCCTTGCATGGTGGACAGTCAAGCTGCATCTGGAGCATTACATCTTTTGATGAGAATAAAGGGTCTCGATAGAATCCCCCCTGATGCCGCAGGAGATGTTCGACTGTAATCTTGTGGTGGTTACGGTCCTTGATTATGGATGTGAAAAGGCTGTCGCAAAGTATGCCTGAAGGGCCGAATACTGTATCTTTGATACTGATCATACCCTTATCCTGCAATACCATTATGCCGGTGGCTGTGATCAGTTTCGATACAGATGCCATTCTTAGGATGTGCCCTGGCTGCATCTGTACTCCGGCTTCCTCATCGGCCCAGCCATAGCCTTTGGCATAGAGTAGCGAATCATTCCTGCTAATTGCCAAGGATGCACCTTTAATCTGCCATCGTCTTAGATAGGCATTCATTTTTCTGTCAAGACCTTTCAGTTCTGGAAACTCGGACATAGAGTTGTCAAGCGTAACGTTGAGATGCTTTCCTATGCCGCCAAGTTCAGCCGCTTCCGGTAATGTCCTGTTGTATATAATCGAAGAGGCAGTTGCAATAATTATTGCAGCTGCCGCATATATAATGATTGTGACGATTGTCTTTTTGTTCATTAATCCACTAATCCTTTTTTGCGTGCGAACTCTATTATCAGGTCTGCGGTTCCTTTGATTCCAAGTATGCTGGAATCTATGCATAGGTCATAGTTTGATGCAACTCCCCAATTGCCGAATGTAAAGTAGTTGTAATATTCTGCACGCACCTTGTCTTTTTTCACAATTTCTTCCATCGCCTTATCATAAGGTATGCGTGCCCTTTCAACAACTCTTTCGGCGCGTATGTCTTCCGGTGATGTCAGGAACACATCCACGCAGCAGTCCAGATCTCGCAATATATAGTCCGAACATCTTCCTACAATGATGGCGGATCCCTGCTCTGCAATGCTTCGGATGGTCTCGCTCTGGATTTTGAAGAGCCCTCCGTCGCTCATATAGTTCTCGTTGGAATTGAAGCTCATGGAGAAGAACGAGGCCCAGCCTCTCTTCTCGTCTTTCTTCTCGAAGAACTCCACACTGAAACCGCTGTCCTGGGCGGCTTTGGTAATCAGCTCACTGTCATATACAGGGATTCCAAGCCTGTGTCCCAACTCCTTGGCTACAGCAAGGCCGCCGCTTCCGAATTGTCTGCCGATTGTTATGATTATCTTCTTTTCCATAATTATATCTGACTTCCGAGACCTGACGGGTCATCTCCGTCATTGAGCCTGTTGAACTTCTTGAAGAGACTTCCAAGCATGATAGCAGTGAGCAGAGCCGACATTATGTCTGATACAGGGAAACTCATCCATACACCGTTGTGACTGAACCAGATAGGTAGTGCGTAGAGCATCGGCAGAAGGAATAAAATCTGTCGGGAAAGAGAAAGTATCACGGATTTTCTCACCATTCCAAGACTCTGGAAGAAGTTGGTGCCTATCATCTGGAACCCTACTACCGGCATTGCAATGGAAAGCACTTTCAGACCTTGGGATGCCATGTCGAGGAGTGATTCGTCGTGCGTGAAAATTCCCACAGCAACGCGCGGGAAGAACATTCCGATTATAAAGCAGGTTGTTGTCACTATAGTGGCCAATTTGGCAGTCATCCAGAATGTTTCCTTTACCCTTGAATACTGTCTTGCTCCGTAGTTATAGCCAGCTATAGGCTGCATTCCTTGATTCAGACCCATGCATATCATTATGAACATGAATATAAATCTGTTGCATATTCCATATGCTCCGATGCCGAGGTCTCCGCTGTAGTCACGCAGCTGCTGGTTTATGAAAAGGGTTACCAGGCATGCTGCAGAATTCATAAGGAATGGTCCCATGCCGATTGCAAGCGAATCTTTGGCTACGCGCATATCCAGACTGAATATGCCCTTTTCGAAGTGGAATGGTCTGCTTTTGTCGCTGAAGTGCTTCAGAACCACTATCATTGCTATAGTCTGTGCAAGCACTGTTGCCCATGCGGCTCCGGCTATACCCATATCGAGCACGAAGATGAAGATAGGGTCAAGTATAGTGTTGAATACGACAGTGAAGATTGTCAACGCCATTGCTTTTTTCGGACTTCCTGATGAGCGCATCGCTGCGTTAAGGCCGAAATATAAGTGGGTGATGATGTTTCCGTAAAGGATTATCTTCATGTATTCCTTGGCGTAGGGGAGAGTGTTCGCGCTTGCTCCGAAGAAATACAGGATAGGGTCGATGAATATCAGGGCGACTGCCATAAATACCAGACCGATTATGACATTCAGACTGACAACGTTACCCAGGACCTTATTTGCTGCCTTATAGTTTTTCTGCCCGAGAAGAACAGATAGCATGGTTGCAGCTCCGGCCCCTACGAGGGTGCCGAATGCTGTGGAGAGGTTCATAAGAGGGAATGTGACAGCAAGACCTGAAATGGCCATAGGACCTACGCCCTGGCCAATGAATATGCTGTCAACCATATTATATAATGATGCAGCAGTCTGTGCAATGATTGCCGGCAGTGCGTACTGTTTCAAAAGCCTGCCGATTTTTTCTGTACCAAGCTCTGTGGGAACCGCTTTTCTGCCTTCTGCCATGGCTTAGTCCTCCGGTTCTGCTACCAGCTCTATTTCAAAGATAAGCGGAGCATAGCCTGGAATGCTTGAGCCGCTGCCGGAATAGCTGTATCCGAGAGGAGACCAGAACACTCCAACTCCTTTTTCCATTGCGCGCATCTGCCACAATGTCAATGCAAAACCGCTGATGACTGAAGAACCTGAGCCCATTGTTATGTCAGAGAAATTCTCTCCCCATGTGATTTTCGAAGGTCCGTAGGTCTTTGATGGAGAATAAAGTCCGTTGTCCTGAGCGACTCTCTTTATGTTTGTATCAAATACCAATCCGTTGAGCAGTTTTCCTACATAGTTTATATATACGGTCGTGTCCTGCTTGAATGTCGTCGTGTCTATAGGTGCGCTGAGCTGCTTGTAGAAGAAACCGGCCTGCAAGGTGTCTGCCATGGTCATGGTTGCTCCGTCTTTTACAAAAATCTCTTTAGCCGGCTTGCCTGCTACCTTTACGTCCGGATTGCTGAAGAATCTTACTATTGAATCTGCCTGCCACTGGTTGATGTCTTTGGTGAAGTCCTTTACTGTAAACTCATATATTGCATTAGCGCTATTGCTGGTATGAGAGAGGTATTCGGCACCTGTCTTATAAGTTGCATAGCTCATAAGCCAGCTTGGGATAATTATTTTTTTGCTACCTCCGACCTTCATGCCTTTGACAGCATCTAGGATTCCTGCCTGCAGAGTGCCGTCTGTTGTGAGCCAGAACTTTGGACCGTAATATGAGGTCTCAGCGTATGTTCCAAGCTGCTTTGCAGTTTCGCTGCCGGTATATGAACTTATATTTCCTTCAAGGTCACTTGCGACATAGTCCACCAATGCATAGCCGTCAGCCGTTACCTCCACTCCATTGCCTTCAGTTTCATTCATTACATATACTCCGAGACCTTCAGGCTTGATATTGGGGGCATTAAGTGAAATCCATGCATCGAAATACCTCTTGTCTGCTTCGTTGGTAGATTCCTCGATTGCTTGTGCGCATCCCACCAGAAGCAGGCCAGCTGCGACATATAAAAGTGAACTATGTATTTTCTTCATTTCCGAATTGATTTTGAACCTGCAAATATAATAAAAATATCACTCATTCGAGACGGCTTCTACCCAAATATAATAAAGCAGGGCAGAATTTGCAGGAATTGTGCCGAATTCATTGTCTCCGAAAGCGTATTGACCGGAGAACATTATCTCGCATTCCTCCCCGCCTTTTACTCCGATCAGCCCTTTGCGCAGCCCCTCGATCAGTCTGGTCTTGGCAAGGTCGAGCTGAAGCATCTCGTAAGATGCATCAGTAAGTTCCCATTTTTTCTCTGCTGCAATCTCCTGCCTGTTGGTCGCGAAAAGGATATTGCTGTTCTTACTGCCTTTGAAAATATATCCTGCGTAATAGAATGCTATATTCCCTCCTGGCTTGAGCTCCTCTCCTAAGCCCTCCTTTTGTACAAGACGGTTTACTCCTCCGTTCCGTACTATTCTGAGAGTGTCGGTCCATGTGGTGTCGTTACCTGTCTTTTCGGAAACTCCGCTGCGTTTTACATACATGCTGCCGGTGATATACTTGTCTATGGAGGCTTCCTGTGAATTATATGTGGCTGCGAGCTTTTCCTTCATGCATGAACTTGCTGCAAAACACAGCAGCATGGCCAATATAAGTAATTTTCTATCCATTGTATCTTTTCATGAATGTATGTGTGTGTCTTTCAATGTATTCGTATGCGTCATCAATTTTAGCTACATCTTTTCCTATGAGTAATCTTCCTCCTGAAGCATTTTCATGTCCTCCTCCGTTGAAGTGTTCCTTAGCGCATGCATTGGCTGAATATCCTCTCTTGGAGCGTATGGATACCCGGATTCTGTCATTATCTTCCTTAAGCAATATGCTCATCACTACCTTGTCGATGGATAGCGGCATATTTACAAATCCTTCCGTGTCGCCTTCCTTTACATGATAGTTTCTTTGTGTTTCCTTGTCAAGCACTATGTATGCCACGCCGTCGTCAGTTATCTTTAAAAGGTCCTTCATCATATGTCCCATGAGTCTGAGGCGGCTTTCGGAAAATCGGTTATATAACTGCTGCAGGATCATATCTCTGTCGATGCCGGCCTCCAGAAGGGCTGATGCCATGCGCAGGGTGGAAGGATATACGGAATTGGCGAAATTATTAGTGTCCGTTGTCATGCCTGTCATCAGGCCGACAGCTGCGGCTGCGGGGATTCTTGATGCTTTATGCGAAATCTGACTTGTGTGCATCAGGATATGGAACAGGAGCTCGCTGGCTGACGAGACCTCAGTCTCCGAGAATACTAATGAGAATTGTTTTGAGTCCGGTGACAGATGATGGTCAATCAGGATTTTAGGCTGTGCTGATTCTAAAAGAAGTGGCTCCAAAGTGTCAGTCCTGTGGAAAGCATTGAAATCCATGCAGATAATCAGGTCACTTTCCTTTATTGCAGCGGCTGTGCTGATTGGATATGCCTCGTATATGCGTAAGTCTTTCCTCGTATCCTGGTCAAGAAGAAAATCGAGGTTGGAAGGGTTGGGGTCGGGAATGACTATGCGGCATTCTTTTCCGATTGACTTGAGGTAATGGTACATGGCCGTACTGCTGCCAAGAGCGTCTCCGTCTGGCTTCATGTGTGTTATTACCACAATGTTGCCTGCCTTTGCCAGCATATCTTCCAATCTGTCTATCTGTCCTGATTCAATGTCTTTCATAAATTCTCCAAAGTTTCGCCTGCAAAATTACAAATTATATTGCATTTGATAAATCAATTTCATAACTTTGTCCGGCATTTTTGAGACTTTGTCCCCTATGGGATGATTTGAAAGGAAATAAAAACATAATAATAATGGGTTCAATAGTAAGAAAGGTTTTTACCTATTTAATTTTGCCGCTGGCCATTGTAGGCCTTACTTATGCAATCGTTAAGAGTGTCATGGAGCCTGTGGACTTCAATAAACACAAGGCTTATCGTGAGAGTGTTGCAGTTCAGAGACTTAAGGATATCCGTGATCTTCAGGTCGCTTTCAAGAACGTAAATGGCAAGTATTCTTCTACAATCGATTCACTCAAGCTTTTCTATAATGAAGGAAAGATGAAGATTGTGATGCAGGTAGGTTCGAAGGATGACTCTCTTGCAATGGCACATACAGAAAAGATCAAGAAGAAGTATCGTCATCTCAAGGGAGAGAAACTAAACCAGAAGCTTAGCGACCTCTATAATGCAGGTGAGACTAATCTCGTGTTCCAGATTACAACCGAGATTGCTGTGAAGGATACACTCTTCAATGGCAGACCTGATTTCGTGGTTGACTCTCTCGCGCTCATTCCTTTCTGCGGAGACTCAGTCATCATGTCTTCAACAATCAAGACTGTGTCAGGAGTAAAGGTTCCTCTCTTCGAGGCTTCGATGCCTTACAAGTCTCTTCTCAGAGGTCTTAATAATCAGCTTAGAATCAACCTCGATGCTGAGAGAGAAGATCAGGGACGTTACAAGGGACTCCAGGTGGGTAGCATTACAGCTCCAAACAACAACGCCGGTAACTGGGAGTAAACACATGACCAACACAATAAACGGGATATCCATTCAAGTCGGCTTGAGTGGATATTCTTTTAAGATACAGGCCGACTCTCATGAAATGTCGTCAGAATGGATGACATCGGATAGGATTTTTACTTCAGCAGAATTGCAGCGAAGGTATGATAATGTGGAGATATCTGTCTTTACCCCAAAGTGTGCCCTTGTCCCGTCGCAGTTCCATTCTCCAGAAGCTTCTCGCAAGATTCTTTCTGAGGTGACTGCTTTAAAGGATGAAGACCCTGTAGATTTTGTGGAAGTGCCTGATCAGGCTGCTGTGCTGGTCTATTCGAATGCGATAGGAGAGACTCTTTCAAAGGTAATATCTGAGACCGTTCTCTGCTCCGATGGCAGCAGGGTGAAGCCTCTGCCGGAGATTTACTACATGCTTCGCGACATCGGGGATGTGGCTGAATATAACAAGATTGTAGCCTCGTATATGGATGGTTATCTTTATCTTGTTATAGCCCAGGGTAAGACCCTTCTTTTGTGTAACTCATTCAGGGCTCCTGATTTTACAACTGCGGAGTATTTCATATTCCTTGCCTTGAAGAAACTCCAGCTCAATCCCGAAGTCTCTACAATATGTTTCAGGACGCCTCTTGATGAGGATCAGGAACTCTCTCTGTACAGGTATTTCCGTAGTGTGGAACATCTTTAACGGCAAAACGGCATGAGGATTATAGGTGGAAGACTCAAAGGCAAGACTATCATGCCTCCTAACGGCTACAAGGCCCGCCCTACGACAGATTTTGCCAAGGAAGGACTTTTCAATATTCTCAATAATGAATATGAGATGGAAGGACTTCAGGTGCTTGACCTGTTTGGTGGCACAGGTGCTATTTCGTATGAATTTGCATCTCGTGGCGCTTCGATGGTCTATTGTGTGGAGATGCTTCCGATGCACGCTTCCTTTATCAAGTCACAGGCTGAGAAGTTCGGTATGCGCAATCTCACGGTAGTGCGCCATAACGTATTTGAGTTCCTGGAAATATGCCGTGAAAAGTTTGATATAATATTTGCAGATCCACCTTATGCCTTGGACGGGCTTGCGTCCATTCCTGATAAGGTGTTCGAGAGAGATATTCTTCATCCAGGTGCTTATCTTATATTGGAACATCCGGAGGAATATAATTTTGAGACTCATCCGTATTTTGTGAAGGAAAGAAAATACGGCAATGTGCATTTTTCTTTTTTTGAAAAACCTTAATGATTATGAAAAGACTTCTTGTTTCATATCTGATATTGCTCGTTTGTGTCACTGTCTCAGCCCAGACGGCTCATAGCCTTTTCTGGAGAAGCGATTCGCTTCAGGTAGATGAGATTGTTTCAGAGACAGCTAATCAATATAAGAAGGTCGGACATCATGGCCCTGCTGTTGAGAATAGTCATATGGCTCTGCGCCTGTACTTCAATGACAGCGGTGCGATAGATGTTTATTCCAAGAGTGGAAGGGGAATGGAACTGGAACACTATCTATGGTATCCAACCTCTGTCCAGCAGACTGAAGATGGTGCCGGATGTGATGAATATCGTGTGGGAAAGACAGTCGGACTTGGCGGTATAGCCCTATGGGATGGAGAGAAGGAAGTTAAGCTTGTAGCCACTCGAGGCCGAACTGCAAGGGTCGGTGATATGAAGAACGGTTCTTTCGCTGAAATCATTGCATTTGGAGTTCCGTATGGTAAGGATACTGTGGATGTTTCTGTCCGGATCGATATGTCTGTAAAAAAGAGAGAGGCGACAATCACAGCTAAAGAGCTATCTGGAAAGAAAGTCCAGTTTCTTACAGGAGTTAACTACCATGAAGGACAGCGCGTTACATATGCTGACGGATATATAAGCGTTTGGGGCATACACCCTGCAGATGTTTCGCAGAATCCTATCCCGATAGGTGCCGGAATGTTCTATACGGCCAAGGCATTTGCCAAGGTCGAGAAGACAGAGGATATGGTCCGCATCATATCGAAGCCTACGGCCAAGATCACGACTAAGGTTGTGGCCGCATCCACAAAAGAAGCCGAGCTTAACTCAGCAAAACGTTTTGAAGCTTATATGAGCAAATAACATATATATTCTAGTAGTGTATTTAATTTTTCATCATGAACTTTAACCTGAAAGAAGTATTTCAGCCCAAACTGTTCGGGCTGTTCAAGAAGGGTGGTTATGATGGCAAGACCTTCTCATCAGATTTGATTGCCGGTATCATTGTTGGCATCATCGCACTTCCGCTTGCCATCGCTTTCGGTATCGCTAGTGGCGTGACTCCGCAGCAGGGACTTATTACAGCAATTGTAGCAGGATTCCTGATCTCGTTTTTCGGAGGTTCTAACTTCCTGATTGGTGGTCCTACAGGTGCATTCATTGTGATTGTCGCCGGTATTGTCGGTCAGTACGGTATGCAGGGACTGATTATCGCCACAATCATGGCGGGTGTATTCCTGGTGCTTATGGGTGTATTCAAGATGGGAGTGATATTCAAATTCATTCCTTATCCTATAGTGGTGGGATTCACAAGCGGTATTGCGCTGACAATCTTCTCTACTCAGATGAAGGATTTCTTCGGGCTTCCGCTTGACCTCGAGGTTCCGGCTGGATTTATTCCTCAGTGGGCATGCTATTTCCAGAATCTTGGCAGCATCAACTGGGTAGAACTTGCAATGAGCATGCTCTGTCTTGTTATATGCTTCAGCTGGGGCAAGGTGACCAAGAAGGTTCCGGGGTCCCTGATAGCTCTTATTGTAGGTACTGCCGTGTCCGTGCTGCTCAGTAAGTTTGCCGGCGTTGAGCTCGCTACTATCGGGTCTAAGTTTCCTGAACTTGCCGACGGACTGCCTATGCCTAAGCCTGTGGCTCCGAAATTCGATTTCGAAACTATAAAGGGCCTCGTCTCTCCGGCATTTACCATTGCGATTCTTTGTGCAATCGAGTCACTTCTTGCAGCGATGGTCGCTGACGGTGCTACCGGTAAAAGACATCATGCAAATACTGAACTTATCGGCCAGGGTATTGCCAATATCGTGACACCGCTTTTCGGCGGGATTCCAGCTACCGGTGCTCTTGCCAGGACTATGGCGAGCATCAATAACGGAGGAAAGACTCCTGTGACAGGTATCGTGCATGCTGGAGTGCTTCTGCTGATATACCTCTTCCTAATGCCATATGCTGTATATATTCCGCTTTCATGTCTTGCGGCAATTCTTGTTCAGGTGGCTTATAATATGAGTGAGTGGAGAACTTTCAAGTATCTGCTTAGAGGTGACAAGTCGGATGTTGCTGTGCTTCTTCTGACTTTCTTCCTTACAGTAATTGTGGATCTTACCGTTGCTATAGAAGTAGGTGTGGTACTTGCGATTGTGCTCTTTGTACGTCGTGTCATGGAGACATCTCATATCTCAGTTCTTGAGGGACATAAGGTAGCCGCTACAGAGGACGACGAGGCTGCTCTAATGGAAAATACCGACAGACTGGATATACCTGATGGCGTTGAGGTCTATGAGATTGACGGTCCGTTCTTCTTCGGACTGGCAAGCCGTTTCGAGGAACTGGAGAAGATGAAGAAACCAGGTACAAAGGTCCGTATCATTCGTATGCGTAAGGTTCCGTTTATCGATTCTACCGGAGTGAACAATCTTCGCAACCTGTGCGAACGAACCCGCAAGAGGGGAGTTACAGTAATTCTTTCGGGTGTCACCGAGAAAGTTCACGATTCGCTCGTTAAATTCGGTGTTGATAAGGAGATCGGACAGGAAAATATATTCCCTCATATTGTTCCGGCTCTGGCAAAGGCTGCTGAACTTGTGAAGTAGTCAGGAATACTGTTACATCAGCATTGCAGAGATATCTTCTCCTCTGGATAAATGTTCTCGGATCTGTGTCGATGACATGTCCACCATCTCTGCATCAAGGATGTCTATCAAATAGGCAGGATTTTCTTCAAGAAGGTCCTGCCTTATCTTTTTCAGGTCATGTCCTTTGCGTGGGAAGACTGCAGTTCCGAATTCCGATAGGAGGCTCTGGTAATCCTTCCATCTTCGGATATCAGCAAGAGAGTCTGCTCCCATTATGAATGTGAATTTGTATGCCGGCTCACGCTGTTTAAGAGCCTTGAGAGTCCTGATGGTGTAATGAGGTTCCGGCATGTTCAGCTCTATGTCATCTACGATTACTTTAGAGGCGGCGAAGTGGCGGCTGACTGCTTCGACGGCTGCCTTATATCTCTCAGGACCGCTGGAACTGCTGATGTTGTCCTTTAGTGGATTTTTTGGGGATACTATCAGATATACCATGTCAAAACCGGCCACCTCAATCATGTGTCTGATGATTGCAAGATGACCGATGTGCAATGGGTTGAATGAACCGCTGTAGACTGCTATGTTCATCAGGCTTTTTTGAGAAATTCGGCAACTATGCCTTCGGCTTCAGCAAAGGCTGTCTTGAGATCGTCGTTTACAAGGACATAGTCGAATTTTCCTGCGGCGAATTCCATTTCGGATGCTGCCTTCGCGACACGTTTTTCGATTGCTTCTGCAGTGTCAGTACCTCTGCCGATAAGCCTTTCCCGGAGGATCTCCACTGATGGAGCCTGTATCAGGATTGAAAATGCCTGATCTCCGAAGATTCTCTTGAGGTTCACTCCTCCCTGGACATCAATGTCAAATACGATTGTATGTCCTTTGGCCCAGATACGCTCCACTTCTGATTTCAGTGTTCCATAAAATGAACCGTGATATACTTCCTCATGCTCTACGAACATGTCCTGAGCAATCATCTGCCGGAATTCTTCTGCGGAGAAGAAGTAGTATTCCACTCCGTGCTTTTCCTGGCCTCGAGGGGCCCTTGAGGTTGCTGAAATAGAGAACTCAAGCTCCGGATGGAGACCCAGAATATGATTGACGATGGTGCTTTTGCCCGCTCC
>JBGVQX010000085.1:0-4387 GCA_045127905.1 Candidatus Cryptobacteroides sp.
GTTGTTCTCCACTGTGATTGCTTCGAAAGGACAAGCCTTCGCACACTTGCCGCATCCGATACATGCAGCCTTACATGCCTTGCGTGCGACAGCACCTTTATCCTTGTTGATGCATGAAACGAACACGCGCATGTTCCTGCGGCCCTTGTTGCGGATCTCAATGACATTCTTCGGACATGCCTTCACACATGCTCCGCAGGCTGTACATTTCTCCTCGTCCACTACAGGGAGTCCGGTGACAGGATCCATGGTGATGGCGCCGAACTGGCATGCAGCCACACAATCTCCACAACCGAGACATCCGAAAGAACATCCTGTGTCACCGCTGTAAAGGGTAGCCTTTACACGGCACGACTGATAACCGCCGTATTCGTTTGTACGAGGACGGTTCTCGCAGCTTCCGTTGCAACGTACCACGGCCACCTGAGGTTCCTTTGCAGCAACCTCGACGCCAAGCACAGCAGCGACTTTCTGCATACCTTCATTGCCTCCCACCGGACAGAAACACTTGTCCAGATTCGGAGACGACTCCACACAGAACTGAGCAAAGGCACGGCAACCTGCCTGTCCGCAGCCGCCACAGTTTGCTCCAGGCAACACCTTCTCCACCTCGTCGATTCTCGGATCTTCCTCCACCTTGAACTTCTCAGCCACAAAGTAAAGGACCACCGCGAGAACCACACCAAGAATGGTGAGGATTGCAATAGTCCAGATAATTGTTGTTGTCATTATAAAAGTTAGTTTAGTTGTTGTTCCTTAATATAAAAGACAAACTCATCGGCAAGCCTGTCCCTCAGAAGCCATATGCCGAGGTAATACAAGGCAACACCCGCTACCGACACAAGGCCGACAACGGTTTCGTTACCGATAACGGAGGACAAAGATAATATTAAAATCATTAATATCAGCAAAGGAATTACATAAGATATCCACACAGCTTTAAGTCCCATAATCATTTTAGTCATGACCTGCACTTCGTCACCCACCTGATACACGGTATATGGGTCTGTAGGCACCATTATAACCTTTTCTTCATCTTCAGACATACCGCACAATCCTTTCGCGTGGCATGCGGAACATGCGGACGAAACGATAATCTGCACAGTCGTGAAATCAGGGGTTATCTCAATAATCTTTCCCCTATGGGTAATTTCATTTTTCTTTGCCATATGTTACTCTTCTATTAACGAACTGAAAGGGTATTTCAGCCCCGACCATCCGGTGACGCGTCCCGTAGCCTTGCCCACCCTTAGCGGAGCCTCGAAATATATAGGAATCCTGTTTCCGTCATCTGTGACCCAAATCGTCATATCTTCTTCACCCTTGAACACCTCTCCTTCAAGCAGCTTTGCAGCAAAACGGATAGTCTTTACCTTGCCTATACCCTTCACCTTGATGGTCTCACGGCCGTAAAGTATAAAATAGACGTTATAGACTTCATCATCTATGGCGAAGGTCATCGGATACTTGATTCCCGGAGTGATGACGTCAAAATCCATATTTCTCGCATAGAAGAAAAGGGCGGGAAGATCGAAAGTACATGGCGTCAAAGGAATCTCCATTGACTTCTGCCCAAGACTGGAAGTATATATATCTGCAGCGATGTGCGGCTCAGCAGAATCCCATTGATAAAGATATGTATTCCTGGCCCTATAGCTGCCTTCCTCGGTATCTCTGGTAAATTTCAACGGCTTGAGTCCGTCGCGGGTAAACCAGGACTTGAAGTCCTCTCTAACCTTGAAGAACACATCGTAAAACTTCGTGGTCTTGCCATAGACGCTGCAGCGGAAAGCTTCATGTCCGTTGAATGTCAATGTGTCAAGGGTCACAGTTGCATGACCTACATCGGAATTGATGAATCCCCACTTATAGTGCATGACAAAATCCACTTTCTCACCGCCTTGAAAAGCCAGTCCGGCTTCATCCACAGTCATTACCGGCACACAAGCCGTGCCCAAGGAATCCGCAGATTCCTGCGCACGCGCAAAGATGCAAAGGAAACTGACAGCAATGAGCGTCAGTATATTTCTACATGAATTCATCATTTGCCCCAAAATCATTCGACGGCATTGCGGAAGGTGCGGCAAAAGGGACATCATCATTCATTGCCGAACTTACGGGCATTGAATCAGCAGTATTGACAAGACTCTCCTGATCATCAACGAAACGCACCTCGTCAGCACGGAATCTCATGTCGATATCGGCAATGGCTCCGTTTCTGTGCTTTGCTATGATGATCTGAGTCTTTCCCACATCATTAGGATCCTCATTAAGTCCCTGATAATCATATCTATGGATAAAGATTACCATATCGGCATCCTGCTCGATTGAACCGGATTCACGGAGGTCGCTGAGCTGAGGACGGCGGTTGCTTCCGACACGGTTCTCAGACTGTCGCGAAAGCTGCGAAAGGGCAATAATAGGAACATTCATCTCCTTTGCCGTCGCCTTGAGCGTACGGGATATGGCAGCCACTTCCTGTTCTCGCATGCCGCGAAGCTCAGAAGGGCCCTGCATAAGCTGGAGATAATCGACAACAATCAGACGCACACCTTTCTGCTTGACCAGCTTCTTGACCTTGGAGCGGAACTCCATGACCGGAAGCGAAGGAGTGTCGTCTATATAAATAGGAGCCTTGGCCAGTCTCTTGAGCTGTATATCCAGCTGTTCCCACTCCCAAGGCTGGAGCTTGACTCCACCTTTGATCTTGTCAGCGCTGAGACGTGTCTCTGACACCATCATACGCTTTGCAAGCTGTATGGCCGGCATTTCAAGCGAGAAGAATGCCACCGGCATATTGAAGTCCACGGCTGCATTTCGTGCAAGATTGAGCACAAATGCTGTCTTACCCACAGACGGACGGGCTGCAAGGATGATAAGGTCCGATGCCTGCCATCCGAGGGTGATTTTATCCACTGAAGGGAATCCGGAAGGCACACCGCTCAATCCGGAAGAATCCTGAAGCTTCTGGATATCGTCCAGAGCATCATTGATGACCTTACCGATCTCTTGCACATCCTTTTTGACATTATTCTGTATGGCAGCAAATAGTTTGGTCTGAGCAGTGTCTATCAGATCATCCACATTGACTGCCTCATCATACGAAGTCTTCAGAATGTCATATGATGCAGTGATCAGTTCTCGTTGGATGCACTTCTGCTTGAGTATCCTGATGTAGTATTCTATGTGGGCGGCTGCTCCAATCTTCTGAGACAGCTGCACCAGGGCGACTGTTCCTCCCACAGCCTCAAGGTTGCCCTGAGACTTGAGCTTCTGGGAAACCGAGAGCAGATCAAGAGGTACATGCTCGTTGTTGAGAGCACGCATGGATTCGAAAATCATTCTGTGCTTCTCACTATAGAAACAGTTCGACGTAAGCTCATCCATAGCCTCGTCGATACAGTTCGGTTCTATCAGAAGTGCGCCAAGGACAGCCTCTTCGACGTCAAGAGCTTGAGGCGGTCTATTTCCCATCTCAAGCCCTAACGTATCTAGATTGACTGACTGATTCTTTCTTCTGACTGCTCTTTTCTTTCCCTCTTCAGTCATAGGAAGTATTATTCAAAGTCTGGGTTCACAAGTATTCTACCACAGTACTCACACACTATCATCTTCTTGTTGGAAGCGATGTCGATGAGTCTCTGAGGAGCGATAGTGTTGAAACATCCTCCGCAAGAATCTCCGTTGAATATAGAAACCACGGCAAGATGATTCTGACAGCTCTGGCGGATATGGTCATACGCACTCATAGTCCTGGCATCGATTTTCGCTGCGCAAGCCTCTCTGTTGGCACGGAGCTTCTCCTCTTCCTTCGAAGTTGACTCAACGATGGTTTCGAGTTCCTCTTTCTTAGCCTTGAGGTCATCAGTCCTCACTGTAATCTTCTCCTTGATAACTTCAAGCTCGTTCTTCTTGTCGAAGATGCGCTCCTTTGCTTCACCTATATGCTTCTCTGCGATCTGCCTGAGGAGGCCCTGGTTCTCGATTTCCTTATTGAGGGAGTCATACTCACGGCTGTTGGCCACATTCTCAATCTGAGACTTATACTTCTCTATCTGTGCATCACATTCTGTGATGTTGAGCTTGTTCTCAGTGATGAACTTGCCGTATTCGTCGATCATCTCGCTCACGCGGGCTGCCTTAGCCTTGAGCTCAGCTATCTCGTTCTCCAGATTCTCAACCTCAACAGGAAGCTCTCCTCTGAGCTGAAGGATCTTGTCAATCTCCGTATCTGCCTGCTGAAGGGCATACAGAGTCTTAAGTTTCTCGCTGACGCTCAGATCCGAGTCTGCAAAAGTCTTCTGAATCGACACGAAGGTCTCTCTCTGGTCAATCGGCGTTTCGAATTTCTTTGTCTTTTTAGCCATATCGCTTAAAAACTGTTATG
>JBGVQX010000086.1:0-12696 GCA_045127905.1 Candidatus Cryptobacteroides sp.
ATCCACAAACGCATCTGCGGAGTCTTTCAATGCCAAGATCAAATCGTTCAGGGCACAACTTAGAGGTATACGAGATGTAAAGTACTTCCTCTTCAGACTAAAGAACATCTATGCTTAAACACAGGGTTTTACCCTTGAGCCTAATTAATATCCACAATGTCCATAAAATTGGCAAAACGTGGACATTGCAAACTGAGAATGTCCACAAAACCGAGATTTCATGGACATTATATCTGATTTGGTAGATTAAAATTTACTTGAATGAAGTATACTTATCATTAAGTTCCTTCTGCATAATATCGCAAGTCATATCATTAATTTCAACTGCTTTGCAATAAGAGCGGAAGTTGGAGACAACATCAAGTACCTGTGATATGATTCCTGATGGATTATTGATGTCGTTTTCCCTTGCCATTGCCAGGAGATCTTTTTCAGTTATGTCAAGCACCTTTCCTTTAATGCTCATAAACTGACCTTTCTGGACTCCCAATGCGTTCGGATCTATACTGTAGACCATGTCATAGGCCGGAGCAAGAGACCACCTGCCCTGTTTGTCCATAAGGAATGAGAAGTTCTTGTCGTGGTCATCAATGTTTCCTCCGAGCACATTGAAAACCATCATTCTGAAAAGCTGTTCCTTATCAGCATAGTCGAGTCTGAGACGTCTGACTACATTGAAGGCCTCCTCATAAGAGGTTGCCCCGCCCGTCAAGGCTGCTAAGGATTGCATGTGGACTTTCCCTTCCGAAGTTCGGTCAAATCGTTCTGTTATGAAATGAGAACTGTTTTCAAATTTCCTCAGTTCAGAATGTTTCATTCGTATTCCGGCATCGCAGCACATCTTATAATATGCATACTCAAGACGGGCATACGGGAACATGTCGGACTCATTATCATATTTAAGGATATAATATCTATATCCTTCCGGAAGCACTGCCTGACCTGATTTGATGCTTCCATCAGCTTCGTTTATCGCAATCAGAGCCTTCGGCCTCTTTCCACCGGGAGATGTGCCCAGTTTTACCAAGTCGGCCCAAAGGAGTTCATGATTTGCCTCGAATGTCAGTTCTGCATGTTCGGATAAGACTGATTTTGCAAAAGCATACAGATCATTTACATTTACATCAAATATGCCGTCCTCATCACTGATATATGCGGGATCATATTCCAATGCCCCCATAGCTCGTTTACCGATGAATGACAACAAGTCAACACCTGTCACATTTTTCATGCTGATTTTATGGGCCTCTGCCCACTTGCGGAAGATGCTGTTTCCCCAATGGTCAGGAAGAGAGTCAGCAAAGACCGGATGCAAGCCACCGAAGCGTTCTTTGGGGCTTGTTCCTCTGATACTTTGACGAGACTGCACCAAATTAGATCCCAAAGGCATTTTTAAAGGAGATATGTCAAGACCCTTTTCAAGAAAATCCTTTGCAAAACTGAATACCGCCGTTGTTGTACGCCAGTTGCTGGAATCCCATGTCAGATATCCGACTGTCTCACCCCACAACACGACTCTTACTGCATTCCCATTCATTTTCTACCTCCTTTCTTATTTTGTGACATCCACATCTTTTCCGGATCAATGTCGCTGACAATAGGAATCAGATCACTTAACGTCATCTCCAATCCTAGTGCATCCATCAGCAGGAGGAAATGCGACAGTGACAATCCATGTCCTTTACCGTTCTCAAACTGACTTATGGTAAATATTGAAATGCCTGTCATTTCATGCAGCCGCTGCTGTGAGATCTTCAGAGATTTCCTGTACTTTGCGAACGCTTCTCCAAGTGAGACAATAGACTCATATGGAGTATTAATATCATCATACATACTATTGATATATCAATAACTTTTGCACAAAATTAGGAATTATTATTGAAATATCAAAAGATATGCTTAACATTCATCAGAGAAGTAATCATCAACATGTGGAAAAGGAATGGCTCAAATCAGCGATGAAGACAAGGGCAAGGCCGCTCTCGCTGTAGATGACATCGATATAGCAGCCGGCAACAAAATTCCCCTTTGGGCTTTTGGATTCCTATACTGATTTTTCCTAATGAACTCCCCTATACCCCACTTTATCCACGGAAACAGCCCTTTTTATGGATAGGAGCCGCACATCATTTCATTCTTCTGTCCATGAAAAAGTGGCTTTTGGTGGATGGAAATGCAAAACAACCGGGATTTTACGTTGAGCCAAAAATAGGAACATTTTAGGAACATTTATATAGACAAACCCCTCCACAGATACCTGTAGAGGGGTTTTTCGTGCTCCCCCAGGGGCTCGAACCCTGGACCCCAACATTAAGAGTGTCGTGCTCTACCAACTGAGCTAGGGAAGCAGTATTTCCGTGATTCGCATGGGGCTCGAACCCATGACCCCAACATTAAAAGTGTTGTGCTCTACCTGCTGAGCTAGCGAATCAATCCGTGGTCATTCTTGGGTCTCTTACGAGTTCCTTCCGAATTGGGATTGCAAAGGTACACTTTTTTTCTTACCCTGCAAACTTTTCATATACTTTTTTAACCCGTCAGGCGACAAATATCACAAAAAACTTTACACTCTGCCGCTTTTCTGTGACTGCTTCAGAAGCTGCGGCACGGTGCAGGACCGGGTAAGAGTGTAAAGTAGTTCTGAATTTAGAATGCTATACCGAGTTTGAAGCCGAGGTTATTAAGACCTTTGAGGTTATATGGCTTGTTGTCGTTTGTAGCATAGCTGTAATAGACTGCGAACTGGAATCCCATGTCTGTCGCATCGAACGGATAGAAGGTCAGGCCTAATTCAGGTGAGATATAGAATCCCCAGTTGTCGTGTCTGTTCACGAAAGTGGACATGTAGGTGCTTTGAGTAGAGTATTGAGCACCCACCTTGGCCTGAATGTAAGGCTGGACTTCGGTTCTCATGAAGCGGTATCTCACGGTAGCTCCAAAAGGCACCTGATATACCGATCTTTCAAGATCTGTTGTAAGAGCAGACTGGTCTGAGAATGTGTAAGTCTCAGTAGGAACGTACTCGTTATTGGTACTGAAGTTCGCGAATCCACCTACTGCCAGCATAGGAGTAAGATAGTATCCACCTTCTATATATGCTGCATAGCCCTGTGCACTTGTCACGAATTCATTGCCGACAAGGGCGTTGAACTGCCATCCGGCATTGATATAGTTTCGTTTGCCCATCTGGGCGTCTGCGTTGGCCGCAAAAAGCATCATTGCAGCAGCTGCCGTAAAAATGTATATTAAACGTTTCATATCACTATACTTTTAAAGATTATCTTGAGCCGGTACGTTTCAGATAAGGCGACTGGGAGAAGGCCTGATTGATGGATTCCTTCATTCTGTTCACATCATTCTGGATGCTGTAGCTTGCCGGTCCGCCGATGTAGGAAGACCATACAATCTCCAATTTCCCATCAGCATTCTCTGACTGCAGATCAACCATATCTGTAATGAGGGCATTCGTAGTGTAGGTGTAGGTCACCGGATAAGGATAGTACCATCCGCTCCAGTTTCCCCAATATCCTGAAGGCCAGTATCCCGGATAGTCAAGCCACCAGTACGGGTCGTCATAGTACTGCACATATCTTTCAGTCTGCTCGACGAATGTGAGCTGGATTCCTAGTTGGGTGTCCGGATTGGAAGGAGTATAGATGTAGCCCAGCTTCTCCATATTGACTCTGAAGGCCTGAATCAATGCAAGGGCATTATCCGACTGAGAATAGAAAGGTTTCGGTTTCTGGCCGATGACAAGCACGCTATCCACCACGTCAAAGGTCTGATAATTAGCGAAGTTCACATCCTTGGAAGGAGATGTATACACGAGGTATTCACCGTCGCTGTCCTGTGAATAAGGCTCCTTGTGGCATGCCAGCGCCAAAAGTGCCAGGGTTGAGAAAATAAGTATTCTTTTCATGACTTTATAAATTTAAGTTCGTTTTATAATGAGCTTCCCTCAAATATATCCGAGTTCTCGTAAGGAACAATATTTCCCTGGAGCCATACGGTATTTGAGTTGAAATTAGGATAGATTGTAGCATAAGCACTATTGGTACCGGGAGTCATATAGATTTCGATCTGTGCATTGATACCTATTCCCATGACATTGAACGATATCGTGACATTTCCTTTCTTGTTCACCATCCTCTCCATTCCCGAGATGGTTCCATCCACTGTCACACCTCCCACGCCATTAGGACCGGCGGCAAAGTTGCTTGGAGAAATCTGTACAACAGCTCTATTGCCCTTTACAGATATGAAAGTAGTATTCGAGTCTACAAATACGGTGGCTCCATTCTTGAATGTAACCTGGTTTGCTTCAAGGACAAAATCCTGATTGCGGACAGCCGCAGCTGCCTGGACTCCGGCAATTGAGTCTGTAAGCTCACTCAAGGCACGTCTCTGCTCCGAACGGGCACGGAACTCGGCCATATCCTTGTGCCATTTATCCATATCCTGCCGGAACTTGGATTGCGCCTTATTCTGCGCGTTTATGTCGAGGGCAGTCACTGAAAGTCCTGCGACAATGACCATAAAGGTCAGCATAATCTTCTTCATACACCACTAATTTTTAATGATTCTAAACAACCCAAGACAAAGTGCGCGCCAAAACCTACGGAATACAAAAAAAGCGGACATTCCTGAAATAGAATGTCCGCTCCGACAAGCTTGAATAGCCGTTAATTATTCAAAGGCCTGATCTCAAACCTGAACTCATAAGGTTGAGCTGCCACACGATATTCCTCACGAGGGAGTGCACCCCACGAATTCACACAACCAAGACCCATCTGCACAAGATCAAAGTTCACCCATGTCTTACCAAGACTGCGCTGATTTTCAAATGCCAGACGCTTAAGTTCGAGAGAATGTGACTGCTCATTTCCATGACTCTTCAAATCAAGTTCATATGTGCTGTAAGGAAGTGCTGAGGCAGAGAATTTCACATCCGACATATAACGGAATCCCTTACCGTTGCCATCTTTCACCTCAAGCCATTTCAGTCCGGAATGTGTTCCGGATTCCTGAGGACGACAATAGCCATAATGATACTGATCCTCAACTCTTTGCACATAATGACCGACAAGGGCGGAAGAAAAACGGTCCTGATAATTCTCATGAGGCCCGAAACCATAGAATTCAACAATGGAGAATTCTCCTCCCAAGGCCATTTCCATTCCGAAACGTGGCAGCATCGGAGCTTCTGAAAGTCCCCCGGCATCATTCAGCGATTCTACGGCACGTATTGTACCGTCCGCATATATTTCATATTGCATTTTCACCATAGCCACTCCTGCAATAGGTGAATAGCAAGCAGAGATTACATAACAATCATCTTTAAGTTCCACGTCAAAAGATGAGAGTTTAAGTTCAGGGAAACGCCATATAGCCAGTTTTTCATGCAGTTTGGCTCCAAGATCATTCTCAGTTGCTGCTCTTGTGAATGAAGGTTTCAGAGGAGATTCAAGCATCTGTGTTCCTCCCAGTTCATACTCTACAAGAAATCCGTCGCGATCATCAAACACGGCCTTCCAAGGAGATGTCCTGACAAACGAAGACCCGTCAAACGACATCACACCCGAGAATTCATGACGGGTGCCGTCAAGGGCATATGCCGGCACACCCACACCCCCGGCAAGCGTAGGAACGTCCGCCTCACGAAGACAAATCTGATCATATGCCACCTCATATCCCGCAGGCAACAGACCATCCGCGCGCTTAAGAGTGTAGCTTACATTCAGATATACATCCTTACCGTCAAGAGATGCCATGGATGCCGCCTCTGCAACGTCAACATCAGTAAAACCGAGATTTAGAAGAGAAGTCTGCTGTGGTCCCGTTTCCAATGCCGGCACCACTCCGCTCAGCACCTTAAGACCGTCCACCTCCACATTCCACTGCATCATATAACGCGACAGGTCTATGAAGAAGTATTCATTATATACGTTCACCTTTCCCCACTCCCCTGCAGATGATGTGTGGATAGGACGATGCTGATAAGCGACCTCATATGCATGAGGATGATATGTCCTGTCTGCCGCAATGACACCATTGTTGCAGAACGACTGGTCAGAAGGGTCATAATCATTGAAGTCTCCTCCGAATACGTACACATGGTCTGTACCATATTCTGAAGCATCTGCAGGCCATCTCAATGCCTGATCCACAAAGTCCCATATGAATCCGCCCTGATAATGAGGATACTTGCGTATCAGATCCCAATATTCCTTGAGACCTCCCATTGAATTACCCATTGCATGAGCATATTCACACTGTATCAGAGGCCTTGAAGGGTTTCCGGAAGCATATTTTTCACTATTTCCGTATCCGTAATACATCGGGCAGAATATATCGGTATTATACTCAAGTTCAGCCCTCTCATATTGTACTGGCCTGGTAGGGTCCATTTTCTTCACCATTTCATACCCCTTGTAGAAATTCGGACCGTTTCCGGCCTCGTTACCAAGGCTCCAGATGATTACGGACGGATGATTGATATCGCGTCTGACAGCTCTGCTGATGCGCTCCAGATGTGCAATTTCAAAATCCTGACGCTTTGCAAGAGTAGCCTCACCATATCCCATACCATGAGACTCGATATTCGCCTCAGCTACCACATAGAGTCCGTAACGGTCGCAGAGGCTATACCATAGAGGATCATCAGGATAATGGCACGTACGCACTGCATTCACATTAAGTTGCTTCATAATGCGGATATCACGCACCATATCCTCTTCTGTGACAGCATATCCCTTGTAAGGGTTCATTTCGTGACGGTTCACGCCCTTGATGAGCACTGGCTTTCCGTTCACCAGCAACTGCCCGTCGCTTATGCATACATCCCTGAATCCCACCTCAACAGAAGTCTCTTCCGTACGTCCTTTCTTATCATATAATGCGACATGCAGTCTGTAAAGCCAAGGCGTTTCTGCTGTCCATTGAAGTACAGAAGGCACCTTTGCCCTCAACTCAACCATAGGGAATCCGCGCTGGGAGCACACCTTCTTATTTACAGACACAGTCTCTGTGAAAACGGATTTTCCAAAAGGATCCTTAAGTTCAAAAGACACCTTCGAGACTCCTTTGGATACTTCTGCACTAATGACAGCTTCTCCTGAAGCAGATGCATTCACCAAAACATCCTCTATCCTGTTCTTCTCACGTGAATACACATACACATCTCTTGAGATACCTGTAAGTCTCCAGAAGTCCTGGTCTTCCAGATATGTACCGTCGCACCAGCGGAAAATCTCAAGCGCCACATGATTCTCTCCCTGCTTGACATAACGGGTAATATTGAACCTGGCCTCCAGCTTACTATCCTCGCTGTAGCCGACCTCCTTTCCGTTTATCCACACGCGTACATTCGACGTAGCCGATCCGATATACAGATATACATCCTTTCCCTTCCATTGTCCGTCAATGGTAAAGGTCTTTCTATACTGACCCGCATAATTATGTTCCATAGCCGGATACGGAGGATTGTCCTTATAATGTCCATGCCATGCATAACCTATATTCTTATACACAGGATCTCCATAGCCGTTAAGTTCCCACATCCCGGGAACAGGCATCTCATCCCACGCAGCATCATCATACGAAGGATTGAAGAAATCCTTAGAGCGTGAGTCGATAGACTCATACCAGCAGAATTTCCATTGCCCGTTAAGATTTACCCGCAGACCGTCGGTCTGGAAAAAGGCGGTCATCGGTTCGCGGTTGCGTTCCACTATTCCAGGATTCTGCCAGTCAGGCAGGTTGCTCTCGGAAGCCGGAGCGTTCCCCGTAAACACGAGGCAAAGCGCCAAAGCGCACAGAAATTTTCTCATAAGAATAAACATTTATCTCAACTTGTCAAATTTACTCATAAATAACGGAAATGCAAATGGAAAGTATTTAGTATCTTTGTTGTCAGGAACCTAAAAGCACGAGAGACATGGAGCGTATAGAAAAACTTTTCCCAAGATTTGACTCCAATGGTAAAGAGCTGATATTAAAGGCATACCGCATTGCGGAGAATGCACTGAAAGACCATAGGCGCAGCAACGGGCAGCCATTCATAGAGCATCCGATCGCCACAGCCGTGATTGCATATGAAGAAATCGGTCTTCCGGCAGAATGCATAGCCGCCATCTTCCTCCATGAAGCTACCCGATTTTTTCCGGAAACAGACATCGTATCCGAAGGCTTCTGCAACGATATATATACCATTGTGGACGGCCTCAACAAGATTTCCACCATCAAGCCGAAGGATACACGGCTTGAAGCGGAGAATTATAAAAGGCTTATTGTATCTTACTCCCGTGACCCACGCGTGACTGTACTTAAGATAGCCGACAGACTCGAGGTCATGCGCTCGCTTGATATGTTTCCGAAAGCTTCAAGGGAGAGGAAAGTGATGGAAACAATGATGCTTTATATTCCCCTCGCCCACCAGCTCGGCCTATACAATATAAAGAGTGAGCTTGAGGACATCTATTTCCGTCATGCAGATCCGGAGCAGTACCGTGCCATAACCAACAAACTCAAAAGCACTGAAAACGACAGACATAAGTTGATGACCCAGTTCATCGAGCCTCTCAAGCAGAAGCTTTCCGAGGAAGGAATCAGCTATAAGCTGAAAGTACGCACCAAGACAGCTCTTTCCATTTATAAGAAAATGCAGAAGCAGAAGGTCTCATTTGAGGGTGTGTTCGATGTATTCGCCATACGGTTCATCATAGACTGTGAAGACGACAGGGATATCGAACATGCACTCTGCTGGAAGGTGTTTTCATACGTAACAGAGGAATATGAATCCGACACAAAACGTCTGCGAGACTGGATATCCAACCCCAAGCCTAACGGCTACGAGTCTCTTCACATCACTGTAAAGAACAAAGAGGGCAGCTATCTTGAGGTGCAGATAAGGACACGCAGAATGGACGAGATGGCAGAAAGCGGTCTTGCATCTCACTGGTCATATAAAGGCATACGCCATGAAGCGACACTCGACAAATGGCTGGGTGCAGTAAGAAAAGCCCTTGAAAGCCCACTTGGTTCGGAAAACGATCCTATGGCAGCTTATTACGAAGATGAAGTCCACGAGTTACCGACCAAAGACGTATTCGTCTTTACCCCTTCCGGCGAACTGCGCAAGCTTCCGGCAGGGGCAACTGTGCTCGACTTTGCTTTCGATATCCACACCAACCTCGGCATCAAATGCACCGGAGGAAAAATAAACGGGAAACCGGTCAAGATCAACGAAAAGCTAAAGACCGGTGACGTAGTGGACATAATGTCCGGAAAGAATCAGAAGCCGTCATCGGACTGGCTAAACATAGTCGTTACTAATAAGGCACGCAACAAGATACGACAGAAGCTGAGCGAAGCAGAGTTCCAGAAGGCATCAGACGGGAAGGAACTGCTGGGAAGACGTCTGAAGAACTGGAAGATGGAGCTCGAAGACGAGGTCATGGCTGCAATACTGAAGAAGCTTCAGCTAAAGACCATCAATGCATTTTACGCAGCCATCGGCGAAGGCACACTTGACGTGGCTGATGTCAAGAACATGATTCTTGAGATTACAAATTCCACTCAGGAGCCTCAAATTCCCGAGTCCGAAAAGAGAGTCAAGGCAGGGATTCATGAAAAAGGCAGCGATGACATACTCGTGATCGATGCAAAAAATGTCAGAGGCATAGACTACAGGATGGCCAAATGCTGCAATCCAGTATATGGAGACGATGTTTTCGGATTCGTTACACGCACTGAAGGCATCAAGATCCACCGCATGTCGTGTCCTAATGCCGGAAGGCTTATGGATATGTATCCATACAGGATTCAGAAGGTAAAGTGGAGCGAGAGCCCTTCAAGCAGCAATTTCCAGACAAGCATCAGGGTAGTTGCAGCACTGGAACCTTCAGTAGTCAATGAGATCATGGACATCATAAACTCATTCCGAGCATCGCTCAGGGCCTTTAATGTGACGGAGAATGGCAGGAACGGCACGTATGACATCAGCATGAAGATAGCCGTCCCGAGCAACCTGGAGCTTGACAAGGTCGTTTCACAGATACGTAACCTTAGAAATGTAATAAAAATCAACAGAATATAGAAAGTGGGAGTGTTCTGAATATATACCGATTCGTCATGAAACAAATAAATATAGAAGAACGCATTGAGAAAGCCAGAAGGCTTTTTAAGGAAGGGGGCTACAACTGCTGTCAGGCTGTGGTCCTTGCATATAACGACATTTTCGGAATCGACGACACACTGGCCGCATCGCTTTCATCCGGTTTCGGAGGAGGTATGGGCAGGATGAGGGAAGTGTGTGGAAGCGTAAGCGGGATGGTATTCCTTTCCGGTCTTATCAAGCCGGCAGACGACCCGACAGACAAGTCCGCACGCACCGGAAACTATGCACTTGTACAGGAAGTGGCGGGAGAATTCAAGGCTCTGAACGGATCCATAATTTGCAAGGAACTGCTCGGGCTCACAGAAAGCAGCCATACATCAGGGAAAGGGATTCACGGAATCCCGGAATCACCCGAACCCTCAGACCGGACTCCTGAATATTATAAAAAACGTCCTTGCGAGGAACTTGTAGGAATTTCTGCACGAATTATTGGAGAAAAGATTCTTCGCGCTGCTCTTGATAACAAATAATTTGTACATTTGCACGTCTAAAACTATTCAAATGGATTTTTCAAAAGCACACAAAGCCCATCCGTGGCATGGAATAAGCCTCGGAAACAATGTACCTGAAGAGGTGAGGGCATTTATTGAGATTGTGCCGACTGACACAGTAAAGTATGAAGTGGATAAAGAGTCCGGATATCTGACATTGGACCGTCCTCAGAAATTCTCGAATATAGTTCCGTCATTATATGGTTTCCTCCCAAGGACATATTGCGGTCCTAAAATGGCTGAACTCACGAATAAAGCCCTCGTAAGAAATGACGTTGAAGGCGACGGGGACCCTCTGGATATATGCATTCTCACCGAGAAAGACGTGACACATGGCGACATTATAGCCAAAGCACGTCCGATCGGAGGCCTCAGACTTCTTGATCACAATCAGGCAGACGACAAAATCATAGCAGTGCTTATGAGTGATGCCGTTTACGGAATGATGACAGATATCGAGCAGGTACCTCCGGCAATCATCCGCCGCCTGATCCATTATTTCAGCACCTATAAAGACATTCCGGGAGAACACACCGAGAGAATGAAATTCATCAGCATCTACGGTCCTGACGTTGCAAAAGACGTGATTCTCCGCTCGATGGAAGACTACGAAGAATATATTGCAAAACTTTAGTATTCACCAATAATAGAGGCAGAGGCCTCCGGAAGATCCTCCCCACTATGTGGGTCCACTCCCTTTTCAGGAGCCAATGTCTTCCGGAGGCCTCTGCCTCTATTATTTCTCAGACTACTGTGCCTTTCCGTCTGAACCAAGCACATTCACAATCTTGTGGATGTAAAGCTTCTTCATGTTGTCACGAGCAGGACCAAGGTACTTGCGTGGGTCGAACTCAGCTGGCTTGTTAGCGAATACCTCGCGGATAGCTGCTGTCATTGCAAGACGTGAGTCAGAGTCGATGTTGATCTTGCACACTGCAGACTCGGCAGCCTTACGGAGCCATGGCTCAGGAATACCGATAGCAGCCTTGAGTGCACCGCCGTACTGGTTGATTGTAGCAACCTCATCCTGAGGAACTGAAGATGAACCGTGGAGAACGATTGGGAATCCTGGAAGCTCCTTCTCAACGCCCTCGAGAACGTCGAAAGCGAGCATAGGTGGAACGAGAAGTCCAGTCTCAGGATCAACTGTGCACTGCTCTGGAGTGAACTTGTAAGCACCGTGAGAAGTTCCTATAGAGATAGCGAGAGAATCGCAGCCTGTACGTGAAACGAAGTCAACAACCTCCTCAGGCTTAGTATATGTGTGGTGGTCTGAGCTAACCTCATCCTCAACACCTGCGAGAACTCCGAGCTCACCCTCTACTGTTACGTCGAACTGGTGTGCATACTCAACAACCTTCTTTGTAAGAGCGACATTCTCCTCATATGGAAGGTGTGAACCGTCGATCATTACTGATGAGAAGCCCATATCGATGCAGCTCTTGCAAGTCTCGAAAGAGTCACCGTGGTCGAGGTGAAGAACGATCTGAGGGTTCTCCCAACCAAGCTCCTTTGCATACTCTACAGCACCTTCAGCCATATAACGGAGAAGAGTCTGGTTAGCGTACTGACGTGCACCCTTTGAAACCTGAAGGATAACCGGAGACTTTGTCTCAGCTGCAGCTGAGATGATAGCCTGAAGCTGCTCCATGTTGTTGAAGTTGAATGCTGGGATGGCATAGCCACCTTCAATAGCCTTTGCAAACATCTCTCTGGTGTTTACAAGACCGATTTCTTTGTAAGATACCATAACAATTAATCTATAATTTATATAAAATTCATTTCGTAAACGCGAAATCTTGGCAAAAATAACTAATTTTGCTGAATATTAAAAAAGAATCTTCAATAACAATGAGCAACAAGGTCATAATCTTCTCTGCTCCATCAGGAGCGGGCAAAAGCACCATCGTCAATCATATTCTGGGTCTCCATCCGGAGCTTGAGTTCTCTATTTCAGCAACCTCAAGGGCCCCTCGAGGCCAGGAAAAGCACGGAGTGGAATACTACTTCTTCTCCGCAGAAGAATTC
>JBGVQX010000087.1:0-18758 GCA_045127905.1 Candidatus Cryptobacteroides sp.
ATCCACAAACGCATCTGCGGAGTCTTTCAATGCCAAGATCAAATCGTTCAGGGCACAACTTAGAGGTATACGAGATGTAAAGTACTTCCTCTTCAGACTAAAGAACATCTATGCTTAAACACAGGGTTTTACCCTTGAGCCGTAAAATCCCGGTTGTTTTGAGTTTTCCGTATCACCGGCACAAAGCATGCGGAGCGAGCCCTTTGGCGTAGCTCGCGCAGCTTGCTTTGAGCAGCTGGCTGGCGTATTTGCCAGCTGCGGTGCCCTGCACTACGCAAAGATCTTAGCAAGTCTGAAGATAAAGAACGGTATATCCCTGACACCTCTGAACTGTGCTCTGAACGCCTTTACTTTCGCATTGAACGACTCTGCGGATGCATTAGTTGAACGATTATCAAAGTAGTTCAGGATGCTCTGATAGTTATTCATGAAGCAACCTGCTTTATGGCTGGATCCCCAAAATGGCAAATCTATTCGTTAGTCATATAATCTGCTGTTTTTATGACTGACGGTGGTCGGCACTGTCGTTTTGCTATCTGATACGAGACCGTCAGTCAGGTTTTTTCCCATTTTTGTGACTGACGGTGGTCGGCACTGTCGTTTTGCTATCTGATACAGGACCGTCAGTCAGGTTTTTGCCCATTTTTGTGACTGACGGTGGTCGGAACTGTCGTGTTGCTATCTGATACGAGACCGTCAGTCAAGTTTTTGCCTGTTTTTGTGACTGACGCTTCGGTTAATGATCTTGGCATATCATCGCTACATAAAATCGTCATTTCGTGTAGCGATGGTGCCCGAATTTCCATATTTTGAACTGTTTATATGACCATCGCTACAATATACAGGCTTTTTATGTAGCGATGGTCATAAAAGACAAATCTGGTGCCGCACCACATGGGAATCAGCCCCAAATAACGAAACAGAGACAATGCATCATTGCACCGTCTCTGTTCAGAACACCGAGGGGAAGAAGACCGCTATTAAGCGTGCCTCATCCGTTACTTATTACCTACGCACCCCAAATGCGTCTGTAATGCGAACGGACTTTCACTGTCTTGCCATTGACAACCCGCGTATGCGACTTGACCTTGACAAGCTTCTCAGTAGCGTCCACTTCAATACGAAGCTTCAGCAAAATCGAAAGCCTTGTTTTCATGATTGAACTGTTTTAGGCAACATTGCCTTTTTGTTGAGAATTTGTAAAACAAGCTTTGGATTTGAGAGTACGTCCCTCGGCTTTAAGGTCTTATTTTAATAGAAAAAGGCATTCAGTTTGGGGCTGAATACCTATTTCATTTCTCAACAAGGCGATTGCCTTAGTTCAATCATGGCACAAAGGTAAGGATTTTTCCTTTCCCGCCAAATCTTTCCAAACATTTCCAAACAAAAGATTTTAACTAAAAAACTTTTCTTGACATTCCCTCCCGGCAGCTGAACCGGCGATTCAGGAGCCAATCGTTTTAATAAAACGACCGAACAGTACCCCCTTCCCATCCACGACGCAAAGTTTCGGGCAGATTTCCCTGCGTCGCGTCCTGGTTCCCTGTCGTCTGCGCCCCTTCCCATCCACGACGCAAAGTTTCGGGCAGATTTCCCTTCGTCGTGTCCTGGTTTCCTTTCATCTGCACTCCCTTCCATCCACGACGCAAAGTTTCGGGCAGATTTCCCTGCGTCGCGGCACCCCCACCGATAAGACAGGGCGGAATTTATCAGATTTTGCTAAAAAATCTGATAAATTTCCACCTATGAGGCACCCTTCAGATGCTCTCTAATGCCGATTTCTGCAAATAACCATGTAATTTTTTATTACACGGATAAGCCTTCCGAACTTTGCGGAAAAACATTATTGACATGAAACTCAATGAACTTTGCAAGGATGAAATGCCGCGTGAAAAGATGGTGGCAAAAGGGACAGAAGCCCTGACTGATATCGAGCTGCTGGCCATTTTGCTGAGAATCGGCCGCGACGGGATGAATGTGCTTGACTTGTCAAGAGAACTGCTGCGTTCGGCTGACGGGAGGCTCGGAGCTCTTTCAAGAATGACTATTGAAGACCTGTGCTGCATAAAGGGAATAGGCATGAGCAAGGCTGTTGCCATAGCAGCTGCGTTCGAACTGGGAAGAAGAGCGGCTGTAGAGCAAGGATTCCGTTCCAGAGCGGCCATGTCATCTCCGCAGGCTGTATTCAGACTCATGTATCCCTTGGTGAAATCTATTGAGCACGAAGAGTGCTGGGCTCTCCTTCTTAATAAGTCCAACCGCTTAATATCCAAGGAGTTGCTTAGTAGGGGAGGGCATGACTCCACCATTATTGACAACCGTATGGTCATACGTAAAGCCCTCGAAAAGAAGGCTACCGGAGTGATACTCGTGCATAATCACCCGTCCGGAGTGCCTACTCCGAGCGCGGAAGACATCCGACAGACCCAGGCTCTGACCAAGGCACTCCGCACATGCGACCTTCATCTGCTGGATCATGTAGTGATAGGGGACAATGCCTATTACAGTTTTGCAGATGAGGAAATGGTGGATTTCTCTAAAAGTGTCCTGAAATAAAGATGCTGAAATTTTGATGCGGAGGAAAAATAGGATATATTTGCGATTCGAAAACCAACAATCCAACACATGAAAGTCATAAACCTCGGTGAGAAGAAGTCCATTCTCAACAAATTTGTCTCGCAGATGCGTGACAAGGGCATCCAGAAGGATAGCATGCGTTTCCGTAGAAATCTTGAAAGACTCGGCGAGATCTTCGCTTATGAGATAAGCCAGACTCTTGAACATTCGGAAAAACCTTTTGTCACTCCGCTCGGAATAGCCAATATACCGACTTATGATGACAAGGTAGTTGTGGCAACAATCCTTCGTGCCGGTCTTCCTCTCCATCAGGGTATCCTAAATTACTTTGATGATGCACAGAACGCATTCGTGGCAGCCTACAGAAAGTACGACAAGGGCGAAGATTTTCATATCAATATTGAATATGCCAGCACTCCGGACCTCGAAGGTAAAGTCCTTATTCTTGCAGATACGATGCTTGCTACGGGAGCATCCCTTGAGATAGCATACAGAAGACTATGCGAGGAAGGAGAACCTGCTCATACACATCTGGTATGTCCTATCTCAAGTGCATATGCTGTGGAATACCTCCAGAAGAACATCGCCAGTGACAAGGTAACCCTCTGGGTTGCAGCTATCGATGAGGAGCTTACAAGCCACTCATACATAGTGCCTGGTCTTGGTGACGCAGGTGACCTTGCCTACGGAGAGAAAAAATAATCAGAAATATTATAGCTCCTTTCGGAGACGAGCCTTTGGTATGCCGAGCTGATCGCGATATTTTGCGATGGTTCGGCGTGCTACTTTATAGCCCTTTGCGGTCATCTGCTCCACGAGTTCATCGTCGGTCAGAGGCTTGCGCTTGTTCTCGTTTTCGACGCATTCCATCAGCGCCTTCTTAAGCTCTCGTGTCGATACCTCTTCACCATCCTGGTTTTCCAGTCCTTCCGAGAAAAAGTACTTAAGCGAATATATGCCGAAGTGAGTCTCTATGTACTTGCTGTTCACCACGCGTGAGATGGTGGATATGTCGAATCCTGTCTTCTCGGCGATATCCTTGAGCACCATTGGCTTGAGGTTGGTCTCATCTCCATCGATGAAGTATTCCCGCTGGTAGTCAACAATGGCCTGCATAGTGCTGGAGAGGGTGTTGTGGCGTTGCTTGATGGCTTCTACGAACCATTTCGCCGAATCCAGCTTCTTCTTGACAAAGGCCGCAGCCTCCTTCTTCTCTCTCTCAGATGAATTCGCTGCCTCCATGAGAAGGTCTGCATATTTTCTGTTTACCCGCAGCTCCGGTACAGAGAATCTTGGCATTGAGAGTCTGAGCTCCCCGTCAATGTACTCCAGTAGGAAATCCGGAATGATCTGCTGGGCCTGGTCTGTATAGGTGTCGTCTATCTGTCCTCCAGGAGAAGGATTGAGCTTCAGAATCTTGCCCATAGCCGCCTTGAGCTCCGCCTCTGAGATGTTCATACGGGTGATGATCTTCTGGAAGTGCTTGTTGGTGAACTCGTTGAAGTGGTTAGTAAGAATCTTTGTGGCATTGACCACTTCCGGGGTCTTCTTGAAATTTCTGATCTGCAGAAGCAGGCATTCGCGCAGGTCTCTCGCTCCGACTCCTGCCGGGTCGAACTCCTGGATGATTTTCAGCATCTGCATAACTTCTTCTTCATCAGTCTCCACGTTCGCCCTGAACGACAGGTCGTCCACAATGCTGTCGAGGCTTCTTCTAAGGTAGCCGTCATCGTCGAGACTTCCGATTATGAATGAAGCCACGGCATACTGATGTTCTGTAAGATTTCTGTAACCCAGCTGCTCCTGAAGGCTCTGGGTGAAACTCTCCTTCACGGAGAATGTGCTGTACTGAGGGCGTTCGTCTCTCGAACTGTAATTGTCCGACCTCAGTCTGTAGCTTGGAATGGAATCATCTTCCTTGTAGTCCGAAAGCGATACTTCGCGTGGAGCCTCCTCGGTCTCCTTTTCGCTAGGCTGCTCTTCGTCAAGTACGGGATTTTCCTCTATCTCCTTTCTGATTCTCTGTTCAAGCTCCTGAATGGGGAGTTCGATAAGCTTGATGGTCTGAATCTGCAGGGGAGACAGTTTCTGTGTCTGCTTAAGTTCTAATCCTTGCTTCAACATATAGTGTGCTGTTATTCTGTTGCAATCGATCTCAGCACCTTCACGGTGTCTATAACATATGCATTATCCTTATCTACAACAGGAAAGCTGATCGGTTCCTTCACGATGAATGCGCTAGGGAAGAGAGGCTTGATGCGTGTCAGCAGTTCCATGGCTTCGGATCTGGTCCTGAAATCGCCGACCGTCACCTTGAAGTACGGATTGGCATATGTGCGATATGCCTTCACATCGTGAAACATGCTCTCGAACTGCTTCAGGGTCTCTTCGGATGCGGCGCGTGCTGTCTTCTTGTTGTCGAAGAATATCCTGACGCGGTATCCGTTGATGGCCCTTGACGGATTGGCTTCAATATGCCTTCTCAGATTTACAGCCACGCTGTCGGATTGATACACTTCCACGTCGGCCTTGTCACCGTTTGCTTTCGACGGCATGATGGCGATTATGTCCTTTCCTACGAGAGTTGTGTCAGTGCCGGCAATGTGAATATACACTACTGAATCTGCAAGCTCGTATCCTTCAGGAATTTCCATCTCTTTCAGGTCTTGGGCTGATGCAGTTGCTGCAATAAGTGATGCCGCTGCGATAAGGAATGCTTTATTTCTTGGTTTCATTATTCTCGCTGTTCAAAAGTTTTTTCAATGGTATGTCCTTAAGTTCTATAGGTACGGACAATCCGCTTTTAAGCACGGGTCTGACAGAAATATTTACCATGCATTCATAAAGTTTCTGAGGGTCTGCAAGTGTCATCAGGTCGCGCAACGTAGCTTCCTGAGCGAGACTTACATTAGCTTTGAGATGGTAGATTTCTGCGGATTTTCCATAGATTGTCACAGGGTCCATCGCCAGCCTACCAAGAACCTTGCCAGAATGAGTCAATGACCCGTTAATTTCTGTCAGACCAATCTGGAATGCAGGGTTGTCGATGCCCACGGCGAGGTATACGTCAAGTCCGCGCAGTCCTGCCGGACTGATTTTCTCAATCATCAGGGAGGTTACGCGTATCTCCTTGACTTTCTGGATGTTGGAGCATCCGGAAAGGCACATTATCAGTGCGGTGAATACCGGAATAAGGATGTTGAAGCTTTTCTTTTTCACGATTCTGGAACTTGTTTTGATTACAAATATACTAACCTTTTAATTTTTTTGCGCCACGTGAGGAGGGAATTACGCATATTTTGTGTAAGTTTGTCATCCTTATATTTATATGATTGCGTAATGGGACGTGAAATTAAATTCTCTCTTGTATATAGAGACATGTGGCAGTCTTCCGGCAGATATGTGCCGACTGTCGCTCAATTGAAGGAGGTAGCTCCTGCAATAATAGAAATGGGATGCTTTGACCGCGTCGAGACCAATGGAGGTGCGTTCGAACAGGTCAATCTGCTCTTTGGCGAGAATCCCAACAAGGCTGTCCGCGAGTGGACGGCGCCTTTCCATGAGGCCGGTATCCAGACCCATATGCTTGAGCGTGGCCTCAATGCTCTCCGCATGAACCCTGTGCCGGCTGATGTGCGTGAGCTTATGTATAAGGTAAAGAAGGCGCAGGGCACTGATATCTCCCGCTCGTTCTGCGGATTGAACGATCATCGTAATCTCCGTCTCAGCGTGGAATATGCCAAGAAGGCAGGAATGATTTCGCAGGTGGCTCTTTCCATTACCAATTCACCCGTCCACACCGTTGACTATTATATGGGTGTCGTGGACAAGGTCGTGGAGTACGGATGCGACGAGATATGCCTGAAGGATATGGCCGGTGTCGGCAGGCCTACTTTCCTCGCCGAGCTTACAAGCCAGATAAAGAAGAAATATCCTCATATTGCAGTCCAGTATCACGGTCATTGCGGCCCTGGCTTCTCTCCTGCTTCAATGCTTGAGGTCGCTCGTGCAGGAGCTGATTATCTTGACGTTGCCGTTGAGCCTCTGTCTTGGGGCAAGGTGCATCCGGATGTGATCACCATCCGTGAGATGCTCCGTGCTGACGGATTTCAGGTAAAGGACCTCAATATGAATGCCTATATGGAGGTGCGTGCGCTTACGCAGAAGTTTATCGATGATTTCCTTGGTTATTGGATCGATCCGAATAACTCCCATATGAGTTCTCTGCTTGTAGGCTGCGGACTTCCGGGCGGAATGATGGGCTCGATGATGGCCGACCTGAAGGGATTCCATGGGGCTATAAATGCCTCTCTGCGTGCTCAGGGCAAGGCAGAGCTGTCTCTTGACCAGCTTATGGTTATGCTCTTTCAGGAGGTTGAATATGTATGGCCTCGTCTGGGCTATCCGCCTCTCGTCACTCCTTTCAGCCAGTATGTGAAGAACACTGCTCTGATGAATCTGATGAATACCCTCAAGGGACAGCCTCGATGGACAACGATAGACAAGGATACATGGAATATGATTCTCGGCAAGATGGGAACCCTTCCGGGACCTCTTGCGCCGGAGATAGTGGACCTTGCCAAGCAGAAAGGGCTTGAGTTCTATACAGGCACGCCTCAGGAGGCATTCCCGAACGAACTGGATAAGTTCCGCCAGATGATGAAGGACGAGGGATGGGATGTCGGTCAGGACGAAGAGGAGCTCTTCGAGTTCGCTATGCACGAGCGTCAGTACCGCGATTATAAGAGCGGTCTTGCGAAGGAGCGTTTCCGTGCGGATCTTGAGGCTGCGAAGGCAAAGGCCGGGGCGCCGATAGTTGTGGAGCGTCCGGTTGTGGAGATGCCGAAGTTCGATGTGGATGAGATCGTGAAGAAATATCCTTCAGCAGTGCCGGTGCAGGCTCCTGTCAAGGGTCAGCTGATGTGGCAATACGATGTGGACGACGCTTCCTCTGCTCCTGTCGTAGGCGCTGAGGTGGAGGCCGGCAAGCCGATGAGCTTCGTTCAGACATACTACGGATTCGAGGATGTGACTCCGGCAGTTTCAGGACGCGTTGTCGCAGTCTGTGCCAAGCAGGGCGATATGGTGGTCAAGGGTGAAATCCTCGCCTTCGTCCAGCCATAGGGCTTGATTTGAAAAAGCAGCTAAGTCTATAAAACTCGAAAGGGACTGACTAAAAGTCAATTATGACTGATTAGCCGGTCTCTTTTCTATTTATGTCCTACCATCCTCCCTCCCTATTTTCATCTCACCCTCATTTCGAGTCCCGTAAGCGTCTCTGGGTTACCGTGACGCTTACAAGGTAAAATAAAACAAGAAAGATGTAAAATAAATTTGTTCATAACGTTAAATAACCATACCTTTGCGGTTTGGTGTGAAAATTCTGAAAATCACAAATTTAAATACATAACTTATGAACAAAAAAATCATGACCTGGAGCACCTACGAGGCTCCAAAGGTACAAACGCTCGATGTCTTGAGCGAAGGAGTGCTGTGCATGTCAGGTGAACTGGATGCGCAGGATTGGAATAAGGGTAACTCTAACTGGTTTGAAGCAGCAGAAGAGTAGTAAGTCAAACGATTAAAAGGAAAATGAAGATGAAAAAAGTATTTCTTTTCGCTTTGGCAACTGCTATGATGTCATTCGCAGGCTGCCAGCAGATGGAGCAGGAAGCTCCAGTTAATCCAAACGAAGGTGGTTCAACTTTCGAATTCGTGGCGGAAATCGCACAGACTAAGACAACCCTTGATGTCGAAAATGGCTATAAGGTAGATTGGGAAGAGGGTGATTTGATATATATGGTAACTTCAGATGGTACATGGGGCAAGCCATATGAACAGGATAAAACCACAGAATCTATTGCAGAGTTCACTTATTCAAGTGGAAAATTTACTACTGCTGCGACAATTCAATCAGGTAAGTATATTTTCAATGCTGTTTACAGCAATGGTGAGCAGATGTCATATCACCGTAGTGATAAGACAACAAATCTGCTCAATGCTACTCAGACTCAGGATTGTGCAAATCCAACTGCTCATATCAAAGCAAATGACGCTCTTGTAGGTACATTTACTGCTACTGTTCCTATGACAGAGATGGCGAAGATGAAGATGTCTCACCTTTACACTCTTATGCAGGTAAATGTAAAGAATGCTACAGGTGCTGCTGTTAATGTCACTAAGTTTGAGATGACAGCTGAAGGTGCTGATCTTGCAGGCATTTTTAATGTTACTTCATTCGAAACTCCGTCAATTACTGCAAAAGAAGGCGAAGCTGCGACTGAAACAATTACTGTAAATGTTACAGGTGAATCTATTCAAAACAATGCTTCACTTCCTGTATACTTCGTAATGGCTCCGCTTTCTAACTATTCGGGTGATGTTACTTTCAAGGTTACTGATTCAGAGGGTAAGACATACACCAAGACAGTAACAATGAACGGTATTTCATTCGAGGCAGGTAAGTACAATACTACTCCTTATACTATCAAGGAGGCTGATGTTGTTGAGCCAGAACCAGAAGGAGTTAAGACTGCAACAATCTCATTTGCTAGCACTGCACAGAGAACATCATATTCAACAACTCTGCAGGTCTGGGAAAATCAAGGTGTGATATTTACAAATAGCAAAGGTAGCTCAACAACCAATGTGGGAGATTATTCAAACCCTGCAAGATTCTATAAGAGTTCCAATATTTCTGTAACAGCGCCAGGTAATATTACAAAACTTGAATTTGATTGTAAGGGAATTGGCAGCGACTATGTTACGCCTCTATCTAGTTTGACAGGTGCATCTAAGACTGGTGATATTATTACAATTTCTTTAGATGGCACATCTTCTACAATTGAATATAACGGATTGAGCGCTCAGGCTCGCGCCAATAGTCTTACAGTTACATATGTTATAGCTGATCCATCTGCACCTTCAATTACTGCAGGAAATGTAACCGGTGTTTCAGCAAGAGGTGTTGAGGCAGCTGTGTTAACATATGAGATTGCTAATCTTGAGTACAGCGATCTTACTGTAACATGCGATGGAACTGTTGTTACATCTGCATCAAAGGGCGAAGATGGCGTAATCAATTATGCGGTTTCTGCGAACTCAACGGCTTCAGCAAGAGAAGGTTTTATTACGATTAGTTATGGAGATCTTGATAAAGAAGTTAAGGTTTCTCAGCTTGCCCCAGTGTTTACTGTTTCAAAGGATGCTGTAGAGCTGGGTGCAACAAAAGATAGTAAGACAACAGTTACAGTTACAAGTGATTTTGGTTGGACATTGTCATCTGAAGGTACCGGATATACTGTAACTCCAGATTCTTATACATGGGCTGGTGATGGTAAACAGCAAGTTACTATACAGGCAACAGCTGATAGAACAGAAGAGGGTGTTGCAGATCTCGGAACAATCACTATTGTAAATGCTACTACTGGCCAGGAATTGACTATCAAGGTAACTCAGGCGACTTCTTATGTTAGCGCAGAATCTGAAACCGTAACTATGAATATCTATGCCAATAAAGGAACGCTGAGTGGTAAGTCGATTTCATGGACGCAGAATGGTTTTACAGTTACAAATAATCAGGCAAGCAGCTCAAACGCAATCCGAACAAGCGATTCAAATCATTTCCGTCTATATGCAAAGTCGGAGCTGATATTTACTTCATCTAGCAAGAAATTTAATAAGGTTGTTGTCACTTGCGCTGGCGGTTCATCATACGTAAATGCGCTTGTAACATCAGCAAAAAATGCGGGCCTTACTGCTACCACAAGCGGATCTGTAGTGACTATTAGTACTTCAAACCCTACTACAGCAATGCCTACTATTACGATGTCTGCTCAGTCTCGTATAAATAAGGTTGTTGTTGAATTGAACTGATCCTCATCCGGCGGAGGCGTCGGGGGTGGTGAGCCTATAGCGGGCGCTACAGTTTCGACGACTACCGTATCGAATATAAAGCAGACAGGCGCGAGCCTGTCTGCTTCGTATACGGGAGCGTCTTCTGAGCCTGCGGAGGTGGGATTCCGTTATGGGACTTCTTCCTCGTCTTTGACAAAAAATATTACATGCAGCAATTGCAACGGTACAGCATCGGCATTCGGTGCCGATGTCACTGATTTGACTGCCGGAACTGAATATTATGTTCAGGCATATGTCCAAGTGAGCTGTCAGACGTTTACCGGGGCTGTGACGTCATTCAAGACTGAATCTGTCCAGGTCTCTGCTGTCTCAGGCAAGTCCTGGCTCGAACTTCCGGGTGTGTCCGGAAAGCAGGATTATGTCGGAACTCTCTATGACGGTAGTGCGCGTAACTATACCTACAATTATGACAAGGAGACGTATACATCTTTGTGGATAGCATATCCTTTGGCAACTGCAGACAAGAGTGGTGATGGTGGAAGTGATTCCTGGAAGAAGGTTTCTCCCGGTATTCCTGAGTCAGCTCAGATAGACCTGAGCTCTTCTTATGGTGTCAATGATGACAGTAACACCCCGGAAGGCTATGATTCTGACAAAGAATATTACAGCCGAGGTCATCAGGTCCCCAAAGCGGACAGAAAAAAGAGTTCTACCCTGTATAATCAGACGTTCTATTCTATAAACTCTACTCCGCAGATTCAGAACGGATTCAATGGAAGTATCTGGAATACTCTTGAAGGAGTCATAAGGAATGCTGTACCGGCAAACGATACGCTTTATATCGTGACTGGTGCCGCTTTCCAGAAGAGAGGCGAACCGGAAATGCCTGTGAAGAAGATATATCCCCAGGAGGAATATAAGGCTGGAAGTCAAAAATGGTGTCCGGTGCCGAACTTTTACTGGAAGGTTGTCCTGAAGGTGACACGTGACTGGAATCGCAATGTTACGTCTGCATCTGCCATCGGCTATTGGATGCCTCATGAGGATTTGCGGGGAAAGGATTACCTTGACTACGCCGTCTCTGTGGATCAGATTGAAGAGTGGACCGGATTCGATTTCTTCGTAAATCTCCCGGATAACGTTGAGGCTACGGCTGAAACCAATTCCAACTGGACAGCCTTCAAGGACTTTTAGACAAACAGTCGTATGACAAATACATAGCCGAAAGGCAGCGACCAGGCGGAGCATATCCATTCTTTCTGCTCCGATCGGTCGCTGCCTTTCGAATTTATATGCCTTTATAGCTTCTCAATCGTTTCCATAGCCAACCCCGTCGCCTGAGAAATGATCTCCGCAGCAACACCAAGCTGCTTCAATTTTGCAGCATCCTCTCAAGGTCGTTGCCGCATTCTTCCAATGTCTTGCGAAATCTTGCCAGCTCCGCCAAAATAATAATTATTGTCTCATCATGTAACTCATGATTGACAGTTTCCATGAAAGTGTATTCAGATACATAGCTAGGATAGCGGAAAGTCTATCAGGGCAAAAATCAGATAAGTTTCAAAAATTTCCGACTTTGTGTTTGTATCATTCTCTATCCACGACGCAAAGTTTCGGGCTGATTTCCTTGCGTCGCGTCCTGGTTTCCTTTCGTCTGGGTCCCTTTCCTTCCACGACGCAAAGTTTTGGGCAGATTTCCCTGCGTCGCGTCCTGGTTTCCTTTCGTCTGGGCCCCTTTCCTCCCACGACGCAAAGTTTCGGGCAGATTTCCCTGCGTCGCGGCATCGAGTGGGGTATTCATTGCGCTATTTACCGTGGCGGTGGCGTCTTGGCGAATTGCAGTGGGCTCAGAGACACCTTAGGCCTGAAACGGGCAAAACCCGCATAAGGGGTGAATGCTAGCAAAAGAAAAGCCTGCCGGGAAATTAATCCTGACAGGCTTTTCGGAGCTTTAGATCAATATCAGTTTATGCTGGCTATACTTAGTTTGGCTGTTTTAGATGGGGTGTGTTCGAAGAGACTCTTCTTCCAATCTACGACTCCTTTGTAGTTTTGCAGCTCTTCGCCGTCAGTGTTTTCCGGCGCATACCATTTCCACTGGAGACGGATTTCGGCAGTGTCTTCCTTCACGATCTCCGAGAGAGGGAAACTCACATAAGCTCCGGCGAGTATCATGGTCGGATTCTCTTCTCCTGGAACTTCTCCATAAGCATTGTGCTTGAGTGTGAATGAATATACTCCTTCCTTGGCAGTGCTTTCGTCCTGGATCAGATTGATGAAGTGAGCGGTTTCGCTGCCTGACTTGACATAGAACACTATGTACATGTTGAGGTAGCCTCCTGAGCACCATGCGTCGTAGATGTCCACAGGGTCTTCCACGAGCATTTCTTCAGTCGCCTCAGACTGAGCGACAAAAGGTTTCGCGAGTACACGCTCGATTCTGTGCAGTTTGATGTCGTAGGTCTTATCATCTGTTTTCTGAAGCACGTCGCAGATGATCAGCGATCTCTCATGTTCGGAAAGGTCTCCTGTGCATGTCTGCTCCACGACGTTGAATATGTTGCCCTGGTCGCTTATGAATGTACCTTCTACCATGTTTCCCATGGTGACATTACCATATCTGAGGGTTGTGTCCTCTTCGCAGGACATAATAAGGGCAAGTGAAGCAAATGCTGCCAGAAGTGTCTTTATTCCATTAAATTTCATACTTGTCATTTGTTTTGCGGGATATTAGATGCATTAATCTTCTAATTCGTTGCATTTGCCGATAAAACTGGATAAATTTGCGTAAACTAACTCGTAATGATAACGTTTATATCATCCATTCTCCTTCTTGTAGCGGGTTATTTCCTATATGGAAAGTTTGTTGACCGCTTCTTTGGATCAGATCCAAGTCGTAAGACTCCGGCATATGAACTTCAGGACGGTGTGGACTATCAGCCGATGTCCACATGGAAGGTCTTTGTTATCCAGTTCCTTAATATTGCCGGCCTCGGGCCAATCTTCGGAGCTATAATGGGCGCGGCGTACGGTCCCGCTGCTTATATATGGATTGTGGTCGGCTGTATTTTTGCCGGTGCTGTCCATGACTTCTTCGCCGGCATGATGTCATTAAGGAATGGCGGAGCCAATATGCCTGACATAACGGCGAAGTATCTCGGTAAAGGCATGAAGACAGTGATGAATGTCGTGGTGTGCTTTCTGCTTCTTGCTGTGGGGGTGTCTTTTGTGACCGGCCCTGCTGACCTGCTGCAGAATCTTACCGGTTTGAGCAAGGAAGTGTGGCTGTATATTATATTTGCATATTACCTTCTTGCAACCCTTCTGCCGATTGATAAGATAATAGGAACAATATATCCGTTCATGGGGGCAGCCTTGCTGTTCATGGCTGCCGGAGTGGCTGTCATGCTCATTGTCGGAGAAGTTACAGGTGCACATCAGATGATCGAACTCACTCCTGCAACTTTGAAGAACTGGCATTTTAATCCAAAGGACAATATCCTTATCCCTATGCTTTTTATTGTGGTGTCTTGCGGTGCAATTTCCGGATTTCACTCGACTCAGTCACCTCTGATGGCACGATGCCTTAAGAATGAGAAGTATGCGCGTCCGGTTTTCTACGGAGCGATGATTGCCGAGGGAATTGTGGCAATGGTGTGGGCTACTGCCGCAATGGCATATTTCGGAGGTCCTGAAGGACTGAACGATGCCATGCAGAATCATGGCCTGACTCCTGCGATTGCCGTGGATCAGATATGCAAGAGCTGGCTTGGAAAGGTTGGAGCCGTGATTGCCGTGATTGGCGTGGTGGTCTGTCCGATTACCTCGGGAGATACTGCATTCCGAAGCCTTCGTATTACCCTTGCCGATTTCTTCAAAAGTGACCAGAAGCCTATCGCAAAGCGACTGATAGTAAGCATTCCTATATTTATACTTGCCTTCTTCTGCTGCAAGATGAATTTTTCTACGGTGTGGAATTATGTGGGTATTGGTAATCAGTTGCTTGCCACATTGGTGCTGTGGACAAGTTCTGCCTATCTTATCTCGCGCAGCAAACCTCATTGGATGTGCTCGATTCCGGCAACTTTCCTTACTTTCGTCTGTGTCAGCTATTTCCTGATTGCTCCTTTCAAGAATGGAGGCCTTCATCTGGATCCGGTCATCGGGTATGCTGTAGGAATAGCTGCTGCTCTGGCTCTGCTGGTATTCTGCATCATGAAAGCCGGAAAGAAATCCATGAAATAAGTCCAAGATGCATATAACAAAAATACCTGATCGGTCAGATCAGGTATTTTTTTCTTGACGGCTTTCCGATCAGCTGGATGTCGAATCCCTCGATCTTGTAGCCCTTGACTCTCTTGCGGCTCAGGTGCGACTCTATCAGGCGTACCAGTTCGTCGTCTATCACATCTCTGAATGTGTGGTTCTCATGGTCGTAGAAGTGGATGTGCTTGAATGTGTTGACATCGAAGTACATTTTATTGTTGGAGCTCATCCTGTAGTGGTAAACTCCCAGCATCGCCATGTGTGTGAGGATGTTATAGACTGAAGCCACCGTCACTTTCGCATTGCCTTTCTCCTTTATGGATTCGGTGACCATGTCGGCACAGGCATGCCCCAGGGACATCATTGCCTCATGTACAGCCAGCCTCTGTGGGGTGGCCTTCAGAGAATGCTTGCGCAGTATAGCCTTGAATTCTTCAAGGTCCGGACATTTGTGTGTGTTGTTCATATGGCTTTATTTGTCAGGTTGCAAAGATATGCATTTAGTTCCACCTGTCCAAATAAATTTGAAATTTTCTAAATTAAAGATTGTTTTCAAATGTCATTTTAAAGTGGTAATTTTGCGCTCGTTTTGAAAACTTGCACACATATATATGAAGAAAAACAGATTTAAAGGCTTCGAGAGATACGCCCTTGTGACGGGAGCGGCGTCCGGAATGGGGCGCATATATTGCCAGAGACTGGCTCAGATGGGATATAATATAATAGCCGTGGATATCAATCAGGCAGGTCTTGAGGAAACGGTGCGTATGGTCAATGAACAGGTGAAGTCATCGGCTGTAGTACCAGAGGTCTCTAAAGCGGCATTCAAAGCCCTTCCTATGGTGCAGGACCTTTCTCTTCCCACTGCAGCAGATGCCGTATATGGAATGACTGTCGAGAATGGCTGCGAAGTGGAAGTGCTGGTCAATAATGCCGGGATAATGTATTGTCAGGGCATTGCGGAGACTTCCGAGCGCATGCTGCAGCTGATAATGGCTGTACATATGACAACTCCTCTGATGCTCTGCAGAAAGTTTGTCGGAGGGATGAAGGAAAGAGGATGCGGATATATCCTGAACATTTCGTCGCTTGCATCGTGGATGATATGGCCGGGTATCGGCATGTATGGAGCTACAAAACGCTTTGTCAAGGATTATTCACGCGAGCTTAGAATCGAATGCCAGAAGACAGGTGTCAGCGTCACTAATGCATATTTCGGAGCAGTGGACACGCCGCTGGTTCCTTTGAAGGACAGCCTGAGGAAGCTTGCACGTGCCCTTACTGTGATGATACGTCCGGAGAAGGCCGTTGAAAAGGCGCTCAAGGCTACATTCCGGAGGCGCAGGGGAGTGATGCCGGGACTTCTGAACAAGATATTCAAGCCTCTGTGCGTCATTATGCCTGACTGCCTTTTGGGATGGATATATAGAAAGGCGAAGCCTTATCTGATGAAAGTCTGAGAAAATGATTATATTTGCAGGTTGATGAAAATATAACGGAATATGGAAAAAGTGAAATGTCTTATTGTCGGAGGCGGCCCTGCGGGATACACGGCTGCGATCTATGCTTCAAGAGCTGATATTGCACCCGTGCTTTATGAGGGTGTACAGCCGGGCGGACAGCTTACGACAACGACCGATATAGAGAATTATCCGGGCTTTGAGAATGGAATCAACGGCCAGGAACTCATGTCCACGATGAGGGCTCAGGCTGCTCGTCTTGGAGCAGATCTCCGTACTGGTGCCGTGACTTCTGCAGATCTGTCGCAGCGTCCTTTCAAGGTCGTGGTTGATGGAGATAAGGAAATCGAGGCAGAGACCCTTATTATCGCTACCGGAGCTACTGCTAAGTACCTCGGGCTTCCTTCGGAGGTCAAATACAGAGGACTGGGAGTTTCAGCATGCGCTACATGCGACGGTTTCTTCTACAGGAAGAAGACTGTAGCTGTGGTCGGTGGCGGTGACACGGCATGTGAGGAAGCAACTTATCTTGCCGGCCTTTGCAAGAAGGTTTATATGATTGTCCGCAGGGATGTCCTTAGAGCTTCAGAGGCTATGCAGGAGCGTGTAAGGGCTACGGAGAATATAGAGATTCTCTGGAACTGCAACACTCAGGAAGTCCTCGGCGACGAGTATGGTGTCACTGGCGCAAGGCTCGTGAGGAAGGATGGCGAGGTTTTTGATATCGCGGTGGACGGATTTTTCCTGGCGATAGGACATCATCCTAACTCTGAACTTTTCAGCCAGTGGGTGAATGTGGACAAGGAAGGTTATATCATCACTGACGGACGTACATCCAAGACCAATGTGGAGGGTGTTTTTGCTGCTGGTGATGTGCAGGATCCTCTCTACAGACAGGCTATTACGGCTGCGGCTTCGGGATGCCGTGCTGCACTTGATGCCGAGAAATTCTTGAAAATGAAGTAAGAACTATGAAATTAAGGAACTTTATTCTGTCGCTGATGGCCCTGATGGCCGTATGCTCATGCAAGACCGAGTATGAAGCACTGCTCAACAGTAATGATGCAGACGCAAAGTATGAGGCTGCGTTCAAATATTTCAATGAAAAAAAGTTTTCCAAGTCGGCAGCTTTGTTCGAGTCGCTTTCTGTTCTGACCGACGGCACCGAGCGAGATGACACTGTGAAGTATTACTGGGGACTGAGCAATTACAGGTTCAAGGACTATTATACCGCAGAGACCAACTTCCAGAAGTTTCTCGAGAGTTATCCGAGAAGTCCGTTTGCATCTGAGGCAAGGTATCTTCGCATAGATTGCCTCTATCGTCAGACACTGCGTTACGAGCTCGATCAGACTCCTACCTATAAGGCGATGAACGAAATTTCGGAATATATTATGGAGTTTCCGAATACGACCCATATGCAGGAGTGCCGCGACATGCTGGTGGATTTGGGTGGCCGTCTGGACAGAAAAGCATACGAAGGCGCGTTGCTCTATTATAAGATGGAAGATTATCTTGCTTCGCGCGTGGCGTTCCGCAATGTGCTGAAAGATGATGCAGATAATGTGTATCGCGAAGATATCCTTTATTATATAGCGATGTCTTCATATAATTATGCTCGTCTCAGTATCCCTGCCAAGCAGAAGGAAAGATATCTTGTATTTGTGGATGACTATCTGAACTTTGTGGGCGAGATTCCGGAATCACATTACAGAAAGGAGCTGGATGCTGTCAATAGAAAGGCTCAGAAGGCTCTCGGAAAGAATGTAGTGGAGACCGGAGACGAGGAGAAGACCGAGAAGGAATTCGCAAAGGAGAGGAAGGAACTGAAGAAGAACGCAAAAAAGTAGAAAAATTTTTGAAACCCTGTGCTGATACGGGGGTATAATAAAGTGGAGGGGATTGTTTCCCGCACCATAAAATATTAACGACAATGGCAAACAAGAAAACACCAGTAAACACACAGACCAGAGACCTTAACGATCTCGCGGCTCCTACAGGAAACATTTATGAGACAGTGGTGATCCTCGCAAAGAGGGCAAACCAGATTGCGATCGCTGAGAAGAAGGAACTCACAAGAAAGCTTGAGGACTTCAAGAATGACCGCGACACTATGGAGGAGGTATTCGAGAATCGCGAGCAGATCGAGATTTCAAAATATTACGAAAGACAGCCTAAGCCAGGCCTCGTAGCTATCGAGGAGTTCAAGGAAGGCGAGGTCTTCTACAGAATGGCAAAGCAGGACGAAGAGTAAACAATCCATGCTTTCACGGCTTCAGATAAAGAATTATGTATTGATAGACTCTCTGGAAATTGATTTTCCGGAGGGTCTGGTCATTATTACGGGACAGACTGGAGCCGGAAAATCAATCCTTCTGGGAGCATTGTCCCTTCTGATGGGAACCAAGGCGGATGCCAGGGTGGTTTCGGAAGGCGCGGAAAACTGCGTTGTGGAGGCGGAGTTTGAGGTGGATGCTGCTGATCATTACATCAGGACGCTTCTGGAAGAGAATGAAGTAGAGTGGGACGAAGGACATCTTATAGTCAGGCGCGTGGTCAATCGTTCCGGACGTTCAAGGTCCTTTGTCAATGATTCAC
>JBGVQX010000088.1:0-29915 GCA_045127905.1 Candidatus Cryptobacteroides sp.
ATCCACAAACGCATCTGCGGAGTCTTTCAATGCCAAGATCAAATCGTTCAGGGCACAACTTAGAGGTATACGAGATGTAAAGTACTTCCTCTTCAGACTAAAGAACATCTATGCTTAAACACAGGGTTTTACCCTTGAGCCATTAGTTTGCGCGGGCCTGAGGGGCTGCAGGGCTCTCCTTCTGCTGGACGCCCGCCACCTTGTCAAAGTCGGTGTCGGTGATCATCTTGCAGTTGCCGTTAAATGTCGCGCCGAGCTCCACAGAAAGCTTCTTGATGTGGAGATTTCCGTTCACGACACAACCTTCCTTGAGAGCCAGAGTATCCTTGACGAATACTCCTCCGTCAACCTTTCCCCAAAGATCGATATTCTCGCAGATAATGTCACCCTTGATATGGGCTGACTCACCTATCACCACTCGACCCTTACTCTGGATCTTGCCTTCAAAAGTTCCGTCAATGCGGATGTCATAAGGAGAAACTATTTCGCCTTTGATGACTGTACCTGCAGAAATTCTGCTGATGGAATTTACATTCACAACTGGTTCCACTTTTGCCATAATTATATATTGTTTTACATTTTGTTTTACAGATTACACGTCGCAATGCTTTCCGTAATGCCGTGAAAGCTAATATTGCTATGTTTGCCGTGATGGTCAGGCCTGAGGCTTGCCGTGGCAGTTCTTGAACTTCTTGCCTGAGCCGCAAGGGCATGGATCGTTACGTCCCACCTGCTTCTCCACATGCACTGGCATCTTGCTCTTAGGCTCTCCACCGTTGGTCACCAGGTCGGTTCTGGAGGTCTGCATCTGACTCATGTCAGGCTTGCGCTGCTGTGCCGGAGCCTGAGCCTGGGATGCATCCCTGAGCGGAATGAATGCCCTCATGAGGAACGAAAGCACGTCCTTGTTGAGATTTTCAAGCATCTGGCTGAAAAGGTTGAAGCTCTCGAACTTGTAGATGAGGAGAGGGTCCTTCTGCTCGTATGTAGCGTTCTGCACAGACTGCTTCAGGTCGTCCATATCGCGAAGATGCTCCTTCCACTTGTCGTCGATGATGTGGAGGGTGATGGTCTTGCTGAGAGTTCTTGCAATCTCCTTACCCTCAGTCTCATAAGCCTTCTTGAGGTTTACGGAGAGAGTCATCATCTTGCGGCCGTCAGAGATAGGGATGGCGATGTTCTGATAGATAGCGCCCTGCTTCTCATAGACGTCCTTGATGATAGGGTATGCCTTCTGGACCATAGTGTCCATACGGCGGCTGTAGGTCTTGAGCATGTTGTCATGCAGGCGGTCCACGATCTGGTCTGTCTTGGCGCTATTGTAGAATGCCTCGTCGAAGCCAGGCTCCACTGAAAGCGATGTCATAACGAGCTCTGCAAAAGACTCGTAGTCCATTCCTTCAGACCTCTCGACAACGATCTGCGCAGTGTCCTGCATCATGTTCATCACATCAATCTCCACTCTTTCTCCCGAAAGGGCGTTGCGACGCTTGGTGTAGATCACCTCACGCTGTGAGTTCATCACGTCGTCATATTCAAGGAGTCTCTTACGGATACCGAAGTTGTTCTCCTCCACCTTCTTCTGCGCTCTTTCGACAGCATTGTTGAGCATAGGAGCCTCGAGCACGTCGTTTTCCTCCATTCCCATGCGGTCCACCACAGAAGCGATCTTCTCGCCTCCGAAGAGACGCATCAGCTTATCTTCCAGCGAGATATAGAAGATTGAAGAACCCGGGTCACCCTGACGTCCTGAACGTCCACGAAGCTGACGGTCCACACGGCGGCTGTCATGACGTTCCGTACCGATGATGGCAAGTCCGCCGGCTTCCTTCACTTCGTCCGGAAGCTTGATGTCGGTACCACGACCGGCCATATTGGTGGCGATTGTGACTGTAGAAGGTTCACCTGCATGCTTTACAACCTCTGCCTCACGTGCGTGCTGCTTTGCGTTGAGCACCTGATGCTGTATGCCTCGCAGACGGAGCATACGGCTGAGGAGCTCCGATGTCTCCACGTCGGTGGTACCCACGAGCACCGGACGCTTTTCACTGGTAAGTTCTACAATCTTATTGATTACGGCCTCGTACTTGGCCTTCTTGGTCCTATATATGAGGTCATTCTGGTCGTGGCGGGCGATCGGTCTGTTGGTAGGGATCACCACCACGTCGAGCTTGTAGATAGACCAGAACTCGCCAGCTTCCGTCTCCGCCGTACCGGTCATGCCGGCCAGCTTGTGGTACATACGGAAGTAGTTCTGGAGGGTGATGGTGGCGAATGTCTGTGTCGCAGCCTCCACCTTCACGTTTTCCTTGGCTTCCACGGCCTGATGGAGTCCGTCGCTCCAGCGGCGTCCCTCCATGATACGGCCTGTCTGCTCGTCCACGATCTTCACCTTGCCGTCTGCAATGATGTAGTCGATTTCCTTATCGAACATCGTGTAGGCCTTGAGGAGCTGGTTCACGGTGTGTACGCGCTCGGACTTGAGGGCGAAGTCGGCAAGAATCTCATCCTTCTTCACCTGCTTTTCAGGACCGGTGAGTTCGAGATCCTTCTGCACTTCTGCAATCGCTGCTCCCACGTCAGGAAGGACGAAGAAATTGGTGTCAGAGAGATTGCCTGTGATAAGGTCGCGTCCTTTGTCGGTCATATCCACAGAATGCTGCTTTTCGTTGATTACGAAATAGAGCTCGTCTGTGATGAACGGCATCTCACGCTCGTTGTCCTGGATATAATAGTTCTCCACCTTCTGGAGGAGCTGCTTCATGCCCGGTTCGCTGAGGAACTTGATGAGAGGCTTGTACTTAGGATAGCCCTTGTATGCTCTGAAAAGGAGCACTCCTCCATCCTTCTCGTTGCCTTCCGCGATAAGCTTTCTTGCCTCATTAAGGAGCTGGTTCACAAGGGACTTCTGGCTGCTGTAGAGACGCTCCACGAGCGGCTTGTACTCCATGAACTGCTGGTCCTCGCCCTTTGGCACCGGTCCGGAAATGATCAGAGGAGTACGCGCATCGTCGATAAGAACGGAGTCCACCTCATCGACAATCGCAAAATGATGCTTGCGCTGCACGAGGTCTCCCATCGAGATGGCCATATTGTCGCGGAGGTAGTCGAAACCGAATTCGTTGTTGGTACCGAAGGTGATGTTGCATGCATATGCCTTCTTGCGGGCGTCGCTGTTCGGCTGATGCTTGTCGATACAGTCCACCGACAGTCCGTGGAACATATAGAGAGGTCCCATCCACTCGGAGTCACGCTTTGAGAGGTAGTCATTGACAGTGACCACATGCACACCCTTTCCAGCGAGGGCATTCAGGAACACCGGAAGCGTTGCCACGAGGGTCTTACCCTCTCCTGTGGCCATCTCGGCGATTTTTCCCTGATGAAGGGCAATACCTCCGATGAGCTGTACGTCATAATGGACCATATCCCATGTGACTTCATTTCCACCGGCCATCCAGTGGTTCTGCCAAAGGGCATGGTCACCTTCTATGGTGACGAACTCCTTGGTGGTGCTGAGGTCGCGGTCGAAGTCCGTAGCCTTCACCTTGATCACAGGGTTCTCCTTGAAGCGGCGGGCTGTGGATTTCATGATGGCAAAAGCCTCAGGCAGAATCTCATCGAGGCCTTTCTCAATGGTCTCATCCACTTTCTTGACCAGTTTATCCTGCTCTGTAGCAAGGGATTCCTTCTGATTGAGAGGAATATCCCTCTCAAGCTCTTCCTTGATTTTAGCTATGCGTGCCTCATCTGCAGCGATGGCTGCAGCAATCTTGTCCTTGAGAGCCTGGCATCTTGCCCTGAGGTCGTCGTCCGACAGTTTGTCGATGGTTCCATACGCGGCCAGCACCTTGTCGAGAACAGGCTTGATTGCCTTCATATCACGGTCTGCCTTGGTACCGAAAAGTTTCTTGAAAACGTCTGTAAATGACATATCTTTAATGTTTTTATTATCAGAAAAAGGCTGTTTGTACAGCATGGCACAAACAACCTACAAAAATAGTGAAAATCCGGAATTTACCCAAATTTAGATGTCACACTCTGACAATATGTCAGAAAAGCGCTTTAAAGTCCCATGTATTCTGCCACGCAGATCTCCAGAGAATCAGCCCAGTGAGGGATTTCAACGCCGAAGGTTTTCTTTACTTTAGATTTATCCAGGACCGAATAATGCGGGCGCACGGCCTTCGACGGAAAGTCACCGCTGCGGCACGGCACAACAGACGAGAGATGGCCTAATGCACGGCATATCGCTGCGGCGAAATCATACCATGAGCAGAGTCCCTCCCCGGAATAATGATACAGTCCTGTTCTGTCCGCATGGCCGCATTCCAGGATATGGTCGATAAGCTGCGCAAGGTCAGGGGCATAGGTAGGGGTGCCCACCTGATCGGCGACAACGGCCACCTCAGGCTGCGAGGCGGTCTTTTCGGCAATGGTCGTGAAGAAGTTGCGCGAGCTGCTGTCGTACAGCCACGACGTTCGGAAAATCATATGACGGCAGCCCGATTCAATGATAGCCTTTTCCCCAGCCAGCTTGGTTTTGCCGTAGGTATTCAAAGGGAATGTAGGAGCGTCTTCAGCATATGGCACATTTGCCTGACCATCAAACACATAGTCAGTAGACACATGGATCAGAAGCAGATTGTTTTCGAGGGCCTTTTCAGCGAGGATTCCCACAGCGCCGGAGTTCACGAGAAAGGCATTTTCCTGCTCCTCCTCTGCACGGTTTACATCGGTGTATCCTGCGCAGTTGATGATGACTTCCACGCCGCCGCAAGCGATAGCGTCCTGCACGGCAAGAGGGTCGGTGATATCCAGCATAGATATCCCTTCACACGGACATATGTCCGTAAAAATATATTCGTTCGCAGAACTTCCGGCAAGCCTCCTGAAGGCCTTGCCGAGCTGTCCCGATGAGCCAGTTACCAATACTTTCATATATTCACACTTTTACAGCAGAGCAGAATCGTCCGGAATATAACCGGGATCCGGAGACAACTGCCCGGGATTGGCTCCGGCAGCCACAGCCAGACGGTCACAACGTTCGTTTTCAGGGTGTCCGGCATGGCCTTTGACCCAATGAAAAGCCACTCGATGAAGCTTGAGAAGCTGCATGAGTCTCATCCACAGGTCCGGATTCTTCACCTTTGCAAAGCCCTTGCGCTGCCAGTTCTCAAGCCATCCTTTGTTGATGGCGTTCACCACGTATGAGGAGTCGCTGAAGACATGCACCTCTGCATTTGTCCACCTTATGGCTTCGAGCCCCTTTATCACGGCCAGAAGTTCCATACGATTGTTGGTGGTAAGGCTGTATCCTCCAGATAGTTCCAGCTCCCTGCCGGCACATTTGAGCACTACCCCGTAGCCACCGGGGCCAGGATTACCGCTGGATGCGCCATCGGTATAAAGGGATATGGGTGGTCTCGACTGCTCCATGATGCTATTCGATGATCCTTCCGCCCTTTGGCTTTATTTCGGTGTCCGGCATCTTGATTGTCATGCGTCCGGCCAAAAGGTCGTCATATTCCGCACGACGGTTATAGATATCGATTGCAGCATAGATGGAAGCTATCATAGAACTCGGATCCGCAAGATCCCTTCCTGCCATTTCGTAAGCAGTTCCGTGATCCGGAGAAGTCCTGACAATAGGCAGACCGGCAGTGTAGTTCACACCGTCATCGAAGGCCAATGCCTTGAACGGGATCAGGCCCTGGTCATGATACATGGCAAGGACTGCGTCATATCTTGCATAATGACCCAGACCGAAGAATCCATCCGACGAATATGGGCCGAATGCGAGGATGCCTTCCTCATTGGCAGCTTTCACCGCAGGAAGGATTATCTGCTGCTCTTCGTCGCCAAGCAGACCGCCGTCACCACAATGAGGGTTCAAGCCAAGCACTGCAATCTTAGGCTCGTCGATGCAGAAGTCCCTCTGGAGGGATGCGCGCATAAGACGCAGTTTCCTGAGGATTTTTTCCTGCGTCAGACTCGAAGGCACCTCCTTGAGAGATATATGACCTGTCACGACACCCACCTTCAGACGCTCGCTGACCATTATCATAGCCACTTCGTCCACGCCGAATTCCTTCTCCAGATACTCGGTATGGCCGGTGTATCCGAAGCCCTCCTCCGACATTGCCCTTTTATTGAAAGGAGCTGTCACGAGGACGTCGATATAGCCGTTCTTAATGTCTTCAACTGCCTTCTGAAGCGATGTCATGGCTGCCTTTGCAGACTCGGGAGTGGACTGTCCCGGCTCAACGAACACATTATCAGGCAAGCAGTTGACTATATTTACACGTTTCTGATGCACATCCTTTGCGGAAGTGATCACGTTTGTATTTATCTGCTCAAGATTATGGATGTGCTTCTTGTAGAAGCCGAAGATCTTGGAAGAGCCGTATATCACCGGCGTACAGAGGTCGAGCATCCTTTCGTCTGCGAGAGCCTTGATGATGACTTCGTAGCCGATACCGTTGCCGTCGCCCTGTGTGATGCCCACTATTAATTTCTTTGCCATATGTCTTTTGATTTTAGCCGACAAATATAGTAAAAAGTCTTTATCTGCACCAATGGTCAAGCCACCTGAAATACTCACGATGCCACATCAGCGCATTCTGAGGTTTGAGTATCCAGTGGTTCTCGTCAGGGAAGATCAGCAGGCGCGAAGGCACTCCCATCATCTGTGCGGCGTTGTATGCGGCCATTCCCTGATCAACCGGCACTCTGTAGTCCATTCCGCCATGTATCACCATCAGCGGAGTATGCCACTTTGTCACAAGTTTGTGCGGAGAGAGTTCGTAGTGGCGGACAGCCTTCGGGAGATTGCTCCAAGGAGAGCCGCCCTGCTTGATGCCGCCGAATGTAACTCCGTCACCTGCAGGACCGACCGGTCCCTCAGGTGTACCCACAGCAGGGTCTACCACAGTTTCATGGAGGCCGCCGTTGTCGAAGTTAGGGAACCACATTTCCTCGGTGGTCATGTACATATGCTCCTCATTGAATATTCCCGCATGCGCGATGAATGCGTCGAACACGTTTCCGTGTGTGCCGCAGAGGTAATATACGGAATATCCGCCGTAGCTTGCCCCGCAGGCCGCCATCTTGTCCACATATGGTTCAGCCTTGAGCGTCTTCGCAGCCACAAGATAATCCTGCATGTTCAGGCCCGGATAATCGCCCGATATCTGCTCTGTCCACTCCTGACCGAAGGCTGTGGTTCCTCGCCTGTTCGGCAGCACTACCACATAGCCCTGTGCAGCCATCAGACGGTAGTTCCACCTGTACGACCATCCCTGGCTCAATGTACCCTGAGGGCCTCCGAGGCAGATTGTGATGGCCGGGTATGTCTTTGAAGGATCGAACTGCGGAGGATAGAGCACCCATGTGAGCATATCCTTTCCGTCCACGGTCTTGAGCATTCTCGCCTCTGTCTTATGGTCTGCCAGCTGCGAGAGGATGTGTCCGTTCTCATTGGTAACAGGATTATATTCATTGCCTTGAGGGCGAAGTTTTACGGCCACGAGCTCTGTAGGGAAGTCCATGCTGCACCATGTGGTAAGAAGAGTCGTGGTGCCGTCTTCGTTATTGACGACTTCGAACGGAGTGCCGAAATCGTTCCATCTATCCTCCTCGGTCAGACGGACGATTTTCCATGGAGCCAGCCTTGCCATAGCACCTTCCGGAAGGTTCACCTCAGGTCCTTCTGCGAGGAATATTCCTTGGAGGCCTTCTGCCAATGCGCTGAAATAGACATCTTTGGAATTGGCGGCCCACACAGGTGACGACACGTTGTATTTGAAATCTTCCGTTGCATCGGTGATGCCCCATATACGCGGCATATCGCCATTTGACCAGTCCACATATGCTACCATAAGCCTCTGCTTATCAGCCTCATAACCATCGCGCGCCATGCTTACCCAAGCGATGCGGCTTCCGTCTGGGCTCCACACCGGATCGGTGTCATATCCGCCCTTCATGTCAATGACTTCCGACTTTGCAGTCTCTATATTATATATGTATATCTCCGTATCGGTGGAGAAGGCATATTTCTTACCGGCTTTCTTGCGGCAGGAATATGCGATATATTTGCCATCGGGGCTCCATGCCAGCTGCTCCAGACCACCGAAAGGCTCGGTAGGAAGTTCGTACAGTTCCGGCTCTCCGGCAAGAATGTCCACAGAGTTTTCTGGAGTGATCTTAGTGTCGTCAGTGAAGCTGAAGTCAGCAATGAATGTATGAGGGATCTCCAGCACAGTGTGGTCCCAGTGGCGGTACATCAAGTCGTCTGTGGTGTATGCTGTAGCCTTGTCCAGGTCTGCATATCTGTCTGCAGGCTTGTCCACATGACTCTTTACATAGCTGATATACATCACCTTTGTCTGGTCCGGAGAGAGCTTGAACTCACCGACACCTGCAGGGACATCGCTCACTGCCTTGTCCTTACGAAGTTTCCACACGCCGTTCCTGCATACAAGCGACGCAGTATGTATCTGACCGCCAAGGGTGTACGCAATGCTCTTGCCGTCTGCGCTCCACCTGGCATTGCCGATGCTTTTGCCGGACTGCGTAAGCAGCTGATTGTCAGATCCATCTATAGCACAGATATACAGATTGCGGACGCTGCGGTTTCCTTCAACGTCGGTGTAGCTCACACCATATAATATATGCTTTCCGTCCGGAGACACCTGCGGATCTGAAAGGCGTCCCAGCGCCAGAAGGACCTCTGGCGTCATCTTGCCGTCTTCCACGGTGATTTCATTTCTGCCGACGAATCCTTTGCTGTCCAATGTCTTCTTTTCTTCGTTCATAAAGATAAATGTTCCTGTTGCGATTGCCGCCAGCACTACATAACCGGCGATCCTCTGTTTCAATTTCATATGTCTGGTTTTATTTTAGTTCAAGGATGTTTATCCATATAATTCCGCAGCTTTACTAAGTTCCTCGGCCACAGCATCGCGAACTTCCTGAGGGGAAAGCACTTCCAGCCTGCTTCCATATTTACAGAATTCCATGACAAGGTTGCGGTCCGGGCATACAAATATGCTGAATGTAACATAGCCGCCAGCCCTGTCTTCCACCTTCTGGCTTGCATGCAGAGGCAGGTCACGGATATATTCCGCCTCCTTTTCCGTGGTACGGAATTTCACGGTCTTGCCGCGGCCCTGAGGAAGATAGATTCCGAAGCTGGTGGCAAAGAGTTCGTCCACATTGAAATCCGCCGGCATTGAAAATGGCTTCCCGGTCAGTTCCATATCCCTGACCCTGTCAAGTCCATAAACTCTGAGAGCATCTCTTTCCACACAGTATGCCACTATGTACCAACGTTTTGCGAACTCCTTTACCGCATATGGACGGATGGTATATGAAGCCGCCTCGTCGCTGGCATATTTACGATAGGTGATTTTAAGTTCACGATTTTCCGTCATTGCTTCCATCACCCCCACCAGATGGCTGTGACCGGAAGGAATATCCTCCACGGACACTCGTCCCGAAAGACGCTCCCTTCCGAGCGAGAGCATGTTATTGACGGTGAAAGTATTTATCAGCCAAGCACTTTCGGCATTATCATCAGTCACATCCTCAGCGCCTGACACATAATATCGGTTGGTGCTGCGGTTGCATTCGATTCTTATTCCGAAGACATCCTCGACCGCTTCCCTATGGTTGTTGAATGTGCGGCGCGAATAGGCGCTGTCGAAGCGGTCCTCCCAACGGTCGGTTATTTCCTCCAGCGAGAGCCCGCGCTCCCCGGCACGGATGAATGTCTGGACCAGCCAGATGTATTTCTGCAATAATTCGGTTACCATCAGCTTATCTTACTATAGTCCTTTATCTGGTATTTGTCTTTGCGGAGTTCCTGACGCAGGATCTGGTTGCGGTCGGAGGCGAGGGTCGGATCTTCGTACAGGACCGCTTCCGCTGCCATTCTTGCGGCATTGAGTATGAGACCGTCCTTGGCCAGAGACGCAATGTTCAGGCTTATCGGAAGTCCGCTCTGCTGAGTGCCTTCGAGGTCGCCAGGGCCACGCATCTTCATATCCTCCTCAGCCAGTTCGAAGCCGTTTTCTGTCGCACACATCAGTTCTATACGATGCTTGGATTCCTTGCTCAGCTTATGTCCGGTCATGAGCACGCAGTAGGATTTTTCGCTGCCTCTACCCACTCTTCCCCTGAGCTGATGGAGCTGGCTGAGGCCGAACCTTTCGGCACTTTCTATTACCATTACAGATGCGTTAGGAACGTCCACTCCCACTTCAATCACTGAGGTAGCAACAAGGATATCGGCCCGTCCTGCCGCAAATGCATCCATATTGAATTTCTTTTCATCTGCAGTCATCTTTCCATGAACCACCGCCATCTTGTAAGGCGGGAAAGGAAAGGCTTTGGCTATCTGTTCGATACCTTCCTCAAGACTCTGATAATCAAGCTTCTCCGTCTCAAATATAAGTGGATACACCACAAATATCTGTCTTCCGAGAGAGATCTGGTCACGCATGAATCTGTACATCGCTCCCCTCTTTCCTTCTGTAGCATGGATGGTCTGGACCGGCTTTCTGCCAGGAGGCAGTTCGTCTATGACCGACACATCCAGGTCGCCGTAAAGGGTCATGGCAAGGGTACGCGGGATAGGCGTAGCCGTCATGACGAGCACATGAGGAGGAGCCCCGCAGGAGGCTTTTCTCCATAGCTTCGACCTTTGTTCCACTCCAAATCTGTGCTGCTCGTCGATTATGGCGAGACCCAGATTACGGAACTGCACATTGTCTTCTATAAGAGCATGCGTGCCGACTATGATGCCGATGGATCCGTCTTCAAGACCGGCATGGACTTCACGCCTTTCGGCCACCTTGCTGCTTCCGGTGAGAAGGGCTGATTTGACCCCTGTCGGTGCAAGGAATTTCTGAATATTCTTATAATGTTGCTGGGCAAGGACTTCCGTCGGAGCCATAATGCATGCCTGGAAGCCGTTGCCGTTGGCTATAAGTGCTGTCAGTACTGCCACCATTGTCTTTCCGCTGCCTACATCTCCCTGAAGCAGACGATTCATCTGGCGTCCGCTCTTCATGTCATTTCGGATTTCTGTGATGACTCTCTTTTGGGCTCCGGTCAGCGGGAAAGGCAGAGATTCATAGCATCGATTGAAGGCTTCGCCCACTTTAGGCATCCTGATTCCGATATCTTCCCTGCTGCGGACATATTTCTGCTTAAGAAGGGAGAGCTGCAGATAGAAGAGCTCCTCGAACTTTAGCCTGTATCTGGCCTTTTCGAGCGATGTCATGTCCTTTGGGAAATGGATATTCCTTAGAGCGAAGTGTATGGGTACGAGACCATATTGCCTCATTATGTGTTCCGGAAGGGTTTCCTCGACATATCCAAGCCCCTTTGAAAGAGCCGCTTCCATGAGTTTGTTCATGACCTTTCCGGTGATGCCGCTGTTCTTGAGGCGTTCGGTGCTCTGATATACCCCTGTCATTGTGCCTTCAGGAAGAGGGCGGGCATTGGCTGCATTAATATCCATGAGCTGCGGGCTCTGGGGCTGGTAGCTCAGAGATGGCTGAGGTGGCTGCTGGGATGGAACCGGGTCCACCTCCGGATGAACCACATTGATTCTTCCGTTGAAAGCAGAAGGCTTCCCGAAAAACACAAATTCAGCCCCGGGCGTCAGACGGTCGTACATCCATTTGATCCCCTTGAAGAAGACCATCTCGATCTCACCAGTGCCGTCACTCACCCACGCGCTCATTCTGCGCACCGTATTAAACTTCAGTTTATCGTTATAGGCCACTGCTTCCTTGGAGGAAGCTCCGCCATAAAGCTCGACATGCGAGACACGGGCCCTGATTTGTATATAAGCCATATCAGGACGCGCATCAGCTATACGTACAAATGAGCTTTTATCTATATAACGGAAAGGATATAGCCTGATGAGCTCCCCTATCGTACTGACAGAGAGCTCCTTCCTCAAAAGTTCCGCCCTTTTTGGGCCCACACCCGGAAGAAATTGAATATCCGTATCTAGTCCATTTTGTGCCATACTTTGGCAAATCTACAAAATCTATCGGACATAGACAACACAATCGAAGCCCCCAACCTGTGTCTTATCCTGAAATGGACATCTTGTCTTGAGACCGTTTTTCCGAATTACTTAGTTATCAATACTTTAACACTATATGGGTACGTCCAAAGTCCGAGGGATAAACACGTAATCAACTAACGATCAAACACTTAAGTAAAACGATCAAATACTTAAGAAAAAAGCAAGATCAGACCTGGGCTGAAGATGTAAGAATGTCGTTTCCGCCGGTCTTCTTGACGAGTCCCTGAAGCACATTGCCGGGACCGACCTCGATAAACTCGGAAGCTCCGTCTGCAATCATATTCCTGACGCTCTGAGTCCAGCGGACGGGGGCAGTAAGCTGTGCCAGAAGATTAGCTTTGATTTCCTCGGGATCAGTTGAAGGCATTGCTGTAACGTTTTGATATACAGAACATACAGGTGTCGAGAACTGAGCCTTGGCGATACCTTCTGCCAGCTCTGCACGTGCCGGCTCCATCAGCGGTGAATGGAAGGCACCTCCCACCTGAAGCGGAAGCGCACGTTTGGCACCGGCTTCCTTCATCTTTATGCAAGCCTCCTCAACAGCTGATTTCTCTCCTGAAATCACGATTTGTCCCTCGCAGTTATAGTTGGCGGCTACTACAGTGCCATCTATACCGGCACATATTTCCTCAACGGTCTCAGTCGGAAGTGCCAGCACTGCAGCCATTGTGCCCGGAACAGCCTCGCAGGCCTTCTGCATGGCCTGAGCACGGATAGCTACCAGTCTGAGTCCTTCTTCAAAATCCATGGCTCCAGCTGCTACCAGGGCAGAAAATTCGCCCAAGGAGTGGCCTGCGACCATGTCCGGACAGAAATCAGGAAGGCATTTGGCAAGCACTACAGAATGAAGGAATATCGCCGGCTGAGTGACCTTGGTCTGTTTAAGGTCTTCGGCTGTGCCCTCGAACATGATGTCTGTGATCCTGAATCCAAGAACCTCATTGGCCCTGTCCAGCATCTGGCGGGCTATTTCGTTGCTTTGATAGAGTTCTTTAGCCATACCAGGGAACTGCGATCCCTGACCTGGAAATATATACGCTTTTTTCATTTGCATCTATTTAAGGTTTCAGTACTGTCCGCATCAATAAGCGGAATGCAAAATTAAAAATAAAACCGGATAGTTATATAAAAACTGAAAGTTTCCAAAAAAAGGAGTATCTTTGCAGGGATTCGCCCCTATAGTTTAATGGATAGAATTTCAGATTCCGGTTCTGACGGTTGCGGTTCGATTCCGCATGGGGGTACATTTCTAAGAAAAGTTTCAATGTTCGATTGAGAATGTTGAAACTTTTTTGCATAAAATTTAACACCAAAACGGGTTATTATTCCGGCAAAATGTTTAAATTTGTACGATTTTGCAATCTTCCGTGTACGGGCACGGAAATTGACATAACCGGACCCCGCTATTTGGAAGATGAAGGAAACGATACAACTTATTAAAGTATACATAAACTAAAAACGATTATGGCAAACGAGAAAAAATTCGTCACATGTGACGGTAACTGGGCAGCGGCGCATATCGCATACCTCTTCAGCGAGCATGCAGCCATCTACCCTATCACCCCATCATCGACAATGGCTGAATATGTCGACGAGTGGGCAGCACAGGGAAAGAAGAACCTTTTCGGCGAGACTGTAAAGGTGACAGAAATGCAGAGTGAGGGTGGTGCAGCAGGTGCTGTTCACGGTTCACTTCAGGCAGGTGCCCTTACCACCACATTCACAGCATCTCAGGGTCTCCTCCTGATGATCCCTAACATGTACAAGATTGCAGGTGAGCTTCTTCCTACAGTATTCCACGTGTCTGCACGTGCACTTGCTTCACATGCACTCTCTATCTTCGGAGACCACCAGGACGTAATGGCATGCCGCCAGACAGGTTTTGCAATGCTGGCTTCAGCTTCTGTTCAGGAGGCTCTCGACATGGCAGCTGTGGCACATCTTTCTGCCATCAAGTCAAGCGTTCCTTTCCTCCACTTCTTCGACGGATTCCGTACATCTCATGAGATCCAGAAGATCGAGCTCATCGACGAGGAGGCGCTCAAGGGAATGGTAAGCACCAAGTCTCTTGCAAAGTTCCGCGCAAAGGCTCTCTCACCAGATGCTCCTGTTACCCGCGGTACAGCTCAGAATGCCGACGTTTACTTCCAGGCACGCGAGGCTTGCAACCAGTATTATGATGCAGTTCCTGACGTAGTGGCACGCTACATGGGCGAAATAAGCGAGCTTACAGGCCGTGAGTACCGTCCGTTCGACTACTATGGAGCAGAGGATGCAGAGAACGTAATCGTTGCAATGGGTTCTGTAACCGAGACAATCAAGGAAACTATCGACTATCTCGCTTCCCAGGGCAAGAAGGTGGGTGTTATGATCGTTCGTCTTTACAGACCATTCTCTGCTAAATATTTCATGAAGGCGCTTCCTAAGAGCGTGAAGAGAATTGCCGTTCTCGACAGGACCAAGGAGCCGGGATCTCTCGGAGAGCCTCTCTTCCTCGACATCAAGGCCCTCTTCCAGGGCGTGGAGAACGCACCGCTCGTAATCGGCGGACGCTATGGCCTTTCTTCAAAGGACACTACTCCTGCACAGATCGTATCTGTATATGAGAACCTCGAGATGGCAGAGCCAAAGGACGGCTTCACTCTCGGAATCGTTGACGACGTGACATTCAAGTCACTCCCTCAGAAGGAGGAATTCTCAATCGTTAAGCCAGGCACAACTGAGTGCAAGTTCTTCGGACTCGGTTCTGACGGTACAGTCGGCGCAAACAAGAACACCATCAAGATCATCGGTGACAACACACCTAAGTACTGCCAGGCATACTTCGACTACGACTCAAAGAAATCAGGCGGATACACTTGTTCACACCTCCGTTTCGGAGACCTCCCTATCAAGGCTCCTTATCTCGTAGGTACTCCTGACTTCGTTGCCTGCCACGTTCCATCATACCTCAGCAAGTATGACGTTCTCAAGGGAATCAAGGAGAACGGTACACTCCTCCTCAACAGCCTCTGGGATGAGGAAGAGACCCTCAAGAGAATTCCAGACCACGTGAAGGCTATCATCGGCAAGAAGAATATCACCCTTTACATCATCAACGCAACTAAGATCGCAGCTGAGATCGGACTCGGCGGACGCACAAACACTATCCTCCAGTCTGCATTCTTCAAGATCACAGGCATCATTCCTTACGAGGAGGCTGTCGGCTATATGAAGAAGGCTATCGTAAAGAGCTACGGTAAGAAGGGTGAGCACATCGTGAACATGAACTACGCAGCTGTTGACAGAGGCGGTGAGTACACTAAGGTGGAGATTCCTGCTGACTGGAAGGATATCACAGCTAAGTTCGAGAACCCTAACAAGGACCGTCTTGCTCCAGCATTCGTGAAGGAGATAGCTGACGTTGTGAACGCACAGGCTGGCGACACCCTCCCTGTAAGCGTATTCAACGAATATGTGGACGGTACAATCCCTGCAGGCACCACAGCATACGAGAAGCGCGGTGTAGCAGTGAAGGTTCCTGAGTGGCAGGCTGACAACTGTATCCAGTGTAACAACTGTGCATTTGTCTGCCCTCACGCTGCTATCCGTCCGTTCCTCCTCACAGACGAAGAGGCTGCAGCTGCTCCAGCTGGCGTGAAGCTCCAGCAGGGCAAGGCTGTATTCAAGGATTACAAGTTCGGAATCAGCGTTTCAGTTCTCGACTGTACAGGCTGCGGCAACTGTGCCGATGTATGTCCATCAAAGGAGAAGGCTCTCGTGATGAAGCCGCTTGACACTCAGATGGCTGAGCAGGCTAATTTCGACTATCTCCACGCACACGTAGGATATAAGGATAATGTACAGAACAAGGCCGGCAACATTAAGAACGCTCAGTTCGCTCAGCCGCTCTTCGAGTTCTCAGGAGCATGTGCAGGTTGCGGTGAGACACCATATATCAAGACCATCACTCAGCTCTATGGCGACCACATGATGATTGCCAACGCTACCGGATGTTCTTCTATCTACGGTGCATCATTCCCTGCAGCACCATACTGCAAGGATGCCAACGGTCATGGACCAGCTTGGGCTAACTCTCTCTTCGAGGACTTCTGCGAGTTCGGTCTCGGTATGAAGCTCGGATCTGACAGAGCACGTATGACTGTTGCCAAGCTCATGGAGCAGGGTCTTGCATGCTCATGCTGCACAGACGAGATGAAGGCTCTCTTCACTCAGTGGCTTGAGAACAAGAACGATGCAAAGGTTACACGCGAGGTTGCAGACAAGCTCATTCCTCTCTGCGAGGGTTGCGGATGCGACGTATGCAAGGGCCTTGTAGAGTACAAGACATTCATCCCTGCACGCAGCCAGTGGATCATCGGCGGTGACGGTGCTTCTTACGACATCGGATACGGCGGACTCGACCACGTGCTTGCTTCCGGCGAGAATGTAAACATCCTCGTACTCGATACAGAGGTTTACTCTAACACCGGTGGACAGTCTTCAAAGGCTACTCCTGCAGGAGCTATTGCCAAGTTTGCAGCTTCCGGAAAGAGAGTACGCAAGAAGGACCTCGGTATGATGGCAATGAGCTACGGATATGTATATGTTGCACAGGTGGCAATGGGTGCATCTCCAGCACAGTACTTCAACGCTATCAAGGAGGCTGAGGCTTACGACGGACCATCACTCATCATCGCTTACGCTCCATGTATCAACCATGGTCTGAAGGCAGGTATGGGTCTGAGCCAGAAGGAAGAGAAGCTCGCTGTAGATTGCGGTTACTGGCACCTCTACAGATACAACCCTATGCTCGAAGGAACAGACAAGAATCCGTTCACTCTCGACAGCAAGGAGCCAGACTGGAGCAAGTTCCAGGACTTCCTCAAGGGCGAGGTTCGTTTCGCATCCCTCTACAAGATGTATCCTGACACAGCTGAGGAGCTCCTCCAGAAGACCGAGGAGTTTGCAAAGCTTCGTCTTGAAACATACAAGAGACTGGCTAACAAATAGTTACACTTCAAGACCTGCGCCAAACGACGCAGGTCTTTCTTTTTAAAGCATTGATTATGAAACACATAGCTACAACGCTATTTGCGTTGATGATGTCAATAATGACAGTTTCCGCTCAGCCGAACACCAAGCTCCGCCCGGATGAGACAGTTCTGCTTTATGCTGATTCATTTGAAGGCAATATAGACCCGGTATATGGCAAGACAATTAAATATGCCGGGTTCGGGATGGCAAAGGACAACGGACTTAGCGGAGAGGAGAAAATAACCAAGACCGGAAACATCGGTAATATTTCGAAACTTGCGCGCATAGACCTTTATTTTCCGAAGAAGCCTAACGGACAGATGGTTGTGATTTGTCCGGGAGGAGGATATTCCATCGTTTCTTCATATAATGAAGGAGTGTATGCTGCTGCATGGATGCTGGAAAGAGGCATTACAGTGTGCGTAGTGAAGTACAGACTGCCTAACGGCCAATGCACGGTGCCGCATGAAGATGTGGAGAACGCATTCAGATACTGTCGCGCACATGCTGCTGAATGGGGTGTGGACCAGATCGGAGTGATGGGATTCTCTGCAGGCGGACACCTCGCTGCCACTACATCGACAATGTGGACCGAGCAGCAGACAAGACCGGACTTCTCAGTGCTTATCTATCCTGTGATAACTATGGAGGTCGGGCTGACCCATAAGGGCACAAGAGAAAACCTGATTACTGAAAAGGCAATCTGGAATGAGCATATTTCAGAGAAGTATTCGCTGGAAAATCAGGTCACACGATTTACACCTCCGACATTCCTGGCACATTGCTCGGATGATTTCACTGTGCCTGTTGAAAATAGTCTGAGATATTATAATCGCCTCATTGACAACGACGTAAAGGCAGAAATGCACATATGGCCACGCGGTGCCCACGGATGGGGCTTCAACGAAGACAAATATATCGGCAAAGGCAAGGACAAGTTCTCCTATGCAAGAGAATATTACTACGAAGCCTTAGAACGTTGGCTTAAGGAAATAAGATAACGCGCGCCAGAGATTTGTGGCGGCAAATGATTCAGAGGGATAGTAACCGGGAGTTATTATCCCTCTTTTATTATTTATAGGTATAAGCTCCACACGGATGTCGGCTTCCTCGAATGATGCAGCAGGTTCCAGCTTGACTTGAGGATGAACCGCCAAAAAGTCTTTCAACATGCTACCAGTCATATATTCAAGGAGTTGACAATCGGCTGCCACTTTGACTGTCGTCTCATCCACAGGGACAAACATCATCTCCATATCGGAGAAGGACTCGAGAAGTTTTTCAGCATATGACAGAAAGACGTTGCCTGCCGGCGTGAGGACGGTTTCTCCCCTGAGCCTTTCGAAAAGCCTGCATCCAGCCGTCTTCTCAGCCGCTGCAATACTTTGGCTTACAGCAGATTGAGTAATACCAAGCGCCTCTGCGGCCTTGGTAAAGCTTTTCTCACGTGCGACAGCGACGAAAACCTTTAGTCTGAAATCCTCCAACATAAACGGTCAATTTTGTCAAAGTTAAACATTTTTAATTAAATTTGTAGCTTGTTCGCTTATCAAGCGTCTAAGAAAAACGAAAACTTTTATTACACGGACTATGAAACGTTTTATCCTCAGTATTGCGGTTCTTTTTACCGCAATTGCAGCATTCGGACAGCAGCCGCTTCCGAACGACCCGGCAGTGAAGGTAGGAAAGCTGGACAACGGCATGACCTACTATATCCGCCACAATGCACAGCCTGCTCAGCGCGCTGAGTTCTATCTGGCTACAGATGTGGGAGCATTCCAGGAATCAGATGACCAGGACGGTCTTGCCCACTTCCTCGAGCATATGTGCTTCAACGGAACAAAGAACTTCCCTGGAAAGAAACTTCTGGACTGGCTTCAGAGCATCGGAGCTGAATTCGGAAGAAACATCAACGCATCTACCGGATTCGAGCAGACACAGTACATGCTCAACAACATCCCGGTAGTAAGGGAGAGCATCATTGACTCCTGCCTCCTCGTACTCCATGATTATTCTCACTTCGTGACCAACGATCCTGCCGAGATTGACGCTGAAAGAGGCGTTATCCTCGAGGAAAGGCGCACAAGAAGGGACGCAGGCTGGAGACTTTTCGAGAAGGCCCTTCCTTATTACTATGGTGACACTCCATACGCAAAAAGAACCCTTATCGGAGGAGAGGAGCAGCTCAAGACATTCAAGTACGAGAGCCTTACAAACTTCTATCAGACATGGTGCAGACCTGACCTTCAGGCAGTTATCGTAGTAGGAGATGTGGATGTGGACCAGATCGAGGCTAAGATCAAGACCATCTTCGCTGACATTCCTGCACCGGTAAATCCTCAGCCAAAGGTTCTTCATAAGATTCCTGACAACCAGGAGCCTATCGTGGGTATCCTCACAGACCCTGAAATGACATCTACAAGCATCGAGGTGCTCTGGAAGAGCGAGCCGATGCCGAAGGAGCTCATGAATACCGACATCGCATTCATGACCAACATCATCAAGTCGTATGTAAGACTTATCATGCGCGAGCGTTTCAGCGATATTTCCGCAAGACCTGATGCACCGTTCCTCGGAGCAAGCCTCAGCATCGGAAATCTCTGCAACTCATGTGATGCAGTGTTCGGAAACGTCAGCTTCAAGGAAGGCGATGCAATCAATGCATTCGCAGCATTCATGACAGAAGTGGAGAAGATGAAGAGATTCGGATTCACCGACGGTGAGGTACAGCGTGCAAAGGACAACATCATCAACAGCTATGAGAAGGCTGTGGAGGCTGCACCTACAAGGAAGAATGCAGAATTCGTATACCCTCTCCTTTACAACTTCTACGACAACAAGTCATACCTCGAGCCGTCTATGGCCCTCCAGTTTGCACAGATGATCTGCAGCCAGCTCAACGCAGCTGTTCTTAATCAGGTTGCCGCTCAGCTTATCACAAACGAGAATATGGTGATTCTTTACAACGGCCCTGAGAAGGAAGGACTCGTGAATCCTACTGAGCATGAGCTGACCGGAGTGCTTGAGGGCGTGAAGAATGCAGAGATTACCGCAAATGTAGAGGAGAACCTCAACGAGCCATTCATCAGCGCAGAGCTCAAGGGTTCAAAGGCATCAAAGGCCAAAGAAACAATCTACAATGCCACAGAGTGGACACTCAAGAACGGCGTGAAGGTGGTTGTACTTCCTACCCAGCACAAGAGTGACCAGATTATCTTCAATCTCGAGCTCGAGGGTGGAAAGACCCTTATCGCAACTGAAGATATACCTTCATTCGAGGATAACATCTGGACTCTCTTCCAGCACAACTCCGGTATCTCTAAGTTCTCAGGTACACAGGTGCCTAAGATGCTTGCAGGAAAGAGCATCAGCGTGAACCCTTATATCAGCAGAGACACCCATGGAGTGTCAGGACAGAGCACACCTAAGGACTTCGAAACAGCTCTCCAGCTTGTATATCTCTACTTTGCAGATCCACGCTTCGATGCTGACGAGTATAACACCGGCATCCAGCAGATAAAGGCTATTCTCCCTAATATTGCGAAGGATCCTGGCTTCCAGTTCCAGAATGCAATGAACAAGATTCTCTACAGCAATAACCCTAGAGTTGTAGAACTTAACGAGGAGACTCTCGCAAAGGCAGACCTTGCAACTATCGAGAAGGTGTACCGTCAGCTCTTCAAGGATGCTGCAGGAGCTACTCTCAGAATAGTAGGAAATGTGGACGTAGAGGCGATCAAGCCGCTTATCGAGAAATACATCGGTTCTATTGCCAAAGGCAAGAAGGCTACCAAGATCAACCAGGACAATGTAATCAGATTTGCTAAGGGCCAGGTAAACGAGGTTGTGGAAATCCCTATGGAGACTCCTAAGTCTACTGTCCTCCAGCTTTACACAGCATACATGCCAGTCAATACTAAGACTGAGGTTGCACTTGAGGTTGCGAAGTATGTCCTTGACATGATCTACACCAAGAGCATCCGCGAGGAAGAAGGCGGAACATACGGAGTAGGCTTAGCAATGGTAGGCCAGAAGCGTCCTGTGGAGATGGCCCTTATCCAGGTTTACTTCGATACAAACCCTGAATCTGCGGAAAAGCTCGGAGCACTTGCTGCAAAGGGACTTCAGGAACTCGCTGCAAACGGTCCTGAGGTTGATAAGTTCAACATGGCTATCGAGAACCTCAAGAAGAACATCCCAGAGTCAAGAATCAGCAACCCATATTGGTCAGGCAACATCAGCCAGTACTACAAGTATGCTATTGACTATGATGCCGAGTATGAAGAAGCTGTAAACACAGTGACACCGGAAGATGTGAAAGCTGTTCTTCAGGCTATTCTCGCACAGAACAATGTAATCAACATTACTTCTACTCCAAAGAAGTAATAACCTATAAGACCTGCGCCATATGACGCAGGTCTTTCTTTATAATGAAACAGGCCAGCTTTGTAAGCCGGCCTGTTTCATTTTGATTCGTACTCGATTACTCACCTGGTACGATTGCACCCATCGGGCAAGCGTCTGCACAAGTACCGCAGTCGATACAAGTGTCTGGATCGATCTTGTAGATGTCACCCTCAGAGATTGCTCCTACCGGGCATTCTGGCAGGCATGAACCGCATGCTGCGCAGCCGTCTGTAATTTTGTAAGCCATTTTCTTATGTTTTAAGTGTTAGTATTGGTCATGCAAATTTCAGACAAATTTAGACATTATTTTTTATATTCAAAGCATCATATAGGATGATTTGTAGTATCTTTGTTGCTATATGATTCATTTCAGGCAAGGCCCGGCCTTGCGGAACAAACAGACAGATATGAAACGCATAACAGCCATAATATTGACAGCCATCATGGCAACAGGGATAATGCAGGCTCAGGTAAAGGTGGGCAGTTCTCTGGAGCTTGACAAGACTGTACATAATTTCGGGGACATTCTCATGGAGAAAGGCCCTGTGTCATGCACATTTACGGTTAGCAACACCGGGCAGAAGCCTGCAGTAATATATAATGTAGTAAGTACATGCGGCTGCACCGATGTAAGCTGGACCCGCGAGCCGATTATGCCTGGAAAAAGCGGCAGGATATCGGCGACTTATTCCAATGACGAAGGAGCATATCCGTTTGACAAGACTCTGACGGTATATTTTTCTGACGTAAAGAAACCTGTGACACTGAAGCTTCGCGGCGTATCACTGGCAAAGAAACAGCCTCTGACAGAGCTATATCCTGTCCAGTATGGTCCTTTAGCCCTAAAGAGTGCTGAAATCAAATGCGGAAATCTTGAGCAAGGAGGAGTAAAGAGTGAATCAGTGAATGTGGCCAACATATCAGGCAAGCCTGTAAAGGTAGAGTTCAGGAATGTGAGCAAGCAACTGAAGGTTTCAGTATCACCTAATCCTATACCGGCGAATTCCACTGCCGAGATGTCATTCACAGTTACAGCAGACAGAAGTCTCTGGGGCAAGAATTTCTACTATGCCGAGCCCGTCGTGAACGGAAAGTCATTTAATAAGAACATCAGTTTCTGGGCATTTACAAAGGAGAATTTCAGCGGTCTCACGGATAATGAAAGAAAAGACGGACCGCGGCCTCATTTCGACGAAAGCACATATTCCTTTGGAAAAGTGAAGAAGGGCACAAAAGTGCAGGCGGAGTTCACATTCAGGAACGACGGTAAGAAAACATTCAACGTTTATAAGGTGAATGCTGACGCCAAGTCCTGGTCACATAGCGACATACCCGCTGCCGCACCGGGAGAGAAAGTGACGTTTACCGTAACTCTCGACACGACGGATCTCCCTAAGGGAGAACACCTTACAATCGTAACCCTTACGACAGACTCCCCTCTCAGACCTATTGTGAACCTATTTATTGCTGGATGGATAGAATAATGCATCTGTTTATTGACATATTAAGGAATTCCGTGCTCATCACCGGTCTGGTGGTGGTCATGATGATGATGATCGAGTCCCTCAACATCGAATCCAGAGGAATGGTGTTCAAGGGGCTGCGCAGGACGAAGTTCGGCCAGGTGATAGTGGCTGCGCTTCTGGGATCGGTTCCAGGGTGCATGGGAGGATTCGCGACGGTTTCTTTGTATACCCACAGGATGTTCAGTTTCGGGGCCCTTGTAGCTATGATGATAGCTTCTTCGGGCGATGAGGCATTCGTGATGCTGGCAATGATTCCGGAGCAGGCGCTGATAATTTTTGCAATACTGTTTGTGCTGGCTGTATTTGTCGGAGTGATTACAGACAGGATCCATGACAGGCTGCATGCAAGGCATTGCCACAAGGAAAGTCATGAGGAATGCGGAGCCGAGAGCGTATGCGACGAAGGATATGTCGTGCATGAAATGGAAGATGGGCACGATCACCACGGCAATCCGGAGAAGGAGCATTCGAAGAGGCATTTCGGATGGAGGAGGATCGTGATGTTCGTCGGTCTGGCAGTGTTCATTGCCGCTCTGGCCACCGGCAGGCTGGGACATGACCATGGGGCTCACGGTAAATGCGACCATGACGTGCATTCAGAGCATAACCACGAAGATTGCGGGCACGCAGAGCATAATCACGAAGATTGCGGGCACGCAGAGGCCACATTCCACGTGGACCTTCTGAGCGAAGACTGGATGAATGTACTGTTCGCAGGACTTAGCGTTGTGATGCTGCTGGTGCTGATTTTCGGATCAGACCATTTTGTGGAAGGACATCTGTGGAATCATATCGTAAAGAAGCATCTCCCCGTGATTTTCGCATGGACATTCGGAGTGCTTCTGGTGCTTGGGATAACGCTTCAATACGTGGACATCACGTCATGGATAAGCGACAATACCGTGCTTATGATATTGTTAGCCACGTTAATAGGCATCATACCGGAATCCGGCCCTCACATGATATTCGTGACCCTGTTTGCTGCAGGTGTGGTTCCGCTGCCAGTGCTCCTGGCCAGCAGCATTTCCCAGGACGGCCATGCATCAATACCTCTTCTCGCGGAAAGCCGCAGGAGCTTCGTCTGGGCCAAGATAATCAACTGCGGCGTAGCCATTGCCGCAGGCCTCCTGGCCATGCTATTCGTCTGATCTGCTCAGAAAGGCTATCGCCTCTGACACGACATATGTACTGCCTCCGATATATACTGCGGGGGCTTTTTTCTTTGATGCAAGTTCCATAGCAAGAGACACAGCCTTGGTCACATCAGATTCGCAATATACGTCAGAAGCCTCATTGTTCAATGCCAGATATCTGTCCCGAACCTCCTCAGCTGGGAGCGCGCGCTTGCCTTGCGCCTGCGTGAATACCACGGTAATATCCTGAGGCATAAGTCTTAGAGCTGCATCCACATCCTTGTCGGCCACTGATCCATATACAATGATTATGTCCGACACACTTCCAGAGGATTTCATCTCGGCCAGCTGAGCGAAGTTATGACGGAGTCCGTGACCGTTATGTCCTATGTCAGCAATAGTGAGCGGATTATCTGACAGCACCTCCCAACGGCCTCTGAAGCCGGTGTTTGCAGCCGCATGGATAATGGCATCGGGGACATACTGAGCGTTGTTACGGTACTTGGCTGCTGAAGCGCCTGAGGATTCATTAAGGACTGACAGAGCAGCGAGGACAGTACGCAGATTCTTGCATTGATATGCTCCGCGAAGGTCCATTGCAGCGAGCAGTTCCTCATGACGGTCCCACATAGGAGGCTCCGTCTTGTCGGCAAAGGTCAGAAGCGACATGATGGCCGTACGGCTGCCCATGAACTGAGGCTCTGAAAGGTTGGTGTAGAGCACTTTACGTTCGAAAACCTGATCGGTCTGGGGATCGCTCTCCCCTATGACTACAGGAACCTTAGGCTTGATGATTCCGGCTTTCTCAAAGGCTATTTCCGGGAGAGACTCCCCCAGAAGGTCGCAGTGGTCGAGGCCGATATTGGTTATGATGCTCAGAATCGGATTTACGATATTGGTGCTGTCCAGACGTCCTCCAAGACCTGTCTCCAGAACTACGACATCAGCCTCCTGCCTGGCAAACCAGTCAAGGGCCATGAGGGTGGTGATTTCGAAGAAGGACATATCCAGATGGTCGAATGTATCATTCCACTGCTGAACGAATGACCAGACATCCTCTTTTGAAATCAGTCTGTAGGATATCTGCAGAGGGCACTCTCCGGAAGCAGTTGTCTCCCCTGCCGAGGACACTATACGGATCCTTTCACGGAAGTCAAGAATATGAGGAGAAGTGTAGAGGCCGACCTTGAGCCCGCAGGAAGCGAGAGCCGAAGCCAGCATATTCGAGACTGAGCCTTTGCCGTTGGTTCCTGCTACATGTATAATGTCGTAATTCCTGTGGGGATGCCCCATGAGCTGGTCCGCAAATTCCATATTGGCGATGCCAGGCTTGTAGGCCGCGGCACCGGTTTTCTGAAATGACGGGAACCTCACGAACAGCCTTCCGAGCATTTCATCATATGCCTCTTCTGAAAAAATCATATCCATATCGCTTGTTGTGACCGCAAAATTACTTAATTTTACGGATTATATTCACTATAGCATTCGAATATGACCGAAAAAGAATCTGCTTTATATTCCCACTACATCATCGACGGAGTGCGTCTTGACATGACTCCGGCCGAACTGCTGGACGAGTGTATGGACTATGACGACTTCATATCCGGCGGAGGATTCGGAGACATCGTGGATGAGTCAATAGAACCACCTTTGTCATCTTTCGCATATGATGAAGCAAAGGAGCAGGAATATCTTTCCAAGACCACGGCTGCTGCCAATGAAGAAAGACCATTCAGGATGCTTTACCCGGAGCACTTCACCCGCCTGCAGATTGCCAAGGCACTGCTTGTAAGACTCTGGAGCAAAGGACATTTCAAGCTTGGGAACCTTAAAGTATGGGCCCAGTGGGACTGGAACACGAGGCATCTGGGTAATATGTCGGCATTCTACAGAAGCGTGGAATCGGCCGGAGAATATATTTACGGACTCGGTGTGAAGCTGGAAGATTATCTTTTCATCGAAGGCGACGAGGGCAGTAATGCGAAGTTTTTTGCATGGCTGGATGAAGAGCACGACAGGTCATTGTCCGAGTCTATTGAGGAAAAATCCGATACTCTGTTCAAGTCATCACCTTTTGAGAGCAGTCATCCATGGATCAGCGAGGAGCGCAGATGCCCATCTACTGTAGCATGTGATCCGGACAGCTGGCTTATCTATATCCCGTTCGACACGTGCGGATTCAGACTTGGAGCATCGCTCCTGACAGAAGTGGAAGGCTATAACGGAGGCAAGGCTCCTGAGATTGTGGATTCCGACTATTTCATTGATTGTTACGAGGTTATACGAGAGCTTGTCGAGGACGGCATAGTGATGTCAGGGGTTACTGTGGCTGACGGAGGACTGATGACTGCAGCAAACCGGATGCGTGGCGAACATGGCATAGACCTCGACATAAAGGGTCTTATGTCATCATATCAGGAAGATTCACGGGCACGCGTGCTTTTTGGAGAAATCCCAGGAGTACTGATACAGGTGAGTGACGAGAATTATGACTATGTGGACTCACAGTTTCTGCTTCAGGATGTGGCATATTATCCGGTCGGAAAGATATCTTCCGAGCACAACGGCATCCGTGTCTTGAACAGCCCAAAATCAGGCATTGCAGATATTCTGGCATCACTGATGGGACAGGCATCGGAAGGAGAGGATTAAGGACGACTATTTTATATAATAAATTACCGCAGTTTGGAGATTTTTGATTAAATTCGCGGCGGATTTTTTCCATCCAAGCGGCAAAACACATTACCGCTTGGGGTTATATGATTATTATCTATTAATTATCAAATACTTACAAGTTTTATGGAATCTAACAAGAAAAGAGTCTATTGCTTCGGCGGCAAGACCGCAGAAGGTAATGGAACCATGCGTGAGCTTCTCGGTGGCAAGGGTGCGAACCTCGCTGAGATGTGTACGCTCAACATCCCTGTTCCTGCAGGATTCACAATCACAACTGAGTGCTGTACCGAGTACTATGAGCTCGGCGGCGGTTACAACGACGCACTCAAGGTTGAGGTAGCTGAGGCTCTCAAGAAGACTGAGGCTATCATGGGTATGAAGTTCGGCGACAAGGAGAATCCACTCCTCGTATCTTGCCGTTCAGGTGCCCGCAGCTCAATGCCTGGTATGATGGATACTATCCTCAACATCGGTCTCTGCTCTGAGACTATCCCTGGCATGATCGCAAAGACACAGAACCCACGTTTCGTATATGACGCATACCGTCGTCTCATCATGATGTACTCTGACGTTGTGATGGAGAAGGCTGAGGGTATCGAGCCAGCTGATGGCCAGGGTATCCGCCAGCAGCTCGACAGAATGATGGAGGAGGTGAAGGTAGCTAAGGGCTATGCTTCTGACACTGATATCACAGCTGAGGAGCTCCAGGACCTCTGCGAGCGCTTCAAGGTTCGCGTAAAGGAAGTTCTCGGAACTGAGTTCCCTGATTCAGCTGAGGCTCAGCTTTGGGGTTCTATCGGTGGCGTGTTCAAGTCATGGAACGGAAAGCGCGCTATCGCATACCGTCGTATCGAGGGTATTCCAGATGAGTGGGGTACAGCTGTAAACGTACAGTCAATGGTGTTCGGTAACATGGGTGACAACTCTGCAACAGGTGTTGCATTCTCACGTAACCCTGCCAACGGTGACAACAAGTTCTACGGTGAGTGGCTTATCAACGCTCAGGGTGAGGACGTTGTGGCTGGTATCCGTACTCCTAACCCTCTCAACGAGGCAACCAAGAACCCTCACAACCAGAACCTCGCTTCTCTCGAGACTTCAATGCCAGAGGTTTACAAGGAGCTTGACGGCATCCGTCTCCACCTTGAGAACCACTTCCACGATATGCAGGACATCGAGTTCACTATCCAGGACGGCAAGCTCTGGATGCTCCAGTGCCGCGTAGGTAAGAGAACAGGTCTCGCTGCCCTCAACATGGCTATGGATATGCTCGAGGAGGGAATGATCGACGAGAAGACAGCTGTAACACGCGTTGCTCCAGCTCAGCTCGACGAGATTCTCCACCCTATCCTCGACCCTGCATCAGAGAAGAAGGCTTCTGTAATCGCTAACGGTCTTCCAGCATCTCCAGGTGGAGCTGTAGGTAAGATTGCCTTCACTTCAGAGGCTGCTATGGAAGCTGCTGCACAGGGTATCGCAACAATCCTCGTACGTGAGGAGACTTCACCGGAGGACGTAGAGGGTATGCGTGCTTGCGCAGGTATCCTCACTCAGCGCGGTGGTATGACTTCACACGCCGCTCTCGTGGCACGTGGATGGGGCAAGTGCTGTATCGTAGGTTGCGAGGCTATGCACATCGACCTCGAGAACAAGGTAATCAAGTTCAAGGGCTCTGACAAGGAGTACCACGAGGGTGACGTTCTCTCTATCAACGGTGCAAAGGGTTATGTATATGATGTGAAGATCGATACAATGGACGCATCTGACAACCCACGTTTCCAGCAGTTTATGGCTATCGTTGACAAGTTCCGTACAATGGGCGTACGCACTAACGCTGATACTCCAGAGGATGCAGCACGTGCGATCAGCTTCGGTGCTGAGGGTATCGGTCTCTTCCGTATCGAGCATATGTTCTACGGCCAGAACGCTGAGACTCCGCTTTCTAAGCTCCGCAAGATGATCCTTGCAAAGACTGACGACGAGCGTAAGGCTGCTCTCGCTGAGCTCGAGCCATTCATCAAGGCTGCTGTAAAGGGCACAATGAAGGTTATGGACGCCAAGCCAGTTACCTTCCGTCTCCTCGACCCACCTCTCCACGAGTTCGTACCTCAGACTGAGGTTAAGAAAGAGGAGCTTGCAGAGGAGCTTCACATCTCTGTAGGTGAGATCGAGAAACGTGGTGAGTCACTCCACGAGGTCAACCCTATGATGGGTCACCGTGGTGTACGTCTCCACATCACATATCCTATGATTTCCGAGACTCAGTTCCGCGCTATCTTCACTGCAGCCGGCGAGCTTAAGAAGGAAGGCTTCAACCCAATGCCAGAGATTATGGTTCCTGTAACCATCTCAGAGCGTGAGCTTTGCTTCCAGAAGGCTATCTGCGAGAAGATCCGCGCTGAGGTAGAGGCACACTTCGGCTTCGACATCAAGTACAAGTTCGGTACTATGATCGAGATCCCACGTGCAGCCCTCACAGCTGACCGTATGGCACGTACTGCAGAGTTCTTCTCATTCGGTACAAACGACCTTACTCAGATGACATTCGGATTCTCACGTGACGATATCGGAACCTTTATGGGTGACTACCTCGGCAACAAGATCCTCGATGCTGACCCATTCAAGACTCTCGACCAGAAGTCTGTAGGTAAGCTCGTTGAGCACGCTGTCGTAGAGGGACGCAAGTCTCGTGAGGCAGTTGCAGGCGAGAGCCTCAAGTGCGGTATCTGCGGTGAGCACGGTGGTGATCCTGCATCAGTTGAGTTCTGCTACAAGATCGGCCTCAACTATGTATCTTGCTCTCCATTCCGAGTTCCAATCGCTCGTCTTGCTGCTGCACAGGCTGCGATCAAGGCTACTAAGTAATCAATCTTACTTATATACAGAAAGAAGGCGACTAATAAGTGATTTAGTCGCCTTCTTTCGTATTTATATGGACATGATGACAGTGGCGGTAGGGTAAGTTTGGCTTGTTTTCGTCGGAACGAGTTCCGACTTCATCCCTCCCACGACTTCGTCGCGGGCCCATCCCGTTCACGAGGCCACGGGCGG
>JBGVQX010000089.1:0-18169 GCA_045127905.1 Candidatus Cryptobacteroides sp.
GCAAGCATCCGAAGAGCTATTTCATGATTCACCCTACCAACTATTAGTAAGCAAACCCTCTTATGCGATATAATCCGGCCGGAAAGATCGATGTGCCTTTCAGACCGGATTATTTGTTTCCTGGCGGACTTCAGACGCTTTTGTTATTCCAAATATTCCATCTAAGTTGTATCTGAAAATATGCAATATGAGACTCTGTCAAACTTGTGAAAGATTTTTCTTTTAAACACTATTGTAACTTATTGATAATCAATAGTGGCTGAAAGACTTTTGTAAGACTGTTTTTTTTGATGTCAAACTATGAATGCTTAACTTTGTATCCGGTGGATGCTGTCATGACGCATCCTGTATGTTGCAAGTGCTAATTAGTTTGACTATGGGTTTTCTTGGAAGCACCACGGCCGTTTGTTCGGTGCTGATCGTCATTGCGCTCCTTCTTCTTGTGCTCGTCCTGATGGGAGCTGCAGCCCTTCGCAGGATCCGTTCAGGTGAGCGGCGGCATCTGGATGGGATGCAGGCTCGGAATGAGTCCTTGATGGCTTACTCCGAAAGTTTCAGGACATTGTGCCGTCAGATAGGCAGTACCGACCGGAACATCGCGACGCTGAAGAATTATCTGAAGGAGGATAAGGCGATGTCCTGCTATGCCTCATATATGTCCCAGGTCATAGACCTCAGGCGTTCCTGGGAGACCTTGTCCGTTTATGCCGGTCTGCTTTCCAAGGTCCGCCATCTGTCCTCGCTGGACAAGGATGACACGATGGTCCGTATGATGAGCACACATCTCGCGGAGACGGAGGAGCTATGCTCCCGCATCAAGGGAGACCGGGATATGTATCCGCTACAGAGACGACGGCTTGTGACGTATATGAAAGGAGTTCTTGAGGGATTCGTGTTTCCAATGCTGGAGGGAATCCAAAATGATGTTGATGAGAACTTCCTGCAGACGATGGATAGGATCCGGAAGGACATCCTTTAGCCTGAAATGCTGAAAATGCTCCTGTTATTGTCGTATTGCCGCTATCATCTATCTATCTTATATATTTAGTGGCTATATTTGCATTGATTAATCATAAGATTGCTGATCGGATATGAACATCAGACATACGTTATATATCATATTGCTGGGATTCCTTATCGTGGCATGTGCGGATACCACGGAGGTGGAGAGGTATCTTGATGCTGCGGATGTCCATATGGAGGAGAATCCCCAGATGGCTCTGGAGACCCTGGAGTCCATAGACAGGGAAATGCTTACGACGCGTAAGGTACAGGCGAAGTTTGCCTTGCTCTACACGATGGCTTTGGACAAGAACTACATTGATGTGGCAAGTGACAGCATCATTGCACCGGCTGTCAGATACTATCAGAACCATGGAACCGCCAAGGATAAGTTGCTGACATATTATTATAATGGTGTGATATCGTTAAATGCCGGCGATACCGAATGCGCGATGGAAAACTATGTGGAGGCGGAGCGTTATGTAGGTGAATGTGGAGATAAAAAAGCAATAGCTATATTATATAAAGCCAAGATGGCTATATATAGTGACTTGTATGAACACGATAAGGCAATATTGCAAGGAAAGTTGGCTGCACAATACTTTCTGGATGATTGTGATACTCTTCGATATATAAATACAATTAATGACATTGCTGCTCAATATGATTTACTGGATGACAGTTTGGCCGTAGTGACTAATCTTGAAGCTATTCGTGGCCATTGGGATATAATGACAGATGCTCAGAAGAGTAATTATTACGCAATTTCTTTATCGAATGCATTAAAGCATCCTGTATATTTAGAAATAGCGTCTTTATTGCAAGATTATCAGGACCATATATCTGACCCTAGATACATCAAGTGGATGGTAGTTGCTAATGCGTATTTGACAATCAATGATTATAAAGGGGCATCTTATGCTTTGGAACAATACGACAGATATGATGGTAGACTTCAACTTCCATACTTTTGGATAAAAGCATCTATTCAAGAACATAATGGATTATATACAGATGCTATAGAAATATACAAGCAATATATCTCGTATATGGATAGCGATAAGCTATCTGTAATTGAAGGTGATACAAAATTTATAGAAGAACGATATAAGTCAGAGTTAAAAGTCCTTAAGCAGTCGTTGTATATTATTGTTATTACATTTACTTTACTTATAATTATTCTCATCCTTATCATTCTTTCTCAAAGAATGAAGAAGGTGAAGGAGGAGAAGCGTATTCAAAAAATCGAATTCGACAAAGAGCGTAAAGTTATTGTGGGAGAAAAAGAACAGGTTGAAGCTAAGTATGTTCTTCTGAAAGAGGAGAAGGAGGAAACTGAAAGAATGTTTGCTTCTCTCAAAGCTGAAATTGCGCAGTTGAAGAAGATCCGCAAAGACAAGTCAATAGATAAGGATATTATTGCTTCTGTAGAACAGCGATTGAATGTCCTTAATATGTTTATTCTAGCTGAACTGTCCGACTCATTCGAAAAGATCGCATATGCTGAGCTCGGAAAACTGATGGAAGACAGGGAGGGATTCCTTGAATCTACAAGGAAGACGTTTATGGTATCGCATCCTAAGTTTATGTCATATCTTCAGAAGAAGAATCTCACAGAATGGGAGATAGGATGCTGCTGTCTGTATTGCATTGGCTTTAATGGAGCAGAGATTTCGGAGTATCTTCACCGTAAGGCAATCTATAATGTCAACAGTATTATTCGTCAAAAACTGGATATTCCTAAGGGCGGAACGCAGATAGATGTATTTCTTAAGCAGAAAATGCAGGAATTCCATTCGTGGTAGTCTCACTTTGAAATAGATCACTCTCACCTTTGTAACTCCCCGATAATCAAGTGGTTATCGGGGAGTTTGTTTGTGCTTATAATCTTGAATATTAGTTGGGGGGGGCAAAATATTGATTATCAATACATTATCTTAAAATAAAAGTGAGACTAAAAATTTGCAGGTGAGAATCAAGTCAGGATACTTTTGCAGCACAAACCAAATAAAACAAAATGAAAATGAAAAAATCAATTCTTACAATTATTGCAGCGGTGATGTGCTGTTTTTCCGTTTTTGCAACAGACTCTAATGAGTCAGGAAAGACATCAATTTATATTAAAGAACTTATAGGTTCCAATGTGGAAGTTGGTCGTGAAAGAGACTTGTTCATATCTGTCTCTGCCGTACTAGATCATACAGATAATATCATTGAAATTGAATTGAACGACGTCGGTTCAGGTGATATATACATAGTTGATTCTAACAACAGAGTAGTGGATTCTGTGCCTGTAATATCTGGAACAACGGATGTCATTATGCCAGCTCCTACAGTTGACGGATATTATACTTTAGTCATTTCATGTTCACACTATTATGGTGAAGGGTATTTTACAATCAAATAGCTAATGCTGTATGCTCTAATGCTTGAGGGGTATACAGCTAGTTGAATGGTTCAAGTATAACTAAACCGTCTATTTATGACTATCAAAACATTTACTCTAAATCCTGAATCGGTTCTTTCTGTAGAGTCACTTCAGGCTATTCAGGGAGGTGAGAACATTATTGCCGTGACGAAGCCGACAAAGCCAACAAAGCCATCGCTTCCAGAACCCCCAATCATCATCTCCCCTTGTGACAACGCTTAAATCAAAGCGCAACTTGTCGGCTGCCAATGCGCAGCTGGCAAGTTTAAAAACGAGAAAATTATGCTTAAGAGATTATTTATAATAATTGTAGTTCTGATATGTTCAATAACGGTCAATGCGATCAATCCTTCCAGAGAGTATAGATTTACTCCTCAAGGTTTGCAGTTGGAGCATGAGGAATACTATTTAAGTACTCGTGATGGTTACAACCTCAAGGTATGGCATCTCCCGTCTGAAGAACCTTCGACTCCCATAGTGATTTCTCAGTCAGATGCGGGCAATATGGGTGACTGGCTTTACCTCGGCCTGTATTTGCAGGCATATGGATTTGATGTGTGGATGTATGATTATCGTGGCTTTGGTGGAAGTGATGATTTCCAGATCAAAAAGAATCAACTCTTTCATACAGAATTTGCTACCGATCTTGATGCTGTCGTTTCCTATGTTGTTGATTATACGGACAAGGTACCTGCTCTTATGGGTTTGTCAATGGGTACAATCGTGATTGATGATTATTTGCGTACATCTTCAATACCAATAACCCATATAATCTATGACGGCTACGTTTCTAATCCAAAGGAGTGGATAAATAAACTGAAGCAGATTGGCAAAGACGTAAGTCTGCCTAAGGATTATAAGAAGGTTAGGTGTTTCAGAAGCGCATCTATAAACAAGCTATATATCGTATCAACACGAGATGAATATTCAAAAGTAGAAGATTTCTCCAGGCAGCAACTTAAAAAATCGAAGATTGTTGAATTTGATAGCGGACATATATCAGCATTTGCTTTGTTCCCGAATGAGTATGTGAGAGAAATCCAATCATTTGTATTGTAAGATGAATTACAGATTAAAACGATATGCGACGGTTCAGTGCCTGACAACAAAGATTGCTATCTCGGGGTGTTATGGGCAAGGGGATCTTTATATTGAGAACACATCGGAAAACTTATCTATACTCAGCGGATTGCAGACAGATGAAGGAATTACTATTGACGACTCTGGCGCATATCCTCTATTAGGGTTACTGCTTGAAAAGGGCTTGTTGGAGGTTGGTCATTGTCAAGACATGAAAAGGAATGAACTGTATTATGAATACCTTAACTATGATTTTAAGCAAGTATGTGACAAGAAGATTTTGATATTTGGTGCTGGTGCAGCTGGAGGGACGATTACATATCTTCTTGCTCAACAGGGTTTCACTAATATTACCTGCTTGGATGGAGATGTTGTTGAAATTAGTGATGTGGACAAGACCACGATATATGATGCTAAGGATATCGGAGTCGCGAAGGTAGAAGCACTGCAGAAGAAGATTTATGCGAATTTTGGAGAAACGATCAATATCATTCCATCGTACCTGGAAGACATTAAGGAGATTTTTACAATATTGAAGGAAGTTAATCCAGACCTCGTTGTGTATGCAATAGATCCACGTCCCTCGTATAAGCTTGCGCTGAATGAATATTGTGTAGGACATAATATATCTATAATCCATGCTGGCTATTCGTATGAGAGAATATTATATGGCCCTTTCGTGATTCCGGGAAAGACCTCGTGTATGAAAGGATACAATGAGTATTGGAAAAGAAGAACAAAGGGAGAAATGGATTTCAGTAAGCTGAAGCGCCTGTCAGACTCATACTCGGTTCACCCTTCTATTTCCTTTAATATCAATATCCTATCGAATATAGTTGTAAAGGATATAATCTTTGGCTTAGGAGAGAGCTTTGAATGGGTACAGTCTCTCAACAAGCAGATTATAATTGATATCACTTCTTTTGAAGTCACTGAAATGGAGTTGTCTTGTGGATTCTGCAGCACTTGTAAAATAGATATAAGAAATTAATCACACATTAAATGTTTTACCACCATTATAATCAACTAGACGCCATGGACTGTGGTCCTACGTGCCTGCGCATGATCGCGCGGCATTACGGCAGGAGCTACAGCCTCCAGAACCTCCGCGAGCGATGTCATATCACTCGTGAAGGGGTGTCCATGCTGGGGATAAGCGATGCGGCGGAGAGCATCGGCTTCCGTGCGACGGGCGTGAAGATCACCTGGGAGCAGCTCCGCGACGAGATGCCTCTGCCGTGCATCGTCCACTGGAACCAGAGGCACTTCGTGGTGGCCTATGAGATAAGGAAGAGACGCGGCGGATATGTGGTCAAGGTGGCCGATCCGGCATCAGGACTTCTGACCTATACCGAGGAGGCATTCTGCAGGGCCTGGCTCCAGACAGGGAAAGACAATGAAGGTGACGATTCCGTATCAGCAAACACCCACGGCATAGCCCTGATGCTGGAGCCTACTCCCAAGTTCTACGAGGAGAAGGGTGACGAAGAGAAGAAGTTCGGCTTCGGCTATATTCTCGGCTATCTCCGTCCTTATAAGTCGTTCATCGTCCAGATACTCCTGGCGATGCTCGTTACCAGCGTCATCAGCCTGATACTGCCGTTCATCACCCAGTCCGTGGTGGACACCGGTATCGGTACGGGCAACCTCTCCTTCGTGGTGATGCTGCTGATAGCACAGCTGGTGTTGACGATCGGCCAGATGGCCAACAACCTCATCCGCAGCTGGCTGATGCTCCACACCACCTCCAGAGTAAGCATATCGCTAATATCGGACTTCCTGTGCAAGCTTATGAAGCTTCCGATAGCATTCTTCGACTCGAAGATGGTGGGTGACATAATGCAACGCATCGGTGACTACAACAGGATCCAGACCTTCCTCACCGGCTCGCTCCTGAGCATAGTCATCGCCGCCGTGACGTTCCTCATCTACGGAGGCATAATGGCAGGATACAACATAGGAGTCTTCCTGGTGTTCTTTGCCGGAGCCGCACTCTACATCGGATGGGTGCTCCTGTTCCTTAAGAGAAGACGCAAGCTCGACTATATGAGGTTCCAGGAGGCATCTGCCAACCAGAGCAATATCGTGCAGCTGATCGGAGGAATGCAGGACATCAAGCTGAACAACTGCGAGAAGCAGAAGCGCTGGGACTGGGAGAGGATACAGGCCCGCCTGTTCAAGGTAAGCGTCAAGAGCCTCTCGCTGGGACAGGCGCAGGAGGTGGGAGGAACATTCATTGACCAGACGAAGAACATCCTCATATCGTTCCTTGCTGCCAAGTCCGTCATCAGCGGTGATATGACCCTCGGTATGATGATGTCCTTGCAGTACATTATGGGACAACTCAATGCTCCTATATCCCAGTTCATCTCTTTTGTGCAGGCTACTCAGGATGCATCCATATCCCTTGAGAGACTCGGAGAGATCCACGACATGAAGGACGAGGAACCTGAAGACGAGCAGAAGATAAGGGAGATTCCACAGGATGCTGACATTGTGTTCGACGATGTGACCTTCCAGTACGACGGTCCTCACTCAGCTAAAGTGCTTGACGGAGTATCACTGCGGATACCTGCCAACAAGGTGACTGCGATCGTCGGAGCCTCCGGCAGTGGCAAGACCACTATGCTCAAGATGATGCTTGGCTTCTACAAACCGATTAGCGGAGAAGTCCGTCTTGGAGGAGCTTCGATCTCCGCTTACAGCGAGAGAGTCTGGAGATCGCAGTGCGGAAGCGTGATGCAGGAGGGATACATTTTCTCCGACAGCATATCCGGCAACATAGGAGTGTCTGATGAGACTCCGGACATGGCAAGAGTACGCAAGGCTGCAGATGTGTCGAACATCCGGGAATGGATAGAGAGGCTTCCTCTGGGATACAACACCAAGATCGGAGCGGACGGCCACGGACTCAGCACCGGACAGAAGCAGAGGATCCTCATAGCGAGAGCCGCGTATAAGGATGCGAAGTTCCTGTTCTTCGACGAGGCGACCAACTCGCTTGACGCGAACAACGAGAAGGCCATAATGGAGAACCTTGACAGACTGTTCAACAATAAGACAGTAGTGATCGTGGCCCACAGGCTCAGTACAGTGCGTAATGCCGACAACATCATCGTGCTGGACAACGGCAGGATCGCCGAGGAAGGAACGCACGAGCAGCTCACGGCAAGAAAAGGAAAGTACTATGAACTGGTCAGGAACCAGCTCGAACTTGGAAACTAGAGATACTATTATGTAAGAAATATACCTTGGCCAAGGCGGAGTAACCGAAAATCCGATAAAGAGTAGGACGTAATTTTATATTTAACAATATCATGAAGACAAAAATGAATCTTCTCACTCCTGAAAATGCTCAGGAAATCGTAGGTGGCGGTAATCATACCGTTAAAGTCTGTGCAACAGTAGAAGTTAAGCAGTGTGCTGCCGTAGAAGGTAAATATTGCGGAACTGGTGCTGCTCTTTCTGCTACAACAGTTGAAATTATAGGCCCAGTTAACCCTTGGGGCGACAACTAAACAAGTATTGTCGAGGTCGCCAATGATTCTTTGGCGACCTCTATAAAAATCTCTATTACAATGGATACTTTAAGCTTCAAAGATATTATAATATTTAAAGAGGGTACTGATAGATATCTGTATCATACTTCGTCAGGACTCATATTCAATGTAACTGATTCATCATATGATTATTTAGAAAACTTGTCAGATTTCAATATGGATATGACAAACGATATTCATCAATTGCTTATTGCATCCATTCAGCATTATGGTAATAAGCTAATTCCCCAGGAACACTTGCCTTATAAGCCTTCATGTCTTGTATTAAATATTTCAGGCCAATGTAACCTTAAATGCCCTTACTGTTTTTCTCAGGGTAAGCATGGATTCAAATTCAAGTCAATGAGTTTGAAAACTTGTTTAGATTCTGTTAAGTATCTTATTGAATCTAATCCCGATAGAAAGGATTTCACAATTGGCCTATTTGGTGGAGAACCATTCCTCGAGTATCAATTAATTGAGACCCTGTTGCGTAGGATTAATGAATCTTATCCAGATTATCAGTTTACCTATTCAATAACTACTAATGGAACAGTAATCAATGAACGCATACTGAAAGTCTTGAAGAAATATAATACTTCGCTGATTGTTAGCTTAGATGGTCCTAAAGAGATAGTAAATATCAACAGACCGAATAAAAACCCTCACCATGATACTTTTGAAATGGTAATGCGGACCTCTCAGATCTTGAAAGAGAACAAAGTGCCATTCATATACAGAGCGACAATAACAGCTGATAATATGGACTTAATGAAAACGGTTCTCTTCTTTGAGCAGTTAGAAACTCCGTATTACATAGTCTTTTGCTTTGAATCCAGCAACGAAAATTCTTCAACTTATGCACTCAGAGGGGCAGCAGTTTTAGATGATGTATCGGAACAGATAGATAAAGTATATTCGTATTATTATGCACAAATATCTGCAGGTAAGAAAGTATGGGGATATTATTTTCTAGAGAAACTTATAAGTCTTTATTTTCAGAAAAGATATGAATTCCCGTGTGGGGCAGGAAATACCCTGATTTCTGTGACTGACAACGGTGATATTTTCGCGTGCATGAACTATGCTCCAATGCCGGAGACAAGAATCGGTAATATTTACTTAGGTATAGATGAGGAGGCCCATAACAGGTATATGTCTAAGCCATCGGCGCAAATTGCCGAATGCGAAGATTGTATTCTGCGATATACTTGCTCTGGAGGCTGTATCGCAGAACGATGTTCAGTTGGCAATATATATCGTCCAAATGCTTCTATGTGTGAACTGAATAAACTAATCTTTAAAAAAGATCTGATTGCATTTCAGCATATAAAGAAACATCATTGTGATTTTCTCAAGGGTTTAATAACGACCTTCAACACGAAAGAATTAGAAACAATCAGCCTTACTAAGTAATGAAAACAATTTCAATACGGAAAGCATTATTGCTGCTTATCACTATATTCTTGCATCTTCAGTTGTCATCTCAAGAAACTCGAGATTATAGGATTTCTTTTGATAAACAAGGTATGGGAAGTGGTGCTATTAAAATAGAGTGTTCTTTTATAATTGAGTTTCAAGATAAAGACTCTATCGTTTTAGATTTTGGAGGGCCTTTACTTGATGATTCCGTTGTTGCATTGAATGTAATGCCATCTTCTATAAAATATACATTCATCCCCGGGAAAAGAGAAATCGTGTTTTATAATAGTGGGAAAAGAAAACAGCGAGTTCAAATGAGCTATGAGTATCTGAATTTAACATCAGTACTGATGTATGCAGATTCTGGCTCAGAAATTTGGGAATATATATATACTGGGAGCGGAGAATTTTATTATCCGATGAAGAGAGGGAAAAGATATTCCGGTAAAGTGCAGTATTCGGTTCCTGACTCTCTTATTGTTATTGCTTCTTGTATGCAGATAGATACAAAATGGAATAAAATTCATCAGTGTGTACCATTAAACTTTGCATTTCTTGACAAAGAACAATATGTGAGACAAACTATTGGCGAACAAGGTCAATATGATATATATCAATTAACTAGTAATCAAACTTCTGCTATAAGACTCAATGAACTCGCGAATCTAACATCAAAGGCAATAGAATGGTTTGAGAATAAATTTCAGGATTCATACATAAATTCTATGTTCGGGACGTATGATTATCCGACTTTCGTGTTTCACAATGGCAACAGATCATTTAATCGCTATAATATGGGATTCATATCAGCCTCGCAAGATAAATTTTCTACATATCCCGATATATATCCTCTTATTCACGAAATTGGACATCGATGGTTCGGGGAGTACTCAATGTTTATAGATGAGGGGCAAAAAGGTTATGCCTTTATTATTGAGACATTAAATGAATTTATGACTTTAATGTGTATTCGCGACATTGTGGGCACTGAGGAATATGATAGAATTATTGAAACCTATGCTGAACAGTGGAATCGTATAAAAGGAACAGAAACTGACATTCATCCTATAGATGTAACTAAAAACAATAACATGATTGTTACTTATCGAAAAGGTCCCGTAATGATTGACAGGGTTGCACGAGTACTTGGGTATGATAAGGTTATAGAAAGCATCATTTCGGTATATAATCAACTTTCGGGACTCCCCAATATGAACGTGAATGATTTTGAGAAAATATTTGACAATATACTATAACAATGCCACAAACCATAGACATAAACTATCACAGCAAACCCGTGCAGGAGATAATGGGAACGATCCCTTCGTGGATCACCCGTTGGGGTGTTACCGTTATCTTCGCGGTCTTCACGCTCATCGTCATCGGGTGCTGCATCATCAGGTATCCGCAGACAGTGGATGCGGGCATATCGATCACCTCCTCCTGTCCTCCGTCGGAACTGACCGCCAGATACGATGGACTCATCGACAGAGTATGCGTCATAGACGGACAGAAGATGCAGGCAGGCGAACTCATAGCCCTTCTCTCCACACCGGCGAGATACGAGGATGTCATCTCGATGAGCGCCTATCTCTCGATGTCGGACACGCTGGATCTTGACAGGATGGCACAGATGCCTGTTCTCTCTGCGGATCTTCAGCTCGGCGGACTTCAGGGTCAGTGGAGCACGCTTCAGAAGGCGTTCCGCGACTACTCCCATTACCTTGAGACGGACCAGATAGCCGTCAGGAAAGGCCTGCTCCGACAGCAGATAGAAGGACAGAGGTTGCATCACGCTACGCTTCTGAGGCAGAAGACTCTTCTTGATAGTGAGGTAGAGATGGAACGCAAGACTCTTGAACGAGACTCTCTGCTATATGCAAGAAAGGCTATCTCGCAGGCGGAGTACGAGACCTCACGCAAGGGCTTCCTGGCCAAGATGAACACGGTTGCAGGGTTCGAGGCGAGTCTGGAGGCTACAGCACTTGGCATACTCCAGTTGGAGCAGCAGCTGGTGGAGCTCGACCTGCAGAGGATGACAGAGACAGAGTCACACGAGTCGCAGATATATCAGCAGATATACCAGCTGAAGGCTCAGGTGGCCACGTGGCTGGATACATACGCGATTATAGCGCCATCCGAGGGCATAGTGTCCCTGCAGGACTACTGGAGTCCGGGGCAGCACGTCAACGTCGGGGACGTGATAGCCAACATCACCCCGGAAGACCCGTCCGAGGTCACGGGCAGGATGAAAGTACCGTCGGCAGGCTTCGGCAAGGTAGCCCTCGGCCAGACGGTCAATGTCCGCCTGAACGGGTTCCCGTATATGGAGTACGGCATCCTGAAGGGCGTGGTGGCGAACGTGGCGTCCGTGCCTGAGAGGCTTCAGGACGGCAGCGTGGCGTACACCGTGGCGGTGGACTTCCCGGACGGGCTTGAAAGCACATACCGCAAGGAGTTCCCGCTAATCCAGCAGATGGACGGTGAGGCTCAGATCATCACCAGGGACAGAAGGCTCATCGAGCAGTTCATAGACCCTATAGTGTCACTCTTCAGGAACAGATAGCATATGCGTACGATGACGGTCATACTGGCAATGCTTGCCGCAGGAACGCTCTGCGCCCAGAACACTTCCAAGGTCTGGACCCTTGAGGAGTGCATAGGCTACGCCCTTGAGCATAACATAGAGATCAAGAGGCAGGAACTGGGCGTAGATAACTCGGAGATAGGACTCTCGGAGAGCCGCTGGGACTATGCGCCTTCGCTGTCTGCGGGAGCATCATACAGCATCTCCTCCGGAAGGGTGCTCGACCAGACCACATACGAGTTCATTGAGAACAACGTGGTGGGAAGCAGCAGCGCGTCCGTGTCCGGAAGTATGCAGGTCTTCTCGGGAATGAGACGCCATTACGCGCTCAAGAAGGCAAAGGCATCGATGAAGGCATCACTTGCTGATCTGGAGAGTGTCAGACAGGATGTAGAGATGAACGTCACGGCAGCATATCTTCAGATACTCTGCGATCAGGAGAACCTGGCATCTGCAAGGGAGATGGCCTTGATGCTGGAGTCGCAGATGGAGAAGATACAGGCAATGGTGGACCTGGGCAGGGTGACGGAAGCGGATCTGCTTCAGATAAGGTCTCAGCACTATGCGGCACTCAATGACGTCGCTGCAGCAGAGGGCCAATGCAGGCTGTCGAGGATGGAACTGTGCCAGCTGCTGGAGATACAGGACTGGGAGAGCTTCGCTATAGAGCCGATCGAAGCCGATAAGTATGACGGGATGCAACTGTTCCCGTCCACGAACTCGGTGTCGGTAGAATCAAGGCCTGAGTATCGTTCGGCGGAGGCCGGTGTGGAGGTGGCCAGGAGGAACCTCCAGATCGCAAGGTCATCATACTATCCGACGCTGTCGCTGTCGGCAGGATACGGCACGAGCTACTCGGGGGCAAGGCAGAAGGCCGTGCAGAACCCTGACGGCACATACCGCTACGAGGCGTACCCGTTCTTCAGGCAGTACCTCGACAACGGAAACTCCTACATCTCGCTGAGCCTGAACATCCCGATCTTCTCGGGGATGTCCACAAGGAACAGCGTCAGGAGGGCGAAGAACGCCAGTATGGATGCCCAGTACGCGCTTCAGACAGTCCGCAAGCAGCTGTCAAGAGAGTACGAGCAGGCGCTGATAGAGTACCAGACTTCGTGCAGGCAGTATGAGACTGCCAGGGAGCAGCTCGCATACGCTGAGGAGGCGGCGAGAATGATGACCGAGAAGTACAACCTCGGCAAGACGGACTTCATCTCCTGGAACACAGCAATGACAGAACTGGCAAAGGCAAAGTATGCTATGGGCACAATGAGATATTCAATGTATCTGTATTTAGGAATGATAAAAACTATTGTGTTAGGAACCCCAAACACATTAAAATATTAAATTTATGAATATCAAATTATTATCTATTATTTTCAGTATATTCCTTGTTTCATGTACAACGGAAAGTTATCGTGTATCCGACTTTAGTGATGTCATTGAGAATGTATACGATGAAGGGAAGACAAATGTAGTTATTCTTGGAGATTACACAATAGCTTCATATTTCAATACATACCGACACACACGACTTATCAGTCGGCTTTCAGATAAATGTAAATTCTCATTCTGTAATGTTTTGGGTAGGGAAAATATTTATTTGAAATATATTTTGCATCTCGATACTCTCCCTGTGATTTTGATTGTTGAAGATGGTGAAATACAATATGTATCCTCGGATATTGATATCAGAAAACCTCGAAAAATACAATCATTTATAGACTCTTATTTTAAGGGGACTCTGCCTATTTTTAGCCTGCCGTATTTTAATTCTCAGGGAGTTGATCTTAAGGACGTTTTGACAGCTTTTATTAAACTAGAATATGCTGTTAATGGGGTTGACGTAAATGATGCAGATAAGCGATTATATCAACTTGAAGAAATTAATGACAAAGAACGACACTTCTATGCGGATTATCTAGGATACAGACTTGGAGATTTAACAGGTGATGGAGAAACACGAGATATGTATACTGATAAATTGGCCTCATATGAAATTCCTGACGAAGTATATGGATATTTGAATCTATGTTTGAGAAGAGAAATTACAAATAATGGATATCCAGTTCCGTATTTTGAGAATGAAATAGATTTCGGAAAGATTAAGCGTGGAGAAGAAATAACTATGCACGTTCCGATTTATAATGTAAGTTCTATTCCTTTGATATTGTTGAGTGCTATAGAGTCTTGCAGTTGTGTACAAGCAGAGTATCCTAGAATCATTTCTCCCAATGATGTGGGGCAAGTAAAGATTACTTACAAAGCAGGCAAAGACAAGGGCGAATCAGAAAATTTTATCCAATTTGTTACTAATACGGAATCCGGCGATGAAACCATAAGGATATTAAGTAATGTAATTTAATCAAAAGACAATTATTATGAAAGTTTTACTATCAATGAGCAGATATATACTGCTTGTGATTTCAGTAGCTGCAATTTATGCGTGCAGTAAGGATGATGAACGCTTGAGTTGTGATCCCGTTGTCGACGACTGGGCAAAGCATAATGTTTCTATATATGAAAATATCAGTAGAACAGACTTTGTGAAGTTCTCGTTATCGGAGCAGCGGGCTATTTATAATGGAGTGTCTGGTGCTCGCAAAGTCCAGTTCTGGAGAGAAAAATTAGATATCATAAGTGAACAGAATCTTTTGTCAAGTGAGGAACTGGGAGTTTTTAAAGAGATTGTTGAATATATGAATCCAAATCATTTTGACAATCCATCCGAAACTGAGGATCTTATGACACATTCACAGAATTGTGTGGAGAAATTGATCAAAGAACATGGATGGGATGATGAAAAGGTATTTTACTACACACATACGTGGCTGACAAAAGAAGAGTATATAGATGCTTACCTTTTTGAAAAACTAGCAGAAACGAAGTCCGGTCTACAAGATTCTATCATAGGTGGAGGCGGAACACGTAATTGTGAGTGCAAGAGAAGCTTCTTTGGATGTCCTGCATTAGGAATATGTACGGATGGAAACTGTACAGAAGTGAAAGGATGTGGACTGTTGGGTGGAGAGGAATGTACCGGTAGATGTGACTGATATGAAAAGAATTGTACTTACCATGATGCTATTATTTGTATCATTATTTTGCGTTATCTCCTGTGCTTCTTATAGGCCCTCGATAAAGGAGGATTTTAAAATAAGTGAGACGCTTACAAGGTCACAGTTTGTGAACTTCCCTGTAAATGAACAGGTCGCATTGTTTATAGAATTGTCATCAGAAATGAAATGCAGACTATATAGATATAAGATTGAAAAGGAATTATCTGCGCAAAATCTGTCAGTTGGTGAGAAGCGCTGGTTAAGAAAACTTCTCAGATTTGTTACCCCGGAATTCTATGAGAACGATTGTCAAGCAGAAGGATTTGAATCGTTTAAGAACAAGTTCTCAAGAAAAATGATTGAGGACTATGGATGGACCGAAAAAGAGTTCTTCTTGTATACGGAAACGATAATGACATCTGACGAATATAATTTATCTGTCCACGCCAAATAGAATACAGAAATCAATCTTTAGGGTTTCATCGCTGTGTTAAAAATTTGATATGAAAAGAGTTAAAACAATAGGAATGATAATAGTTCTTCTTATAATCCTTATAGTAATCTGTTGTGCTCTTCATAAGAAGCATAAAATAGATGATGAGGTAAAGACTATGTTATTAGATCTTTATGAACTTGAGTATAGTTACAAACGAATGTTTGGATCTTTTACTAAATGCACTCATGCGCTTGCTTTCATTCAAGATACATTGGTAACAGAAGGAGGAGAGGCTCATTATTATGTCGAGATTGAAAATGCAGATGATTCAACATTTTCAATTAAAGCGATATCAGCGATTGATTTTGATAATGACGGTGTATTTAGCGAATGGCAGATCAATGAGAAAGGAGAACTACAGGAAGTATTAGAAGATTAATACTATACTGGAATAGGAGAAAGCCGAAAATCCTATAAAAAAGAGTAGGAACAGTATATAATTTAATTTAACGATGAATAGGAATTTTTATAGAATACTATGCTTAATCATAGCTATTGCTTTTCAGGCATGCAGTAAAGAGTTACCTGAAATTAGTGTGGATGTACAAGAAGATAATACCATGCCTCTCACAAAGGCTATTGTTCCTGAGGAATTTGATTGGGAGACAGCGGATTGGATGCCTACGCCTCCAGGACAGGCATTAATCCCAGTACCTTGGGATAATCAGGGAAGTATCAGTGGTTTCTATGGCCTTGATGTCGTGCATGATTATTTAAAGATAGATGGTTGGAAACTTATTTATTCGACATTTAGAGATTATGGTGAAGAATTGATTGACCCTTATTTTGTCTTATATAATGTCTATAGGGGTACGCTACGTATATATTTTTTCTTAACAAATCCATACATTGGACCATCTACCTATCTGCAAGATGCGATTGCTATTAATAGTTTATCAGGCTACTCAACTACTTTGTTGAGATATTTAAATAATGAAATTATTGATGCAGGTGAGACTATCTCAATCTATAGTCAGATTCAGCCTAAAATGCCGAGCGGGGGAGCTCCATTAGCCGCAAGAAGATGGTATATGCTGGAGTATGAAATGGCATATGATCCTAATATCCAGAACTATACTTCAGATCAGATTAATCTTACTTGGTTTTTGAACTATCTTAATGTCTCTGCAATTCAGTTGAATGGAACTGCTAATTCAGAAATATATGGTACTGTGGGGGGAACAAACAATTTTCTCAGTGATATAAACGGAAAACTTGGGAAGGGAGCCCTCTCTATTATTGGCTTAGGCACGTTAGATAAACTAACTGTTAATAAAGAGAGTGGCGAAAACAAGCTAAAACTAAATAAAGCTGTATTTAAGAGTATAGTTTCAGGAATAGAAAAGGCAGTAAGTTCATTCAGTTCTGGTGTTCCTGGGATTGCAATAGATTTCTTGAATTCTGTTTTTGGCGGAAATAGTTCATCTGGTCAGTCTACAGTATCATTGAAGTCTAACGCTACAATCGAGTTATCGGGGACATCAACAGAACATGGTGCAGTGTCATCAACTCCGATAGATATTAAGATTCCTGGAACGCAAATCAGCGCTAGTGCCTCTGGATATATTCCATTGTATAATCAGCCTATGGGCGTATTCCATTGGAAAGGGAATGTTAGTGTGACAGTCAATGAAGTCATCAATATAACAAAAGAAGAAGATGATATTATGTTTACTGGAAAATATGATGTTAAGCGTCATTCAGCGACCGTTGCCTATCAGGATTATTCTAAATATGTTACATTTAATCCAGCCGTTACAGAAGTGGCGAATGTATCTGTAATATCACAGCAACTCTATGGTATCGACACAGATGGGGACTTTCATAAATTTCCGTTAAGTGGAGTAATATACGATAGTCCTTGGGAATCAGACAGTCCAATTCCTGAGATAGAAAATGCATGTATTAAGCTTTTGATTATGGTAGAGCCGAAAAACGGAGCACCGTCTTCTTATATAACTAAAACATTCTATGTTGATAATTTTAAATGGAATACTACTAGGAACTTTTATTATTAATATCTAATAATTTAACAATTATGAGTAATAGATTATGGCGTTTTCCTCTATTAATTGTTCTACTTCTTGCAGTCTTCTCAAGTTGCGAAAAGGTTGAGGATACAACTGGTACATTGATAGTAAATTTCAACAAAGCCATAGATGTGACTGACGATGTAGAGATAAAGATATTCCTTTATCCATATGAGTATGAATATGATAGTCTAGGACCAATTGATGCGAGAGTGGTGAATCCTTTTGCTACATCAGCTTCATTTGAACTTAATCCTGGTAACTACATAGTTCACCATTCTGTGTTTGGCCTCGCACGAGGTGTTCAAGTGCGTTCAGGTGAGTGTACGGTATTGAATTACTAGATCATATAATGAGTTGCGCAGCTCAAAGAGGAGGTATCCTGAAAATCCTATAGAAAAGAGTAGGGAACAAAATCTTAGATAAACATGAAAAAAAGTTTTATTGCAATTTTTGTTGCGTTATCAGCCCTAATGGCTTGCAATAAAGATAACGCATCACCGATTTCGGTTCAAGAAGAACAAAC
>JBGVQX010000090.1:0-5351 GCA_045127905.1 Candidatus Cryptobacteroides sp.
CGCATCTCCGGTGGATCTGCGACCGCCTGCTCGTAAAGCCGGACGGCAGAACGGGTTCCGTCATCCGTACCTGTCCGCACGGACGTCCGGTGGCATTCGAAATCAAGAAAACCTCCATTGAACGGCAATTCGAAAGAAACTAATGACTAAGGACTAAGGGTGAAAGACTGCATCCTAACCTGCCGTCAGCCGACAGAACGGAATTCAAGTCCCAGTCCTTCACCATTCACCATTAGCCCTTAGTCCCATAAATCTATAAATTTCAGGAGTACCAGCACCATGTTCATTCTCATAAAAACCGACGAACACAGCAACGCGCGCCGCGGACGTCTCATCACCCCCCACGGCGAAATCGAGACCCCCATTTTCATGAACGTTGCGACCTGTGCGGCGATCAAGGGCGGTGTTTCCGCCATTGACCTCATGGATGTCAACTGCCAGGTCATGCTCTCGAACACCTATCACCTCCACATCCGTCCGGGTGACCGTCTCGTTCACGATCAGGGCGGTCTTCAGAAGTTCACCGGCTGGAACAAGCCGACTCTGACCGACAGCGGCGGATTCCAGGTATTCTCCCTAAGTCCCATCAGGAAACTCACTGAGGACGGATGCATCTTCCGTTCCCACATCGACGGCTCCAAGCACATATTCACTCCTGAGAACAACATGGACACTCAGCGCATCATCGGTGCAGACATCGTAATGGCTCTCGATGAGTGCTGTCCGGGTGATGCTACATATGAATATGCAAAGAAATCCCTCAAGCTGACGCAGAGGTGGTTGGAGAGGTGCGTGAAGCATTTCGATGCGACCGATCCTCTTTACGGGTACTCACAGGCTCTGTTCCCTATAGTGCAGGGTTGTGTGTATCCGGAACTTCGCAGAGAGGCAGTAGAACATGCTGCGGCGCTGGACCGCGAAGGATATGCCATAGGAGGGCTTGCTGTGGGCGAGCCTACAGAGAAAATGTATGAGATGCTTGAAGTAGTATGCCCGATTCTTCCTGAGGACAAGCCACGCTACCTCATGGGAGTGGGGACTCCTGCAAACATACTTGAGGGCATTGCAAGGGGAGTGGATATGTTCGACTGCGTGATGCCTACGAGAAACGGCCGCAACGGCATGCTGTTTACATGGGACGGCATAATAAATATGAAGAACAGGAAGTGGGCGGACGACTTCTCTCCGCTCGACCCTAAGGGTACTTCATTTGTGGACCATACATACACCAAGGCTTATCTGCGTCACCTGTTTGTTGCAGGGGAAATCTTCGCCGGACAGATTGCCAGCGAGCACAACCTTGCCTTCTATCTGGACCTTGTGCGCGAGGCACGCCGTCATATCAAGCTCGGAGATTTCAAGGCATGGAAGGACGAAACAGTAAAACGCATAACAACCAGACTTTAATATGGACTTGAGACCGCGAAAACTGGATCTGTACATAGTCGGGAAATTCATCACGACATTCTTTGTCGCACTTCTCCTTATTATCGGAATCGTCATTATTTTTGATATAAGTGAGAAAATCGATGATTTTGTTTCGAAGGAAGCTCCTCTCCAGGCCATCATCTTTGACTATTATGTGAATTTCGTCCCGTATTTCATGAATATGTTCAGCCCTCTGTTTGTGTTCATTACGGTGATATTCTTTACATCCAAGATGGCCGCGGACTCGGAGATTGTGGCGATCCTATCCTGTGGAATCAGTTTCCATAGGATGATGGTTCCTTATATATTCTCGGCTACCCTTATCGCAATCCTCTCCCTCTGTCTGAATCTTTTTATAATCCCGGAAGCCAATAAGACTCGTCTGGAATTCGAAAATCAATATATCAAGGCACGTTTCAAGAGCGTCGGAAGAAATGTGCATTATCAGACTTCTCCTGGAGAATATGTGTTTGCGGAGTCTTTCAGTTCATGGAACAACACAGCATATAGATTCACACTCGAGAGAATTGAGAATGATCAGCTTGTATCCAAGATATCTGCCGAGTCGGCTGTATATGACACTACAAAGCAGAGCTGGAGACTTAAGAAGTACTTTATCAGGGAGTACAACGAAGACCTCACCGACAGAATACGCAGCGGCAGACAGCTTGACACTGTAATAGACCTTTCTCCAAAGGACTTCTATCTTACGGAAAATACAGTAGAGACTCTTACCTATAGTGAACTGAATGAGTTGATAGCACTTCAGCAGATGCGAGGCGATGCGAATGTGAAGTTTGCTCTTATTGAAAAGAATACAAGATTTGCCCTTCCGTTCTCGGCATTCATTCTGACCATTATGGGAGTGGCCCTGTCGTCGAAGAAACGTAGAGGTGGCATCGGATGGAATATCGGAATAGGAATAGCTTTGGCCTTTACATATATTCTATTCCTTCGTTTCAGTCAGATGTTCGTCCACACAGGAGCCCTTCCTCCTTTCATAGCCCTGTGGCTGCCTAATCTGGTCTTTACCATAATCGCCGCCTTCCTCTATAGAATCGCTCCGAAATAGAGACCAAACATACGGGGTTTTGCCCTCGATTCAGAATATAATAAAATCCGGAAGCTGATGTAGATGACATGCCACCCCCGGCTAGGGGGTGCCCTCGAAGAGGGCGGGGGGTCATCGGAATCAGCTTCCGGATTTTATGATGTAATCGTCTTAGTCAATATAAACAACCCATCCGAACTCATCCTCGATCTCACCCTTCTGGAGAGCTGTGATGTATTTGTAGAGTTTGAGGGACTTAGGACCGCACTTTCCGTCTCCATATGTGTAGACGGTCTCTTCTTCGGACTCAAGTGAAGGCTTGTCCACCAGTTTATGTACAGGAGTAATCACCACAGCAGTGCCGCATTCTCCGACTTCCTCGAAAGTACTCAGTTCTTCCACCGGTACCGGACGTCTCTCTACGGTCATTCCCAGATGTGCGGCGACTGTCTCGAGAGACATATTGGTGATGGAAGGCAGAATGGAATCAGACTTAGGAGTAATGTATGAATTACCCTTAATTGCAAAGAAATTAGATGAATTGAACTCGTCTATCATGGTCTTTGTCGCAGGGTCCAGGTATAGAACTGCCTTATAACCAAGCTCATGAGCGAGGTTGAGTGAATAGAGAGAACATGCATAGTTTCCGCCGACCTTGAATGCTCCCGAACCATTAGGTGCCGCTCTGTCGTAGTTTCTTGCAATAACTACATCCACAGCGTCAAGTGCACCTCCTACATATGCTCCAACAGGTGAGCAAAGTATGAGGAATGTGCTCTCCTTGGATGACTGCACTCCAAGCTGAGGGTTGGATCCTATGAGTGTCGGGCGGAGGTACAATGATGCTCCTGTTGCCTCGTACGGAGGGAGGAAGTCGATGTTCTCCATGACTGCGCGCTTGCAGAGTTCTACGAACATCTCAACGGAAGGAGCCTCTATACCGAGGTACTTTGCTGAGCGCTGAAGACGCTTCGCGTTCTCTTCCGGCCTGAACAGTCTTACTCTTCCATCTTTGCCGCGGAATGCCTTGAGACCTTCGAAGCATTCGATGGCATAGTGAAGTGCTCCTGCATAAGAGCTGAGGGTGATGTTATCGTCAGTCAGACTCTCAACAGGTGTCCATTCTCCGTTTCGGAATGTAGTGCGGAGGATAGTGTTTGTCTTTGTGTAAGAAAAGGTAAGCTTGCTCCAGTCGATATTTGCCATGATGTTATCAGATTAGTATTTCAAAAAGTTGGTTATTCTCATTAATATATTTATATGCGAATCCGCTCTCGTCCATCCTCTTGATGAATGGCTCGAAGTCCTCTCGCGACGCAAGTTCAATGCCGATGAGAGCCGGACCGAAGTTCTTGTTGGTTTTCTTGATGTATTGGATGTGCACAAGATCCGCATTAGATCCGATTACGTTCTGGATGAAGGAAAGAATCGCTCCTGACTTCTGAGGGAAAGTCACGATGAAGTAGTGCTTGAGACCTTCATAAAGGAGTGACTTCTCACGTATTTCCTCCATTCTGGTGATGTCGTTGTTGCTTCCGCTGACTATGCAGGCAACCTTTTTGCCACGGATCTTGTCTGCATAAAAACTCAAGGCTGCTGTTGCCAATGCTCCTGCAGGCTCCACTACGATAGCACTCTTGTTATACATCTGAATGATTGTGGTGCAGACAGCTCCCTCCGGAACAATCACTATATCGTCAAGAACCTGACGACACACCTCATATGTAAGCGCTCCAGCCTTTTTAACTGCAGCTCCGTCAACGAACTTGTCTATTTCTTCGAGTTCCACGACTCCTCCGTTGTCAATGGCTGTCTTCATGCATGGAGCTCCACCCGGCTCTACGCCAATTATCTTTGTGTTTGGAGAAACGGCCTTGATATACGATCCGAGTCCGGAAGCGAGTCCACCTCCTCCGATAGGAACGAATATGTAGTCAAGATCTTCCTCTGTCTGGTTGAGAATCTCAAGGCCTATTGTGCCCTGGCCCTCCATTACCTTAGGATCGTCGAACGGAGGAATGAATGTCTTGCCACTCTGGGCCGCATATTCGATTGCGGCTGCATTTGCTGCATCGAATGTGTCCCCTGTAAGTACTATCTCTATAAAGTCTTTGCCGAACATCTTCACCTGCTCGATCTTCTGCTTCGGAGTTGTTGTCGGCATGAAAATGGAACCCATGATCTTAAGCTTGCTGCATGAAAAAGCTACTCCTTGAGCGTGGTTTCCGGCACTGGCGCATACGATTCCGCATTCTAAACTTGCCCTGTCCAGGGACCTTATCTTGTTGTACGCACCGCGTATCTTGTATGATCTGACGGTCTGTAGATCTTCACGCTTAAGATAGATATCGGCTCCGTAAAGGTCTGAAAGATTGGCATTTTTCTGAAACGGGGTCGGAACGAGAATTTCGCTCAGCACTTTGGAAGCTTTCTCGATTGCCTCGACTGTGGGGAAGTAGGTTGTCGTTTCCATTTCTAAAGAATTAAAATCAGATTGCGATTTCTTGTGTCAAAAATATAACGAAAATTGCGTATTTCCTAATGATTTATTTAGTTTTTCTAGTTTATCATTACAAGTGCGATTGATGGATGGTTAAGCTCAAGCTTCACTGTATCCTGTGTTGCCTTATTAAGAGTGGCTTTCCACCAATTGTCAAAGACCACGTCTTCTGTAGGGTAGGCCAGACCTTCTGATTTGATGCGCAAGGAATTGTCTGGAGAGAATATGGATACCTGCCTTCCGATGCCGCAGTCGAATTCGATGCTGTCGGTTATCGGAAATATGCTCTCCTTGTCGGTTACCATCTCAAGAGTCATATCCCCGAGGTCGAACATCCTTGTATATTCCATCAGAAGGGATATGTTTCCTATG
>JBGVQX010000091.1:0-70768 GCA_045127905.1 Candidatus Cryptobacteroides sp.
AGACTGTCGCGTAGCCGACAGCGGCGTTCTCTGAGTTCTTGTCCTGTTCTCCAGCATAGGCAAGTGCAGGAGGGTTTGTGCAGGCTCCTGAAAGTACTCCGGTCAACGTGTTGCAGTCGATCTTGAAAAGGAATCGTCCGAATAATCCTCCCATAAGGACAGGTATAATCGTGATCAGCGCTCCGTAGGCTATCCATATCAGACCACCTCCATGCACTATAGTCTCAATGAATTTTTCACCAGCCTCCAGGCCCACGCAGGCAAGGGACAACGAGATGCCTATTTCCCTGATCATTAGATTTGCGCTTGTAGTCGTATAAGTGATGACCTTGAATCTGGGACCGAAGTGGCTGATGAGGATAGATACTATCAGCGGGCCGCCTGCCAATCCCAGTTTCACAGGCTGGGGAATGCCAGGAAAAACCACCGGGACACTTCCTGGAATGCAACCTAATGTAATTCCAACAAATTACAATTAATGTGACAAAAATACTGTTCAAAATAGCGGTCTTTTAGATGAAAGATGTATGTGACATTAATTGTTTCTGAAAAGGAAGTGGATTATATTTGTGCCGGAGAGGAATGCAGGCATATAGACAATCTTTTGATTCTGCTGATTATACCATCAGAAAGTATAAGATTAATGCAAACGAAACTATATATGGAACTCAGAATTTACCCTATTCACAGATTAAATCCTAACATAACCCTCATCTTAAGCAAGGTAAGTAGCATTGATATCCGTGATTGCCTTGATAAAGGCCTGTCTAATGATATATTTTTTGTAGAAGATGGCTCTAATGTCAAGGAGGTGTCTGAAATAATTCCATCTGGTATAGATGGGAAGTGTTATGTTAGGTTATCATCTGCATATTGTCAATACCTATGGCTTATATGCAACCTGGCGCTGAAGACGATAGATCTTGCCAATGTTTGTCAAGTGTGCAGAGAGTTTGGGATAAGCCTGGCAGACTATAACAACATTGTGGGAACAGTGCTTGATATTCCTAAAGAAGAATTGCAAATAATGCTGGAATCCAATGCTCAAGACATTGATGCAGAACGATTCATAGGCTTCTTAGATAGAATTACTCACTTGACCGACATTGGGAAAACAAAAAAAGAACTAGAACTGACATGTAAAATGATTGCCGAATTAACTGGCAATTGTTCAAAGATTGATACAGGGAAATACTCTCAAATTGATTTTAATGGCCCATATGAAGAATTGGTCAATGCAATGTATTGTTATGGCATAACCTTTATTTTATTACATGAATTGTCACATTTCACATTAGGCCATATAGGTAAGCCAGAAGAATACGGGGAAGAAACAGATGCAGATATGACTGCATTCTGGGATATTTATTCTAGCTTTGAAAAGGAGGAACAATTTACTGCCGTATGTGGAATACTTTCTGTTTTATTCTCATTATTATATCTAAACGATGATATGTCTGGGGATGGTATTCACCCTCGAGAAGACCAACGAATCTTTTCTATATTAGAAAATATAAAAAATGATAACGATAAGTATAAAATACTTACGCTCCATATGTTTGGCATATGGGCTAAAATACACGATGTTAAAGAATACCCTTCTTATAATGAACTACCGCTTGACGAGTCTATTGAACATGTAAAGGAATTTATGTCGGGAGTGTAAGTACTTATGGCCATCAAGATAAATATGATAGACTATTATTTCTCAATGATTATTGTGTATAGGCTTGATCATATAGAATAGAACTTAACCTACAAGAATAAATTGGACTATTCACTTCTGCTAAAGTACAAGAACATAAATTATTTCTTCATTCCGGAGTTTGAATGTTTCTGTCGGACAGCTTCGACTGCATTTAGAAGGCTCTTATCCATTGATGAGGATACATCCTTGTTTGCAGTCTCAATGTTTGATGTCCTGTTTCTATCATAGATACCGATTCCCTCATCCAGACAGTATCGCCCCAAAGACTCCTTTATGGAAGCGATATTTACTGAATTGAACACGGATTCTGTTCTCGGACCGAAGTATTCCATAGAGCCATAGTCACCTCCCTGGTTTATCTTCATGAGGCCTGTTGAAGGATCCAGCCCGACACTGCCGGCAAATATATCTCCCTTCCAAACCTCGACCCTCTCACTGAACACCACCGGGAAATAGGCGTTGGCGAAATGAATGCTCCCGTCACCGAAATATCCGCATGCCTGCTGCAGCTGGCTCTTTACCTGCAAGGCATAGTCATGAATCTCGAGAAAGTCGCGTCGGGATTCCTCGCGGACTTCCTTAAGAGGCAGATTCTCTCCCGTCATCGTTGCCGAGGTACGGAACTCTCCGTCCTGAAAGTATATTGTCCTGACATCAGGTCGAGGATTCTCGAGATAGGTTCCGTTCTTGTCCTGAAGAGACATATACACCAGCAGCTGGGGCATCTGTGATGGCTTTATGATGCGGATGCCATCTCCGAACCGTGCCTTCAGAGCATCTATTAGATCTGTTCTGTAGGAAGGAGCAACGTATATCTTCTCATTCCCGGTCCTGATGATCTTGAATGAATCATCCCTGCGATGCTCCACCTTTATGGGGTGTGCAGCGCGACGTTCAAGGCTTACGTTCTCAAATGACTGCATCAGAGACCGAAGTTCTGCAGTAAGATACACATCGCACATCCCAGATATCTTTTCGGGTACTCCGCCATAGAATGGAGCCGCAATTGCACCCGCCATGGAGGCAATGGTGTCAGAGTCACCTCCATAGGCTACTGCCCGTCTTACGGTATCCTCGAAACTGTCTCCCGAAAGAAAGGCTCTTACGGCTGCGGGGACTGTATTCTGACACGAGGAGTCTATCTTGCCTGTCTCACGGAAATAGAACTCTCCGGTCTCCTCTCCGTTTATCAGTATGGGTTCCTTCACGCAGCCAGCCAAGAGTGAGACCATCTCGTTTTCCGGCATGTCCAGGTCATAGCCGAAATCGTGCGTCATCGCAAACCTTATGTCGTCCTTTGATCTTCCGTGGCGTGCCATCCATACAGCCTGAGTCATAGCTTCCGCTCCCTTGACTCCTTCCGGATGGATATGGGACACCTCGGCGGTCATGCGTGCCAATGCGATGGCCTCGGGAAGGCTCCCGGCAACCATGGCCACAGGGCTTACCCTCATGGCCGCTCCGTTGCCGTAGCTGTTGTTTGGGCGAGGGTCCTCACTGAGGATCCACCTCTTGAACATCGGTGCAAAGCCGCTGTCTATGTATTCCCTGCCCATGGACTGCATCACCTGGGTCAGCCTTGAAGCATTGCGGTCTCCGTCACTCATCAGCCACCGTGCTACAGCCAGGGTCATCACCGTATCATCCGTGAACTTGGGATGAAAGGTGATCTCTCTACCACGGAACCATCCCCTGGTCCCTCTGCAAAGCTCGAAGTATCTGTCCTGAGTGTTGTTCCACTCGTATGGAGATCCGATGATGTCTCCCGCTACCGCTCCTAACATAATCTATTTCTTTAGCCTTGGTGTATTCTGCTCCTTTTGTGATTCTGATGGAATCTGCTTCAGAGAAAAGCCCTTACCGAAAAGTTCCTTCTTCACGGAAAACATCCGGTCCTTATAACTCAGGTCTTTCCATTGTCCGATCTTGTCCACCTTGAAGCTGCTTCCGACATGTTCACCCCTGTACCAGTTTCTGGGTACCAGCAGCAGATCCGTCTTCATGGATACGGGTATCAGTATCACGTTGCTCCTGCCAGAAACTCCGTTCGCATTATACGTGAACTCCATAAGCCTGTCATCGCGCATCTCCTTGTCCGATATCCTGACATGCGTTATTCCTGCCCAATCGGGAGCATCAGCTGCAATGGCTTTCTCTACCTTCAGCCTGTCTATTCCGTTGTCAAATATCTGGCTGCGCAGCCACTCGAGATTTGACATAAGGTGCTGACGGTACTGCTCAGTAATGATACGCTCATCAGGAGTGCCGACCCACTGAGGCAGTGGTGCGGTCCACAACCCATATATGTTCCCAAGATAGACCTGTGACGGGCTCATCCGGGATATGTCATCTGTCCTGAACATCCCGTACTCATCGGGGCCTATGTTGCGATGCCGGATACCGTCATTCCACAGTCTCTTATGCAGATCGAAAATCTCCATGAGGGAGCTGGCCTTTGATATGTCAGAGAGATGCCGGGTTAACAGGTCGTATCTCTCCTGCTTGCCGCCTCCTTTTCTCATGGTCATCATTTCATTTTCCGTTCCTGGGCTGGCTTGATCTCCGGAGGGACGGTTCCAAGCTGCTGCCTTCTTTCAATCACCTCCTTGAGTGCCTTTTCTGGGATATTGAACTTATAGGCCTCATACATACAGTAACCGCTTCGGGAGTGCAGACCGGTCGGTTCCGCAATTCCGTTTGACCGCAGCCAGGCCCCGATGCCGGGAAGGTTGTTCTCATCAACAAACTGCACGTTATGAGGGAGGTACGCTGACTCGAATAAATTTACTGTAACTACTCCGAACGGTTCGCAGAAAATCTTCTTCGGATCCGACGGCATGGGGAGACCTTCCGGAATATCCGGGCGATTGAAGAGTTGTACGGCCAGTGTGCCGTTGTTCGCATATGACGCGACAGAACACATCACGTCCATGGCAGGCATGCTGTCAAACAGTCTGATGCTGTACTGCCTGTCCAGTACATCTGAAGTTTCCATTGTTTGCTGGGATTGAAAAGAGGGGAGAGGGCGCTCCTCATCCCCTCATCAGAAAGTGAAACTCTACTTCTTCAAGCCGCCTGATTTCTTCTGGCTCTGCTCCTGGGAGGTCTTCTGCTGCTGTGCAGCCTTCTCCTCCTGCTTCTGCTTTGGGGCCATGTCCATGCCAGCCCTCTGGGCTTCCTTGAACCATGATGGATGGCTGATCGCAGGTTCCCTCCTCGCCGCGTCGAACTGGATGCAGCAGGTGAAGCTTTCTCCGTCCTTCCTCTGGCCGGAGTGGATCACGGCCTTACCCTCGATCAGCGCATTGGCCTGCTCGGCTGTGAACGGCACTCCGTACATGCCTCGGCCTCGTAGATTGTTGTCCTTGTCGAAGAAGAACGACCTGACGCTGTCAAGTGACATGCCGACCACCCTGTTGGTAGGCTGATGGATAGAAACGAGGAACTGCTGCTTTCTTCCGTCAATGTTGATGGAGATAGGTCTTCCGCCGTTGACGTTCAGATAGCCATAGGCCTTCTTTCCGTCAGGACCGGTCCATTCACCCCTTTCAAGAAGGGCCTCCTTGACCTTCTCGCTGGTGATAGGCTGACGATAGAGGTAGAGCGTGTCCGCCATGGTCTTGGGCTTCTCCATTGTGAAGACCTTGACCTTCATCTCCGGCTTCTCACCGGATGCATCCATGTTGGCGCGAAGGGAGAGAAGACCGCTGAAGTCCTCCTTAGAAGCGAATACCAGATCCGTCATCTGGCCGTAAACCAGCTGCGAAGCGAGATGAGGATTGTTGTAGAATGTGTCGCGGGAGATGCCGTACTTGTCTTTCAGGCTGTCCCAGTTGATCATGTCCAGCTTTTCCTGGACGTCTTTAGATAGTGTTGTCTCCATGATTGTGTGTATTAGTGGATGAATGTTCTTTGCTGGGCAATTCATCCGACAGCTTCTCATTGAGGTCATTGTATCCCTCATAGAGTTTCGCCATGTCATACACACACACATCTCCGGCCGTTGCCGGCACATTGTCTATTATCTTCTGCAGGGTACTGCGCCCTGCATTGTCATTATCCATAAAGGCTGCTATGTGGCTGTGAGCCGTGATCCACGGCAGAGCCTTGCCTATGTTGGCCACGCTGTTCAGTACACAGCAGTCATGCTCCGGGATCTCCTGATCCACACTTGCCAGCCAGGAAAGGAAGTCCATGAATCCCTCGAACACGATCACCTTGTCTCCTGAGACCTTTTCGGTAAGGACTCCGTCAGGGCCCATTGTCGTCATATCGCTCGATGAACACAGCTTGGCCGCTCCGGAGCGAAGGATATATCCTCCTGTGTTGTTCCTGAATCCTATGGCATAGAATTTCCTGTCCGGCACGGATGCGACACTATAAATGACTTCCTCACAGTACCGCTCCAGAATATTCTTGGGAACCGCACGTTCCCTTGCGTATTCTATAAGCTTTCGGCGCGTAAAAGTATGCGAGGTCGAGTCGATGAAGACTCTCGATTCCTTCTTTTCCTTCCTTATCTTCGTCTCCACTGCCTTGTATTCACTCTCAGGAACCATCCTCCTGAAGTCTGCAAGCCAGTCATATACCTCGCTTCTCTGTATTCCTGCGATCTTGCACACGAATTCGAACAGACCGCCTCCTTCTGAGGTGCCGAAGTCATACCACCTGTTGGTAGGCTCGTCAATATGGAAGGACGGTGTGGATTCGTTACGGAAAGGGGAATAGTACATGCCGGAACGGTCATGCTCGAGACTCTTGCCCATGCGGGCCATGATCTCGAGGACCGATATCGAATGCAGCACCTGCTTTTCCTGTTCCGTATACTGTGCCATGCGACAAATATAGTAAAAAAATACTAATGTAATGTAAAATGAAAGATATTTTTTATTATCTTTGCATTGTCCCTGTTTCGGGACAGGATGATGATGTGTAAATATTTCAGGAGCAAAGGTAAAGGTTTCCAGTGCAAACGACAAACTTTTTTCCTTAGGTTCTGAGTAAGATGATGTGAGTATGCCTAGACGCATAAGCAAGGAAGACCTGCAGGATGTAAGGAAGAGGCAGGTCGAGAACCTGAAGTTTCTGGACAGGTTCATTAAGACGATGAAGTGGACCAAGCCGCAGTTTGCCGAGAAGATCGGCATGACCAAGGCGAGCGTCTATCACTGGTTCAAGGTGGATGACATGCAGCTCACCACATTGAACAACGCATTTGACAAGATCGGATATGAGGTAATCTTCAGCATGGACATGCCTCAGAAGGGGAGAGAGATCATCAATATTGAACTAGATGAGAAGGATGTCACCGGCTCTGAGGGCAGAAAGAGATTGGATTTTCTCAGGCACGCCCTTTATGATAATGACATTGACCAGCATGCCCTGGCCAGGAAACTGGGTATAGACGTCGAGACTATCGACTACTGGTTCAGACACGACATGTGCTTCATATCATACTTCTTCCGGATTGCCAAGCTGACCGGCATGAAGCTGAAGATAGATATCAGGCCTAAGAAATAGAACATTTCATAAACACATTAAACATAAAAGTCATGAAAGAATTAGTTGAAAAGATCAATGCAACATGGGCAGTGTTCGCTGAGAATGCTGAGAAGAACGTTGCCGGAAACAAAGCTGCTGGCACGCGTGCGCGCAAGGCATCACTTGAACTTGAAAAACTCCTGAAGGAGTTCCGCAAGGCATCTGTGGAAGCCGTCAAATAAAACAACATAGGGAATGTGCGAAGGCTGGCCAGTGGTCAGCCTTATTTATTGCAGTGGCTGTAAATATTATATATAACAAGCATTGCGGTAAATACTATTTTACCGCAATGATACAAGAGGGGGAGAGATAATGCTATTCAAAGAGATCGTCAATAGTAAGTGACTTCTGAACAATGCCACTATACTTGTTTTGGCATAGTCCGTATGTTGTTATCATTGTTAGGTGGACAGTTTGTTTTTTCAGAAGTGTATCCTTCAGCATATTAATTCTCTTGCGTAACCTAAGGTCTTCGTCTTTTGAAATCGAATACTCGGCTGACGAGAATTTCATTTCGCAAAGATTCACAACGTTGTCATTCCTTTTGATGATTAAGTCTATCTGGACACCTTCTTTGTCATTATCGCCATGAACATTCCAGATTGATGTTGATGACTTGACTCCCCCAACCTCTAATGCTCTCTTGATCTGAGGAACATGTTGCCAGCATACTTCTTCAAATGCTACACCTTTCCAAGATTTCAATATATCAGATGTCATATTATCTGACATGAAATCTGCCTCTTTCTGAGAAGGTTCCACATATTTATCCCAGAATAGACAGAAGTTATCAATGAGTTTATACTTTTCGATATTTTTAGGCATTCCATAGGGATTATACCGTATAATAAAATCACTCTCTTCAAGTGCTTTTAGAGTATCACTCAAACCTCCACCGAGGGAGAGGCCAGTAGCTTCACTGATTTCTTCTCGTGTATATCCGCAATGTTTCTTTGCTAAAAGACGAATGATTTTTTTGCAGTCAGCTGCATTGGTGAAGATGGCATTAAATAGCCTATTGAACTCGTCTTTGAGTCTTGGATGTGGGCCAAATAGGATTTTATCTACATTTTTCTCAAGACTTAGTCCCTTTTCAAAGTAACTGAGGTAGTATGGAATGCCACCAAACACCATGTGAGACTGTACGATATCATAGCGGCTGATATCGATGTTTTCATTCTCAAAGTATTCCTCACATTCCTTCAGTGTAAAAGGATATACTTTAATATTAGCTGTTATGCGTCCGTAAAGTCCTCCTTTATTTTTGAAGAATTTACCATGTATCCATGATGTTGCACTGCCGCACACAACCAGCATAATGTTGTCCCTACCATTGCACCATCCGTTCCAAAAACTTTCGAAAGCAGAAAGGAAACCTGACCGAGGCGTGTCCATCCACGGTAGTTCATCTATGAAAATCAGCATACGTTCCCCTTTATCAAGCTTGATGAGTAGCTGTTGTAACAGAAAGAATGCCTCCATCCATGTCTTTGGCTGCTTATAGCCCTCAAGTCCATGACTCAGCAAAGAATAATAAAAACTTTCAAGCTGAGTCTTCATACGATTCTTTTCGTCTTCCTGATCTACTGGAGAAACACCTGTATGCTGGAATGTGAATCGATTCTTGAGGGTTTGTTTGATAAGAAACGTCTTACCGACTCGTCTGCGGCCATAGACTACAACAAACTCTGCCCTATCACTATTATAGAGCTTATTGAGTTCTGCTATTTCAGATTTTCTACCGACTATTTTGCTCATACTCGTTATAATTTGCCGTAAAGATATATAAAAATGCATAAATGGCAAAATATACTATATTATATTCTGCCGAAAGTAAGACATTTCTTCGGTGGCGGCAGTTTTGACGCAAATGTTTAGGTCAACTGACCTTGAACGAACCATCCAGGATCTGCTCGCTTGCATCGTCAAGACGTTTCTCTTCCATGATAGTGTTGACGTACAGCTGAGATGTAGATGGTGATGTATGACGCAGAACCTGCTGCACATCCATCATCGTTCCTCCGTTCTTCAGTATCTGAGTTCCTGTAGTATGTCGCAAAGAGTGGGCTGAGTATTCATGACCGTCCAGTCCTATCGCTCTGAGATTCTTCTTGCAGATATCCTGTATCGATCTGGTTGACATCCTGCCGCCGGCATGCCCAAGTCCATGAGTTGCGAACAATGGCTCCTGAGGCTTGCAATCCCCTCTTTCCTGAAGGTATTGCTCTATCGGAATCCATGCCTCATCCGTGAGGACTACGAAGTCATCCTTCTCAGCGTGTCCCTTGCCCCACACTTTCAGAACTCTCCTTTCACGCTTGAAAGCAATGTCTCCTACATCTGCGCGTGAAACCTCAATTGTACGAAGGCCTGTGCGGAGCATCAAGTTGAGCATGGCGTAGTTCCTAAGGCTTAAGATATTCTCATTGTCTCTTAGCTTCTGGGTTACACCGGGATTCACACCAGTCACACTCTTGGGCAGGTATGCTTCTGTCAGAAGCTCTGCTCCCTGCTCATTCTCGAGATGCATTCTTCTGAAGGTGGATTTATTAGTGCGTACGCTTCCGACATTCTGCGCAATATTGTCGCAGATGCCTTCCGCTGCCAGCCATCTGTAGAACCCTCTGATTGTAGAGAGGTACAGATTGACCGTCATGGCAGATTTGTTGTTCTTCAGAAGATTGTCCTTGTAGGCGATGATGTCCGCCTGGGTCAATTCAAAATAGGCGCAATCTCTTCCTTCCACCCATTGTGCGAAACTGTCCAGTACCTTTCGATAGGTGGCTCTGGTGGATTCCCTTGCATCGACGCAGCGGAGATATCTGTTTATGGTATTCAGCATATATGCAACGCAGTAATTTGCAAATTTAACCAATACTACATTATGCCGCGATGTAAGTCACGGTCTTATCACACATAAATTGATTCATGTAAAATCGTGCAATTCACATGCGACAAAAGTTTGAGAGGAAACTTTCCCTGATCAAAACTTCGTTATTGTTCAGATTCTTCATAGCAATCAAGAATCACCATAACAAATTTACGCATAATTCATTTAACTGCAAAAGAAAAGCATCTTACAACGGACGTACTAATCTTATAATATACTCTCTTGACTTAGGCGAAGAGGCTTGTGATTGGGGATATATGCGTAGCCTGGAGAGTCCAGCAGATGCTCGCTCTAGAGTCTTATTACTCGAAAAGAGATCTTGTGGCTTTTCTCTGCGGGCTTTTGAGTGCAATGTGGATTTCATGACTTTGGTGACTAATGCAACGAGGATGCAGGCAGGAGTATCGAAAGGCTGACAAGGTTTTGCGGAATGTCGAAAGGAACGCTCTTATGGCCGATTTACTGACAGAAAATGGTTACCCCTTTCAGGATAACCATATACGGTTTTAACAATGTGAATCTTTAAACTGTAGGCCTAACTAGCTCCCGGTTCACGAGTAAGCCATATTATCAGACCCAGCATGTCAGGATCAGCATATGAGTTACCGGACAGCACTCTACCTTTTCAGTAATTGCTGGAAGAAGTACGGTCTCACCTTGTGACAATCCGACGGAATTTCCTTCCGAGTCATTCAGCTTTCCGTTGCCTTCCAGACATATGATTATCATGAACGACCCTTTGGATCTGACCTCAATGGACCTCTGCTCGGTAAGGTCATGAAGATGGGTGTTGAAATACCGACATTCAACCAGAGGTATGTCCTCGTTTCGGACTGGGTCATATGACGTTCTGTAGTCATCCGACACTGAATAATCGATGGCCTCTTTGGCAAGGTCTGTATGAAGTTCGCGTGGCTTGCCGTCCAACCCCGGTCTGTCGTAGTCATATATCCTGTAGGTGAGATCCGAGGTCTGCTGTATCTCTGCGATAAGGCACCCTCTTCCTATGCTGTGGATGCGTCCGGCCGGGAGAAAGAACACATCTCCGCTGGACACCTGATGCTTGCACAGCACATCCGTGATGCGCTTCCCGCCGATAAGCCGCACGTACTCATCCTTGCTGATCATTGCAGACAATCCTGAGGTCAGGCTGGCCCCGCGTCCGGCCCTAACCACATACCACATCTCGGTCTTGCCATTGCGTTCGCCATGGTATGACAACGCCATCTTATCGTCGGGATGCACCTGAATTGATAGATCGTCATCTGCGTCTATGAACTTCACCAGCAGCGGGAACCTCTCTCCATAGTTCCTGTATACCCTGTCTCCGAGAAGCATATCCTTATACTCGGATACCAGTTCAGAGATCCTTTTGCCCGCTAGCTCTCCGTCAGACACTACTGACTCATCACCTGGTACGGCAGAAAGTTCCCAGCTTTCACCAATTCTCTCTTCCGATGTCTCAATACCTTTGTATTGGGCTATTCTGGTGCCTCCCCATACTTTTGACTTCAGTATCGGTTCGAATTTTAACGGGTATAACATAGCTTTTATCCTTGACTGTCCAACTGATTCAGTGCAAATGCATATGCACCGACTGATATTTGCCTTGCTGGCTCCCAATTTGGAAACCGTCACTCCGATTCTTTTCTGCGGATCATAATTTACCTTCCTGTCCGATCCATAAACCGTCAGCTCACGCTGCCCTCCCTTGCAGAACGCGTCAAGTTCATCCTCATCATCAAGGTCATAGACTTTCATCTGAACCCGGTTCAGCAATTCTCCATCAAGAGTTTCAAGCGTTCCGCGAAGTTCCCTGAGCAGGGCCGGCATTATATACTTGCGCGCGGACATTATCCCTCCTCCAATGACTATGATTCCGTCTGTCAGCGTGACCGCCGTAGCCATTGCATCTCCGGCAGTCTCTCCCATTTCCGCAAAGGCAGCCCGCGCGGCCTTACAATCCCCTTCCCTGAGTCCTTCTGCGATATCGTAGATATCCTTCGGTTCCAGGTCATGAGAGGGATTGCCTGACAGAGCACCATATACGCGCCTGATTGCTCTGGCTGAAACGCCTTCCTCCACTATGACATTATGGAGCTTCTTATGTTTAAGGCAGAACGTCTCCACACAGGAGTTGTCGCCACGATTGAGACGTCCGCCAACAATCATACCCACACCGAATCCAGTGCCGAAGGTATAGCCAAGCATATTGCTGTAACGCTTTGTGCTGCCTGACTCCATCAGTCTCCTGTTGATTTCAGGGAGGGCACCGCATAAGGCCTCTCCATATGCGAAGAGATCTCCGTCATTGTTTATGAATACGGGGATGCCGAACCGATCCTCTAGGAAAGGCCCCAAGGCGACACCGTCTCTGAATGACGGGAAGTTAGGCAAGTAACCGCCTATGATTCCGTTGGGATAATCCGCCGGTCCCGGAAAAGCGAAGCTTATGGCCGCCGGCTGCTCCGAGATCTTTTCAATAACTCTCCGGAATCCTTCTGCCATAGTGCATAGGCACCTGTCGAGGTTGTCTGAATTGGACGAAAGTGTGAGCGGGTCTACCACGAACTCGCCGCCTCTCATCGCACCGAACACCATATTTGTTCCACCGGCATCCAGCGTGAGTACAACACGCTTGTCTGAAAGATAGTCTCCCATGATTTTACTGATTATCGGTTTACCACATAAGTACGCTTCTCCGGTCCTACCCCTGTTATGGTAAGTCCTCTCCAACCGGAAGGCAGGAGCGTGTTCCCTTGAATAATGCCTTGATCTGTTATGGAAAGGCCGCCGAAGCCGAACAGGACTGCCTGCAGGAGTCCTCCGGCACCTGTCATGAAATAAGGGTTGTTGGATGTCGGGGTCTCGGCAAATACTCCAAACGGGGGACGGATGTTCGGCTCATAAGCACGGCGGAACATCTCTTCAGCTTTCTGTATGTCACCGAGCTGTGCATATTGTATAGCGAATATGCTGAAAGTCATCGCCGGACCGTTCACCATATCGATCTTATCTTCATAATATGAAAGGTCTCGCCTGATCTGGTCAGGCTCTGTAATCACTCCTAACGGATAAGCGAGCAAATTTACATCAGCCTGTTTAATCTGTTCGCCATCATATCCATCATACTCCAGCGTCACGCCATCAGGGTTCCGATGAAGACGTAGTCCTTCCGCAATCCTGCTCCATATCTCCGGGGCATCATATCCACATATCTCGGCCGCCTTAACAGCATTACGCACTGACACGCTTGCCGAGGCGTTGGTAAAGGCATTGTCATTTACATTCTGAGCATATTCGTCGGCCCCAACGACTCCGTTTATAGAATAACTGCCGTCGACATTCTTTGTAACACGACTAACCCAAAATTCAGCGATACCTTTAAGAAGTTCCCAGCCTTCATCTCTCAGCCATCGCAGATCCTTTGTCACCAGATAGTAGTTCCACGCTGCTATTCCCACATCAGCCGTCACATGATGCTCCATAGGTCCTGTGAGAGCCCATACCGGAGTTGCTTCCTGACCGTCCGAATCCGACTCCCATGGAAACATCAGTCCCTGATATCCATAATCGGAAGCCTTGCGTCTTGCAGGAGCAATGCGATCTGTCCTATAGTCCATCATGGATCTGGCTATGCCTTGGTTCATGAGCAGCATAGGCGGATACATCCATAGTTCCGTATCCCAGAAAATATGCCCGTTATATCCCTGCGATGACAGGCCCATCGGTGGGATGCTGTACCTTGTGCCCTCCCTACATGAAGAATATAGGTTATACAAAGCGAAGCGTACAATCCTCTGTGATAGAATATCCCCTTCAATGATTATATCAGACTCCCATAATCTTTCCCAAAGCCTTCTATGCCCCTCAATCACTGCATCAACTCCAATCCGGTCCACATATACAAGTTCTCTGCGAGCCTCGCTGTAAGGGTCTGAGTACTCTGCCGTGGTGCAGATGGATCCGACTACGCAAAATTCGACAGCTTCTCCCGAGGTCATATCAAATGAAAGTACCGCTCTATCACCTTTTACAGTATAATCTCCAGCGGATTCATCGTAGATAAACATCGATGCAGCCGAAACATCATATCTGCCATGTGCGGTGCGAGCGTCTGTCTGCTGAATACGTATGCGTCTCCCCTCTGCTAAAAACTCCTTGTGGGAATCTCGTGGCCGTTGATATCCATGTGGAACAGAAATAGATTTCTCTAACGCCACCGAAGCATCGTCCAATGCCTTTATGCTTATCTTGAATAAAGCCGCATGCGGCAGATTCCGAAGAGCCACAAGCGAGTAATTGACCTCCAGTTTATCTGCGACTGTAAATGACATATTGTGCTGGGCATTCTTCATATCTATACTCTGACTCCAATGTGAATAGCCTGCAGGAGCAACGCCATCCACAGTCAATGACAAAGCAAAGGGATTAAGTCCCAGCACAGCACAATTCACATCTGTCTGATCACTGATCTCAAACACATTGTTCAGCACTATCTGTCTTACCGAAAAAGGTTCCTTCCAATGAAGTATCCCCATAGTACCGTTTGCTGCTGCAGCTCCCGTATAGTCGCGACATTCACCCTCTGCCTTAAGCACCCACCCGTCATCCGCATATACAGCTGCCGAATAAAGCAAAGCAGACAAAAAAATCACTATGCATCTTATACTCATATACTATCTGTATGCTGGTTCTTTACTCATAGAGAAATCTATCACGGCACCGTCCGCTATTTCCTCATGGCTGAGGAACCATGACTGCGCCTTTCTTCCGCCTACCCCGAAGTCTCTGACATACGGTGTATGGACATCGTTGCCCTCGGCATTGATCTCAAGGTCCTGACCGTTCTCAAGGTGTACAACAGCCTTCTTGAACAGAGGCGCTCCTACAGCATACTCGTCAGAAGCAGGACATACTGGATAGAATCCCAGAGCCGAGAACACATACCAAGCGGATGTCTGGCCGTTGTCCTCGTCGCCGCAGTATCCGTTAGGGTTTGCGTTGTAGAGCCTGTTCATCACCTCGCGTACCCACTTCTGGGTCTTCCAAGGCTGTCCCGCCCAGTTGTAGAGGTAGATCATGTGCTGTGCAGGCTGGTTGCCGTGAGCATAGTTGCCCATGTTCGCAACCTGCATCTCGGTGATCTCATGGATACGGTATCCATAATAACTGTCATCGTATACAGGAGGAACCACGAACACGGAGTCAAGCATAGAAGCGAACTCTTCGGTTCCGCCCATAGCCTCCATGAGGCCGTCTACATCGTGGAATACTGACCATGTGTAATGCCATGCGTTGCCCTCTGTAAAGGCGTCACCCCACTTGTACGGACTGAACGGCTCCTGGAACGAGCCGTCGAGGTTGCGTCCGCGCATGAGATTGTGGGACGGGTCAAACACATTCTTCCAGTTGTTTGAGCGCGCCTCCCACTTGTCGAGTTCTTCCTGCGGACGGCCGAGCTTCTTCGCGATCTGGAGGATGCACCAGTCGTTGTATGCGTATTCGAGTGTACGTGCGACGTTCTCATGGATACCTACATTGTATGGAATGTAGCCGATTGTGTTGTAATATTCATGTCCGAGACGGCCGGTAGAGCTTACGGTAGGGTGTACATGCTCTGTACCGTATACGATGCAGTCGTAAAGCGCCTGCCACTCCTCCTCAGGGGTGATGCCCTTGAGGATGGCGTCAGCCACGACTGATGCGGAGTTGTTTCCGACCATGCAGCCTCTGTGGCCCGGACTTGCCCATTCCGGAAGGAACTCGTTCTCTCGCGCAATGTTTGCCAGACCCTGCTGAATCTCCTCATTTACAGAAGGATATACGAGGTTCAAAAGCGGGAACAATGCTCTGAAAGTGTCCCAGAATCCTGTGTCTGTATAGAGATAGCCGTCGCATACCTGTCCGTTGTACGGGCTGTAGTGTATCGGCTTTCCCTCAGCGGAAATCTCATAGAACTTGCGAGGGAAGAGGGTCGCGCGGTACAGGCATGAGTAGAATGTGCGGTACTGATCGTCTGAGCCGCCACCCACCTGGATGCGTCCGAGAATCTCGTTCCAGCGTGTCATGGCCTCATCCTTCACCTGTGCGAAAGCCTTGCCCTCGACCTCCTTGAAGTTGGTCCAGGCCTGCTCGAGCGAGATGAATGATGACGCTGCCTGTACGTTCACCTTCTCGCCGCGCGCGGTCTTGAATGTAACTGCCGCAAGGGCGTGGTCGCCTTCAAATTCGGCGGCATCTGCGAGTGCCTTCTCAGGTCCGGCATAAACGGTGAATCCCTCGATAGGCTTGTCGAACTTCACTACGAACCAGTTGCGGAAGTTCTCGGGAACACCGCCGCAATTGCGTGTAGTGTAGCCTACGACAGCATTCTGCTCAGGAAGCACCTTAATGTATGAACCTTCGTTGTATGCGTCCACGATGATGCCGGAAGTCTCTGATTCAGGATAGGTGAACTGCATAGAAACGGCACGGTCTGTCGGAGTGATCTCCGCGTTGATGTCATGGTCAGCGAGATAAACCTGATAGTAGTATGGCTTTGCAACCTCGCTCAGGTGCGAGAACCAGCTTGCGCGTGCATCCTGGTCCACAGAGGCAGCGTCGCGCACCGGCATGATGGCGAACTGGCCATAGTCGTTGATCCATGGAGAAGGCTGGTGGGTCTGCTCGAAGCCGCGGATCCGGTGGGCGTCATATCTGTATGCCCAGCCGTCCCCCATAGTGCCTGTCACGGGAGTCCAGAAGTTCATGCCCCAAGGAAGGGCGATCGCAGGATAGGTGTTTCCGGTAGAGAAAGAGTGCTCGGAAAGCGAACCTACGAGTGTGGATACATAGTCCACCGGATTCTCTACGAGTTCGTCGTTAGGCTTGCAGCAGCCTGCCATAAGGCTGATTGCTAAAATGATAAATGCTGCTTTTTTCATATTGTTTTACGTCATTGCGAGGACGAAGTCCGTGGCAATCTTTAAATTATACTGTTCAAAACATGTAATCTTCCGTCGTCGATAATCTTCAGGATGAGCTCGCCGAAGAGGGTGTTCTGCCATGCGAACCACTCGCGTGTGAACACTTCGCTGTTGTCCTTGTGGAAGGACTCGTGCATGAAGCCTGTGCCGGCGTCTGTGGTCATGAGCTGGCACAGGCAGTGCCGGATCTCCTCGTCGCTGTCCGAGGTGAAGGCTCTCATCATAATGCTCATAGGCCAGATCACTTCCGACCAGATATGCGGTCCGCCGATGCCTTCGCCGGCAGGACCGCGGTGGAAGTAAGGGTTGGCTTCGCTCCATACGAACTTTCTGGTGTTCATATAGATAGGGTCATCGGCAGGAACATCGCCAAGGTAGCTCATTGCAAGAAGCGAAGGGACATTTGCATCGTCCATGAGGAAGCGGCTGCCGAATCCGTCGACCTCGTAAGCATAGATCTTTCCATACTTCGGATGCTCCACCACCGCATGCTCCTTCAGAGCCTTCTCGACCTCTGCAGCGAGCGCGAGGCACTCGTCAGCAAGCTCTTTCTCGCCGTTTACTTCGGTCAGTATCTCGGCTGCCTTGCGCAGAGAGTTCACGGCCATGAAGTTCGAAGGAACGAGGAACTCGAAAGTTGTCGCATCGTCCGACGGGCGGAACGACGAGGCAATGAGTCCTACAGGGTTTACGGGATTGCCGCGGCCTACGACGCACTTGGTGTCGAGCTGGCGGTCGGTTACGCGGAGGAAGAAGTAGCTTCCGTGACCTTCCTTGCGCTGCTGCTCCTTGAGAGTGGCGAGGATTTTGGTCATGGCCTCCTTCCAGGTTTCTCCGAATACGGATTCGTCGCCGCTGGTCTTCCAGTATTCGTACGCCAGACGGATAGGGTAGCAGTGCGAGTCGATCTCCCACTTGCGCTCGAACACATACGGATCGGCCTCAGGCCAGTCAGTATGGTTTGCAGCGCCTATTGGCTCGACATTGAATGCATTCGCATACGGATCTATGCAGATGCACTTGAACTGTCTGTTGATCACGCCCGCGATCATCTTCTTGAGTTCAGGGTCCTCGTTGACATAGCGCACATAAGGCCATACCTGCGCTCCCGAGTCGCGGAGCCACATTGCAGGGATGTCACCGGTATAGACGAAGGTGTCGGGCTGACCGTCCTCGCTCTCTACCGGATGGACAGTAGTGTCAAGGGTGTTTGGATAGCAGTTTGCGAACATCCACTTCAGGCGCGGGTTCTCAAGCATGTCCACGACCCTTGCGATCTCCTCCTCTACTGCCTTTGAGGTGAAAAGGCGGTCTTCGGGAAGAGGACGCTGGTCAGCATATTCCTCAGGCTCGTTGGCGCAGTACCATACCTTAGGTTCCGAGCCCATCTTGAGGATGAGCTCTCCGCCTGCGGCGATGTCCTTATGCCCGATGTAGCCCTTTGTATATGCCTTTCCGTTGAGGGTGATGCTCTGGATATAGCGGTTCTCCGCGCTGTTGTTCTCTGCGATTACTGTGAATGTACCGCCAGGAACCTCGATCTGCGCCTTGTCGAAGATCGGCGAGCCGAACCAGTAGCGTGCAGATGCAGGCTCGACCTCATAGAATCCGAGAGATGAAAGGATATACCATGATGACATCTGGCCAACATCCTCGTTTCCTGAAAGTCCGTCAGGCTTTGCGCTGTAGAGGGTAGAGAGAACCTCGCGTACCCTGTCCGCAGTCTTCCATGGCTGTCCTGCCATTGTATAGAAGTAAAGGATATGGTGGCTTGGCTCATTGCCGTGTGCATACTGTCCGATGAGGCCGGAGATGTCCGGTGATGTTTCGGCGCCCTCGATCACAGATGAAACGGTGAAGAGCGAGTCAAGTTTGCCGAGGAAGTTCTCCTTGTCGCCGAAGCAGCTTACGAGTCCTCTGAAGTCATGCGGTACAAGCCATGTGTACTGCCATCCGTTACCCTCGCAGTAGTCGTCTGCGCGGTGTGTCGAAGCGAACGGGCTGTATTCCTTGCGGAAGTTGCCCTTGCTGTCCTTTCCCCTGAGGAATCTGAGCTCATGGTCAAAGAGATGAACATATGACTTGCTTCTGTTGAGGAAGTGCTGGTAGTCAGCCTCCTTGCCGAGCACTTTCGCTGCGTTTGCAAGAGCGCCGTCGGCGAGGGCATACTCGAGGTCATATGCTACAGACTCTCCGAAGAGGTCGCAAGGGATGTAACCGTATTTCATTCTATGCTCCTGGCCTCTGTCAGGTCTGAGGGCTGAAGCCTTCATGGCCTCGAATGCAAGTTCATAGTCGAATCCCCCGAATCCCTTCACGATGGCGTCAGCCACAGGCGGGATGCCCGGGTTGCCGACCATGCAGTCTGTCTCGCAGCCGTGCAGGTGCCATACAGGCAGCTTGCCCTGCTCCTTGTATATCGAGAGCATGGTGTTGATGAAGTCAGTGTAGCGCTCGCTCTGGAAGATGCTGTAAAGGGGCATCGCAGCCCGATATGTATCCCATAAAGAGAAAATCGTATATGTATCGAACCCTGGATTCCTATGTATCTCTCCATCAGCTCCGCGATAGTCTCCATTGCAGTCACAGAAGGATGCAGGGGCTGTCATTGCATGGTACATTGACGTATAGAATACCTGTCTGTCCGATTGCACAGCCGTCGTTATACGAATCTTTGAAAGTTCCTTCTCCCATGCAGTGACGGCATCCTTCTGTACTGCGTTGAAGTCCCAGCCTGGCATCTCTGCCTGCATATTGGCGTAAGCGCCATCCATGCTGACAGGAGAGAGCGCGACCTTCATCAGGATCTGCTCTCCCTCCGCTGTGTCGAAGTCAGCCTTTGCAAACAGCGGCATATAGTTGACGCTGTGGACATAAAGGTCATTGAAAGGCTTCGAGAACTCCGCATAGAAGTAGATCCTTTGTGCGTTGGCCCATCCCTTTGAATAGCGGTATCCCTTTACTGCGTTGTCGCCGCATGCCTCGATGTAAGTCTCGGTAGGGTCGTCCCAGCATCCGCCGTTATCAAGGTCAATCACGATACCAGCCTCTTCTGACTGAGGGAAGGTGTAGCGGTGGAATCCGACACGGTTTGTCGCGGTCATTTCTGCAGTGATGCCGTAGCGGGTCAGCGGAACGCTGTAGTAGCCCGGCTTTGCGATCTCGCGTGTGCGGTCTGCATATGACCACAGGCCTGACTGCGGGTCATCCTCGGTTCCGCGTGCAAATGTAACCTCTCCTGTCACAGGCATTACCGTGACGTCAAAGAGGTCACCGATGCCCGTACCGCTGAGGTGGGTGTGCGAGAAGCCGATCACCGTAGAGTCACTGTCATGGTAGCCCGAGCACCAGTCCCACTCCTGCGGGATGCTGGTAGGTCCGAGCTGTACCAGTCCGAACGGCACATTGGCTCCCACGAACACGTGTCCGTGGCCTCCTGTACCTATCTTCGGGTCTACATAGTCAGTGTAGTTCTCAATGCTGTTCTCTGCAGTGCATCCCAGCACCAGCAGCGCCACAAATAAAAATCCGAGGTACCGCATAAATATTAAAACTTATTATTAATCAGGTTGTTGTGTGACACCCTTCCTTTCATGTGGCGGCCCTTGGTGATGACCAGGCGGTCGCGGCCGTCGCAATATGAAGGGTTGAGGGTGATTTCGACGCGGTCGAAGCGAGGGGTGGTGAGGGTGTATGACGGATCGCCCGGGCAGTCGGGGTAGAAGCCCATCATGGAGAATACCGCCCATGCGGACATCGTGCCTGTGTCGTCGTTACCCGGGAGGCCGGCCGCCGAAACCGTGTAGTGCCTGTCAAGAAGCTCGGAAACGATTTTCGCGGTCCTCCACTCCTCGCCCTTGAAGTAGCTGAAGAGGTAAGGGTATGCTATGTCAGGCTCATTTGCGGGGTCATAAAGTCCGTCATCAAATACCTTCTGCAGCTTGTTCACGAATGCCTTGCGTCCGCCCATGAGCTTTGCCAGTCCGAGCACATCGTGAGGCACATAGAAGGTGTAGTTCCATGCGCTGCCCTCGTGGAAGCCCGGCACCGGCTCGAAGTTTTCTCCCTGGCGCGGATTGAACGGCTCAAGGAAGGTGCCGTCAGCGTTCAGAGGCCTGAGCGTGCCGAACTCATGGCAGTAATAATGCTTATACTGAAGCGATTGCGCACGGAACTTCGTTGCATCCTCGGTGTGGCCGAGGTCTTCCGCAAGCAGTGAAAGCGCATAGTCGGCGATGTAATATTCGAGTGCATGTGACACGGAGTTGTCACCCGATGCGTCAGCCGAATAGAATCCGAGAGGAACATATCCCTTTTCAAGATAAGGGTCAATGTCAGGGCGCATGAGGTTCTGTGCCCCCGGTGTGGTAGCAGACTTCACGAATGCCTCATAAGCGGTCTCGATGTCGAAGTCGCGCAGACCCTTGAGCCAAGTGTCCGTGATTACTGGAATTGCAGGGTCTCCCTCCATCGTGAATGTCTCGCGTCCGAAAAGTTCCCATTTAGGCATCCAGCCCCATTCCTTATACATGGAGATCATCGAGCGGACCATGTCCAGTTGCCTTTCAGGATAGACGAGAGTCATCAGCTGATGCACATTCCTGTAGGTGTCCCACAGCGAAAATACGCTGTAGCGGTTCTGTCCCGCAGGTACACGACCCACCCCGTCAGACTCCATCAACGGATACTCCCCGTTCACGTCATTCAGGATGCTCGGATGAATGAGGGTATGATAAAGTGCGGTGTAGAACACCTCAAGATCGCGGTCAGTAGCTCCGGAAACCTTGATGCGCGACAGGTCCGACTCCCAGGCATCATGGGCGGCGGCACGCACGGTCTCGAAGTTCGACACGCCCGGTGCAAGCTTTGCCTGCTCCGCATTGAGATTCTCCCAGGCATTCTCGCAACTCACGAACGATACTCCCATCTGGAGCTCGACCTGCTCGCCCTCCTCGGTCTCGAAGGAGAACCAGTATCCGATGTCATCTCCGGCGATCTCGCGGCCATACTTCTCATATATCTTATATGTGCCGTCGTCTACGGTCCACTCGGCCTCGACCCCTTTCATCAAAGGCTGTTTCTTCCAGAAGCCTCCCTTCGAAGGTACCTTGTTGATGCGGATCGCGAAATATACGGGGAACACTGCCTGAGGATTGTAGCAGAAGGTTCCCGCCAGCCTCATTCCCTCGATTTCTGTCTCGCTTATCTTGCGGATCCATGCTCCGGTCTCATTGGTCAGACCCTCCCCGAAGTTGACCAGGATGTTGCCCTGGCCGCCTGGGAAAGTGTACCTTTCAATGGCTGTGCGTGTGGTTGCGCTGGCTTCGGCCTTGATGCCGTATGCGAGGAGATCGCATGCATAGTAGCCCGGTGAAGAAGTCTCGCCGTGCTGCTCCGACCCGTAGATATGATAGTCGACCTGCAGAGGACCTGCAGTCGGCATCGTCAGCGCCAGGCCCACTTCCGGACATCCTACGCCGCTCAGATTGACGTGTGAGAATCCTGTGAAGAAGCAGTTGTCGCTGCTGTACGGAGTCGACCACCACCTGCTGTCCTTGTCCCATGTGTTCAAGTCAGATCCCATCACGTTGAAAGGAGTCACTGACATCATTCCGTTAGGACATATGGCACCGGGGTTCGTCGTTCCGAAGTTTGATGTTCCGATGAATGAGTTGACATAGCGGGTCACTCTGTCATTGCCGGCTTGACCGGCAATCTCTGCTCCCGAGGCTGAAAAAACCGCCAGCAGGAGTCCTGAAGCAACAGCCAGATTAAGGGATTTCATTATTTTACGATTGAAGTCTTCTTAGTGAATTCGATGATCTCGTCGATGTAGCCGAAAGCGACTCCCACCACTGTGTCCGCTGCGCCATAGTATACGGCTACGCGGCCGGTCTCGGGGTCATGAAGCGCAGCGCAAGGGAAACATACATTAGGAACATCTCCAGTGCACTCGTAAAGTGTCTCAGGATGAATGAGATATGGGCCTGTGCGCGCGATGACCTTCCAAGGCTGTTCGAGGTCGAGAAGGGCTGCTCCGAAAGAGTAGTTGTAGCCCTGGCATGTGCGGTGTACGCCGTGGTAGAACATGAGCCATCCCTCTGAAGTCTCGATAGGGATAGGGCCTGCTCCGATCTTGCAGCACTGCCATGCGCTGTCCTCGAAGTCCGAAGGACCCATCACGAAACGGTGTCTGCCCCAGAACTCGAGATCCGGCGACTCCGAATAGAAGATGTCTCCGAACGGTGTGTGGCCTGTGTCTGACGGGCGTGAGAGCATTGCGTACCTGCCGCCAATCTTGCGAGGGAACATCACTCCGTTACGGTTGTATGGGAGGAATGCGTTCTCCAGCTGGTGGAAGGTCTTGAAGTCCTTTGTCCATGCTACGCCGATGGTAGGGCCGTGGTAGCCGTTGCACCATGTCACATAGTATTTGTCCTCGATCTTGCATACGCGAGGGTCATAGCCGTATACCCATTCTCCGATCTCCGGGATGTCGCAGTCGAACTTGAGGGTCTCGGGGTTGATGTCCCAGTTGATGCCGTCCTTTGAGAATCCTACATGGAGGGTCATGCGGATATTGGTGTCGTCGACGCGGAACACTCCGGCATATCCGTCCTCGAACGGAACCACGGCGGAGTTGAAGATGCTGTTCGAATTCGGAAGAAGGTCGCGCGGAATCACAGGATTGCCCGAATATCTCCACATCACCTTCCTGCATCCCTCAGGACGCTCTTCCCATGGCATGTCGGGCATGGGCATGCCGACGATTTTAAGATCTTTGTTCATATCGTTATCAGTTTTTGTTTTCATTGAAAGGTATCACCCTGCTGAGGATGAATATAGGAATAGTAGCGAACATCACCACGATGAAGAACATCTTGTAGCCGAGCGCGTCGCTGAGGAATCCGGATACCGCTCCGGTAACCATCACAGATAGGTTCATGATAGCGCTGGCGAATGCGTAATGCGCCATCTGGTGCTTTCCAGGGGCAACCTGCTGCATCATGAACAGTGTAAGTCCGACGAATCCGAATCCGTAGCCGAAGTACTCGAGCACGATTCCGCTGCCGATCAGAAGCGCAGATGATGGCTGGGCCCATGCGAACCAGGCGTACACCAGGAAAGGAAGGTTGAATATGCAGACAAGGGAGAAGAGAGCCTTCTTGAGGCCTCTGTGCGAGATGTAGTATCCCGCAAGCAGGGAGCCGAGCACGAATGCCGCCGCTCCGAATGTTCCGTAATAGAGACCGATCTGCTGTTCGCTCAGTCCGAGACCGCCTGAAGCGACGTCGGCCTTGAGGAACAGAGGCACGATCTTCATCACGAATCCCTCTCCGAGTCTGTAGAGGATGATGAATGCGATGTAAAGCCAGATGTGCTTCTTCCTGAAGAAGTCACCGATCACAGCCTTGAGCTCCTCGCCGGCGGATTTCTTTTCCGTGCCTTCAGCCTTCAGTCCAGCCGGGAGGCTGAAGCGGTGGTACAGTCCGAGCACGACAAGCAGCACCGCAGCGGCTCCCATGATGATGGTCCATGCGTGGAGCGCTGCCTCACCGGAAGTCGCTCCTGCTGCCTCGCGTGCGTCGATGAGCACACCGGCAAGATAGACGAGAAGTCCGGTAGCTACCAGTTTGGCGATGTTGTAGAACGCTCCCTGCCAGCCGATATATTTGGCCTGGTCCTGCTCCGAGAGCTCTGCCATGTAGAGTCCGTCGAGGGCGATGTCATGGGTGGCGCCGCTGAAGGCTACCACTGCAAGCAGAGCGATGCAGACTGCGAAGAAGCTTGGCAGATGCAGGGCGAGGGCGACGCATGCGAAGCCGGCGCCGCTGATGATCTGTGTCGCCACGACGATCATGCGCTTGCTCGGGAGAAGTTCCAGAAGCGGACTCCAGAGGAACTTGAGGGTCCAGGGAAACATGATGATGGATGTCCAGAGTGCGATCTGGCTGTCAGCGATGCCGAGTCCCTTGAACATCAGCACGCATACCATGTTGAGGATTACGAAAGGCAGTCCCATGGCGAAATATGCCGACGGAACCCACCTTAGTGGATGATTGGTTTCAGTCTTCATCGTTATGTCTGTTATTCCGGCATTTCAAACCTTATATATAAAGAGACATAAGCGGTGAAAATTCGTGATAAATATACACTTTTTTCCTATCGTAATCTATACAAATCCATCAAAATTACGGTTACAAATTAATCTCTATTATGGAAAATATAAGGGGATTTAGTAATACTATTATCGCCACATCCTTATCCGAATGTGGCGATATATAAATGAGAGTGATAAATCTATCGTAATTTGTCTGCAACAGTAACTATTCCACTTGAGCAAAATCCATATTTAATTTCGTTTGTACTAAACACACTTGTTATCTTTAGCTTTAATGTGAGTATACCATCAACGATCCCTCCTGTGCCATCTATTGTAACAGGACCATTATATACTATTCTTTCTCCAGTTTTATCAAGCAAGACTATGTTTCTTGAATATGACATCAGCTCAATATTATTTGTGGCATCTACTAATGCATTTATTACTACTGAAGTGTTATTGTTGTAATCCACCTTGATATGAAGTTCATTCAAAGAATCATCTTTCATTTTGAATATTTTCATATTTCCAGATATCGGACTGACTATAAAACTTGCCTTATGCGGAGACACAACCTCTGAACCAATATCTTCATTATAAATAATCTCGTTAGCGATTATCTCTCCAACCGTTGAAAATGTATAATCTCCCAAATATGATTCTGTATTATATCCTTTTGTGCAGGATAACAGAGTCATAGACATAATAATCGACACGATATGTTTTACAAAACTATTAAATTTCATATGGAACTACTGCTTTCTATATTCTATCTCAAACATTACATATGAGGTATTATATATATGATTATTCTCGTCAATATAATAAGCATATACAGAACCTGCATAGTCATCTTTTTTACCAATCTTGACATTAACCTCGACTGGTTCAGGAGAAATAAGTTCACCCAATGCATTGGGAATTTCAATTGATACGGAAGTTGTATGATCAATGAGAGCTCCACCATCATCTTCCCACCACTCGTATCGAATATTTGTTCCATTATCAACCAATGACCATCTGAATAACTCTGTATCTATACCAGCTTCTGCAAGGTCTAACCAGTGAATATTATTCCTGTTTTTATATCCTTTACCTATATATTTTTTTTCTTTTTTAATTTGCCCTTTTCCTCCTAAGATGCTTCCAAGTTCAAAATAAAAATATAACTCAGGATCACCCATAATTGCTGGTTCAATATCTGACCATGCTGACTTGGATGTTGGCCTAACTCGAGTTATATAATCTTTAGTAGGATATAAGTTCATTCTCCCACAAGAAGGGTAGTCTCCTCCCAATAAACCGGCTATAGTTTTTTCGGCTACAGCTGTCGCTTTCGTTTGTGGAACATCAGATTCATCGTTAAGCGACGAACTGGACAAATCTTCTTGCAAGTAATATGTATAATAGTCTGTCTCATATATTGGATTGGCATCCATAGTGTGAGATTTTGTCTCTCTTAAATCTGTGGAAACTGCAACCGTTCTTTCATTATGGCTTACTACGACAACAGCTTGAGATTCAAAGGTGTCTCTTACTTTCACAGAAATAATATTTCCATCTGGAGTATATGCATCTATGTATTCAGTGGTTTGATCATCAAAATCAAGCGGCAAATAAACCACTAAAGGTAAATTGTTCTCTGTCCAGTTTTCTGGATGAAGCACAAAAATCTGAAGTAGTGGATCTTCTTTCGCAATGTCATTCATCAGTTCAGATGGAACAGCTAAAACATCATTACCTGCTTTTGTTTTACTAGAAAGTGTGGGAACAACTAAAAAGTTATAGTCTCCGTCAAAGCGTAGTGCGGCATTGTTCAATACAAAATCCTTAAAGTTATTATTATTTATATTCTGCTGCACTATTTGAGCAAACACAGCTCCGGGCTCACCTATGAGTGATTGCGATATATATTCCTCCTCTTCAATATTTGATACTTTGGAACAAGATACTATACAAATGGAAAGTAGAATATATAGGAAATAATACGGTCTCATAATCATAAAAAGATCAAAATAAACTTTGCAAAATTAATTATTAATCATATTACATGATAAATCTACTACATTAAATCATATGCCTGTAAAAAATGCAGGGACTTTCCTTATTAAAATATTCAGGGAGAATGATTATGTTTATATCCATTGCTCATAACTTTCCTATAGTCTGGTATGTTAATTTTTATATGTTATATAATCAGTCCATAGCACTCTAACTTTGCCATCATGATGTATTCCTATAGATCATTTTATAGGAATGAAAGAGACTGCGGCGCCACCATCAGAAGCGAGTGATAATATCAGTGTGTCATCTGAAGACAATATCTCCTTTCTTATCAAGTAGGCTGCCTTGTCAGGGGCATCGGTCCCATCCGGCTGAGTTACCATCGGAGCATCGAGATCATCGGAATAGACAACAGCCTTATATGATACTCCTTCGTGAAGGAAGTCGAGAGGTACGGAAAGTTGGCGAGGGATGCTGTCGGTACCTGCACCGAGGAAGAAACGGTCCCCTGCTCTCCGGGCAATGACGATGTATTCCCCGATTTCGCCCTGCAGAGCTTTTGACCAGTCGCAGTCAGGGTCAAAGTCGCGGAAGAACTGGAAGGCCGGATGGCCCTCGTAGTTCTCGATAAGGTCGCAGGCCATCTGGAGAGGAGAATAGAGAAGCACCCAGTTCGCGATCTGTCTTGGCAGTGTAGTCTTGATAAAGCACTGCGAATGATCACCGTTCCATGCCTTCCGATCCTCATATCCCTTGGCGGTATCGAAATATATGTCAAACACGCCAGGAGTATAGTCCATCGGACCGGAAAGAAGTCTTGTGAAAGGTATGGTGCAGAGATATTCAGAATCATTGCCCCGGCTCCATGCATTCCATTCCATGCCCTTGGCACCTTCTCTTGTCATCATATTGGGCCAAGTGCGCCTGATTCCGGTCTCCTTGATCGGCTCGTGTGCATTGATCATCAGCTTATGGCATGCTGCCTTTTCCACCACTTTCTGATAATGCTGCACCGCTCGCTGGGAATGGTGCAGGATCGAGCCTGGCATTCCACCGGCATATCCTGTCTTGACCGTATGGATCCCCAAGTCCTCATACTTGCGAAAAGCGGAGTCGAGTGCAGCCTCATATTCGAAGATGCTTCCTCCGGTCTCATTATGCATCCATAGGGATACGCCCCTTTCGGCCGCATACTGCGCGATCCTTTCAAGATCGAAATCAGGATAGGCGTTGCAATAGTCGAAATGCTGCCGTCCTCCCCAGCTCTCCCATCCGCGGTTCCAGCCTTCAAAGAGGACTCCGTCAATGCCATTCTCCGCAGCGAAATCGATATGTCTTATGGCATTTTCGGTTGTCGCGCCATGCCTCTCGTCACATATCCATCCGTGTGTTCCGAGATGCATCCCCCACCATACTCCGACATACTTCTGCGGACGTATCCATGATGTGTCCTCTATCCGGCATGGATCATTCAGATTGAGAATGATGGAGGAATTGATCAGTCCCACGGCAGATGATGCTGTCTGAATCGTTCTCCATGGAGTAACGAATACTCCTGCCACACGTGCCTTGCATCCATCAGGTCTCGGGGCCAGTTCAGCAGTGAATACGAGGGAATCGCATCGGCACAGGTTCATTTCGGGGAAGTCATAAAGAGCTGCCTCATGAATGCTGCCGTAGATATCTCCCATCTTGAAAGTAAACGGAGTATTTGCTCTCTCGACTTCACTGATGTTCTTTCTGACCACATCCAGTTCGTATGTCTCGAAACTTCCCGGGATGGACCATGACAGACCGTCCTGGACAAAACGGAACTGAGTGATTTCATCCGAGACAGTGAGTGAATCCATATCTGTATTATACTCATATCTGAATGCAACTCCATCATCAAAGGCGCGGACTCTGACGGTCATACCTACATTGTCATCATTTCTCAACTCTATAGCCATTTCATTATGGTTGTCTCGTATCGTCTTGTTCTCTCCCCAGGGCTGCGTCCATTCCTCATCGAAAGATGTGCGGTGGACCTTTGTGATCCTGAAGCCATCACGGAGATTCGCATCCGGAGATTCCAGACCCAAACTCAATGAAATCAGAGGATGACTTTCAGCAGCCAATTCAAGACATGGAGTTCCCTCATCTGTTAGAAACATACTGACAGAATTACTGCCTGATGGTGACACGATCCTATTTACAGTAGTACAGGAATTAAGAGTGGCTATGACAACAACAATGAGTAAACTGTGGTACTTCATGAGCGTTTGTTCCTTTAATGGGTTGAATATTCCGTCCTTTTGCAATTGGTTACAGAATGGGGCATGTATACCATACGAATACAAGCCCCATTTACCACTTAAATACAATGATGTTTTTTATTCAGTATAACCTGTCCAACTGATATCTGTGAAAGCGACATCGGAATTTGTGCTGTTAAAACATACTGCAGTGATTACAATCTGAAATGCCCCCGTGACATTTATATCATAAGACACATCATTTATTGTATATTTTACAGTTTCCGCATTTTCATATGTTTGAGACTTCAGAATATTTCCGCTTTCATCCTTGATATCAATAATAAAGGATGTACCTGTTTTCGATGTTGCTGCATATCTTGCAAATGAAAGGGATAAGCTTCCGCAACCTCCATTTAAAATCGGCGATGTTAAAGTTCCAATAACTGTAGATCTGGCTCGTAAGTTAGGTCTAACACCTGATGATGATAGCTTTCCAGAAGCATCTATGATTTGTGTGTTCTCGACGGCCCAACCTGTTGCTGATGTGTAACTTCCAACCGTGGTTCCAGAAGTCTCTCCTTCATTAAATGTATCTAGATCCGCGCTACCGCCAGATGCAGGTGGCACATCATTAGATTTTCCTTCTTGCACAATAGTATACTCCATTCTGCCGTTGAGATCATTCATAATAATCACTTTACCTTCTCTTTCTTCTTCAGAGGTGTTTTCTTCCACGACAAAACTTAATGTTTCAGTCCTGACTGCTCTTGTTTCAAGAAGGGTAATCCATCCGAATGCAGGATCTACCATTGCCATGTATTCCATATTCGTAGTTACCGGAACCTCCACCGTTCCACCGCTTGCTGGTACCTTTACAGCAAATGCGGTCTCATCGACACTAAATTGTCCTTCCTCGAATGAAAGTATTCGGGCTGCAGTAGAACCATCGCTCTTCACCGCTATCAGATATACTTTGCCATTAGTTATAGGATCGGGAACCGTAACAATCGCTTTACCCTTTGATGTGCTGGTAGCTGAGATTTCAACCTCAAACCCTTTAGTTCCAAAAGCGTCAACCACAGTCTGATCATCTGCCGCAGAGACTGTATATGAGACATTTACAGTCTCTCCTGGAGACGCAATCACATCAGTCGTATTAACATTTATAACAAACTGCTGAGCCTTAGGAATTTCTATCTGAGTACCATCTGAGAGAATGAAAAGAACTGATGCTTCACCATCTATTACCTGCCTGAATACTATACTGTCTGATGCTCCTGCATTACCAATCACTTCCCAAGTTACCCCTTCATTATATGAAATCTCGAAATTTCCTTCGTTGATACGTATCTGAGGTGTTGCGATATGAGCAGTTGCAGGAATCTTTTTACCCTGATCATCAAGAAGCCATTCACCATTTACAGTCCAATAGTAAGTACCGTCTGTATCAAGTTTCACACTGATCTGAGGTGTCAGACCATCCGCGCCGTCTGTACCATCCTTTCCATCTTCTCCGTCAAGACCATTCTTTCCATTGTATATGATAATCGTACCGGATTTCGAGAAAGTGACCTCATATCCGCTTCCGTCTGCAAGAGGAGTGACTGATGTTATCTGGTCTGAATTCTTCAATGCGTCAACAGTAGTGACAAGGGCACTGATATTATTATTTATGTCAGCAACCATTGCCCTCAATTCTGTAACATCTTGTTCAACCTTATCCAGTCTGTTATTTATTTCTGTATCATCATACGAACATCCGACAAGTAAAATCGCTGCCGAGATTGTCAGAAGATTTTTATATAGTTTCATTTTATTTTGCCTTTAGATATAACAGTTTATATCAGTCTGCCCTACATTCTGGGGCAGACTGATATCGGTTTTATTTAGAGGTTATAGTATGGTTTTCCAGCAGCTGCAAGACCAGCTTTAGCCTCAGTATTCGTAAGCGTATAACCATCAGGATCTGAACCAGCGTCGCGACTTCTATTGCCATTCGTACAAGTAACTGTCATTCCGCCAAATGCCCCGTCTGAAATTGCCTGGAGAACAGGAGTCGGATCCTTTTCTGCTTTAGTGCGGAGATTGAAGCACATAATTCCAGCATATCCATCATTAACAGCATCCTCAGCATATCCTGCAATTGTATTTGCATTATATGAATTACCTAAGTTTAAAGATAATGGAAACCACTGATTATTAGTCACCCCTGGCATTGTGCACCATAATTTCGATAAGTACGATCCAAAATAGCCATGATATATATAGTTTACATCTGCACATGCTGATGAAGAAATCATGTCGCTATTTCCCCAATCAAATACAGTGATAATCTTATCATCCCCTATCAGATCCCTTGTATAGGAAATGATATTGCTGTAAGAACCTGAAACTAAGGCAGTAGCATAATCAGCATACTCGTCATCGAATCCGATTCCATCCAGACCGTATTTCTGTACAGCCCAGGCAAGTATGTTGGCAAATTGTTTTTGTTGAGTAGCGTTCATGTTGGCAACACCTATTCCCTGCCAATCACCAAGCACTGTCAAAAGGACTTTCATATCCGAATTTTGAAGTGGACGAACATAAGTATTTGCGCCATTCCCCTCCAAAACAGGAGCTAATTTGTCATTGAGAAACAGCGTAGGTTCTGTAGCGCCATTCACTGTCGTCTTATGGATATTCGATGCGAACAGCTCCACAATATCAAATAATGTGATTTCCTCATCAAGCATGTAATCCATGGCATTCAGAGGATTGACATCATTTGTTTCGACATATACTGTCATAACCAAATCTTTGTCCCCAATTGCTCTTGTCATTGGGATTGACTCAGTAAAGTCTGGTTCAGTTGCAACAACCGAAGGTTCCATCTTATTACAAGAAAGAACCGCGAGCATCGCAGCACAAAGCGCGAAAAATGAAAAAATCTTTTTCATGATGCTTAAAATTTAAAGGTTATTAAATATTGTGGTTGGATGGTATTTCTACCATGTCTTAATCCATTTATTATATCCGCTTCCAGTTCTATCAGACAACTGCATAACATCGATATTATATTGGAAGGATTCTGAAACAAATAAATTCTTGAAAAACATCTCAGGATTCCAAGTTCCACCTTCATACGCATCCTGCAGCAAAGATCTTATATCTTCAAAAACGAATATGTTATTCTGACGCAATCCGTTCTCTTCCCACTGAATCAGATATGTATAGCTGTTCTGACCTCTATGCCAATAGGCATTGGTACACCCGTATCTCTTCGGATTAAGCCCAGCAATAGGCTTGCGAGGATACTTTACAGAGACTCCGGGCATTCCTTGATGATACGGATCTATGACTTCAATCTCATAGGGCTCCTCCGTCGGCTGGTTATACCCGGACCAAGCATAGTCTATAAAGCCGCCCACCTCTATGCCACCGCAAGCCTCGACATCCCAGAAATATTCTGTCGGCTCATCATAATCCACCAATGTGAGAAGCTTATAGTTTCCAAGTGCTTGACGGAGAGCTCTGATAAGTTTGGGGTATGACTTTGTGTTGACCTCCGGAAAAGTATCGTCCTTTCCATATTTTGAATCCCGGTCCCAGAGATTCACACCATCAAGATGGTACCTTTCAACTATCGTCTTCACCTGATACACGAAATCATCTATCTGGTTGTCCGTCATATTGCAGAAGCCTATTCCCTTGCCGCCACCTTCAATGCACAGACATACCTTTCTTCCTGTTTCCTGCACCGGCCTGATATAGGTGTCATAATTTTCCAGAATATACTTCAAGTCCGAAGTCAACTCAAGAGTAGCCTGTCCTGTCGAATAATCATATCCGACAGAAGACTTTCTCAGATTAACTATATTACCGACGCCCTGATACCATACTCTTTCTCGTTTTTCTACTTTTTCAAAGTAGAAATCTGTTGCAAGACGAGGATCGAACTGAGCCGTATTCAGATAGAATACCATAAAGAGCTCCGAACCGTCGTGGAGTTCAGCCTTGGTCTCCCATGCGTTCCTGACAGTCACGTCAATATATATGATGCTGTTCTCCGAATCCTGCCAAGGAGATACAAGAGTTATCGGAAGAAGATATCTTCCAGATTCAAGAACATTTCCGAGCTTGTTTACTCCATATATCTTCACCTGCTTCATGTCACTGCGTCTGCTGCCCTGAGTGAACTCAAATGCACCACCGCCGATGAATTCGTAAAAACTTGCAGGAAGTTCCTTGTACTCAATACCGGTTGACTGGGAATATGTACTCACCAAATCAGGGCGTGCCTCCAAAAGGAGGGTCTGGTTGCTTGTTACCGGCTTGCTGGCCTGGACATAGAACTCTTCAGTGCGGAAACTGTCTCCCTTGTTCAGCAGCACATCCGTACGGTCACCGGCCGTGTCCGACGCGCGCAGATGCAAGGTTGCCGTTGAATTAACCGCATCCTCGTCCAACTGTTCTCCTAACGGCATATCTATCACCTCATCTACGCAGGATGACAATGTGATCGCCATCAGGCAGAATGTCACTATTCTAAATAATTTCATAACCTATTCCTCCTTCTTGTTGATTTCGGGTATCTCAATTCCATCCGGCCAGACAAGGTCATACTGAGCCACACCGTCATTGCCATACTGGGAATGATCCTTGATCGTATTGCCCTTGCCTTCATTGAACTTCCAATAGCCGATGAGAGTCGGATCATCCTGTGGATTTTCAATTCGGTACATGTTTTCCCATATCTGTTCCGGAGTTCGCGCCACGTTCCATACTCTTGCCTCCGCTATCTTTCCCTGGAGCGGACGATAGTCATTGTAGGACTTGCCGATAAAGAACTGATATGCCTCTGCCTCTCCCAATGCTCTTTGTGCGAGATTGATGCCTCCCGTAGCCGTACCAAGTTCCTTCCCTTCACTCTGAACTTTACCATCGAGGTATACCCTTACAATTCTGGTTTCATAATCATAAGTACAAGCCACATGATACCATCGGCCGTCATAGAGCTTCTTTGAAGCGTCCGAGGCAGGGAACTTTCCGAATGAGGTGCCACCGCCACTGCCATCGAACTGTATCTGCTGACGTTCAAAATTGGTGTCGCCTATTCTCATCAGCAGATATTGCTCTACTCCCATTATGCTGGATATGTTGCACGCTCCAAAATCATTTTCAAGATCAAAACGGTCCATATAGATAAGAGCTTCGTAAGTCATTGCGGTCAGGCCATTGAATGCCTCACTTTGCGGCCCAGGCTGATCAAGTGTAGGGAAATTGATCCAGTTATCTGTAAGTTGCGCAGCCACAGTGATCGCCGAAGAACGCCTAACAAGATAATATGCAATACCTGCATTACCCATCACATCTATATCGGATGAAGTTAATCTTACGGGAAGAAGATAGGTGTGATCGATATCCATAGATTCGATCTGATCCTCCCCTTCTCCCATCAGATTCTTGAATCGGAGTGTCACGGTTTCGGAGATGGTTTTCCCTGCAGGAATGGATACTTCAGCAGTCTGAAAATCAAGATACCGCAACGGAAGCATCTCATAGTCCGTACCGTTCCTGCTGTTGAATACAGACACCAAACTTTCATCGACAGTGACTGTCGCCTTGATATCCCCGTCTGCCGGATAGGTAAGGGTCGCTGCCAACTCCTTGGTGAATTCTGGGATATTGTTTCCAAAAGTAGCCGCCTGACGGGAATTAGAAGCACTTATGTCAAGATATATAGAGTTATTGAACCTATATCCATCAGAAGAATATCTGTCGCAGGATATGGCTATAAATACAATCAGTGTGCTGAATATCAATAATCTTTTCATATCTGTACTCATTTTGATGGGTTAAGAGTCTGGATCGCTCTGCAGACCATCGCATAATTGGAATCATAGTGGTAGTAGTCTGTCTGGATATCGTATATCGCCAGGCCTCCAAAAGCAACGGCTCTTTCCGTAAGTACATCCACGGCCGGATGCTCTTTCTTGGATTCGTCAGACACATTTCCTGAAACCGAAGCAGAAAGAATTATTTTCTTCCTGTCAAGGCCGCATCGTGCGACAGCCTCGTTAACAGTCATCTTGATATCGTGAATGTTCTCCAGTATATGGGTGTCAAGGACAAAATAGTCTATCATATCCCTGTAACTCTGTGGCACTGCCATCGGATTCCCCTCGAAGACAATCAGCTGCCCGGACCTTCTTTCCGATGAAAGCCTGGCTGCGAGTGATTCCACCACCTGTGCCATTCTTTCATCATCAAGTCTGTAAGGAGCGGTGAATGAATAACCGTCAAGACCATTACTGTTAACAGATGCCACTATTCCATCTATATACGAATCAAACTGATCTGACTCCATTGACACCGAACCGTCTTTCTTGAGATCAATGTGAAACAGAACCTTTGTGCCAATGGCTCTCATCCATTCCATATCCTCTGCATCAGACTGCGAGAATGATTCGGCATTGGTAAGTGAGACAATGTCAAGAGAGTCTGGAAGACAGCGAAGGAATGACTTTTCACTGACGGGCTTCTGCTGAGCATTGTCAAAACTGGCGTAGAAGATATAATGCTCGCTTCCCTTGTAATCGCGGAGAGACTGCGCATACTGCTCCCAAAGTTCCGGAGACTCCTGCCATGGATATATGATCTCTATATCCAGAGATTCCGTCTGAGTCCAGTCTGAACATGAGGATAACGCAAGTACAGCCATAGCTGTAAGTATACTTCTCTTCATTTCATTCATCAATTATACTGTTTAACATCCCACCATACTCGGGTAGACATTCCATCACCGGTGCTGCTTCCCTGGGTTTCTGCGTTGAGCGTCGCTATAGCCTCCTGCAGATTGGCATTGTTCATCTGGTACTCCTCCACAGGGTAAGTAAGCCTGCGGGCGTGGTGTTCCAGATCCACAGTTCCGCCACTCTTGTCCTGAGGAGCCGGGAGCAGGCGTGGATAACCTGTGCGTCTGTACTCAGACCATGCCTCCACTCCGAGAGGGAAGATTGCGATCCACTTCTGAGTGATGATCCTCTCAAGGTTGCGTTCAAAGTCTCCCCCACTCTCCCATGCCACCGTTATGTCGCTCTGACGCATGGACATGCTGTATCCTCCGAGCGGATCGACATAAACTTCAGGCTTGCTTTCGGCATCCGCAATATACTCGGCAGCACCGCTTGCTCCCTTCTCCTCAAACGAAAGGGCAATACCCAGTTCGTACAGTTCTCTTGCAGCCTCTTCGCTTCCCCAGCGGAGCTCATACTCCGCCATCAGGAAGGAGACTTCGGCAGCATTGAGCCATAGATATGGGGTATCTGTCGTGACAACCATATTGGAGTAGCTGCTCACCGCCGCTGTCTTGCTGGACACGTCCGATCCGATACGGATACCGGCGTAGTTGCCTGCGTCATTCGGAAGGAACATCTTCTCACGACGCGGATCATTGTATCCGTTCATGTAGTTGATGATGTCCGCTCCGACCCTGTGGTCCGCCCAGTCATTATAGATCAATGCAGTGCGGTTTTCAGCGGCGTGCATGGCTGCATTGTCCGCATTCGAGGTGACCACTCCCGCTGCAATGGCTTCGGCCGCCTTGGTCTTGGCTAACTCAGGCTTCACATAGCTCAGGCGCATCGCCATACGGAGCTTCAGCGAGTTTGCGTATTTGCACCACTGCGATATGTTTCCATAATACACATGGTCATAGCTGCTCCAGGCGGAAGCGGCCAGACCGGTATTTTCCGAGAATACCTTGATGGCTGCATCAAGCTCCTCAAACATCTTCTCATACACATCCTCCTGACTGTCATACTTGACGTATATGGATTCGTTAGCCACGGCATCAGAATAAGGAATAGGACCATACGAATCCGTAACCCTATGCATGATGGCAACCCTGAAAAGGTCCGCAAAGGCATTGGACACTTCGTCATCGGTGGCTGTCACGATACCTCTGTACGGCGCATATGTCTCGGTGATCACATTTGCGAACGGCCATTTCCTCCAGTCCGCCGATGGATTGAAGGTCTCGAAACGTGTGAGCCAAGTGTCCACCGTAGAGCCTATGTAGCCTCCGAACGGTCCGCCTGAAAGGCTCTCGTTGAACTGATACATATGCTCCTGAACCGGAATAACGAGGTTCTGAAGATTCAGGACCTTTGTTCCTGTGCGATAGTTGTTCACTTCCATCTGCTCAGCCGTTACCTGATTGGGGTTGGTGTTCATGTCAATGAAGCCTGCTGTGCAGGATGACGCTACGCAGAAAGCGAGGATTGAGAGGAATAGATTCTTCGCAGCTCTCAAATTGGCATTGTTGCTTTTCATATTCTGTCCTCCCGTTAAAAATCAAGTTTCACATTGAAACCGAGACTTCTGAGCGAAGGCATCATGAAGTAGTCGATTCCCTGATAGTTGTTTCCAGTTGATGCGACTGCCTCCGGATCGAACGGAGCCTTGCAGTATATCATCCACAGATTGTGTCCGACAAGAGAAAGAGTAAGTCCCATCTTGTTCCTGAACCACTTGCGAGGAAGAGTATATCCGATAGACAGCTCCTGCAGACGGAAGTTGGTTGCACTGTAGGTATAGTACTGAGGCAGTCCGCTCTGCGAACCTATGGCCTGGTACCACTTCTGTGCATCCATCCATTCTCGTCCGTTCACAAGCACTCCGCCGGCATCTCTTGCTGCAGCAGAAGCCTCCGATACTCCGTATAAGTCAAGATTAGCCTGAGTCGCTGAATAGCATACGCCGCCGATTCTTCCGGAGAAGAGGAAACCGAGGTTTATTCCCTTCCATGAGAAGTCGTTTCGCCAAGCAAGGTTATATTTAGGGAATACTGTTCCCAGGAATATCTCATCCGCTTCATCTGTTATGGATATATCACCATTATCATCGATTTCAATATATCCCTTCTTATTGGTAAGAATATTGGATGTAGTATACAGGTCTCCGAGTGTCCCTCCCTGCTTGAGTATGAACTTGCTCTTTCCGAGAGCCTTGATGTCAAGCTGGTCAAGGTCAAGAGGCTCGCCTGTCACCGGATTGACCGCATTGGATGCAAGGTCAAGGATCTCGTTCCTGTTCCATGAGAAAGTGAAGTTGCTGTCCCACGAGAAACCGTTCCAGTCATGTCCGTATCCGAGGGAAGCCTCGACTCCGGTATTCCTCACGTTACCTGTCTGAAGATAGATCGTCGTATAGGATGACGATGGAGGAAGAAGCGGGTCAAACGTCTGATTATATGTATCGGCGAGATACCATGAAAGATTGAGACTGAGATCCTGCCAGAAGGTCATCTCAAGACCCACCTCATAGGTAAGGGTACGCTCAGGCTTGAGGTCACTGATAGGATAATGCGTCTTATCCTTCCATATCTTGCTGGTTGGGTCATATTCGTATGTAGGAACTGTGAGGAAGCGAGGGAACGGCATACCTACCGATGCAACAGATCCTCTCACCTTGAAATAGCTCAAGGCTCCCATATCCCAATGAGATGAAGGTACCCACGAAAGTCCGGCAGACGGATAGAAGAAGCTTGACTGGCTTGATCCTGCTATCTGCGAAGCCCAGTCATTACGGCCTGTCGCTGTAAGGTAGAGCATCTTCTTCCAGCCCACCTCAATGCTTCCGAACACAGACTGGGTCTGGTCGTGCCATCCGCTCTTGGTCGCCCTCTTCTTGGTGTCGTCAAGGTCCATCACATTGAACACATTGGCAAGACCGTTTGCCTGGATCGGACCGCCATATCGCATCTCGTCAGTCTTGATGTCGTTGATGGAAGCACCCAGATTGGCCACAAGGCTCCAGTCCTTCCCGAAAGTCTTGTTCACATTGAGCATGATGTCGGCGTAGGTCTGCGTGTCAAGGCCTCTTGCCTCAGTATAGTGACCGTTCTTTCCTCCCTCCGAGATGGTGGACTCGGTCGTCGCATAATACTTCTGCGTATAGAGGTTGTCAGCATTGTCTATGCGTACACGTCCTGTGACATTGAGCCAGTAAAGGATGTCGTAACTTGCATTCAGCGACAGCATATAACGTTTCTTGTCGTTGTTGCGGAGATTACGGTAGTTGATCCAGTACGGGTTCTGCATACGCAGGTCTCCCGTAAGGTCATCGCTCCAGAACTGTTCCATCAGTTTCGTTCCCGGATTGTATCTCTCGAAGCTCCTGTAAAGGTCGAAGTCCTCGCCACGAGGGAAAAGATATGCCGATGTAAGAGGGTTTGCATACACACCCTGATTGGTCATGTTCTGGTCCTTCTGGATAATGTAGCTTGCACTGGCATCAAGACGGAGCTTGTCATTGAGGAAGTATGTCGTGTTCCTGAATGTGAAGTTATAGCGGTCATACAGGTTATTCGGTATGATTCCGTCCGAATTGACTGCCGCAGCAGAGAAATATGTCTGGTTCTTGTCTGTTCCGCCGGAAACGGTAAAGGCATTCGTATAGGTATGACCAGTCTCAAAGTAGTCCTGCGGAGTGTAACCGCTCTCCTGAGTCATCTTAGGGCCCCAGCTGTAGATGCCGGAACCGCTGTTCTTGCCGTTCAGACCTGTTCCATACCTGTTCTGGAACTCTGGCAGACGGAACGGATCGAGAAACTCCGTATTGCTGGAGAATGTCACTTTAAGCCTTCCAGCCTCACCTTTCTTAGTTGTGATCATCACTGCTCCGTTTGCCGCCTGCGAGCCATAGAGGGCTGCCGCTGCCGCACCGGTCAGCACCGAGATGGACTGAATGTCTTCCGGGTTGATGTCTGCGATGGACTCGGTGGCTCCCTGAGAGTCGAACTCTGTGCCACCGCCTCCTCCGAAGTTATACATCGGTACGCCGTCGATGACATAAAGTGCATTGGAACTCTGGCTTATGGATTTGTTTCCACGGAGAACGACCTTTGACGCTCCGCCGACTCCCGATGAAGACGCATTGATGGTCACTCCGGCCACCTTTCCCGAAAGGGAGTTGATGAAGTTGGCATCCTTTACTCCGGTCACTAAATCTGAACTGACCTCCTGGACATTGTAGCTCAGGGCCTTCTGGTCACGGCGGATACCGAGGGCGGTAACCACCGTACCTTCAAGCTCCAGGGAAGACTCTGTAAGGGTGACATTGAAGATGCCGCGCTGCCCAATAAGTACTGTTACGATACCGTAGCCTAGGCTATTGAACTCGAGCTGGCCTCCGAGGTTCTCACCCGGAACCTCAAGAGAAAACTTTCCGTCTAGGTCTGTCACGGTTCCGATATCGGTTCCTTTAATGTAGACAGATACCCCAGGGACAGCCAGTCCTGACTGGTCAATAACCATTCCGCTGACTGATCTTGACTGTGGTGCGGATTGTCTTGCGAGGATAATCGTTCTCTTCTCATTCAAACGCCAGGCTAGATCCGTACCTTTGACCATCTGGTCAAGAGCGCTGCTAAGAGGGGCATCGTTTACCTTCACAGACACGCGCAGCTCCAGGTTGACATCTTCATCCACCGTAAAGAGATAGGAGGTCTGCTCCTCAATGGCATCAATCACCGTCTCCATCCTTACATCTGTCATATCTATGGTCACCCTGACATTCTGGGCCAAAGAGACATTAGAGAATGTTGTGATGAAGATACAGGAGGCTATCAGGAGCATCTGGACCCTTGAAATTAATCTGCTCTTCATGATGTTATCAGTATTTAGTGTTATTGTCTTGGTTAAGTATTCTTCTATCTGATGTAATATGTGTCCGTATGGTCATCATATGCGTATTCAAAGTCTACGAAGATCTTAAGCAATGAAAAAGCATATACAATTCCATCATTGACATTTACCTTCATTCGTTTTAGACGCACATCCGGAATGTCCTCACGCTCGATGACTATGTTGACACCGAATGAACGTTCAAACTTCCTCATCATTTCCTCGAATCCGAGTCCGCTGCAGTTGAGCACACCATCAGGCCATCTGTACTGCGATGAAACATCCACAGACTGAATGGTTTCTAGCCTTCCATCTACAACCTTTGCAATCTGATCCGGTTCCAGACTTGCGACTGCTATGCTCTCTTTATCCAGTATGGCCACTCTTCCCTCCATTAGGGCGGTGCAGAATTCTCCTGTCTCTTCTTCTGCCAAAATGTTGAAACGGGTTCCCAGTACCTTCACATCATATGCATATGTCTCCACGAGGAAGGGTTTACCTGTATCCTCGGCAACATCGAACATCGCCTCTCCTTCTATTCTTACCCTGCGTTCGTTCTTTGAGAATACTGCGGGATATTCGAGTGTGGAACCGGAATTCAGTTTGACTACTGTTCCATCAGGAAGAGTTACAGAGGCTCGTTGGCCTGCTTCAGTATTAAAACTCATCAGGCGCTGGGCATCATATTCAAGGGGACGAGTGAAAAACTGCCAGCTGATGATCATTCCCAGTGCTATTGCGGCAGCCGCAGACGCTGAATATGCAACAACTTTTCGGATTCTAGCATACAGACGACTTCTTCTGCTCAGCTCAATCTCATCCTTCATCTCCTTCTTTGATACAGCTAGAGTCATCAGCACGTGAGCTTCATATGCCTTTTGAAACTTTTTCTCGTTTTCCCCATTCTCGCTGATCCACTCATTTATCTGATCGATTTCTGCTTCGGTGGCCTCATCCATCAAAAATTTGTCTAGTAAATATTTGTCCATTTCCATACAATAATTCATCTTTATCAAGTCACTATTCCTTACCCTTCATATATAAAGAGACATATCTTAGAAAAATTCGTGATGAAAAATGAACTTTTTATTCAAAAATTTCCCTCCACCTTTGAATTCTCAATCCAGTACGCCTGCGTTCTATATGTATGCGAGCATATGCAATTTCAGAAATTTTGTCTATTTTTGCAACTAATGGAGAATTTTGATGAAATATCCTCGCGCGCCGTTGAACTGCTTTTCATCAAGCAGCGCAAGACGTTCTTGGCCCTTGCAATGCAGATGGTTCACGATGAAGAGACCGCAAAGGATATTCTCAATGACTCATTCATAGCACTGTGGGAAAAGAAGGACGAGGTGGAAAACCATGCCGACTATTTATTCCATATAATCAAGAACAAGTGCATTCGATACCGCCGCAGAAACACAGTCCATAAGAATGTGTATGACAAGATTGCCCAAAGGGAAAGAGGAATGATGGAAATTTACACCCGGGCCATAGAAAACTTCGATATCCTAAATATCCACGAGAAGGAAGTCAATGATATAATCTACAGGGAACTTTCTAAGGTGTCCCAGACGGATAGAGACATCTTCATTATGAAGAAATTTGCCGGGAAGTCATACAAGGAAATTTCTGACGAACTTGGTATATCTTCAGCAATGATAGATTATAGCCTCCGCAAGACAATGGTCAGGATGCAGAAGGCACTTGTGGATTATACTCCTGCCCTACTCATTATAATCTCAATGTTGGACAAGCAGTAAGAATCTCCAGAATATCACAGAGGACAATCTGTAGGGACTTTTTTTTCAGTAGGTTTTATACTAATCCTTAATTTATAGTTCCTTTTTCATAATAGTGATTACTTCCCCTAAAGTATTGTTTTATTTGCATAATTGATCAGTTATTCCAGATTTCTTGAATTAACTCACCTACCCATGCAGGCGGAATGGTAATATCTCTACGAAATTCTTCTTCAGGAACCGTTCTGAGATGTCTGTGTATTATTCTTTTCTTCTCGGCGTCGAGGCACTCCGCTGTGAGAACTCTAATGGCAGCAGAAACCATTTGCATCGTTTCATTGCAGAAGTCAAAGATCTTCACCTCAGACGTGTGGTTAAAGAAGATCTTCTGTCCGCTTGACAAATTGATGACACGTGATGCCCCGTCTGTCAGATACTTCAGATTAGATACTTGAAGACCACTCAATCCCAACCGGTATGCTGCATTATCACCATATGGGACGATCCTCACCCTCTCTTTTTTTGCCAGAGCTTCGGCTATATTTTCTGGAGAAGGGGCGACAAAGCCAGAATATTCGTCACGTATTTTGGGATAGCAGTAAATCCCTCGAGCTGGTCGTAATATCAGACCTTGCTTCTTAAGTTCCATTAATGAAAGTCTGACGGAGCCAGGACTTCCCAATTCAATGAAATCATCGATGAAGAGTATTGTTCCACGCTCCATTTTTCGGATCTTTTCTAGAACCAATGTCTGCACTCCAAGCATTTCTATTAGATTTATTTAACAAATATATAAACTTTTTGTTAGGAATAACAACAAAAAAATAAAAAAGTAAAAAACACACAACATTCGATTATAAATATCATATCTCAAAGCATAATCAATAAACAACTCTACGTTGCCAGAACTAAAATTGAGTATATTTGTAACGTTATGGAGCTGTTCACAAATGTATACTCAACGAAGAGCATGATAAATGCAATCAAGGAGATTGGAATAATACCTTTCTCTAAAAACATTGTGCCCGGATGGTCCATACAGGAAATAACCGACCCAGACTTCTGGTTCACGACCTCAGATCAGCTCGGCCCATGGGACTGGAAAGTCGAAGCTGTTCGAGAAGGTATTGTCTATGGAAAATTCATCAGCAGGAAATCCACTTTCGCAACAGTCGAGTTCTACAGACATCTGATGAACTGGAGAAGAAGTCTTCCGAAATATCAGATTCCAGTAGGAGGAAGATTCAAGGCAAAGACCCTTGATGACAAACTGGTGCAGATCTTCTCCCCTCCCCTGCTCGCCTCGATCCGCGAAAGAGAGTCGCTCGACTCGTCAGAGATCAGACCCCTTCTTGAAGAACTCGTTCCGCCGGAAGCCAGAAAGCGGATAGGCGGTCACCTGGAAAAATATCTGCTTCCGAACATAAAGAAGCATGCCGTAGATTTCCTGATTCAATATCTTGACATGGGAACCTGAACTATAGTTGGAGATATCACGAGGGTTTACAGAGGACCAAACTGCGAATACAAGGGATGGCAGAAAAACTCAATTACAACACCCGACCTTCTGTTTGAAGTATTTTCTCAACCTTCTGAGAATCCGTTCTGGACAAAATATCTGGAGCCATGCACGGAAAACGAGATTCTCGTGAACTGCACACCGGAAGAATCCCGGGAGATTCTGATTGCTCAGGTTGAAAGATTTTATCCTGGTACACGGAGCAAGCTGGAGAAGCTCTTCTAACTAATCATTATGTATGTAATGTTTCGTCCGCACTCGATGCCTTCCTTTCTTGCAGAATACAGAAGATTGTTGTCATCGTATGTGCAGATATCCGAAATCTGGATATTCTCATTTCTGATACCACATTCAACAAGAGTCTGACGGCAGGCCTCCTTCAGATCTATATGATGACCACCCGTCATTCCGGCTCCGGTCTTCGGACCACGGAACGACCACACGGAATCCAGATTGAAACCGGCCTCCTTGAACTTCAGGGCGACCTCCTCCCCTACCTGAAAACAGTCAGCACATATTCCAGGACCGATAACCGCAATTAAATCGGATGGTTGAGTACCATAAACATTTGACATCTTGGCAATTACGTTATGCAATATCTTTGCTACAGTTCCTCTCCATCCGCTATGGACAGCTGCTGCAGACTTCCTTACTGGATCATACAGGATGATAGGAATGCAGTCGGCAGTTCTCACACCTATAGCCAAACCGGTAAGGTTGGTTACCATAGCATCAAAACCATCTAATTCATCAGGAGTTACATCAGGCCTGTCCACTACGGCGACCTGAACATCATGTACCTGATTCATCTGAAGCACAGGCCACGGCAATGCCGCATCCCTTCCGATGGTACCAGCACACACATCCGGATGGATCTCGTAAGTTATATGATTATCTGAAACTCTCATCACTGCTCATCCACTCCCCCAAATATATCCTTAAGGGATGTCGGTTCCTTCCTTGTCACCGTCGCCTTCTTGGCTATCTTCTTGTCCTGAAGGATGATTCCGCCTTCAATGACGATTCCGTAATGCTCACTGAGATGCTTCTTTATCGCATTGATCACATATCCCTGAGGATTCACAGCTCTGAGCGCCTTAGGAGCTACCTGATTAAGGAATGTGAAGAGGTCGAACTGCTTCTGCGCTATATCGAAGAGAGATATATTCGCCTTTATGCCCTGCCAGTCGAATCCTAACTTGTTTCTGAGCAGGTCACTTACCATCCTGTCAAGCATCATTGACGGATCGACGCTCTTTCGTACTGCATCTGTAGACTCATTGTTCATACGGTGAATCGGAAAGAAGGTCACCGACGTAATCGCCGGCCTACCCTTTCTGCCTTTGTTCACTTCAGCTGTCTTGGCTGAATTCAGAACATAATCAAATGAATACGGACTGACCCTGTCCAGCTCATCCTTGGCAGCCACTATCGTATTCTTTATAAAGTCGTCTACCTTCTTATACTTTTCAGTCAGACCCCACATCTTTCGAAGATCCTCAATCAGATAAGTGATAGGCTGCGTCTGCTTGCTGACCAGCTTATATATACGAAGAGAATACTTACCACGAAGCTTCGTAGCAGTCTCAAGCTCATATTTCCTGAATCCCTTACTGAAATCAAGCATGGCATCCCATACCTTTTTGTTTACCTGGATCACCATCTTGCCAGAGATCTTATCCACATCGACATCATTAAGAATATGGGTGGCTTTATACGTACTGTCATCTTCATACTCCAGGAACTTGCCCATAAGACCCCTGACCGAAGCCTTTGCCTTAGTATAATTGGTATCATCTTCACCAGAAAGTATGTCCTTGACAGGAATCACAATCTCTGCATGGCCCCATTGCCCAACCGACACCTTACCTATATCAGTTCCTCCCTTGAAGTCAAGTCCGTTGATCTCGCACTGGGCGAGTTCCACAAGACGCAGCAGAAGACGCTCTGAATATATACCGAAGTCGTGACGAACAGTTGAAAAAATGTACGACTCAACGACTTCCTTAGAAATAATTTCCTTAGATTCAGACTGATTAGCCATATTAAACGAGATTAAGAATAAGCCATTCCGTATTATTGCGAGCAAAGATAAATAGAATCTCGCAAAAATCAAGAATTTTAAGGCAGAAATTTGCGAGAATAAGAATCTAAAATCAACTATTGTAATTTATTCTAAAACTCGCTAAATATAAAATCCACATTGACTCCAAGACGATAAACACTACATTTTCAAACACTAAAGCTCTTCATTGAATTATATTCGCTTCATGTCTGGAAAAATTAAATAATCCGCGCCAGCAAGAGTAAAATAATAAAGAGAAGAGACTGCATTTATTATAAAACTCGCATTTTTTAAACATGATTATGTAACTCGCAAAACAGGCGACTATACATAATTACATACCTCGCTGTATATTATTACACAACTCGCTAATTAATTTAATAGTATCAACATAAAATACTGATTCATAGATAAATAGTTGAAATTTAACAAAAAATGTTAAGACATTAATAAGTACTGTAAAATACTTTATAATACATTAAACGAAAACGCTGCAGAACACTGAAAAAAGAAAAGCGAACCATAAATAGTGATGCAGAAGCACCAAACGAACCGCAGGATCAAATTTATTATTCCAAAACTCGTCAAAATAGCCTGATAATTCCTATTCTCGCTTTATTTAAGATATTCTATATTCTTAAACTCGCGCAACAATATTCCAGGACTCGTCTTAATATGAAAAGGAACCTCAGAATACTGACTGGATAACAAGTGGTTACGAGCGGTTCTAAAATTCACGTTAAGACATTAATAAGTCCTGTCCTTTAGATACACATCAGATCTAGCGAAAAAAGAAACAGATCCTTTCAATATGACTTCTATTCTAAGAGTCCTCCAGATCTCATCGTCATTACATTCTTTTTCTCGCTTTTATACTATCAGCATTTATTCTCTTTCTCGCTAAAACACTTTTGATTGCATCTATAAAACATTGAATATCAGTAATATATCTACTCTCTTGCTGTTTCTCCTTACATATATTCATACATAATTCTTTCCCTCGTTTTTATAATCGCTACTCAAGTTTTACAGTTCTCTTCAATACATATACTCCCCTCCCCTGCATGATTCTTGTAACAGGCTCTGATGTGCTTTTACCGCTTTTTTATATAAAAATATATTTATAGATTTCTATATTTATATTTTGATAAGTTTATATTTTTATATAAATTTGCATTCAAATATGATAACTATGGGACAGACAATATGTTTTGCAAATAACAAGGGAGGCGTCGGTAAAACGACCACCTGCGTAGCCATCGGTCAGGCTTGGGCAAGAATGGGAAAGAAGATCCTTTTCGTGGATCTCGATTCACAGGCCAACCTGACTTCGATCATTTCTCCACTCGATCCTTCTCAGAGGGAACTCTCCATCAGGGATGCTTTCCAGAATCCGGATCTTTTCTCTATCGAGCATATAGGGGAAAATATGGATCTTGTCGCATCTGATCTTTCCCTCTCAAATTTTGACAGAGACACTGCAGCATTTGCAGGAAGAGAATATCTCCTTCTTGACCTTCTGAAAGACGTAAAGGCGAACTACGATTTCATCCTCATAGATTGTCCGCCTGCCCTCGGACTCATTACATATAACGCGATGATTGCAGCGGATCACCTGGTGATGGTGACGACAGCAGACCAGCTCAGTTACTCCGGTCTGGTTATGGTGGCCAATCTCTTTGCGGATGTCAAGGGAAACGAAAGACTTAACAAGGCTCTCAAGCTCACGGGAGTTATTGTTACCCGCTATGAGAAAAACAAGGTCTCAGAACTTTACCTCAATAAGATCAAGCAGGATCTTGGTCAGGCTGTAATAGAACCTGTAATACGAAAGGCAACAAAGATGCAGCAGGCCGTCGCTTTGAAGGAAAGTATCTATGATCTTGATCCTAGCGGTAAGGCTACCAGTGATTATGTGGAAGTTGCTCAGCAGCTAGCATTACGCATTTTACACCACTAGAACAGAGTTTTATAGAAAAATATATTTATAGATTTATATAAAAATATAAGTTATGGCAAAGAAGGACCCTTTTGAAAGATTCAGGGAAGCTACACTTGGAGGACAGACTAACAGCCCTCTCAAGGATGCCTTGGCTAAGGAGACCCCGGCAACACCGGTTGTAGATACGCGCGTTCCGGTCCGCAATGTTGCACCTGCTCCTGTTCCTGCAGAGCCTGCAGCAGAAAAGGTAAGCAAGAACAGTTCAAGAGAGCTCGTGAGCTTCCATATCGATAAGGAGATGAAGAGACTTCTCGGTTACATAAAGTTCGATACTGGCAAATCCTATGGTGACCTCTATTGTGAGGCTGTCGAGGATCTGTTGAAGAAATACGGAAAGTTGTAGCACTCCCCTACCCTTTCATTCTTATATTCCGGTTTTGAGAATTCTCTCAAGACCGGAATTATTTATATAATTATATAAAAATATATTTATATAATATGCTTGTATGATAGTATATACATCAATATTATATAAAACTATAAAAATATATTTATATGAATTTTAGCCAATTGCCGCCACTCCCCTACCCTTCCGCTTAATATCGATCGCTGTATTTATTAACTCAGGTCCAGTTCTGTACGGTAATCCAGTTTTATATATTTATACTTTTATAGAAATATATTTTTCTATAAAAACTCTCCCCTATTCATTCGTTTACTTTTATTATATTTGAATAAACTTACAGATGATGGCAGACTTTAGAGATTTGGAGGTATGTGACAGAAAGGACTCGACAGAATTCGGGTTCCTGAACGTTCTTGGAGTTACTGTTGCTACCAATGGGTATCAGGGATGAGACTCCGGTCATGGTGGCAGAACCTATGTGTCTATTGAGAATATTGCCGATTCAGATTTTGATGCGAAGGTAACAAGATCTGAATCAGGTTCGGTTAAGGTAGAGCTTATGTTTGGTGGTGACTCTGAGTTAGATACTCTGATTCAGTCTCTCAGATGGGCAGCAGATACTCTGGATACTTTTGCAAAATCTTCTTTAGATTGATTACATCGCACATTTATATAAAAATATAATTATATAAATATATAAAACTATAAAAATATTTTTATATGATGGAGCATCTTCTGACACCACTGATCTCTGAAAGATTCCTGACAGAGTCACGCTATCGTGAGGGACACATAAGAATCATCAATGCCCTTCCTGGCAGAAGGATTCTAGGTGTTCATGTACCGGAGATGAAGCACTTGGCTAAGCAATTGCCTGTGAGTGCGGATGTGATGAAACTTCTTCAGGAGTTCAAGGCCTGCAATGCTGCGGATCCCTTCTGCCTTACCTACGAGGAGCTGTCATATAGGGTCTTGTCATCGATTCGGTAAAGATTCCTTGGGATGCACGGAAATCCCTGTTGGCTGATTTGTTCCAGTCATCAACAACTGGGGAGTATGCGATACATTCTGTTGTAATGCAAAATGGGTGAAGGATAAACAACCGCTCTGGGATTTTCTTTTGCCGTACCGGGATTCGTGCAGTGAATTCGAGGTCCGTTTCGCTGTAGTAATGGTTATGGTCAATCTTCTTGACAAAGAAAGGTTCCCTCAGATTTGCTCCAAACTGGATAGTCTTAAGATTGACTCCATTCAATCCGAGTATATATCAGCAAGGAGGGCTAGGGGAATGAAGGTGCCGGAGGGAAAAGGTGTCGCGATAGGGGAGGAACCCTACTATGTGAGAATGGCTATCGCCTGGCTTCTGGCCACGGCCTTGGCTAAGTTACCGGATTATACCAGAGCCTATGTCAATAGCCGTAATCTTTCGGAGGAAATAGTAAGACAGTACAAGCGAAAGGCTAGGGAATCATTACAGACCCGCGACATTAATCCTTTATAGGTTTATATAATTATATAAAAATATATTTATATAAAATAACGTTATGTGCTATTATATTATAGATTTATTTGTGAATCTAAGCATGGTAAGTCTTTATCTCTGATGATGTCATTTTTTCTTTTTGTCTTCCCGAATGCCTTATGCGGTAGTCATACGGCACCTCGTATGATGTGATTATCTTTTCTATTACGAGCGTTGGCTGTCATTTCTTTAAGGAAGATATTGTCCTCTATGGCTAGGACGGACTATATGAAAGCATCCTTATCATCAACATCAGTATTATAAAATATCATAAATGAAAAATTAAGGATAAATATTTGTAATAAATCAACAAATATGTATATTTGCAGTGCTATGACAAATTTTTCACTCATGGACATCTACGAGAAGTCCAATAATGATATAGTTGTCCAGCTTGGACAGAGGTTCCGAGACTATAGGATCGCATTGCGCCTGACTCAGAAGGAAGTGTCGGACCAGGCAGGGGTTTCGGTTATGACGATTGTGCGTTTTGAAAGAGGGGAGGGTTCTGCTATACGTCTGGATAACTTCATTGCCTTGATGCGAGCTATCCAGAAGTTGGAAGGTATTGCTGAGGCGATACCTGATATCCCGACAAGCCTATATGATCGTCCTTCTGTTGATAATAATGTGAAACGAAGAGTTAAGAAGCGTAAAGATGAGAAATAATGTAATCGCCGTCCTTCTGTTTGGGAAGGAGATTTGTAAGGTTCAGTGGCAGGGTGGCTATAAGCAGGGGTTTGGTAAGGTCGGGTCTGTAATATCATTTAATCCTGATTATCATACCTATGGGTTTGATGTTGATCCACTAGGACCATACAAACTGGATACTTACCTCGTGAAGAAAGGAATGTCAGATATTTGCAGGCAAGGCGAATATGAAGGTCTCCCTAGATTCCTAAGTGGCTCTCTTCCTGATGATTGGGGTAATCAGGTGTTCTCGCAGTGGATTGAATCCAACAACTTACGTAATCATGATATTACCTCTGTAGATAAGCTGGCATTCATAGGTAAAAGAGGTATGGGCGGCTTTGAGTTTGTTCCACAGATGTATAATCCTTCATCTGATGATGCGATAGTACTGGAGGAACTTTACGACTTGGCTAAAGAAATTGAGTCAGCACGAGAAGGAGCGGTTCTGAATATGCAGGACAGACCGGGAATAAATGAACTGATGTCGGTCGGCATGAGTGCAGGTGGAAAGCATCCTAAAGCCATAATTGCAATAAACTGGAAGACCGAAGATATACGTTCTGGTCAGGTCCTTCTTCCTGAAGGCTTCACTCACTATATTCTGAAGTTTAAGGATTCTGAAACTTGGCCTACAGCGGAGGTGGAATATGTGTTCTATCAGATGGCAGTGGAATGTGGAATTGACATGGAACCATCGCGACTTTTGCCAGTTTCCGGAGTAAACCATTTCCTTACCGAGAGATTTGATCGTAAGGGTGGCGTGAAGCAGCATTCTGCTACTTTACGTTCGCTTTGCGGTGAGGTTACATCCTATGATGACATATTCCGTGCTTGCCGTATACTGCGTCTTCCTTATCATGATATTGAACAGCTGTTCAGGCGTGCGGTATTTAATTATCTGGCTGGAGTGACAGATGATCATGATAAAAACTTTTCCTTCATTATGTCAGAAAATGGTTCATGGAGGCTTTCGCCGGCATATGATGTGACCTTTACAGTAAATTATAAGAACAGATTTATTGGTGATAGACATGCTATGTCCATAGAAGAGAATGATAGACTTGTCTCCAGAAACCAACTTTTGAGGCTTGCTTCGGAGAATGATGTCCGTAACGCTGACTCAATAATCAAGCAGGTGATATCTGCTGTTGAAACATTCCGGTGTAAAGCTGAAGGACTCCCAATAGATTGTTTCTATTCGGATCTGATATCGAATTTCATAAGTTCTCAAATCTCAAAAGTAAAATAATTTTATATAAAAATATATTTATATAAAAGTGTATTATATGTAATCGTAGGCTGATTTTATATAATTATATAGAGTAGGGAAGTGCAGATTCTACATCGAATCCTGCACTTCCTTGTTCGTATGCTCTATCCTGTTTCTGGCGATTTCGAAGAAGCCTCCGTTCAGTTCCATGCCGATGAAGTTACGACCGTTCTTCAGGCATGCCACTCCGGTACTTCCGGAACCCATTGCGTTGTCAAGAACGATGTCTCCCTGTTCTGTGAATGTCCGTATCAGCCAGTCGCATAGTCCGACAGGCTTTTGGGTTGGATGCATCGTGGTGCTGGGATGAGGCTTAGGAACTCTGATGATTGAGGTCGGGAACTTCTCTGTGCATCCTTCACGGGAGATGTATTCCGCTCCCATGCTTCCGTAACAGTTGTTGGTGAGTTCCTTGGTTCTGTAGGCGGTCCCTCTTCCATGAAGCGGCTTGCCTTCGCTCATCTGGGGATTGTATTTTGGAAGCTTCTTGTAGAATACACAGATGTCTTCGTGGGATCTAAGAGGCATCCTTCTGGCGTTCAGGAATCCTCCAGAAAGCACCTTGTCCCATACGAGATTGTATCTCCACAGCTCAGGCTTGCTGAACATAAGCTGTGCTGTGAACATACTCTGGGCGAAAAGCACTATCGCTCCGTTGTCCTTGATTATTCTCTCGTATTGCTCCCATAGCTTGTCCAGCGGGATTCTTCTGTCCCAGGATGCTCCCCGGTTGCCTCTGTTGAGAGTTTCATAGGGGAGGTCACACAGGATCATGTCTATGCTTCCGTCCGGGATCTCCTTCATGAGTTCAATGCAGTCACCGTTCAATAGCAGGAACGGCTGTTCTGATGTCATTCTGTTCATCTCTTTCCTGCTTTGTTTATGTCATCGGTATCTATTGTCAGTTCCAGATTCCTCTGTCCTCCGTTCTCGTAGAAGTAAACCTTCAGGACCTGGTCCTTGGAAAGGGTCATCTTCTTGAACGAATAGGCCATCTTCGATCTTTCTCCTGCCGGGCAGATGAGGCTTCCGTGCCTTCCTTCAGGGAATACGGTCTTCTCGATGGCTACGCTCCTTCGGCTCCTTTTCTTGCTTTCAACAACGAAGGTGGCGTCCTTGATGTCGTAACTGACTCCGGACCTGTTCCAGATGGACAGCGTTATGTATGTCACGTCGCTGTACGAGACTATGTTCTCGCAGAGGACGGTTATCCCGTATGCCTGTGCTCCCAGATGATGTAGCCGCTGCGAAGCGGAGAGCATCTGGGGCAGGGTAGGGGCGTCCGCCTTTCTGTTGGATGTCACATTGCTTCCGGAATGACTGCCTGAAGACGCAGGAGAGGACACGCGGGTATCCACGATGAGTCTCGAAGGGCTTTCCATATACCCCACGATGTACGTGTGCATCGTTCCGTTGGATTCCAGGGCGGATACGCTGGTATATTCGTCAAACTCGCACCTGGCCTTGAGGGCAAGGATGTTCCTGTTCTGTTCCACAACCTTTGCGGCCACAATCTTGTTGTTTGAAAGGTCAGCGTATGTCACGTCGGTGGAGAAGATTATATGAGTCGTGTATGCATCTGAAATCCATAGTGTGTCCGTCTGGGCGGCTGCGTTCAGACAGGACAGGATGGCGAATGCAAGTATTGCAATGGTTCTCATGTCAGTTCAGTCTCTTTTTAACGATGAAGAAGGTGTAACCGGCAGGCACGCTTACCGTTCTCTGCCCGTCAGCATTCTGGATGAGTGATATTCCGGTCGAAGTCACCTCTCTGGCGACCCTCCCGAGTCGTCCGGAAAGCGAGCTTCCGATGATGTCTGTGCTCCGGCTCCTGACGGTCTTTCCTGTAGAACCCACGTCAGGGCAGTAAATGCCCTTGGAGCCGTCTATGTCGTATGCCTCGTATCCCAGAGCCAGAATCCTTCCTCCGATCTCGATGTTTGCGAATTCCAGTTCCAGCCTGTTGGACAGCTGGCAAGTTGCCATCAGATGGGTGTTTCTCGGTACGGAAATACCGGAGACGGTAAGGTCGTCCAGAAGGATTACCGTGACCCTCTGCCCGTCAGTAAGTTTCGATTCCCTGGCGAACATGCACCTGAACGGTGTGTACGGGTCGTCAGGGACCGGTACCGAATCTCCGTCAAGGGAACTCAGCCCGGATCTCCATCCGTCCGGAGACGAGATTGCGTCGGATTTCCTGACATCTGCGGGAGGAACATCTGAGACCTGCTCGTCTGGCAGGTCGTTATAGGATTCCTCTCCGGTTGGCCCGGTCTGTTCTTCCTGCATCCTTTCCGCCAGTTCAATGGCTTCCTGATGACGGCGCTGGTGTCTTGCCTCCCTCTCCTGGGCAGTCTCCCTGTATGGATTGTTCTGCGCCTTTTTAGGAGCAGGGGAACCTCCCTTTGCCTCGTTCAGCCCCAGAAGATCTTCTGCGGAGGTCGCAGGAGGACCGGAAACAGCCCCGGAAGAGGGTTTCTGCTCCGGTTCGGGGGTTTCCTTATCCGGAGCGCAATCGTCCCAATATGCCTCTATTTTGGACCTTTCGCCCGTGTCCTTCATGTAAGCCTCGGATTTTGACCCGGTGATTTCCATATCTTCGGCTTCAGGAACTTCGACATAGACGTTCTGAGGCTGAGTCTCTTCTTCCCTCTTCGATGTCCTTGTCATGAAAGCCAATGCTATGATGACAGCCAGGCCTGCTATGCCGAAGAGTATGAGTGCGTTTCGTGTGCTTGTCTTCATATCCGTCAGATAATTTGTGAGGAGCAGTTCCTGACTATGCAGACCGCCACGATGATGCAGACGGCAGCAAGGAGCCTGGCTCCCGTTGTGAATATCCTCTTCTCATGCCTGCTCATGAGGGAGGAAAGCCTTTCGTTTATGTACTGGTAGATCCGGAGCATGGTCAGTGGCGTTTACGTGTCCCTATATTCTCGTTCCTGGTGACAGTGAACCTCTCTATCATAAGTCCGTGAGGGTTGTTCTGCGAGCGCTCCACATCTACCAGGCGGCAGGTGCTTTCGAACTGGTATGCCGTGATGTTGCTCTCCCTCAGGAGGAAGAGCTTGCCGTAGGTAGTGACGCTGTGGGGGTAGGTGAGCATGTCCACCTTGATGGAGTCAGCCACGAATTCCTGGGAGATGTTGGCGGATACCAGCCTCTGGTAGAATCCTCTTTCCGACAGGTCCATCCAGTAGTAGTAGGCGCTCTTGTCGCTCATGACCAGTGCCCTGTCCAGATTCCTCTGGATGGACTCGGCGCTGGGGGAGAGGTTGAACATCAGCTCGTGGAACCTTGACACGTGATCCATCGCCTCCAGTTCCCTGTGGCTGTCCTCCCGGGTGCGCGATGCCATGACAGCGGACCCTTTGTCCACGACGTAGATGGTTCCGTTAGCCTTTTCCATGAACCATCCGCTGGCGGCTACCGAACCAACCGCGATGATGACTGCGGATACGAGAGCCAGGACGGTGACGAACTTCATCTTCCTGAATGAAGTGTCGATGCTGTTGAAATGCTTGATGAGATTTTCCATATTTTTGAGTTTAGAATTTCATGAACTTGCGTGCCATCTGCCTTGCCGGCTGTGAGAGTGCGCTGTGGGCGTCGTTGGCACCTGTTGACTCGATGACCCATGCGGCCATCTTCGGTACGCTGGAGACAGATATGAGCGCTACTATCTGGAGAGCGATCATGAACCAGTCCATGGCCAGTCCTGTTTGCCCGGCTGCCGCCAGAGTACAGAAGGCATTGCCTATCTGCAGGTTGATGTACATGACGAAGTATCCGATGGGAATCCACATCGCTATCTGGATGTATCTGGCAACCCAGTTCTTGAGCCCGGTCTCATAACCGGGGAGGATGGCCAGCGCCATGATGAACGGTCCCAGAAGTGAACTGATGAGCAGGTATGTGTTGCAAAGGATCTGCTGCACGAACAGCAGTATCTTCACGAACAGGAAGAGTATCGCTCCGATGAGTGCTCCTATGCCCATCGAGGTCAGGTGGAAACGGTGCATCACCACCTTCTTGATGGCGATCCATGCTATCGCAAAGAATCTCCCGACAGCAGATTTGTCCTCTGCTATCTCGGATATCTCCTTGCCGGCCTCTTTCAAGGAGTTCTGTACCGTGTAGACATCCATCCGGGCGATGTTCTCGCTCCATTGTTCGACGTATTCCCCTGTACTGACGCTCACGGCATCAGCCACGTCCCTCGTGAATACATTGACGAGGGAGTCCAGCGGTCCCAGCACAAGCGGCCGGAACAGGCAGACCAGAGTCAGAAGGACAATGGGACGCAGCAGGTCCCAGATGTCCAGAGGCTGCCCCTGGATGTAGTCCTTGGACAGCTTCAGCAGGGAAGCAGCTGCAAGGATGGCTGCCAGCAGGGCCGCTGAGGATGATATGGTCTCGATCTTTCCCGAGAGCACGGTGTCCCGGACCGTCTCAAGGGTGTTCCATATTGAGAGTGGTAACATGTGCGTCAGAGATTGATGTGAAACAGACTGGAAATGATGTTGATGGCTACAGTGGCGGCAAGGAAGGCTTCGCCGATACGGATGAAGACCTGCTCCGAGGTCGGGTCTCCGGCGATACCTCCGCTGACGAACAGATGGTATCCCAGGGCGCAGGATGCAATGCCTAGAAGTCCCAGGATCAGCGATATGACCCCGAGAGAACCGGATGCGGCGCTCCTGCTGCTTCCGTACGCCTGCTTGGCCGCCACATAACCCTCGGCAGTCATCTCCCTGTCCACTACCTCGATGAAGTCGTTAAGGCCTTCGGCAATCACGGTGGACTGGGTCTCGATCTGCATCACCTTCTCCATGTTCCTGAGGTTGGATTCCATGTCGTCGATAAGCTTCTCAACCTCCTGCTTCTTCTCCATCTTCGAGAATCCGATGGTGTTCAGGATCTTCTTGGCCGTCTCTATGGCCAGTTCCACCTGGGTCTTCATGGAATTGAGGTAGGAGAGCATCATGTTCGCGTCCGAAAGCCTGTAGCGCTCCATCTCCTGCATCTGCTTGGCATACATCTCCGTCATCTTCATCGTGCTGTTGTATGACTCGGTCAGGCGTGCGATCGTACCCAGATCCTGAAGGACGCTGATTGTCTTGCCGCCGATGCCGTCCTCTCCGAAGACATTGTCGATGTGCTCCCGCATTGTGTTCATCTGCTCACCCAGATGGGCCAGTTCGCCCAGCTGGTCAAGCATATAGTCCACCTGTTCCGCCGCATTGGTGGCGGAAGCGGCGATCTGACTGGGGTCGATGACGATCTGCTGGGCCCGCAATCCAAGGCAGAACAGGCACGCCAGGATGACTGTTATGATTCTTCTTTCCATCATCCGACTCCTGTAAGTTTTCTTATAGCCCCGATGGCCCCGATTCTATCTGACAACTCCAGGAACGGTTTCTTCTTCTCCTTGTTGGACTCATAGCAGACCGCTTCCTGAGGAGATACCTCAGTGGCATAGACACCGTACTTCTTGTCACCGAGTGCGATGAATACCTCACGGTAATGCAGACCGTCCTTGTGGATGCGGTTCATCGACAGGATCAGATCCCTCTGGTGGTCGGTCAGACCGAGGAGTTCCTGAAGCTGCGAGAAACTGTTCCGGTTGTTGGACTGGTCCAGAAGGATCCTGACCGAGGAGTTCTGCAGGATGGTATCCCGGATGACCTGAGAGGACATGATGTCGGATACCTGCTGCGTCACCACGACCGCAGATGTCTGGAACTTGCGGGCTGTCTTCCACAGGCCGGCCAGATAGCCGGACATGGTCTCGTTGGCTATAGCCTTCCATGCCTCCTCGATGACCATCACCTTCATTCCTGATGTGCTTCTCATTCTGGCGTTGAAGGAGTTCATGATGCAGAGTATGCACAGAGAGTAGAACTTACTGTCGTTGATTCCAGAAAGCTTGTCCACTTCGAACACGGTGAACCTGCTGGAGAAGAGGTCTCTCGGACTTCTGTCATTGAGAAGGAATCCGAATGCTCCTCCTTCCGCATAGTCGCCCATGGCGAGGATGAGCCCGTCGATGTCGAATCTCTTATGGTCAACCTGTACCGAATCACAGATGTATCCTTCCCGAGAATGTGCCTGAGGAGCGATAACCCGGATGATGTATTCCCTGAGGTCATTGAAGATGGGTCTCTGCGCCATCTCCCTGCGGGTACTTGCGAAGTCTCTTACTATCTGCTTGAGTATGTTTGCGCTGTCTGCATTCCATCCTCCGGAAGGCGCCCACAGGGTCTGTAGGAAAGACAGCAGGAAGTTCACTCCGTCGCAGTCCTGCTGAAGCCTGCCTGTAGAGTCCACCCAGTCCTCGATGCCGATGAAGGCGTCGAAGGTGATGGGGTGTTCCTTGTCCCAGGTGTGGTAGATGCCGTCCCTGCCTCCTGACTCTTCGTTGATGACCGAGCAGAGTCCCTGATATGAATCTCCCACGTCGATGATGAACACTGTCTGTCCGGCATCATAGCAGCTTCTGACGAAGTAATTGGTGAAGAAAGACTTACCAGTTCCGGAACCTCCGAGGATGAAGGCATTGTAGTTGTCTATGAGTCCGGCCTTGTAGGCTGCTTCCTGGATGTCTATGCGGAGAGGGATGTTCCTGAACCGGTCGCACATCTTCATCGTTCCGTCCGGTATCCCCACATCGAAGGTCTCGTTTATCCCAAGGCAGAGGTAATTCTTCAGTTCCCTTGTCATGAGGTTGTCCGAACTGATCTCACCGGCAGCACCGGGGTATGCTGAGTACCAAAGGACGTGAGCGTCGCAGGTGTTCTGAACGCAGAGGATGTTCATCCCGGAGAGGGCAGCGCTGATCTTTCCGCGCAGCTGCTGTTCCTGATGCTCCTCTCCCCATACGAGGATGTTTGTATGAGCCTTCACGCATGTGAGGCTTTCCTTGTGTGAAAGGTCCGCGAACTCCTCAAGTTCCTCAGCCCCCACCTTGTTCTCCGCATTCTGGGACATGGAGGTCATCCTCCTCTTCCTTCCGCCCATCTCACGCATGGTCTCTCCCTGATTCAGTGTGAAGACATATGTGTTCACCATATGTTCGCAATCCAGCAGGGGACCGATGGCAGCTGCTGTGGACAGCCTTATCTCAGATGAACCACCGCTGAGCGAGTCAGCCCTCTGCGATGGATTGAGAAGAGAGGGGAGTGCCCGGGATTCGCTGATGGAATAAGCCCAGAGTGTGCGTGGACCGCATTTTACCTTGTCAGGGAAAGGCTCCAGGTCGGCGAAGACCCCGTCAAGGGAGTGCAGGCAGGTGTGCCTGTGCACCAGTGCTGCAAGCTCCCTGTCATCCAGCCGCCTGAGACCGTAGCCGCCTCTGCCTGAGAACACGGACGCGAACTCCGTCGCCTTGGACAGCAGGGTTGCCAGATCCTTTGCAAGCAGTTCCCCCTTCGGGAATGAAATCCCGAAAGCTCCAGATGATGATATGCCTCTTGATGGAGCATCCTTGAGAGCGAGCGTCAGGAACAGGTATTGCCTGTGGGTGAGGTGATCTCTTGCGTCGAAATGCCTCTCATATGATTCTGAAAGGAATCCTCCCGTCTTTTCTGCGTGATAACTGTCCTTTAGGTAGATGTCCTGTCTGTGTACTATGAATCCCTGTCCGAGGGAACGAACGGCCGAACTGAGTGACTCAAGCATGTCCTCGTATCCGTCTTCCGTGACAGAGCATAGAGGTGGCAGGGCAACATCCCATCCGACGGTGAGCTCGCCCCTTTTGGACACCACGACCCCGTCCTGAATGGTCAGGATGGGGATATATCTGTCGAATCTTACCGACTTTGCCTTTATTTCCATGTGATTTTCCTGTTTAGGTGTGACTGAAGTGAATCAGGAGTGACCTTGACGTAGCGGGTCAGACCGCTCCTGCTGATGAGCCTTGAGAACTCCTTGTCGGACATCTTCGCCTGCAGGGAGAGGATGAGCATGTAGTCGCAGAAGACCAGGACTCCGAATACGACAATGCCGAGCATGGTCCCGTATGAGCCTCCGGCAGTCAGTGCGATCACAGCAGCCGCTCCGGCGATGATGGCGAACAGTGTCATGAACCGGCCCTTGATGCCGAAGAAGGCGGCCGGCTGGTCAAGGGAACGCCATGTGCGGTAGCCCTTGACCTTGTCCTGCCTGTCCATGTCCTACATTATCACCAGCCTGATGAGCTGCATTATCACGAATGCGATGACGAATCCTCCTCCGTGATTGAGGAAGGCGTCTGCAGAGGTAGGCTCGCCCTTGAGGAACTTGGCGAAGATCGGGAGGAGCTTCACGAAGCCGATGAGTCCCAGGACGATGGATACGATGTTCACCACCGGATCGACGATGGTCTTGAGAGTGGACCACCACGACGAGAGCATGGTGGATACGTCCTTCACCTGTGCGCTTGCCGGAATGGAGGCAAGTACCCATACTGCGATGAGCAGCAGGACGGCGAAGGTGATTTTTGAAGTTTTGCTGAAGTTTTTCATATTGATGTGGTTTGTGTCCTATTCGCCGGTCAGCACCAGGTCGGGCCTAAGGTCCTCGTCTGTTGCTGACGTATCGTCGCCATCCACATCACTATCATTCTTGTTCGGGTTGTCTTTATGGGGATCCTCATTCAGTAGGGAAGAGGAAAACTTGAATCCGGCTCCGATGAGCTTCTCCTGAGCCTCCTGACGGCAATCGAAAGGCAGGTCCAGGTCAAGGAAGATATCTATTGGATCCTCTTCCTCCTGTTCCAGAGCCTCAGCCTCTATGGCAGACAGACCCTCAGGGGGATTTTCCAAAACCTCCTGAAGTGCAGGGTCTGCCGCCTTGCGTATGTTCACCTTGTGATTTGCAGGCACTTCCTTTTCCGGAGACCTGCGTCCTGAATACAGGATATAGAAGCCTGCTGCCAGAGACAGGACTGCTACTGCAAGAAATATAGCCGTCATTGCTTTACCCTCTGAGCCAGGCAAAGTAGTAGTGTGCTGCAAATATATAAAAATATTTTATAGAAATTTTACTTTACATTAGAAATCTTTTACTAAATGAATTCAAAGACTATGTCTTTGCGTCCGCTTGCAGATCTGATGTACGGCGCAAGTTAGGACGCTCGATTGCTTCCTCCGTCGCTCCACTGCTGAAAATGGGACACACATACGTGCATCAATTTTCCTTGTGTCCCGCAGTCGTCTGCATCACGTCCTGCTTGTCTGCACCGTAATCAGCGATCCTGCAGCAGGGACGCGGAAGACCTCTTCGGAGGAGACTCCGCATGGATGCTCAGGTGAGACCGAACAGATGAAGTTTCACAATTAAATCCATATCAGACATGGCACAGAAATTCTATTTCTTCAGGACAGTAAAGGTAGGCGGCAGACAGAGGCTCAGACCTCTTCCAGGACAGAAGGAACAATCAGGAAGAGTGATCGATGTACACTTGAATGTACAGGCAGACTCCAGAATGAGAGAGGATTACCCTCTCGGAACAGTGTTCGGCAGCGAAAGCCTGGAGCTCCGCTCGCTTAAATCGACTACGTTCTATTCAGCAGGACATATATTCCCGATCGGTCTCAACAACGGCGACTACCAGTCAGAGAGCCATAGACCGTCCAAGGCGATGAACCAGGCATATGAAGACTATATGTCTGAGGTGAAGGAGAATGAAAGACCGGTTCTTGACGAAGGAGCAAGCCTGTTCAATGAGAACGGAACTGCAGCTGCGCCTAATTCGATGCTTCTTCAGATGAAGGCAGACAGGAAACTGGCGGTTCCGACGATAGAGGGTGAAGGGTTCCACATCGCCGAGAAGGACTGGTACCTGCTGATGAGGAACATCAAGTCAAAGGTGAACACCTTGATGGTAGGTCCTTCCGGAACAGGTAAGACGGAGCTCGTGCTTCTGGCGTGCAGGAAGCTTGGACTTGACTGTCATGTGTACGACATGGGTTCTATGTACGATCCGGTATCGGGACTGCTCGGCGTGCACAGACTCCAGAAGGGAGGCGAGTCGGTATTCGACTACGCAAAGTTCACTCAGGACATACAGAAGCCTGGCGTGATCCTGCTTGATGAGCTTTCAAGAGCGCCGGTGACAACCAACAACATCCTCTTCCCTTGCCTTGACTCAAGAAGGATGCTTCCGGTTGAGATGGCTGGTGGAGATGAGCTCAGATCGATTACTGTTCATCCTGACTGCGTGTTCATCGCGACAGCCAATGTCGGTGCGGAATATACCGGAACGATGTCGATGGACAGGGCGTTAGTGGGTAGATTCTTCCCGTTGGAGCTGGACTATATGCCGCTTGACAGCGAGGTGCAGGTACTATCGAAGAGATGCGGAATCAAACCAGCCGATGCGGAGAACATCGCGAGTGTCGCCGGAACGGTCCGTTCGCTCTACGGCAAGCAGGAGATATCATGCACGATATCCACACGTGAGACTCTTGCGGCTGCGAGGCTTGTGGCTGACGGATGGAGTTCGCTTGATGCGATGGAACTGACTTTCCTTCCACTGTTTGAGGGAACTAGGACAGAAGGTGAGAGAGGAATGGTTGCAAAGATATTCATGACAAGATAAATTACATGCTGATGTACTTATGATTTTCTCGTTTTTGGGAAAATCATAAGTTTTATCAGTAAATTTTATAAATTTGCATATAATTGGCTGAATCCTACTATGATTTGGCATGAATAATAGTTATCATATGATAAAAGAAATTACCGTTCGTGACTTCTTTTCATTCAAAGGAGAACACAAAATTAAACTCAATCCAAGAATCAATATTCTGCTGGGTGTCAATGGAAGTGGAAAGACCTCTTTCCTGAACGCATTCACTTTGCTATATGAAGGAATAGCAGGTACTGGACTTAATGATTTGTTTCGTCAGTGGGGTAGCTACAACTCTATCGTTAACGCCTGTGGGAAAGACAAGCCGGAATGTTTCAGTGTTGCATACCTGTTTGACGCGAAACAGCTCAAAAAGATTGTGCCGACATCCCCTTTCCAAAATGATGTCACATACAAGATTACAGTCTTTCCGGTTGGTGATGGAACCAGTTATACTCTGTGTGAAACGCTTCTTGCTCAAGATACACGGAATAAAAGTAAGAGGTTTACTTACTTGGAGTTTCGCTCCGGTGCAGGTCAGATTTCTGTGAGAAATAACGATGGCAACATTGTAAGCGAGAAGTATGAAGCAGGAATGTTGTCTCCTCAAGAACTTGTATTGAAGCAGATTACTGATCCGCAGAGATACCTTCCTTCTTATGTGGTACGTGAAGCCATATCATCCATTGCTGTATACTCCAAATTTAATTTCAATACTGTTCGCCAGCCATCGGAGGCCAATAACAGTGTCAGACTGCTTAAATCCGGCGAGAACCTGGCCCATCTTCTCAGCAATCTGAACAATCAGCATACTTTCTATTATGAGAAGATACGCGAGAGTCTAAGGGATGTGAATCCCAATTTTACTGGTATAGGATATAACATTTTCGGCAGCCGTCTTTATCTTTCACTGAGGGAAAAGAATCTTTCTCATTCCATTGATGCACTTCATATTTCGGACGGAACACTGAAATACATGCTTCTGATGAGCATCTTCTATAATCCATCTCGTGGTATCATGCTTGGTATAGATGAACCTGAATCTTGCTTACATCCAGATATGATCCGTTCAGTTGCAAGGATGATGAAAGAAGCCTCAAAAGATTCTCAGATCATCATAGCAACCCATTCTCCTTTACTTCTGAATTCCTTTGAACTTGATGACATACTGGTATTCGAAAAGAATGAGAACAATGAGACGGGAATAGTAAGATATAGTGAGGATGACTTTGCTGACCGAGCAGGTGATCTGCTCCCAGGACAGTTGTGGCTTAATGGGGAGATAGGAGGCAAAAGATGGTAATTCATGTCTACGTTGAAGGTGGGGTCATCAATGGCAATGTTGATGCTACCACTGCGTCTAATTCGGAAGCATTGAGAGAAGAACTGAACAGGTTTATGCAGAAAGCCTTGGGGAGAGAGGATGTTACAATTGTTGTCAAGAAATGTGCAGGCTATAAAAATGCAGTCAAGGAGTTCATCAACTCTGATTTCACTCATTCGACATATCTCTATGTGGATTTGGATAGAGTCCCTGAACTGCGTGAAGATTGGTTCAATGGTCTGGTGGAAGATTACATTTGTATTCCTGAAGACCGCAAATCTCGAATATGTTTTTGGATTCAGGAAATGGAGGCCTGGTTTCTCAAGCAGCCTCAGGCAATAGAGGATTGGGCTGCCGATGAGGGATATTTGCGATTTACAGGTCAGGAGGCGCATGTCGCTGATCATCATTCAATAGCAGGCAAGGATATAGAACACCTGCAGCATAAGGCCTCTGATGTATTGACTACGATACTTCGTCAGAAGTTTATGCTTGAGCCTAGAAATGGTAAAAGGCAAAAATTGAGATACGGAAAGCTACGCCATGCGCCAGGTATAATAGCGCACCTTTCTCCTGCCGCTTTGATTGAGAAGGATAATGAACTTCGATGTTTTTGCGAAAAGGTGAAAGACCAAGCGGAAGCTATATAGACGGATTCGAAAGATCTTATATTTAATTATGATACAGAGTCGTGATTAAATGCTCCAATATCAGATTCGATGATATCTATGCTGAAGACGCAGATGAGAGAGGCGATGAAGACCCCGGAATTCTGGGCGCAATACAAGGCTGCCAACCCGACAGTAGATACAAGTCAGTGGCCGAAGGAAATCCAGGATCTATACAACAAGAAGATGAAAGGCAATTAAAACAAAGTAAGAAAAATATAGCAGATTATATTGATAATCTTAAAATTTGGAATACAGTAATTCCATCAAGCAGATATTTTAATCAATACATACAATAAGACATATAATGAGTTATATGCTACAACTTTTCATGAACTATCACATGCTAGTCATTTTTCTTCTATTGGCGAGTGGAATTATGGAAAACTTATTTGGTATGAAATGACTCATGGCGACAATATAAATCTCTATGGAACGGGTGGAACAGGAACTGAAGGAGAAGACTTTTGTGAAGTTTCTGAGACATATGCTTTCAGTATAGAGAACTATATTAGAAAGTCTTTATTGTCTGAGTTATCACCCTCCAGTGGTCAGAGTCGTTCATATTTCTTCAATAAATATGTCTCCACATTATCTTCTCTACTAATCAAAGGCACATTAACTCCGGGACAAATCTACTCTTGTATGTCTTCTAGCACCGAAGATATGAGTTCTCTGATGACAGCCTTGTGCAATAAGTACCCCTCTAAGAAGGCTGCCATCCAAACAGAAATGAAGAACAAAGGATTATGAAAATGATAAATATCATCCTTGGTTTATGCGTTCTTGCGGGGTGTGCTCCTTCTCCACAAGAATGTGGACAATTAATCATTATGAATTGCACTGGAAGCACACTTTCCGTGCAATTAAATATGGTTTGTCCAACTAATTGGTATTGCTCTTCAAATTTTTCGATTGCTCCCGATGAGTTTTCTAAGATAGCGGAAACCGAGAATTATCCTGCAGAATCGGGTTCGATTGCTATCGACAAATTCTTCACCAACTACAATGACGCAGCCATCACAGTATGTGCGACTATTGAAGGAATAGAGATTACAAGAACTTGGAGATATGCAGATCGCAACAACGACCAAAGGACACCTTTTGATTTGTCAGACTGCAATCTTGAAAGTGGAGAAGATTCTCGAAAGAATTATACCACGATGAATTATTGTTTTATGATACGAGAAGAGGATTTCAAGAAGACTTATAGCAACTGCGCACAGTAATATAGTAATAAAAATACAGGCACCTCTATTCAAAGGGGTGCCTGTATTTTTATTGCAGTGGGAAAGTTATTGAAGATAAGTGATTCGTCCCTTATAGGTGCAAATGTGTTGTCCCCAATATGATATGTCTCCCACACATATATTGTTTTCCGTTATCCGAACCTGGATTCTATAACCCCGATTGTACTTATTTCCAATTTCTATAGAAAAGTTCAAAGGTTTCTCTTTATGTATAACAATCTTACTTTCTTGTTGCTTTACATTATCATTCCAGTAATTCATTCCTATAATTTTATCGCCAGCGCCCCAGTTTATTGAACCTAAGTTTCCTTCTACAAAGATCCATGTGTTAAGCATGTTTTTTTGCATTAGAGTCTTAGTGTCAACAACTTCATCAAGATCTATCCGAAAAATTTCTAGGCTAGCAGGTAGGCTACTAGTAAATTCCGATTTTTGAGATTTATTACCTACGCTGCAAGAAATCAAAGAAGCCGCTATTAGGATATAAGTAAATATTTTAGTCATATAGAAACATTAGGATCAATAATCAACAAAAGCTTCAACGGCAGCTTGTGTTCCATCTTTAATACCACTACCCTTTTGGCCTGTTAAAGCACCTGCGACACTTAAGCGCCATCTAGTAAATGAAGACTCAATATTATTTTTATTATGCTGACCCGGATATAATATTCTGGTTGTTTTATACCATGCATAATTAAAAGCTTCAACATAATCAGGAGGTATAACTAGGCTGTTCAAATAGGAGTTATAGATACTGATGGAATGCGAAGTATTATACCATGCAGGAACTTCTACGGCTGTAAATAAATTAGAGGCTAATTGAACAGTTTCTTCTGGCTCTCCCTGTATTGGGAATGTTGTGATTATTGTCTGCACTTCTCTCCATCGTTCAATAATATAATCTACGTGTTCTGGAGAATACTCTGTTCCACAAGAACGACAGATAGAAAATACTTTTGAGTTTCTAGTGTTGCAGGCATCACAAACCCATGTGTACAAATCATCGTAGGCTGACTTTGTGGCCAATTCAGTATTTTTATTATCAGGAGGTGTAATTGACTCCTGAGCATCTTTTTCGCATGATAATAACATGAAACTAAAGATGCCTAATAAGATAAAGAATCTAGTTTTCATAGTAGTATTTATCAATGATTACTAATATTGGTTACATGCTAAGAAAATGTCCCCATTCTGTAACAGGGAACATAGGTTCTAATGTTGGCATACTTTATTCGTATGCCAAGAATGAAGGCCTTCCATATCAGGAAGATAAAACATTAGAGAAACCAACATTACTATAAATTTGTTCGCAATATAAGCAAATTCATAGTAATATCCAATATTGAATTATGAAAAATTAGATATTGTATCCTATTGTGATTCCTATTCTGAAAACGCAGACGAGAGAGGCGATGAAGACTCCGGAATTCTGGGCGCAAGACAAGGCTGCCAACCCGACAGTAGATACAAGTCAGTGACCGAAGGAAATCCAGGATCTATGCAACAAGAAGACCAATGGTAACTAGACATAAAGTAATATAGTAATAAAGATGCAGGCACCCCTTTGAATTGAGGTGCCTGTATCTTTAGTTAGAGTGTTAGTGTGGTCTTAATTTATTCGGAATCCCAAACCTCAATGCAATATCCTGATTGTCAGATTTGAATTCGAAAGCACTATGGCCATTTGCCGACAGTTTGTTGTCACTCCATTCCAGTTCATTCTGATTTGGACGAGATACATCGAATTCTATGCACTTTGTGATTACTCCATTTACATTAATTGACTCAGGATGGAAATCGACTTTTGTTCCAGAGTTATCTCCTCGCATGACTGGCAATTACTCCTGTTGTTCCAAATAATTGCTAGCCTAGTTAAATATCAACATACTTAACAATTCATATTTACAGCAAATAAATAATCCTCATCATTGAATATGTATGTATAATATGCTTTATTTCCGACGTTATTATCGTAAGTCTTCTCCCACCAGAGTGATTCATGACAGCAAATATTTCTTAGCCCTTCAGATATAGAGGTCTCACCTATTTCATGAATAATGGATATTTTATTATCATATGTAACAGTAGCCTTAAAAATGCCTATTGCATGTCCATCATAACTAAATGTCACCTTATCATTAGGGATTATCGTAAAGTTCTCAATCTTACACCACGACGCAATTCCGTCAAACGTAACAGAAATTGTATGACTAGAATTATTTACGAAAGTGACATAGATTGTTGCATCTGGCTCCACTTGTTGGTCGTTACAAGAACAGAATAACAAACTTATGCTTAAGGCAAAGAATATTCTTGACAAAATCTTCATACGGCATAGATTTAAAAACCATTATAGATTGAGAATAGTTCATCGACAGAAGTATTAGTCATACCAAAATTAGCACCTGTAGTATTAACTATACCTAAAAAATGTTCCTTGATAGCCGCAAAAGTAGTTCTTCCATAGACGACTCCTTCAAGTGAAGAAACAGGGAAGCCAGACACGATATCATTTATGTACGAGGTAGAATAATTATGCTGGTTGTATGTATCATAGATGTCTATAAACAACGACGTATAAGTCTGATAGTGATCATCTGAAGAATCAAAATACTGGAAGTTATACTTTGCATCAGGAACCATAATTCCCCGCCAATCGTAACTCCATAAATTAGAAACAACGCCCAAATCAGTATATTCTTTTATTGTACATAGATACTGATGAAATCTCGCCCAACTTTCACGTACTCTTGACTCGCTGTCCTTGTAATTATTCTTTGCATTAGTATAATGCGCAGCATGGCCAAGTTCATGGCAGGTAGTACTAAACAACTCTGAAGGAAGACGCCATCCACTACTATTCTTTCCTGCGATCCTTATATCAGACCATATACCAGCACCGGCCTGACGATTGTAATCACCATTTATTCCTGCTATTTCCTTATGTATATATGCAATTTTCTCTCTTCTAGAATTCGCTGGTTTTGATAATCCATAATTATATCCGTTGTAAACACGTCTTGCAGCTCTGAAAACAGCAGAGATATTACAACTTTCAGTAGAACTTGATGAAATATCAAGATTCCATGAGCCACCGGTTAATTTTGGTCCATCATATATTGCTTGTCCTAAATTTCCATCACGAACATCCCACCTATCTCCTTCCCAGACAACTTTCAAAGTTACAGCATTGTTGAATGACGGTAATGTAAAATAACCGTTTGAGTCAGTGGTTGTTTCTTTGATTTTTAAGAGATGAGTACCACGGATTACAACATCTTGAATCGGCACATAGTCGCCGGCTACATTATCATAGGCTCTTATTCTGCCTGTAGGATTCCAACCGGATCCTCTCGTTTCAGGAAGAAAATCATACTCTGTTCCAGTAATAGAGTAAGCTTCTTTTATCAGTGTCTGATAAAATGCATCCGGAAGAAGTATAAGATCATCTGAAGACTTTGTTTTTGTTAAATAGTCTGGCATATACGCCTCAATAAGCACCTCGCATTCTACGGATAATGTGTCTACTAATGACCTCCAATACGGAACTTCCAAGGTAGTATATTGATATGTTGGTTGTGTTAAAGGTAATTCCGGATCATGGTAAGAAATTCCTCCAACAAGAATCTCACGATCAAGAGGAACCTCACTTAACATAAGTTCAGGTATATTGATTAAAATATCTAATTGTTCCACGTCTTTTGGGGAGAATCTGACATAATAATGCGTTGGTTGAATATCTTCAATCGATATACCGGCTCTTGTCTCTATTGGGATAGAAGCGAAAGCTTTACGCAGATTTTCAATGGAATAGGGTATTTCAATCTTACCGCCTAAAATGGTTTGTCCTTCGTGAAAGCAATAACCACTATTAGATAAAATTTCTAAAGATTCGTTATATTCTTCTGTTCCTAATCCCAAATCATTTTCACATCCTGATACAAGGAAAACTAATAAGAGGATAGTAGTAGAAATAATAGGTTTCATAGTTGTGCTTTTATTAATTTGAAAATGGGAATAATATATCAATTAATGATATTATGTGAAAACACTAGATCTTTACTTAATCTATGTTGTTTCTTTTGCCTGTCACGTAGAACGCAATTACGCTACTACTAGGTCATAGATTCTTGTCGTAAAAGCTTTGCGTGCAATATAAGCAAATATATTTTTAAATCCAAATATTGAATAAGTATTTTGTTGAAATCAAAGATTAAAGAAGATGTATATAGCAGTAGACATTGATGGAACCTGTGTGATTCACGAGTAGCCAAGAGTTGAAAAATGAGGAAAACTAAAGAAAATATGGATACAAAATAATGTTGAAAAATTAAATCCAATTTCGGCTTCACTCATTTGTATCCGCAAATGTAGATTCCTCTTCCGGGCACATCCAAGAACCGTTCGGAGAACTAATCCGTCAGAATCTCCACACACTCTGTGGTTGTATTCCGGCGGATTTTCTTGTCTGTTGCCGTCATCGGCCCTGCGGGTGCTTCACAAATGAAGTCGAACCCGATAGGGATAGTCCTATGAATGGAATTCATCAGGAAAAATCACAATCAATAAAAGTAATTGTCATGTTTTTTACAGAAATCAACAGGATGATGACCGAAGGCGTTGACATCACG
>JBGVQX010000092.1:0-6061 GCA_045127905.1 Candidatus Cryptobacteroides sp.
ATATGCAGGGTCGCGATACTCCCGGACAAATCCTTCAAGCAGAGCTTTGGCTCCGGCTGCATCCCCGCTCTTTGCCATACCCTCTGCCTGAATCAGGATCATCTCCTCGACCCTCATGAAAGGCCAGTCCTCGTCATTGACTGTACCTCCGATGGAGTACATTCCGAACTTTACGTTGGTGTATGGCAGGAACGGCATCTTGACATTATCTATCATCAGGTCTGCCACAGCATTGCCTGTGACGCCGTTCCAGCTGACATTCGCAAGAAGGGGAGAGTTCAGGTTTTCATCCACCCACCATCCTTTGCGTACATCAGTGTCCGGAATCAGTTTGTATAGCAGATTGTTGATGCAGGAATAGACCTGGGTTCCGGCAGAGTACCCGTCTCCGGAGAAAGACCTTATCCATGCGCTTGAGGTTGCATATGGGTTGAAGGCTGCAATGTCTGTGGTCATGTCATATCCCCATATCCAGTTGTGTTCTCCAAGACTGTAGAATGATGGCCCGCCCAACTCGTCCATACCGGCAGGCACATATCCCGAAGCCGCCTGTGCCGCATCTGAAGCTGCCAAGGCCCATTCCTCCATATTAAGCCAGGCCCTTGCCCTTAGGCCGTATGCAGTCTGCCGGTCTATCCTCGATTTGTCAGGTCTTGCATATCCTTCCAGATTATCTATAGCGAATGTCAGGTCCTCGATTATTAGCTCATATATCTCCGCCACAGTCGCGCGTGGATTGTCTGTGAAGTCTGTTGTTTTCTCCGTCACCAGCGGAACGCATGGCTTGTCAGCGCCCCCGAGGGTATAGCTGAATTGGAAATAAGGAGCAAGATTCAGATAGGCGAACGCCCTTATGGCCCTCGCCTGGGCAAGTTTGTAAAGCGTCTCCTTGTCCGCTGATATCGATGAGTATGACCTGATAAGGTCGTTTGCGGCAGCAATAGTGTTGTACGGCGCCGCATATCTTATATACGGATTTACATAGTCAGGGTCACGCGAGGTCAGGTATCCGCATGCTGAGAACCAGTTGTAGCCGCTGTTGGCTGTGACGATGTCTGCCGCCTCAAGATCTCCCGAAAAGGCCATCATTATGAAGCCGAAGTCGTCAGGTCGCGTGCCTCCAAAAACGCTGCCGGGGGCTCCGAGCTTGGTGTACATGCCGTTGAATGATGCATCTGCGCGGCCCGGGATGATGTCTGTGGTCTTCCTGATCTGATCTGAAAGAAGGATGCCTCCCTGCGGTTCGAGTTCATTCATCCGATTGCACGCCGCTGCAGCCAGGACTGTGATTGATATTATATATATACTTTTCATTTCCCCCAAAATTAAAATGTAAGACTTATACCTGCCGCTACCGTACGCATTGCGGAATAGGCACCGCTGTTGAGTCCGGATCCTGAAGTAAGCGAGCCGAGTCCCATCGAAAAGCGAGGGTCCACTCCCTTCCTTGCAGCGAACACTGCGAGATTGTCTCCCGATACGAAGACTCTTGCTCCGGCTATGCCAAGCATTGAGACAACGTTTTCCGGAAGTGTGTAGCCTATGGTGATGTTGTTGATGCTCAAGTAGTCGGAACTGATCAGATAGTTGCTTACGGCGGTCTGGCCTACGCTGGTGTCCCCGTCCAGACGAGGGATCTTGCTGTCCGGATTATCCGGAGTCCAAGCCTTGAGCGCGTCCTTATGCCATGCCGTTCCGGCAGATGAGGCTGTGTGCATCAGAGCCTGATATGTGCCGTCATAATATTTGCCTCCGAGCTGGAACGAGAACTGGGCGGAGAAATCAAATCCATATGCCTTCAGACTTGTTCCGAATCCTCCATATACGTCCGGCAGCACGCTTCCGAGCTCATATTGCGAGGCTTCCGAGATGGTCTCCGTCACAGTGGATTCTCCGGTCCATTCCCCGTCAGGCCCCATTACTTTCCTGTACCACAGGGCTTTTCCTGTCTCCGGATTCACTCCGGCGGATTTCTTCATATAGGCCTCGTAGAGCGAGCCTCCGACCTTGTATATGTAGTTGCTTCCGATGATTCCTTTTTCCGACACCGAAGGGTCGAGGGAGAGAATCCGGTTGCGGTAGTGGCTCATGTTCAGGTTCCATGTCCACTGGACATATCTGTTGCTGATTATCAGTCCTTCCAGATTGGCCTCGAATCCGTTGTTCACTATCGATCCCACGTTCACCGGATAGTATCCTGTAGGGTTGCCGGAAGACAGCGGCACATCCTTGCTGTAGAGCAGGTCAGTGGTTTTTCTTGAAAAATATTCAAGACTTCCGCTGAGCCATCCTCCCAATACCTCGAAGTCCGCTCCCACATTGAACGAATGTGAACTTTCCCATGTCAGCTCGTTATTTCCCTTGTAGGCCAGGTCTACGGAGTACTGTCCGGTAACCTCATTGTAAGAATGGGTATAATTGTCTGAATAAGAGTAGTATTTCCGGGCATAGTTGGAAGACGGGTATAGGTTGTCGTTGCCCTGAATGCCATAGCTGGCCTTAAGCTTTAGCATGTTTAGCCATCCGATGTCCTCCATGAAGCTCTCCGAGCTTATGAGCCATGCGGCTCCGATGCTTCCGAAATTGCCCCATCTGTGCCCCGGAGCAAAGCGGGACGAGCCGTCGCGGCGGTATGATGCGCTCGCGAAATAACGGTTGCCGTATTCATACTGTGCTCTGGCGAGGAAGCCTTGCGTAATATATTCCGCGGTATATGATGATGTCTGTCTGCCGCTTGTGCCGTCTGCATTGCCAAGCTCTCCGATGAATGGGTTGAAAAGATGGTCGTTCTGTCCTTCGAGGAACTGCTCCTCCAGTTCATATACCTCATATCCGGCCAGTACGTTCAGGCTGTGACCGCTGCCTCCGAAGTCGGTCTTGTACTCGGCAAGATATTGGGTGTTCACAGCAAAGGCTCTGCTATGACTGACATATGCCAGACCATCGGTGGCGCTCTGAGAGCCGAATCTGCTGTATAGGGCGTTGTATCTGGTGTTGTCGTTTGTCAGACCCACATTTGCCGTGAGCGATAGTCCGCTTGCCGGCGTGATGACTACTCCCCATTTGCCAGTGACCACATCTGCGTTGGTATGCCTTCTGTTTACTTCGTTGTCCCTCACGGCATTGCCTACGAACGAAGGACGCACAAACCCTGTCTGGTTGGAGTCGTATACCTTCATTCCGTTTTCCATCATGATGTTTCCATCAGCATCCCTCACATAGAGAGGATAAATAGGGCCTATCATGTTTGCAATGTAGAAGATATTGCCTGACGAGCCGTATGAATCCGTATATGAAGCGGTCTGCGAATCCGAATGCACATAGCTCAGATTAGTGGACACTTTCAGCCACTCCCTTGCCTGGAAGTCGATATTTACCCTGGCTGTATATCTCTTGTAGCCGGAATTGTTCACAATACCTCCGTCTCCGAGGTAGCCGGCACTTCCGTAATATGTCAGACGGTCCTTGGCCCCGCTGATGGACAGGTTGTATTCCTGTCTGAACGAATTATGGAAGGCTTCATTGTACCAGTTGTCAGGAGTGTAGTAATATGTCCCGTCGCTGTAGCCGAGGGTGGCTTTCGGGTTTAGCTTGAAGTCATTACCGATGAACTGTTCTCCAGCAGGTACTGTGTAGACCTGGTATCCGAGTCCTCCGTTGTTCTGATTGAAGATGTTTGCATTGGCGAAGGCATAGGCCTCCTCAGGAGACTTGCCGGCATATATCTGCGAGTTGTACATCATCCTGTAATGTGTCTCGTAATATAGTGCAGGATCTTTTATTACGTCATACTGAGGTATAAGTCTCGAGTTTGAACCCCACTTCGCGTCGAATTTTATTGTGCTTCCGGCTGTTGTGGATGCCCTCTTTGTGGTGATGAGCACGACTCCGTTCGCGCCTCGCGCTCCGTAGATTGCACTCGCAGCAGCATCCTTCAGGACCGACATGGATTCAACATCGTTGGGGTTTATGTCCGCGATGGATCCGTCATACGGCATCCCATCCACGACATAGAGAGGGGAGTTGCTGGCGCTCATAGAGCCGATTCCTCTGATTCTTATCGTAGGACTTCCTGCTGCCGGGTCTCCCGAAGATGATATTACCTGCACTCCGGGAGTGGTTCCTGCAAGAGCGGATGTCACGTCTGTCGTGACTCTTGATCCGATGGTTTCTGCATTAACTACCGAAGCCGAACCAGTGAAGGAACTCTTTGTGGCCGTACCATAGGCCACAACGATGGTCTCGTCAATGAATTCCGCATCTGGATCCAAAGCCACATCCAGCTGCGTCCGGCCGTCGATGGCCAGCTGCAGTGAAACATATCCTATTGAAGAAAACACAAGGACCCCGTCAGAAGGGACCCTGATGGAATAGACTCCGTACTCATCCGTGCTTACACCGGTCATGGTGCCCTCCAGATGTACGGATGCAAATGGGACAGGTTCGCCGCTCCCGGCGTCTGACACTTTTCCTGTCACCGTGATGTCCTGGCCATAGACAGCTGCAGACACCACAGCTGCAAGCATTGTTAAAATCATTCTCATCATGACAATCTTTTTCCGTTAATACCATTCCGGAAACGCCTGCAAGGCATTCCCGCCCGGCCGGTTCAATTGTCAGATAAGAGTCTGCTCCTTCAAGGCATTTTTTATGCCAGAGGAGACAAAGAAAAAGTGGCAATCCGTTTGGATTACCACTTTATAGCTATAAGAAAACCCTTAAAAGGGAACCTTTCTTTATGAAAGTTTGTTGATGTAAACTGCGATACCGCTCTTAAGGTTAGCAGCTTTGTTCTTGTGGATAACACCGATCTTTGCGAGCTTGTCGATCATTGCATAGACCTTAGGTGCGTTAGCCTCGGCTGCTGCCTTGTCGTTTGTGTTACGAATCGCACGGATTGCGTTTCTTGTTGTCTTTGCATAATACTTATTATGCAATCTGCGCCTTTCGCTCTGGCGATAGCGCTTTTCTGCTGAAGCGTGATTTGCCATTGTTATTCTTTTTTATATTTTTTGGTAGTCGGTAGGGGAATCGAACCCCTCTTGCAAGAATGAAAATCTTGAGTCCTAACCGATAGACGAACCGACCAAACTGCCCGTTTTTTACAAATGGGAGTGCAAAGGTATAAAATCTTTTTAAACTGACAAAATATTTTTACCTTTTTCTCAAAGAATTATTTCTCGTCCTTGGATTTCTTCCATTCGAAAGAGTAGAGCACGGATTCCACCTGTCTGAGATAGTGCCTCTTGTCATATTTCGGTGCATAAACGAATGCCTCGAGCATGACCATATATTTTCCGTCCGGGCTGTAGAACACGTGCGTCACGAATGGTCCGCCCATATAGTCGTTATGCACATCCCATAGTCCTCTGAGCTCTGCGAAAGCATGCTCCTTGTACTTCATGTATTTCACCGAAGGACGGATGATGGGGCTGATGACCATATAGGTGTTCTCAAACATGCCTGGTACATTGTCCTTGAGCATCTTGCTGTTTGCTGCGATGAGATTGTCCGGAGCCATCATGTCCACACCTTCCTCCACAGGATACTTATAGACGAGGATGCTCTGCTGGGTGAACTGGGTGTCGTAGGTAATCCAGATGAAGTCGTCGGTCTTCTTCTTGAGCTTGTAGCCTGACGGGAAATGAGGCGAGCCTCCCACCATCTCCGTGACTACCGGAGCGAGAGCCACTTCCTCATATCTCTTTGCGTTTGTGATGACGCGGTTCCTTTCCGCTTCCTCAAGCAGACCCTTGATCCTTTCGCTGTTTTCCTTGAAAAGGGTCACTGCTGTCTCGCTGTCCGGTGCGTTGAGCCTTATCACGCACTGTGGAGCGGCCCACACATCGCTTTTATATACGACTCCCGGCTCGGTCACGTCCTTGCTGATGTTCACCACTATGATGTTGCGGTGGAGCTGGAACATATTGTTGAAGCCTGCCATCGGCACGTCCACGAGGCTGTAGAGCGGTTCTCTCTGCGGAAGATACGGGCAGTCGCATGCGAGGGTGTCGCGTATTACTGTGCCGAGGGCTCCTTCCCAGTCGGTCTTTCCGATGAC
>JBGVQX010000093.1:0-12700 GCA_045127905.1 Candidatus Cryptobacteroides sp.
ATTCCTCTGCGTAACAATGGTATCAGTCGTCGGCCTCTTCGTCACAGGAAAGATGGCAGTGCAGAAAGATCTTGCTCAGAAATCAAAAGATCAAGAGCAATAATCAATAGAAAAACAATCTTTATTCCCGGTAGCCTCTGAATCGTCAAGCTATCGGGTTTGGTTTTTTATAGGGGTCTCCCCGTCATGGCCCGATCACTTCACCGTCATGCCCGACCTGATCGGGCATCCCGCCCAATCACGAATAAAAAGCAAGGACCGCCTTTCGACGATCCTGTAACCTCCTTTAACAACATGGTCAAGGAGATGGTGCAAAGGTAATCAAATCAAACAAAAAAGCAAATATCCGCACTGGATAATATCATCATCGGCCCCTCCCCACAGAAATCCCTTTGCCATAATAATACCCCTGAGGTCCAAGACTGCTGAACACTTTCGTTCCAGTAAAATAGACTGCACCGCCTGAAGGAAGCGGTATCCTATTGATCCTGCCATTACATCCGGCAGTAGGCTCTCCCGCAGTAGTGGCAATACCACAATACAGAGCATAGTCCACGACTTCTTCATCGTGGCTGTAGTTCATCGGACCTGTGATGAAAACATTATCATACTTGAGAACAGGAACATCGATATTCTCCAGAGTATCTTTTATTACCGGAGTCTGAGGGATAAACACTTTCGGTATCCTGCTTATTCCTGCTCTTAAAGGCAGCAAATCAGTCTTATCAGCAATATACGGCAATATGTTCATCAGCAGGAATCTGCTTCCATTCCTGATATCGATCAGAACAGTCTGACTCTCATTCCTCATACTCAGCAACTCCTTGATTTCCTGAAGATCACTAAGAGCCGTATTCAGATAGAGTGTATCCTTGTTTATCCTTCGACTGTTATTCAGGTTCTCATCAGGCAACAACCTCTCAACAAACTCACTACGTTCTACCTTACGGGCACTTACTGCCACCTCCTTGCCGTCACGCATCAGAACTAAAATCAGCTCCGGAACGTATTGTCTCAGCCATATCTGTTCAGCCACATACCTCTTATACTGCGGGCTTCCTGACACCAACTGCTCACACTCTTCATAAAGATCAATTGCCTTCCTACCATCAACAAGCATAATTTCATCGCCAGGACGAATCGCTTCATCAATAGATCTTACCACACAAATCTTTCCGTTAGCATTCCTGACCCTTACAGGAAGAAAGCCATAATCCTTCACTTCTTTTGGTGAATTTGCAACAAAATGAGCATCATTCACATTGGCCATCATTCTCCTCAATGGATCCAAAGAATACCGACTGCATTCTCCGACCTCTTCAAAAGCCCTGACAAGGCAACCATCCCAATCCTCCACTTCATCTGAAATGTATGGGTGAAAATATTTGATGACATTCCAAGTCACAATCAGGTCAGCAAGCATCATATCCTGCTCGGAAGTGTCCGAAAGGTCGTAGGAAGATGGCTGGGCAGCCAAAGGGAAAGTATGCTCTTCATTCCCATACAAGGCTAATGGGATATGGGCAAATAATCCGTCAATAATCTCAAGGCTTTGCACATCACCCACGTGTGAATGATCATCAAAAAGAATTTCCTTTGTCCTTATCCTGCGCGATTGATCATAATAATCATATATGGTTTGATTTAAGCTGTGCGGAAGCTCCAAGACATCGACATGTTCGGATCCGTCTGACAGGGTACAGCTGTTCAGCATAAACTCTCCCGTACCTTCTGTGAACACACCGATTCTGATGAGTTTATTAGCCTCCTCCCTTCCTATGCTGACGCTTTGCTGGTAATCTTCGCCCACAAGATAATCCGGGACAAACTCACAAAAGTTGATATAAGTATCAGCATCATTGACATCAAGAGATACCTTTGCATATACCTTAAGCGATGAGGGCTTCATATTCTCTATGTCCACTGATAAAGTGAGATTATCACCAATATAATCTGCAGCTGACAATGTTACCTCGAATACAAGTCTGTTGAGCCCTTGCGAATCCTGATTACGGTATGTACGCTTACTTACATATGAATTACTCCATTTGCCAAGATCCACGCCATAATGTTGCCAGGCTATCTCCTTCAACCCAGCAGTATCTTCCGGAATGATCCGACTGTCATCATAAACAGGATTATTTGAGAAAACGACTCCGGAAGCAATAGGACAGAATAATTCTGTCATAGCACTCTGGAACTCTTCCTTGGAATTGACAGAGTCAACCTTACGGACTCCTTCGAGTGCCAATGCATTCCAATCCACATCCTGAGCCTCATCTCCAGGATAAAACCATCTGACTACACCATACACATCAGAAAAAGCCTTCAGGTACATTGTGTTCTCATCCGGTCCCTGTCTGTCACCACAAGAAATCAAGTAAGACAACAGACATAACGAAGCAAGAAATGGAGAGACCTTCATCGCTGCCTTTTTCTGCTCTGCCACTCACTGAAGCCAAGCATAATGCCGGAGAAAATACATCCCATCATAAGCATCCTCCAGATGCTGAATGTCTCATACATTCCGAAAGCCCAACCTATAAGCATATACAGGGCTACAAGTGCGACAAATCGCAAAGAAATGGATACTGTTCTTTTCATATTAAGCTCGTTTAGTCGTAGAAATTTCACAAATCGCCTGCAAATATCAGTCCGCACATGGTTCAGCCCTAACATACACCCTCGTCACAGGCACGAACTCGTCATACTGTTCTACAAGTGCAACGACAGACTTGTCATCTTTCCAGATATACAATGGAGTCTCATCCTCTTGTACCGAAACGAGCAATTCTGCATATTTCGTCTTCACCTCGGCACTCTCACTATAGACAGGATCCTTGTACAGTTTCTTCATATACTCATACAGCCAGGTTCGTGCATCCTCCAGACTTTCCGGATTCTCGACAGTAACCTTTACAGATGGAGTATTCTCCTTGAAATAGGCTGCCGTAACAATGCTATATTGAGGTTCGATGAAATTATTGAAACCGACAGTTCCAAGCTTCGATGCATCAGCGACTTCATCCCAATCGTACATCAGGAAATCATTGTCATTTGTCAGATTGACCTCGATGGCATCAGTATAGATCACTTCATTATCCTTATATGCCTGAATCCTGCATAAGCAACCTTGCGGAAGATAGAAACAATGATCCCATCCTACAATCAGTTCAGAGTGGCCTTTCTCATCATAATACACCTTACGGCTTCCTTCCTCTCCCATAACGCTGAATACAAGAGAATCGCACAGCTGGGACAGGCTCCAGTTCATATAATCGTCACCCTCAAGATAGAAATGCACAGGCTCAAATATGTTTGCAGTATGTGTGTTCAGACTGGCACCTTTGATCTCCAGTGTAGGGAACTTCGGCTCCGATGGTGCTGAAGTCTCTTTTGTGATGGTTATCCTGTGGTTTTCGGTCTTCACACCATTCACGACATAATGCCTCTTGATGTCATATCCGCCGTTCATTGTGGTCCTGCAGTCGTTATATATGACGATAGTATCGAATGTGCCGTCGCCCCAGTTGATTACAAACTCATCGTTCATATCGTGAGTCCCGTCAAGTTCTCCGAAATACAGCACCGTTCCAAGATCACGGCCGGTTACCTTGAAACCGTAGAAATGTGGCATATACGCTCTTGTCGGCACATCCTTCTGCAATTCGTATGTCTCACCCTTGAATGTGGCTGTGACATTCTTCCCGTCAAGCCAGCCATAATCCAGAAGATTGTTCCCCTCGGTATCCTTCACGAATATCTCCAAGGTGACAGGCATAGCATCCGCTTCTACCTGCATGTTTTCGCAGGAAGTCACTACTGATGATATTGCAATGAGAAGAAAAAATATAATCCTTTTCATCATTTCCTCTTGAAATGTTTATAATCACTGCCGTTTGATCCTGGAGTATAAGTCGTGCCGACCTTCTGCCAGGACATCTCCTTTTCATCAAGTTCAGTGATTGTATAACTAGGGCTATGTGCGCTGTCAGTAGCAGCTGTATTCAAAGTGATCACATTGCCGTCGAGAGTATATTCATGTGTCCTTGTAACCTCATTGCCGGACAATGCATCATACGCATACACCTGATATGTTCCGTCTGCCTTGAATGTATATTCCACAGTGCCGTCCATGATGAAGTAGGGATCATCATAACATTCACTCCAAGTCCCGATGATCTTCGATGTATCTACAGGCTTTTCACAAGCGGCAAGGCAGACAATCGCTGCAATAAATGTTAAGATTCGTTTCATGGTATCGTGCTTTTTTATTCCTGTGTAACTTCCATGCTGTCCTGATAGTTCTTGTCCATTCCTCCCACGTAAAGAGTCCTTCGCTTTCCGGTTGTATTCTTAACGGCTGTAAGGACAAGTTCGTACTGCCCATTATCATAAGATGCTTCAGAAATGCTTGCAGTAAGCCAGTCGTTCGTGATTGTATAGGTCTGACTTTCCTCGTCATATTCCGGAATATTGGCGCCTTCTCCGTTGTAGTCCAGAATATCCAATGTCTGTGGCTGAATGGATGTGTGTACTGTCACAGTTCCGCCATCTGCTGATAGGGTGACACTCATAGGCGTGAAGATCTTCTCACATCCGCAAAGGCAGACAATCGCTGCCATAATTGTCAAGATTCGTTTCATAATCCGTTACTGTTTATAATAGAACGTAAATGAATGATAAATCTTCCCGATCGAAATCAAAAAATCAGAAATTAAACGCCAGACCGACTCCGCTTCTTGTTGCACCGAGTGACAGATTAGGAGTGCTGCCGTTCCTGTCCGGATTCACGTATGTCCTGTTGTAGTCATCAGCAATTTTCCTGAGTCCCTTGCTTCCTTTTACCCACAGCGGTATTCCTGCTCCAAGGCAGGCTGCACTTCCGATATATCCCGCAGCTACACCTATATCTGAACCGGAACTATGCATCCCGTGCTGGCTGGTAAAGTCATTCATCTCAGCATAAGCGATATGTGCTGCTATCGTCACCACCAAACCAGCCACACCGGCTCCTGTCAGATAGATTCCCCAGGTATATTGGTTGCTGGCCTTCATATATTCGCTGCCATATAGTGAATATCCTATGTAGTCGGCAATCTGTCCTCGAGATATTCTTCCGTATGGTCCATAGTAATGTCCCCATCTGTAATCCAACGGATATGTCCCGTATGGACCTGGACTTATGTACGGCGAAACCGGGGCAAAGGTCTTGGTCGTGCCATTCTCAAATACAATTTTCAGGACCCGTGAAAGAGACATGTTGTACAATGGCCCGTCTGGGTTGTCCCAGGTCTTATAATACATATAGTCGTCTCCGATTTCAAGTACCTTAGCCTTTATAGGAGCAGAATCATAAGTGTGAATTATGTCCTGAGCCATAGATGCACGAGAAGTGATCAAAGAGACCGCAATGATGATTGATGCTGCTATAATCTTTTTCATATAAGTTCGTTTATCTCTCTATATATAGATGCAAAACCGCACCATTTCGTTCCAGACTACAAATATAATCGGGGGCAGAAATGCAATAGTATCTACTATAAAATTACCTGAACCGGCTCGTATCTACCTCCTCTCTCTTTTTCTCCTTGTAAGCTCCGAAACGGTATGAGAATGTGACGTTATAACTCCTGTAAGAAGGATACCAGTTCTTAACGACCTGATTGCCATAATTGATGTATGGTGAAACGCCTTGGGTTTCGAAGATGTCATAACATCCGACTTTCAGACTTGCTCTGTCTTTATTGAATTTCCAGGTAAGAGACATATCCAAGCCACCTCCCTGAGGAATATCCATTATTCCTTGAATACCACCTGAATGATAATTTCCTGCAATGTTCATAAGGAGGTATGGCTTTCTTGAGATGGTGATATTGTTGTTCATCCTTGCCTGGACACCGAATCGCCCCCTGTCAAAAGGGATATCATAGAAATCCGAATCCTTCTCACGCTGATACAGTCCGGTCAGTGTCAGTTTACTGTCAAGCCATTTTCCCACTTTGAACGGAATGCTTAGCTGCATACCTGCAGTGTAGTGAAAATCGAAGTTCATCCACTTGTAGATATTATTAAGACGCTCCGGATGGAGATATTCAGTCTGGATGAAGTAATCATCCGTATAGTTGAACCAGGCAGCAAGGAGATACTTGTTCTTCAGCATATAGACAAACTGACTGTTCCAGGAACTGGATGGCTTCAGATCAGGATTACCTATAATCTGCTGATATCCGCCCATTCCTACATTCGTCGAACTCTTGACCGCCCAATATTCAGGATAGTTCCTTTCGCTGCTCACCGATAACTGAAACAAATGATCCTTATTCGGCACATATACAGCTACAGCATTAGGATACAGATCCCACATCTTCCACATAGGGCTGTGATATCGTTCACCTGCAAGGGATATGTCAACCATCAGCTTTCCGTTGAATGTCTTGTTGAATCCTGCATATATGTTCAGAATGCTCTCCGTCTGCACAGATGACATATCTACCGGGACAGCCCCGGTGCCTGTGAATTTCTGCCAACTGTCATCGGTGGAGGTGTTGAAGATCACTCCGTAATTGATTCCCCAGCCGCTTTTGGTATTGTGCTCCTGTGAGACGAAAGCCTTCCATCTGCTGATTCGCTGATTGTCAGTACCAGTCAATATATTGTTTCCGTCGTAATCGCTCATATTCTGCAAAATTGGAGATTCATATATTGTCATCTCTGCACCGGCAGACAGACCGAACGGAGCATGATAGTCCAGTCTGGCATTATGCATCTTCTTATTGGTGCAGTATTCATTGAGCGTATTGTATGTGCCGCTTGATTTCTGCAGATTGTAATCATCTGACCATGTTCCTGTATAGACTCCGCTTATGGAATGGTTTTTATCAATGTTATAATCAGCTCCGACTCTCCAATTATGATTATATCCCTTTCCATTCACTACAGCATCGCTTATGATGTCGTGCACGGTTCCGTCATTGAGTGAATGATGAGACTCTGTGCTGGCCTCCCTGAAATTCTCGCCGTGAGTATGAGAGTACAGTACGTCACCTGAAAATCTATTCTTGTTGAATATAAGGCTTGCCCTTTCTTCAAATGCATGCCTTTCCTGATATTGCCATTTACCGGTGATTTCTCCCAACACAGGAGACACATCCCCGTCTGCCTTCTTCAATGTGATATTGATCATCGCCCCACGCACCTGATACCTCGCAGGAGCACTATACATCACTTCAGCATTGGCTATGCTTGAAGTCGGGATACTTTTCAGAAGCATATTCAGCTGGTCTGAAGTCATATTCGTGACTTTTCCGTCAATGACAACCTTTGCTCCTCGTCCGGCAAGCGTGAAAGAGCCATTGCTTTCAATGACTCCCGGCAGCTCTTTGATGGCGTCATAAGCATTATCTACAGGTAAATCCTTGATGATATGCGGAAGGTCATAGATAAGCTTTCCCTTGTCAGCCTTGACAATAGGCTTATCACCTGTCACCATCGCTTCCGGCAACGAATAATAGAGACTGTCAAGCTTCTCGTCCTTGGATTGAGCCACAGCATTGAAGCACAATGCAGTAAAAACAATAATGAATAATGTCCGTTTCATACTTCTGTGTCTATTTGTTTCCGCAAAGTTCTCAAACACATTCGTCAAAATATGTTATTCAATGTTAAACAGTGTTAAATAGTGTTAACGTCTGCGAAGACAATGGATATTTGAATAACTTTGCAGATATGAAGAACAACCTGAAACATATAGCAGTTGCGGTCATCATAGTCATGGCCTGTCTGTTTACATACCAGAGCTGGTGGCTCATAAGAATGTATCGCAGCGAGGTGACAAAGACCGAGAATGCAGTCCGTACTGCACTCCGAAACTGCGACTTCAACGAAATGATGGCACGCCTGCAGAAAGCCCGCGATCAAAAGGCAGGAGTGGGTTTCACAGGCGACATCACCGTTGGTGCCGGATATGGATCAGGAGGTATGCTTGTGTCGGAAATCAGCACCACACAATATGAACAGGACACTCTGGGCAGACAGATAAATGGTCAGAAGACAGGAGTGACAAAGAGGGTCAGCCAGACAACCAGCAGCGTGATGCAGACTGACAGCCTCCCTCCGAAGCCGGAGAGATCAGAACAGGAAAGTATGTTCGAATCTCTGGATAACATGTCCGTTCAGATGATCCGAGGAATGCACACCGGAATAGATGCGATAGACGGTAATCTGAACTTTGGGCTTCTTGATTCGCTGCTGACTGTGTCTTTGAAGGAGGCCGGACTGGATGGCCAACATAAGATAGAACTTATCACTTTTGCTGACTCTCTTGTGAATTTCAATGTTACAGTTGTACAGAAAGGAGAGCCTAAAGTCCTTGCTTCGCTTTGCACAGATGGATATGTGCCAAGTGATGATGCTATTTCATTTGAATATGTCTTCGATGTTCAGGAAACAGCAATGTACAGACTATGGATTGAGCCTGTAGGAAAGGCTGTCCTAAAGCAGATGACAGGAATCCTTGTCGCCTCTGTGCTGATTCTTATCGTCCTTATCGCAGTCTTCTTGTATCTGATACATGTCATCCGCACTCAGAAGTCTCTCGATGAGATGAAGTCTGACTTCACCAACAATATGACTCACGAACTCAAGACCCCGATATCTGTCGCGTATGCAGCCAATGATGCCCTGCTGAACTTCCCTGATGAAGACTCTCCGGAGCAGCGAAGGAAATATCTCGAGATATCGCAGAGTCAGTTGGAACACCTGAGCGGACTTGTCGAGCAGATTCTCTCTATGAGTATGGAACGCAGGAAAGGCCTGGTTCTGCACCGTGATGACATCAATCTTGATGCATTGGTCGATGATATTATAGAAAAGCACAGGATGAAAGCGGAAAAGGATGTTGCATTCACTGTTGATATTCCTTCCGATTTCACCGTCAATGCGGACAGGATGCATCTGAGCAACATCCTGAACAACCTGATAGACAATGCCGTGAAATATTCTGGCGAAAAGGTCGCAATACACATTGCTGCCGATGGAAACAGACTGGCCGTCAGTGATAACGGTATAGGAATGTCCTCGTCAGACCTGAAGCATATATTCGAGAAGTTTTACCGTGCCCACACCGGCAATCTTCACGACGTGAAGGGTTACGGCCTCGGACTGTATTATGTCCATAGCATCGTAGAAAAGCACGGTTGGAACATCACAGTACAAAGCGAACTCGGCAAAGGTACCTCATTCACATTGTCATTATGAGCGAAAACATCAACATACTCCTCGTAGAAGACGAACCAGACCTCGTCCTGATAATCCGCAATACCCTGACCAGTCAGGGCTTCAATGTCCGCACCGCTATGGATGGAGAGGAAGGACTGCGTAAGTTCTATGCAGAAAAGCCGGATGTCCTGGTTGCAGATGTGATGATGCCGAAGATGGACGGATTCACTATGGTAAGACATATCAGACAGACCGATCAGCAGACTCCGGTACTGTTCCTTACAGCAAGATCTGCCATAGACGACGTTGTGGAAGGCTTTGAACTCGGAGCGAACGACTATCTCAAGAAACCGTTCGGAATGATGGAACTGATTGTCAGACTGCGATCATTGGCAGGAAGAAGGCAGGTTCAGACCGCTCCTGCTCCTCAGACATACCGGATCGGTGAATTCACATTCCATCCGGACACCCTCCGTCTCGATTACGCCGGCACATCTGAAGAACTCTCGCCACGCGAAGCAAAAATCCTTGAACTTCTATGTGCAAGCAAAGGAGAAACCCTCTACACAAGACCTCTCCTTCTGGAAATCTGGGGCGACGACGACTTCTTCAATTCCCGCAGCCTTCAGGTATTCATCTCCAAACTCCGTCGCCGTCTCGAACCCGACCCACGCATCCGCATCTTGAACGTGCGAGGCGAAGGCTATAAATTGCTGGTAAACGAATAAGAATTCCGGTCAGAAGATCTATGTCCTCTGACAGGAACGGTGCATATAACACTAATTATCTGGCTTCTACATCCTGCTTTTCTGCTGTTCACCTGCTCCGGTACCCTTATATTTGCTTCTTGCACTATTGAAGTTGTACCTTATAGTCAGGACGAATTCTCTGGAATCAAACTCATTCTTCTGGTGAATCTCATAAATATCGCTGATCATACGCACAATATCGCTGCGACCTTTGAACAGATCAACGCCTTTGAGCTCAATACTTAATGCATCATTGAGGAATGATTTTCTAAGAGATATGTCCAGCTGATGCGTAGGTTTCATCAATTCATATATATACTGGTTTCCTTTACCTGTGTAGTTATAATCCAGAGTAGCCATAAAGCCCTTAGGAATCTTGAATGTGTTTCCGAATCCCACAAATGTAATCGGCTTGCCAAGTTCCGCTGCATTTCCAAGATAGTCTATTTCCAGCCACTGTTTCTGTACTCCGACATTCAGTCTCGGATGCCAGAAAGCTATTGTAGGGGAGGCCGACAGCATAGCCTGTACTCTCGGAATGTTCCTGTCAAAGTTTGTATAATGCAACATTATTATATTCTCAAGATTCTCTGGTGCTGTTCCCCAGTGCAGAATCTTCCTTTGCTCCACCTGATAACTTGCAGAGAACTGAAGGAACTTCCATACGGCAGCAAATGATAAATCGTGATTGATTTCAGGCACCAGATAGGGGTTTCCTTTCGTGTAACTATATCTGTCAATATACTGTATGGCATTTGTCAGATTCCGATATGAAGGTCTCGATGTCTTTACTGCATAACTGAGCTGAAACTGGAATTTTCCTACCTGAGCATTGAATGATGCATTAGGGTAGAAATTACTGTAAGTACGGCTCTGATCTTCCTGCAGAATGTCGTTCTCATAATAATTGAACGAAAGATACTCATATCTTACTCCTGCCGATATGCTTCCGAACTTCAACGGATATATGTACTCCACAAATGCATTGGCATTGTCCTCCTGAATCTTCGTAAATGCACTTGGCACATATCCCTCTTCATTTATATACTCATCCTCTCTATGGGTATATGTGTATTCTGTGCCGGCGGTAAGGTTGCCACCAAACAAAGGATATGTAAGTATGAGTTTTGAGGCATATAGCCTATTGTGAGTCTTGCTGACAGTATTCACGACCCTGTTGTCCTGCATTTCGCTCAATTCGTCATATTTCTGTCTTTCTGCATTTCTGCTGTCATGAAAATCAGCATTGAAATCTATATTGAGTTTACCAGCAGTGCCGTTATAATACATATTCACATAATGCGTCGGTGTGATGTCACCCTCTCCCTGTGATAATGTATGAGTATTGTCATCAAGAACTCCACCAATGGTTGCCATAGTGTAAGTGTCTGTGTCAGTTGCTGTCAGCAAGTCTACGTATGGCCTGTACTGCAATCCGATTGAATGGTTTTCACTGATCTGATAGTTGAAACCTAATGCTGTGGTCAATCCATTATCCTTACCTGAAGAGTACATCTCCTGCTTCAAGATTAATGGTGAAGATGAATGAAGACTCTGTGTAATTTCAGCATCCTGGTGGTACTCTGACTGGTTGAAACTCAAAGTACCAAAAATGTCGAATCCTTTGCGTCTGTAGTTCATATTAAGTGTTTCATACAAGTCAGTGTTTTCTGACTGGTACCAGGTCGAGCGTAGATTGAATCCGAATCCGTCACCCTCCCTCTTTATCGTCTTGATCCTGATGACTGCCTTCACTGTCGCATCGTACCTTGCACCGGGATTCTGCACCACATCGACACTCATGATATCGCTGGAGTTAAGAAGTTCGAGCTCGGAATTATCCCTTACAAGACGGCCGTTGATATATATGATCGGTGCTCCTTTGCCGAACACCTCGATACCATCTTCCTTTTGGATCACTCCCGGCAACATTCTAAGCACGTCGTTGGCAGAACCGGCATCTGCAAGTACACTGTTCTCAACATTCGTGACAAATGCATCTCCGATAATTTCAGTCTTTGGGAGTACGGCTTTTACAACAACCTTGTCTAACATCTGCGCGTCAGGTTCCATCTTAATTGTACCAAGATACTTATCTGTTATAGTCAGATAACAGGTTTCATAACTGACAAAAGATACTTGAATCATTGCACCCTCCGAATGAGGATCTAATATGAAGACTCCAGAAGTATCAGTAACTGTTCCGGCGATGAATGTTGTATCTGCTCTATGAAGAATGACATTGGCGTAAGCAAGCGGCATATCGTTCTCATCAATCACCTTGCCGGTAAAGGACTGCGCAGAAGCGTTGAAAAAGAATGTGGACAAAAAGACGGTCAATACACCGGCAATCAATAATCGGGGTCTCGTTTTCATATAATTATTGTTAAGTTCTATCATATTAGACGCTCAAAAGACTGATTTGTTACAATTTCTTCATACAAGACAGTCGAGGCGAAGTTCCAGACTACAAATATAATCGGGGGGGGCAGAAATGCAAGGGTAAATTAATGTTTCTTGTATAATGCGGATAAATGACGTGTTATTTATTTTTCTAATACGGATAATGTACAAATGTCTCAACCTTTTAGTACGGATAATTATCAATGATTGACAATAAAATCCGGTCAGAAGACTCACGCCCTCCGACCGGAAAAGTTTTAACAGACTAATCGTTCTTTTTAACAGAATCCTCGATAGACTTGATTGAAAACAGATAATCACGCTCGACA
>JBGVQX010000094.1:0-10742 GCA_045127905.1 Candidatus Cryptobacteroides sp.
TGCATCAGACAGCGCAGAATGCTGCTGGCCTGCGATAAGCGCCTGCCATGCAGGGATTACTCTCCCGGCAACGTATGCAACCGATATGCGACCTCTGCTGTTTTCGCAGTTGAGAAATGCCGGATATCGCCTTGCGGAAATATTAAATGACATATTTGTAAGTAACGAATAAACTAATTAATTTTATCATCATGAAACGAATTATTATTCTTGTTCTGGCGCTTTCGTGCACGCTGAATCTTGTAGCTCAGAGTATAAACGCTTCCCCAGAATACATCAAGGCTCTTACCGCAAGATGGCAGGGAGAGAGATTTGAAGACGGTCGTCCTAAGATTCCGGATTCAATTCTTGAGAGACTGAAGAACGTTACAATCGAGGAATGCTGGGCTGAACTTATGAAGCTCGGTTATCAGAATCAGTTTGAGGGTGACTGGACTCTCCTGAATGATGATCCTGACGCTGTGACTACCGGTCGTGCCGTGACAGCTCAGTTCATGCCTATGCGTCCGGATCTTGAAGAGGCTATCATCGAGCAGGGCAAGAAGGAAGGACGTGACTGGAAGCAGAAACGTACTGTTGCATGGGTTATCAACACTCTTGTAAAGGGTGACGTATATGTGACTGATACTTATAATAAGGAATGGCTCGGTACTGCAATCGGATCGAACCTCGGTAGCGGAGTCTATCATGCTACTGGCAACGGAATGATTACATACGGACATATCAGGGATATCGAGCGTCTTAGGAATGTCGAGGGATTCAATGTATGGTGCAAGGGATTTGACCCGTCGTATATGCGTCAGACCATCCTCGTGAACTACAATGTCCCTATCCGTATCGGTAAGGCTATTGTGCTTCCTGGTGATGCTGTCCTCGCAAAGTCTGGTGGCGTTCTGTTCATTCCTGCTCATCTGGTGGAGGAAATCGTACTTACATCAGAGTTTACCAAACTTTCTGACGAATTCGCAGAGGATCTGATCAGGAGAAACATCTTTACTGCAGGCGAGCTTGACAGTGTATGGGATGAGAATAAGAACAAGATGTTCCTTGAGTGGATTGAGAATTATCCTGGAAAGCTTCCTATGCCGAAGGAAGACCTTGACAGATATTTGAAGGCACGTAACTTCTAAAAGAGATTATGAATAAGAAGATCGCATTTCTTTTAATCGCATTCTTTTCAGCATTTATGTCGCAGGCAAAGGTCACTTTGCCTGCGCTGATTGCTGATAATATGGTTATTCAGCGTGATTCTGAGGTGATGATGTGGGGTAAATCAAGTCCCCAGAGCTCAGTCAGGATCACCACTTCGTGGAATTCTGAAACCATTGTTGCGGTTTCGGACAAGTCCGGTAATTGGAAGGCTTATGTAAAGACTCCTGGAGCAGGAGGCCCCTATCGCATTGTGTTTGATGATGGAGAGAAGACCTTCGTGGAGAATGTGATGTCCGGAGAAGTGTGGTTGTGTGCCGGCCAGTCCAATATGGTCATGCCGATGCATGGCTTTAAGTGTCAGCCGGTTGAGGGCGCGATGGAATATATTGTTTCAGCAAAGCCGTCGCGACCTATAAGGATATGTAATATCAAGCGTGCTACAAGGTTTACCGAGCAGAAGACCTGCAAGGCCGAATGGTTCGAGCATACGCCAGATGCGGTTTCTAATGCGAGTGCGACTGCATATTTCTTTGCTAGGAGGCTTCAGGAGATTCTCGACGTGCCGGTAGGAGTGATTGTGACTGCATGGGGCGGTTCGAAGATTGAGGCATGGATGTCAAGGGAAGTGCTTGAACAATTCTCTTCCGAGATGGATCTGTCCTTTATTGACAGACAGGAAAAACAGAAGAATCCTCATCAGGCTCCAACATTGCTTTATAATGCAATGCTTGCTCCGTTGAAGAATTTTAACATCCGTGGAGTCATATGGTATCAGGGCTGTAGCAATAGAGGCTTTGCTGACCTGTATGCCAGACTTCAGCCGGAATTTGTGAAGATGCTCAGAGGCATGTGGGGCAACACCGAATTACCGTTCTATTATACTCAGATAGCTCCATTCAAATACAGCGGTGTGGACGGTCTCGAGGCTGCTCTCATAAGGGAGGCTCAGCTGAAGAATCTGACTGAGATCCCTCATTCAGGAATGGCGGTTACTATGGATTGCGGTGATGAGTTCTGTATTCACCCATCTAAAAAGAAACCAGTCGGCGACCGTCTCGCATTCCTTGCGCTACAGAATACTTATGGTCTGACAGGTTTTGATGCCGCAGCTCCTGTTTATGAATCTCATGAGATAAAAGGCACTAAGGTCTATGTCACATTTACCGGGACCGAACTTGGAGTTGGTCCTAAAGGACATTCTCTGGATGGATTTGAACTGGCGGGTGAGGACCGTAAGTTTTATAAGGCGGAAGCGTATGTGTCAAAGGAAAGAACCGTGGAGGTGAAGTGCGACAGTGTTAAGAATCCTGTTGCAGTGAGATATGCATTCCATAATGTGGCTCCGGTTTCTGTCTACAACACCTATGGTATCCCTGCATCTCCTTTCCGCACCGACAACTGGAACGAATAGTTCGAAAACGTGATATCTTGATAAAGAATAATTTAGATATAAAATGAGAAGAATATTTCTGGCAATACTGCTGCTTGCAGCCACATCCTGCCTGTATGCCCAGCAGGTGTCTACCTTTGAGATGCGTTATTTCACGAATGACACCAAGGCAGACGGTGTTACCGACTTTCATGGCGAGAATGAATGGCTCAATACGGACCAGCGCGTAAAGGTGCTTGGACGATATGCAGACTTTGCGTCGAAGTTCTGGGGTGATCCGGAGCTTGATACTCCGCTTTTTACTGATGCCCAGGTGACAGAGAGGGTTGCAGGAATCAAACCTCTGCCTTTGACTTCCGTGCGTCGCACTGTCAGACTTGCCGATTGGAAGGCTGTCGGTTATAAGCAAGGTCTTGAGATGCTTGCCGCTGAGTCAAGGAAGTCATGGACCGCAGGCGGAGCAGTCGTTTCCGATGGATGTCTTCTCATTCAAGATGCCGAGGTGTCTCCTGTAATAGATACAATCTGCTGGAGGTTCAGCATGAAGATGGAGCTGAAGAAGAAAGCTCCCGGCCTGGTCGTAAAACTGCTTGATGAAAATGGCTCGTCGCTCGATATTAAGGACTTTGCATCGGTTTCGGGCAATGTCGAGATTTATGGCGACCTGCCTAACAGACGAGTTTTTGTGTCTTTGGACGGAAAGACACTCAAGGAGATATCTTTGCCGGCATCTTTCGGAAAGATTATTTCTGGCTTTACCCTGGAAAGCAAAGGCTCGGCAGCGGAGATTGATGACTTCTCGCTTTATAGCTTTGTTCGTACTCCTCAGACCCCTCGCATGCCTTTTGTGACGGTTCTTCATTATGATGAGGATTTCAATGATGTCCCTTCTATGGCCGGCTGGCAGACAGCTTCCTATGATGATTCAGGATGGGAACTCGTGACTTTGCCATCTCCGCTTGGCGGATTGAAGTCTGAAGGAGAAAGCTATTATCTCAGGACCAAGGTGCAGGTGGGTGATTTCAAATATGCATCTCTTGAAATCGAGACTCTTGACCCTGCCGGAGAGGTGTGGGTAAACGGGGAAGTTGCCGCAGTGCTTAAAGGAAGAATTCCACGCAGTATAGATGTGACTGAATATCTTATCCCTGGTCAGGAAAATATTATAGCTGTGCGTGTCAAGCCTTATAAGGTCGAGAATACGATGCTCCACGCTCCTTCCGACCTAAATGTGGGCTGGTTCCTCGGTCGTACCGAACTGGTGATGACAGACACCCGAAGCCACATTGTGGATAATCGTGTGCATACTTCTTCGCTTTCTGATGATAAGGCTGTCCAGCATCATAAGATAACCGTAAAAAATGAGACAGGATTCTCAAAGAAGGGTAGTCTCTCAATCAGATATTATCCTTGGTTCCCTTCAGAAGGGGAATGCGTAGCAACTTTCTCGAAGGATATCGAACTCCGTCCTAGAATCGACAATGTGTTCGATATCGATATGACTCTTGAATCTCCGGATGTATGGGCGACAGGTTCTCCGAAACTATATAAGGTAGAGGTGGTGCTTGCAGATGAGGAAGGCAATCCTGTCGATGATTTCGTGACTACTACAGGTGTCAGGGTGATAGAGCAGAAGGATGGTGTCCTATATATAAATCATAAGCCTGACATGCTCAATGGTGCACAGAATTTTGGATATAGACTTCCGATCGAAGACGTGTCGGTTACAATCCGATGCGCTACAGATGACATGGTTATGCGCGACCTGATGATGGCCGAGAAACTTGGCGGTAATCTGCTTCGTGTCCATGTGCATGCCGAGAAGGATATCGTGGACGGAATCAACGATCCCCGTTATGCAGAGTATGCTGACCAGATGGGTATCTATCTGATATGGCAGTCGGCAGGATGGCTCCGCGAGGGCGAGGCGTGGAATGTGGATATAGAGAACTGGCCGGCATATATGCGTCAGGTCTATAATCATCCGTCAATCGTCCTCTGGGAGGCAAGCAATCATCCTAATTGTTTCAAGAACCATGACGTAAACGATACGGAGGACTATTTCAATGCCATAATCACTGCAATGGTGCAGGCAGATACCAGCCGCCTTATCTCTCCTACATCTTTCTGGCCTCATTCACATTACGCCAATTATGACGGTACGCTTACTTATCAGGGTGATACTATTGCACCTAATCCTGTGCTTATGCACAAGATGATGACCCGCGGAAGCCAGGATGCATACACGGGCTATGGCGAGAAGTGGACGACATTGAGGAAGTTCCCTTATCCATGGGCTCAGTCGTGCCTGGAAGCGAAGGATTTGTGCTACTTCAATTTCGAGCATGAGGAATCTGCTGCCCAGCCTAACTGGTCGCTTGCGCGCAAGGATCCTTGGTTTGAGGTGCAGTCTTATGAGTGGGAATACGAGGAAGGCAGTATAGGAAGGCTGCTTCAGGTGGACGAGTGGCGTGAGAGTCAGGCATTCCAGGCCTTCTCTGCATGGGAGTCGATGAAGCTTCAGACCCTTGCCGGAGTCTGCGGATTCTCATGGTGCTCTCTGGAATCTGGCGCTAATATGTTCACATATCAGAAGCCTCTGGTGGACTGTTATTATGTGCCTAAGCTTGCATTCCATGCAAACAAGATGGTGTTTGGCAGAATCTGGGCTGCGAGTGATGATGTGGATACTGTTTATGGACCGTCAGATATGATCCGTCCGGTTGTCTTCAACCTTGGCGATGCCTGTCTTGCAACCCTTGTTGTGGAGCTGTGCAATGAAAAGGGTAAGGTTATAGAACGCAGGACATTCAAGGATGTGAATGTCGAGGCAGGACGCAGTGTCACACGTCTGGAACCGTTCAGATTCAAGACGAAGAAAGCCGGATGCTATTTTGTAGTCTATAAGCTGTCTTACTGAAGTCTTTTGGAGGTTATGTAAATCGGTTTGATATGAAGTTGCTCTTAGTCTTATTACAGTCGATAAATATCCTTTGGTTCGGACATAGTTACGGCGTGGACAGTACTGAACTCCTGCCGCAGATAGCGTCAGAAGCTGGGGTGGAGAATCTTTATATCGGCCGCTTTGTCAAAGGTAACTGCTCCCTGGAAGAACATTACGATTTCTACTTGTCTGATAAGGCTGGCAGGTACTCCGAATGCGCCCCTGGAGAAACGGAATTCAAAAAGGTCCCCAAAAGCGTTCGTGAGGCGGTGGGAAACATTAAATGGGACTATGTGATATTCCAGAACAGTCTGGAGAACGAGGGACGTTATGAGACCGCCCAACCGTATCTGGATAGTCTTGTGGCTTTTGTACGTAACACCCAGAAGGAGAAGTTCGGCTCCGAACCTGCCATAGGCTGGAATATGTTCTGGCCTATTTCCAGACTCCGCGAAGACGGAAGCAATAAACTATGTACATATAGGCTGAGTTTCTATGGCAACAGTTCCGACCGGATGTGGGAGGCGTATATGGATGCGACAAAGATGCTTGTCATGGAGACAGGTATTAATCTGATAATTCCTACCGGCACAGCTGTGATGAATGCACGTGCTACGAGTCTGAATGATGCGGATGCAAAGGATTTTACACGTGACGGGTATCATCTTTCATATGATAGGGGTCGTTATATCGCTGCCTGTACAGTGTTTGAAAAACTTATTGCACCGCTCATCGGGCAGTCTGTATTGGGCAATACCTGTAGGCCACAAATAAATGACCGGCCTGAATTGACCGGTCATGAGGCTTCGGTTTTTCAAAGATGTGCCGTGGCTGCTGTAGAAAAACCATATGAAGTAATATCAGTTTCTAAAGAATAGTTTCATAATCTAGTAAGCCCTAGAACTCCTCTCTTATATTGTATCGGTTGCGTTCTGTACTGTTGCGTGATACCATTTCACAGATGAATCCGGCAAGGAAGAGCTGGAATCCTAGAAGCACGGCCACAAGCGCAAGATAGAACAACGGCTGGTCTGTGACAGGTCTGAAGTCCAGTCCATGGCTCTGCTGGATGAGCTTCTCAATAATTACCCAGATAGTCATTATTCCGCCAATCAGGAACATTAGGATGCCTGTGAAGCCGAAGAAATGCATGGGTTTCTTCCCGAATGTGCTCAGGAACCACAGCGAAATCAAATCAAGAAATCCATTCACGAAGCGTTCCAGGCCGAATTTGCTGACACCGTATTTGCGTTTCTGATGCTGTACCGGTTTTTCAGTGATTCGTCCGAAGCCGGCATTCTTCGCAAGGTACGGGATATAACGATGCATCTCTCCGTAAACCTCGATATTCTTCACTACTTCATTACGATATGCCTTAAGACCGCAGTTCATATCGTGCAGTCTTATGCCAGTTATCTTGCGCGCAGTCCAATTGTAAAGCTTAGAAGGCAGGTTCTTGGTGAATTTGTTGTCAAATCTCTTCTTCTTCCATCCGGATACGATGTCGTAGCCGTCTTCAGTCACCATCCTGTACATTTCAGGGATTTCTTCTGGCGAATCCTGCAGGTCTGCATCCATAGTTACTACCACGCGTCCCTGTGCTGCAGCAAAGCCGTGGTATAGGGCTGCCGACTTGCCGTAGTTTCTACGGAAGGATATACCTCGGATGTTGGAGTTCTTTTCAGATAGTTTCCTGACAATCTTCCATGATGAGTCGGTGCTGCCGTCGTCAACCATTATTATTTCATAGCTATAGCCTTCACGGGTCATCACTGACTCGATCCAGCTCACAAGCTCAGGAAGGGATTCCTCCTCATTGTAGAGGGAAATTACTATCGATAGGTCTTTTGTGTATTCCATGATTGACGTTGTCTTCTACTGCTCGTCCGGTTTATAATCTGCAAACGGGTCTTTAGATGGAATATTGCGTGAAAGAATGAATGAGAGCAATGTTCCGAAGATAAAGCAATAAATGAGATTGTACCAGAACATCATCTGAGGAAGGTTTTGTAAAGTCTCCTGCATGACTGTCGTAGTGTTCGCATCAAGCTGTGGGGCCATCATCTGCATCACCTGCTCCATCTGTGATTGATAGAAATCAGCCGATATGTATCCGATATTGGCGAAGTATGCGGCAGCGAATATCAGAGCCGAAAGAAAACTTGCCAAAACTCCGAGTCTGAAAGTTGCAGAATTATCTGCTGTCTCATTCTCAGCCGCGAATTTCTTCATGAAGAACATCATGAGCCAGATACATCCTCCAAACTTGGCTCCCCAAAGTAAAAAATTAAGAATGGATCCGAAGATGCCGCCCATTTGCTCTGCGCCAAGGAACTGGCTGATGAACATATATACTGTAGATACTGCTCCAAGGACGAGTCCGGCCTTTGCCGCTGTGTCCCACATGTTTCGTCTCAAGAGATTTTGTGCCATATTAATCAGATTAGTTGTGCAAAGATAGAAAAAAATTAATACCTTTGCATGCTTATTCCGGCTTTATGCCCGATATGACACATCAGATAATAAAATAAAGTAAATATATAAAGGTATCGTTATGATAAATATTACATTTCCTGACGGCAGCGTAAGACAGTACGAGAGTGGTGTCTCAGCTTTTGATATTGCAAATAGCATTAGTCCAAGATTAGCAGCGGATGTTTTGGCTGCAACAGTTGTGACGGCTGCTGACACGACAGGAAAAGGTGTGGTATATGATGTAACACGTCCTATAACCGAGGATGCTGCTATCCGTCTTCACAAGTGGGAGGATGCTGAGGCTAAGCATGTGTTCTGGCATTCTTCATCTCACCTTCTTGCAGCTGCACTTGAGGCTCTCTATCCAGGAGTGAAATTCGGTATCGGACCGGCAATCGAGACTGGATTCTATTATGATGTGGATTTCGGTGACAAGACTCTCGTGGAAGCTGATCTCAAGGCTATTGAGGACAAGATGATCGAGCTTGCACGTCAGAAGAATCCATTCGTAAGGACTGAGGTTTCGAAGGCCGATGCTCTTAAGACATTCACAGAAAAGGGTGATGAGTACAAGTGTGAACTTATCAGCGAGCTTGAGGATGCCACTATTACATTCTATACAAACGGCGATTTTACAGACCTCTGCCGTGGACCTCACCTCAAGGATACATCTGTAATCAAGGCTGTGAAGCTTACAGCAATCGCTGGTGCTTATTGGAGAGGTGATCAGGAGCGTCAGATGCTGACACGTGTATATGGTGTAACATTCCCTAAGAAGTCTCTTCTTGACGAGTATCTCCAGATGATGGAGGAGGCCAAGAAGCGTGACCATAGAAAGATCGGAAAGGAGATGGAGCTCTTTACATTCTCTCAGAGAGTGGGTCAGGGCCTTCCTTTGTGGCTCCCTAAGGGTGCTGCTCTCCGCGAAAGACTCGAGAACTTCCTCAAGAAGCTCCAGAAGTCATACGGCTATCTTCCGGTAGTCACCCCGCACATCGGAAACAAGGATCTTTATGTGACTTCAGGTCACTATGCTAAATATGGAAAGGACTCATTCCAACCTATCCACACACCTCAGGAAGGCGAGGAATATCTCCTCAAGCCTATGAACTGTCCTCACCACTGTGAGATCTACAGGGCTAAGCCTCGTTCGTACAAGGATCTTCCACTAAGACTTGCTGAGTTCGGTACTGTATATCGTTACGAACAGAGCGGTGAGCTTCACGGACTTACACGCGTACGTAGCTTCACTCAGGACGATGCCCACCTTTTCGTTCGTCCGGACCAGATCAAGGAGGAGTTCTGCAAGGTTATCGACATCATCCTTTATGTATTCAAGACGCTTGATTTCAAGGAGTATATCGCTCAGGTATCGCTCCGCGATCCTGATAATAAGTCAAAATATATCGGATCGGACGAGAATTGGGCTAAGGCTGAGGCTGCCATAATCGAGGCTGCGCAGGAGAAAGGTCTTAATACCGTAGTCGAATATGGTGAGGCTGCATTCTATGGTCCGAAGCTCGACTTTATGGTGAAGGATGCCATCGGAAGAAAGTGGCAGCTCGGTACAATTCAGGTAGACTACAACCTTCCGGAGCGCTTTGAACTCGAGTATATCGGCAGTGACAACCAGAAGCATCGCCCTATCATGATCCATCGTGCACCTTTCGGATCTCTTGAAAGATTTGTCGCAGTGCTTCTTGAACATACTGGCGGAAAGCTTCCTCTCTGGCTCACTCCAGATCAGGTTAACATCGTGCCAGTCAGCGAAAAATACGAGGAATATGCAAAAAAAGTTTGCAGTTTGCTGAATAATTCCGATATTCGCGCCGCCGTAGATGATCGCAACGAGACACTCGGCAAGCGAATCCGTGAGAGCGAACTCAAGAGGATTCCTTTCCTTGTGATTGTTGGTGAAAAGGAAATGAATGACGGCACAGTATCTGTCAGAAGACAGGGAGGTATTGATGCAGGATCTATGCCGGTTGATGAATTTGTCGCATTGGTTACCAATGAGATAAAGGATCAGCTGTCATAGTCTGAATATATTATTAACTTAACTTATAGGAGGAACAATTTATCGCAGCACCATTTAAACCAGGTCCACGCCCGATGGGTCCGAGACCTAACACTCGTCCAGGCCAGAAGCCTAACAATGTGAAGAAGGACGAGGACGGATTGAGAATCAACGAGGAGATCACGGCTCCTCAGGTACGTCTTGTTGGAGAGAACATCCCGGAGCAGGGAGTGTTTTCACTGAGAGAGGCCTTGAGGATGGCGGATGAGCAGGATCTTGATCTGGTGGAGATAAGCGCGAAGGCCGACCCTCCTGTTTGTAAGATAATGGACTATCAGAAGTATCTCTATCAGCAGAAGAAGAAAGCTAAGGAGATGAAGGCCAATGCGGCCAAGATAGTCATAAAGGAAATCAGGTTCGGACCTAATACCGACGAGCACGATTTCCAGTTCAAGCTCAAGCATGCTCAGGAGTTCCTTCAGGAAGGGTCGAAGGTGAAAGCTTCGGTATTCTTCAAAGGACGTTCGATTATCTATGCGGATCAGGGAGAGAAGCTCCTCCTCCGTTTCGCAGTAGAACTCGAGGAGTACGGAAGGGCAGAGCAGATGCCTAAGCTTGAAGGAAAGAGGATGATCATGATGATCGCCCCTCTCAAGAAAAAGTAATCCAAGGGATTGGATAACAAATAATTATTAACTAAATCAAATTTAACTATGCCAAAGATGAAGACCAACTCCGGTTCAAAAAAGCGTTTTACGCTTACC
>JBGVQX010000095.1:0-75245 GCA_045127905.1 Candidatus Cryptobacteroides sp.
ATGCGAAGCAGGTGCTGATAAGGACCGAGAACGGTGTCTACTGGGCCGGTCGTCTGGAAAGAGGAATGGAATGGTGGGCTAACGGTTGGGGTATCATTACGAGTAAGGTTACGCATTGGATGTATATTGAGGGTCCGGAGGAATAGTTATGAAACAACACACCAATAAAATACAGACAGCAAAATTGTTAGGTATGGGCTATCCTCCTCCGCAACGATGTCCTTTGACAAGCAATACGCCAGCCTATTCTATAGGTGAACTTTTATCCTTTATAGAGCAAAATGGCCTATGCTATTCTCTCAATAGAGGCAGCACTTCAGGACGATACGTTTTCATGAAGTATTATCCTTTTGCAGAGATTGAGGGTGAGGAACTCATAGAGGTTCTTTACAAGGCATGTATGAGATTTTTTAAGGAGGAGTAGTTATGACAGATAATTTTATCCACTCAGTATCCATGTGGGATGATTACACCTGCGTAACGATTGTTGCATTAGACGGCAAATCTTCATGCAGGATTCACATTTACAATGACAATCCGCAAGAAGCAATAGTTTCGGATCTGTATGTCGCCAATCTTGAAAGGAAGAAAGGCATAGCGACAGAGTTGCTGGAATATTGCAAGAGGATTGCCAAGAGCTTCGACTGCATATCTCTTTCGCTCAGGAGCGACACGAATGACTGGGTGAGGGAATGGTACCGCAGGATCGGCTTTGAGGAAGTATCAAGTCAGGTATGGTTAATTAAAAAGATATAGTATGAAAGAATTTGATTTTGAGACAAGCCCCAGCACGTCTATCGAGCAGGGTCAGCGACTTCTCGCTTTGGGATTAAAGCCTGAAACGGCGGATATGACATGGCATTACATGCATTCGTTAGAAGACTATGAATTGCGGCATACTCCCTTCTCCAGCATTATGCATTTGCGAGATTCGGCCAATAGAAACCCCGTCATGGGAATAAGTGGTGATGATCTCTTTGGTAAGGATAAGCCGGCATGGTCTCTGCACAGATTGCTGCGTATGATTCCCGATCGCGTTATGGTTGAGATTCCTTCGTCCGATTTAAGAGGAGGTCCGACATTTGTGACCTGCGCAGATCTCGCAATGAACAACAAGGGAATGAGCTACCGATATGAAGACTGCAATGACGAGACCATTTGTCTTCACGGCTGTTTCGATGATGTCTATACTAATGCGGTATCCATGATTGAGTGGTTGATCAAGGAAGATCGTTTTTATAAAGATCTTTTGGAGGGATAGATATGGAGCATAGAATTTTTGTTGGCATAGCCGGTGCGTACATCGCCAGGGTGGATGGATCGGACAAGCGTGAGTTGACCGATGGCGAGATTCAGTCGCTTATTGTCTGGTGGACCAAGAACAAGCTCAGGGACGGCGGCAACACCATAGAGATAAGTAAGGACGGCAAGCCTGTCCTGAGTATAAAGTTGGAGGAGTAGTCATGGAAGTGGAATGCAAATTTGATGTAGGTCAGGAGGTGTACTTTATGTACGACAACAGGGTGGTCAAGGATAAGATATATGAGATCAGGATAACATTGACCGCGATACCGGATTCTTCGGTAGTCAAAAAAGAAATCTGGTACTTTATGGCGTCCAAAGGGCCTTTTCTTGGGATGCATCTGTTCAGGTCTAAGGAGGAACTGTTAAAGTCTTTGTGATATGGGCGAATTCAACAAGATCAAGCTTGTAAGATCTGCGAGGAAAGAGCACTCCTGCTATCTGTGCGGAGAGAAGATCGAGAAGGGAGAGTCTTACAGGGAGCATGTCGGGAAGTTCTGGGGTGACTTTTACAGCCAGAAGCTGCACATGGACTGTCACGAGATGGTTGAGGCTTATTGGTCTTTGAATGAACTTCAGGATGATGAAGGCTGGGATGATGTATATGTGATGGAGTTCGTCAATCAATGGCTACGCGAGGACGGCTACGAGGTTCCCGAGTTAAAGAGGGATGCAATTAAGAAATGGTTCGAATTATATGGAAACATACATTAAAAACCTTAATAATGGATAAGGAAAGTATAATCGAGAAGCTCCGTAAGATCAAGGCGTTGATGGATGGCGGAGAAGCCGGTGAGGTCGAGGCGGCGAGACTGGCGTTGGAGCGTCTTATGGAGGCGAATGGTCTGACGTGGGATGACATCATGGATGAGAAGAGGACCACGAGGGCAGTGAAGTACGCGAATCAGGACGAGTTCAAGATACTGTTGAATCTTCTGGCTCATCTGTTCGGCAGCAAGTCCGAGACATTCCAGAAGGCGACATACAACAAAAGGGCTAAGGAGATATACCTTGACCTGACTGATGTGGAGGCTGCCGATGTGGAGAGCATGTGGTCTTATTACCGTAGGGAGTTGAAGTCCGGACTGAAGAAGGCTAAGGAAGAGTTCTTGGATGCGTTCATCTATAAGTTCGACCTTTACAACAGTACTCCGGACGAGAACAGGGAGAACAAGTTAAGTTTTGAGGACCTGATGAGGTTGAAGATGATAGCTGACGGCATAAAGTCTTCTCCTTACGCAAAAATGATAGAGCATGGAAAACGATAGAAAAGAGCAATGCCCTGTGTTCCCATATTACGGGGCGAGTTATCCGGATGCGTGTTGCATAGATGGATATCTGTATGACATGGATGACTGTGATGATCACGGTAATCTGTATGAGCCGGCAGAACAGTTTCCTTGTCCTTTCTGTAACTGGGACGAGTTTAAGGCGAAGTGGAACGAGAATGCGGAAGATCTTTTCGCAGAAATAAAGAATTGGGTAGATGGAAATAGGTGATTCAATAAGGAAGCTGCGAATGTGGCGTGAGATGACTCAGAAGGAGTTGGCTCAGAGGATAGGCATGAGTGCGAATGCGCTTTGTGCGATCGAGTTGAACAGGACATTCCCGGCAAAGGAGACGATAGTGAAAGTCTGTAGGGTACTGGATGTGCCGGTCGGTTATCTGCTATTCTTCGCGTTGACGGAGGAGGACATCCCTCAGGACAAGAGGGAGTTGTTCCGGATCTTGAGGGAAGACTTGTGTGATGTTTTACTAAGTGAATAGATATTATGGAAAAAAAAGTAGTAAATCTTAAGTTGCCGTTGGTTAAGGTTACTGACGCCGATCCTTGGCACTGCACGGAATATAAGAGGGAGAATTTCCCGACGGGTTGCTTTATCATAGATGACGGCTATAATTATCACTTTGCTTGGCATGATGGTAATGGCTATTGCAATGAGATGGGTTTAAATCGTGACAATGTTCTGGAAGCTATTGTTGAGGATGCGAGGTTTGATGAGTTCAAGAAAAGCTTTGATATCATCGAGGAGATTGAGAACCGCTTGCAGCAGATTGCGAGACTGACCGGAGAGTGCAAGGATGAGGTTGTAAAGAGTGAGACCCGGATTATGGATGAGCTCTCAAGCCAAAGGGATGCGGAGGCCCACGAGTTTACTCTCATTATGGAGGGCATGAAGGGGCTTAATGATGCAATGCCTAAGAGTTGCGGCGGAGGTGTAAACATCTTGGATGTTGCCAAGAGTTACGCAGTGATTCAGAAGCCAGAGTTGATTAAGGAGCTGTAGTATGGGAGCTGCGTTTGAAGTCAATAGGCAGATGTGCGACCTTGAGAGGCGGTTGAGCAATGATTTTTTAAACATAAAGGTGCGAATAGCCGATAAGTTAGCGAAGGATGTTATTGAAGGCGTTAAGACTCCCGATTGGGCAAAGAATATGTTGGCGGGCATTCCAGAACAACTGAGCCGTGCGGAATGTGAGATTTTAGATGAAATACTTAAAGAAAAGAATAGATTTATGGAAGAAAAGAAAACAAAGAAGATGACGAAGGCTGAGGCTTTCGAGTGGTTGAAGAACAAGAAGGTGAGTGTTTCTTGCCGAGATATAAGCAGAAAGGTACAGTCGAAGCTGTTTGCTTGTGGTGTTCAATGGAAGAATGGTGGCACAGGTTTCTGCGATTATGGTAATTATTATGTAATCAATTCGCATGGACTCTTGGGTCATTGTGAAGGCATGGCTTCTTACTGGGAGTGTCTTATCAACGAGGAGATTAGTGCCGATGACATTCTTTCGATAGAGATTGTTGAGGGTACGCCTAAGTTCAGTTATGAGAAGGTGGTCGAGCTTGCCAAGCCTTTGATGGAGTATCTTAACGAGACCGGATGGACGGAGCAGATCGGAGTGTCTTATGATCATATTGTAGCGCAGCCTATGGCTACATTCCTGCATGGTGAAATGAAGGGGTGTTAGGCTATGAAGAAGTTTGATCCGCAGATATATCCCCGGACTGTCTTCATCTTGGATGACATAGAGGAGCTGAAGTTCTTTGAGAGCCGTAATGAGGGTGAGGAATTGTCGGAAGGGAATGATAATGCTGCAAGTGTCTGGATTGTTGTCGAGAAGGAGACTCAGGATTATTGCGTTGTGGCTTACTTCAAGAAGATGAGGTTTGATCTGATAGCTCACGAGTCGGTCCATATAGCGAACAGCATCTTTAACGACTGTGGGGTGGACTTTGACTACGCTCATGACGAGCATTTCGCTTACCTGGTCGGCTGGGTAGCCAAGTGCATCGGAGAGGCATTAGGGTTAACAATAGTAAAGGAGGAAAGAAATGAGAGAAAAGATTAAGAGGTGGCCGATAGTGGCTTGGTTTCTAAGGCTTCGTTATCCTTGGAACAGCACATGTCTGATATGTGGCCTTCCGTGGTCGGCGTGCGAAGACCATTCTATACCCATTGATAAGGGTAGTGGGTTCTTCCCGGTTTGCGAGTGGTGTTGGCAGCATAAAAGTTATCGTCAAAACAGAGAGGCGGTAATCAAGCTGCATAGAAATTGGGCGGAAATGGGAGGAAGTCCTTATTCTTTGGTAGAAATGATTGACGCTTTTGATAAGGAATGGAAGAAAACGCATTAAGGAGGGATAGTTATGACGTTCAAAGAGAAAAAAACACTACTGGACCAAATAGATGAATTTCATTGGTACACAACCAAGGATGGTCGTTCTCTATATGTTTTTATAGACCTATGGGACTTTGATGACTTTGCAAAATGCTTCCGAGAAAAGCATCCGTTTCTATTTGAAGAGGATGGTATAGAGTGCTATTGGAAAGGCTCTTATATCTGCATTCCAAATTTTGAGGATGTGCTAGATTACATCGGCTTATCGGAAGAAGAAATACACGAAATGTTTGAGGAGGAGTAGTTATGAAACGATATAGAATTGTAGTAAAAGGCGATAGGGATTCGGCTAAATATTTTGCCCAGAGAAGATTCTTGCTAATCTTTTGGATACCTATCCCATTTCATAGCATCATTTATGGAGGAGAAAACTTCTATGATGATGCCGTTGATGTTATCAAAACCTATAAGTCTAGGTATAAGAAGATACACTATGTGGAGGAATAGCTATGAAAGAAAACACAATAGTTTATTTCGGAACCACGCATAAAGGTTCTGGTCACGGAGCAGAGGTAATCAAAGGTGGTTTTGACAACTTCGGTGAGCAAGCCTATTGGGAGAGGTTGCTTGATACAGTAGATAACATTGGAGAAGTTCGTCATTCTATCCGAAACTCTCCGGATAAGTTTGCAGTCATTCATTTCGGGGAAGGTACTGCTGCCTTGTATCTATTGTCTCCGCATGATCACAGGGGAGGTAGTAAGACAATGGTGTTCGCATTTAAGCAGTGGTTTGATGAAGCTCAGATGATAGACATCATCAAGGGCAACCATTTCCTCAAGAAGATGTTTTCGGCCGTGTGCAAGGAGTATAATCTTAAAAATTTGTTTGAGTAGTCATGAACAACGAAATTTTGAAACTTAGAAAAGCACTGGTCCACTATGAGGAATGTGTGGATGTATGTGCGGCGGAGCACATCATGATGGATGCGTTGATAGCGTTGAATGATAAATGTCGTGTTGTTGCTTTTGAGTGCGGCAAGCAGCTTGAGGCAATGCTGAAGGAGGACTAACTATGCAGAAGCGATTTACAGCAATGGTACCGCAGCCGGTACTTACAAAGCTGGGTTGGAAGAATCCGGCTACATGGGCAGAGGTCTTTGACTTCTTGTCGGAGAAGGGGATGCTGGTTTCCATCAGCAGGAGTTATGACTTTGGAGAGGAATGTTTTACTGAGGGCTATGATTGGCAGATAGACTGTGAAAAAACTCTGCGTAAGGGAGAGTTTGGTTATGCTTCCTCATGGGAGAGGGCTGCCGAGGAAGCGGTGATGAAATGTTTGGCGATATTGTCATGAAGACCCTTGACTTAGTGTTGAAGCGGAAGTGGTACGATATGATTGCTTCCGGAGAGAAGACCGAGGAATATAGGGAGATCAAGCCGTACTGGGTTAAAATACTGACTTCGCTGAGATTTGGCAGTTTGCTGTTCTCACATAGAAACGGTTATCAGCCTATTCCTTTTAAGGATTTCACGCATGTTACTTTCCACCTCGGCTACTCCAAGGACCGGCCTTCAATGACGTTCGCCATCAAAGAGATTGTCATTGATGAAGGCAAGGAGGAATGGGGAGCCTTACCGGGAGAGACTTATTTTGTAATAAAATTAGGAGAAAGATTATGAAAGCAAACGAATTGATGATTGGCGACTGGGTGTTCGTGAATGATGTAGAGCACCTTCGCCCTATGATGGTCGGAGAGATCAAGAGAAAGTCCGGAAAGCATTATGCTTGCCTGTATGATCCAAACGATGTGTCAGAGCATTGTGAGTGCGTTGTGGATAAGGTGAAGGGGATAAATGTTGTGGGCACAGTCCTTAAAAAGAATCTTTTTATGTTCGATCCACGCGACTTTTCTTGGGCACGAGAAGTAACTGATAACGACATCTATATCATAGAAACATTGAATGGAGCAAGAGTTAGTATTGACGTTCGCGGATGTAATACTTCGATATTTAACTTTCCGGTGAAATACCTTCACGAACTCCAGCACCTCTGCACGATGTGTAACATAAAAATAGATTGGAAGGCATGAGACATATTGTAGTTGTAGACATAGACGGCACCATCGCCAAGGTCGGGGACCGTCTGAAGTATCTTCAGCAGGAGAAGAAGGACTGGGATGCTTTCTATGAGCACTGTGATGAAGATAAGCCATTCATGGATATGTTGGAGTTGGTTTCTGCTCTTGAGCAGGATTATGTGATTATTTTCTGCACTGGCAGGAGAGAGTCTGTAAGAGAGAAGACCGAAGAATGGATTGATGACCATTTCGCATATGACTTCACTTATCATCTTTTCATGAGGCCGGATGGAGATCATCGTCACGATACTGAAGTAAAACCGGAACTGCTCGCAAACGCAGGTGTGGGTCCGAAAGAAGTGCTCTGCATCTTGGAGGATCGTGATTCAATGGTTGCCAAGTGGCGTGAACTAGGGTACAGGTGTTTGCAGGTAGCAGAAGGAAAATTTTAACAACTTAATAAATCTATAATTATGAAGTATTTATCTATTCTTTTCGCTGCGATGTGGGTAGCAGCAACAATTTGGTTCATTTCAATGAGAATCGAGTTCAATCAAAACTGCACAGGCTTTCTGGAGCAGGCGGCAGATGCCAACACTGTCGAGCTTGCTTTGGACCGCCTCAACAAAGCTGTTTCGTATGTTGAAGAAAACAACTGGACCCACGGTTATACATCAATCTTGTGGAAGACCGAGGACGAGAACATCGGCTTTTGGTATAGCAATCTTAAGGCAAGTCAGCTGGAGCTTACTGAGGCTCTCGGATCGTCGCAGCTTGAGCAGACCAATGTCCTTATGAAGCTGAGAGAAACTCTTACTGAGCCTACCGATAGCGGAGTAGCTATCACTTGTCCATCGGGATTGTGGAAGTATCCGAACAATGCACTATATGCTGTTATTGCATGGGTAGTAAATATTCTTGGCTTTGCGGCCATTGTGTTTTTATTAACAATTTTAGGAAGATATTAAAATGGAAGTAAAGATTAAGTTAAACGGTGGTCTGATGCCACAGAAACAGCACGAAGGCGATGCTGCATTTGATTTGTATGTTCCGGTAGATGTAGATGTTTTCTACGGAAGGGGGAAAATCGACATGAAGTTCGCATTGGAGTTACCTTCAGGAACAGCTGCAATTATTCAGCCGAGAAGCGGATGTTCATTAAAGGGAATAGAGATTTATAACCCTGAAACTGGAGAGACGAAGTACATAGATGCAGACGTGAAACTTGGTTTGGTAGATGAAAACTACAGAGATAATGTAGGAACCATCTTGCAGAGTAGGTTTATGCCACCAGAAGGAGAGAGATGGATTATACGCAAAGGTTCAAGGATCTCGCAGATGAGGATAGTGGATGTTCCTTCTGTAGATTTGGTTTTAACGGAAATGCTGTCCATTACTGAAAGAGACGGTGGATTCGGAACAACTGGACAGCGATGAAACGAATACCAATACCAAAGATGATCAGGCAACAAGTCTATGAAAAGTACAACGGACATTGCGCTTACTGCGGATGTGAGCTTGACATCAAGGATATGCAGGTTGACCACTTGGATTCAGTCTATCGGGCAGAGTATGAGGGCAGAGAAGTAGACAACTCCATTGACAACTTTATGCCTGCCTGCCGTCAGTGTAACTACTACAAAGGAACTTCTACAATAGACGAGTTCAGGAGGAAAATCCTGCACCTTGAAAGAACTGCATTGATTTCCTTTCCAGTAAGGTTGGCGCAGAAGTATGGGATTGTTCAGGTCAAGGAGTGGGATATGAAATTTTACTTTGAAAAGATAAAAAATGAATAGGAGAAAAGATAAGAAACTACTTCGTGTGGTTCTAAATGAGGTTCTTAGACAAAAAGCCTTTGGAGGTCAAGAAATAAGGTGGCTGTACTCTTTGGGTATAAGCGGTAAGAAATGCCAACGAGAACACGGAGAATCCTTAGAGCATTATTGCGATAGGCTATGGAAGTATTGGAAGTATTGTTTGAGATAATATGAAAAAGCGAAAAACAAAAATAAACACCCGGCAAGTGGTCCTGAACCACATCGACGCGAACATTATTGTTAAGCAGCAGAGGCTGATTGCCGAATATGAGAGGTTCAACGAGCATCTTATGCTTATGCTTAATGGTGATCCGGATAGGGAGGCGATTCAGTTTTCTGATGAGATTCTCGGAGCTCATTTTATTGTAAGGAAATTGAGAGAGATGCTGGAATGTTTACATATAATTAAGAAGAAAGATGGAAAATAGACTTGATACAGAAAAGCAGTGTCATAAATGTAAGCACTATGGTCAGCCTTGTCTGAAGACGGGGGCACCTACAACTCCATATATGTACGGATGTCGTCATTGGAAAGAACCGGCAGAACCTCATCTGAGCAAGGAGAACGCATTGGTGCAGGTGATGTTCTACATGGCAGGTACGATTGACCTCTACGCCATGTGGCTTGAAAAGCTGTTCAACGCGCAGGGCAAGACGTTCAAGCATGAAATGAAGAGACATTTCACCGGCATGTCAAAAGCCCTAAAGGATCTTCATTACCATGCAGACCAGCTTGACATCGTTGTCGGAGATTTGAGTAATGCGGCGGAGGCAAGCGATAACCGTCTTATCGGCTCGTTGGAGTTGGCTCGTCTCATATTGCTGTATTATGAGAAGTGTGCCTTTGATGATGACAATTACAGCGAGGTATTCAAGAAGCTCAGGAGCCTTGATGGGGACGGAATGTTCACAGAGGAGGACCTTGAGAGATTTTACATAAAGAAGTGATAAGTTTTTGTAATTTACAAACTTTCCTTTATCTTTGCATTCCCCCTCGAAAATCGGGGGGGGTAAAAACCGCGAAACAAAATGGATTATACAACCGTCATAGATTACCTGTCTGAAGTTATCGGCGCGTCTCTCTCGGGATTCGGTGACACGGATGAGAAGGTGAACAAGGCGAAGGAGGCGCGAATTTGCGACCTCTTTGAAAGATATATCAGTGCCAGAGACGGCGATGCCATCAGCGACTATTTCAAGGTTACGGAGGGCGACGTGCCCTATATGTATAACGGCAGGTTCTATGAAAGGATTGATGACATGAAACTGAGATTTGTCATCAAGAAGGTGATGGATAAAATCCAGATAGGTCTTGTATATCGCAAGAACAGCCATAGCAAGATTGCTACGGAGTGTTTTGAAAGCCTTTGCTGTAATGAGGCTTGTTTCTTGGAACCGGATCGTAGGTTTTTGGTCTTTCAGAACTGTGTATTGGATACAAAATCGGGAGGAGTATATGAGCATGACATCAAGTATAAAACAGATGTTGTAATGGACTTCGATTATGATCCTACAGTAAGATTGCCTTTATGGGATACGCTTGTCGAAAGTACGATTCCGGACGCCGGCATGAGGAAGGCGTTTCAGCAGTTCTGTGGAGCCTTCCTTGCGGACAGAGAAGAGTTCAAGATCGAGTACATGTGCCTTCTTGTCGGAGGAGGCCGTAACGGAAAGTCGGTGGTAAGCAACGCCATCGCGGGAGTGTTTGGTGACGGTCTCATCAGCAACTACTCCCCTGAGCAGTTATTCAGAAGCTCCCAGTCCATGTATAACCTTGCGGACATCAACGGCAAGCTCGCCAATTTCAGTGATGATGTCAGCAACAAGGATTTTTCGGGAGGAGATTTCAAACAGTTCATATCGGGTGCGAGGTTTCAGGCAAGGCATCCATACGGAAGGCCCTTCACGGTGACGAAGGTTCCGCTTATGTTGTGCTGTGTGAACGAGGTGCCTCCAACCACGGATGACACTCAGGGTCACTTCAGGCGACTGCTTCCTATCCTGTGTCCTAATCAGATTGCTGACAAGGATGTGGACGTTGCTCTGCCTCAAAAATTGGCGACAAAGGAAGCGAAAGCCGCCATCTTCAATTGGGTATTGGAAGGCTACAGAATGCTTTGCAAGAACCATGGCAAGATAACTATCAGCGAGAGTATCAAGGAGGCCAAGAACGAGATTCAAGAGGATAGCAACAGTGCTCGTCGTTGGATTAAGGAGTATGGTTATGTGGTAGTTCAGCCGAGAAACGATCTGGACGAGAGATGGAAGTCCATGAAGGAATGGATGCGAGAGTATCAGCTTTACTGCAAGGATTATTCGGAAACTCCGAAGTCTCCAAAGGCTGTCGGCAAGATTTTCAAGGAATTGGGCTTTTTGAGTCAGAAGAGAGCCGATACGACATGGTACTGCATTGGCACACGAGGCAGTGAACCTCAGGTGGCAACCGAATATAATAGGGTGGTGGATGAGGTCGATGATGGAGATTTGCCTTTTAGTTAACGACCTGAGTAAGTCGGTAAACTGCTTAAAGTTTAAGAAGTAAAAAGAGTGTTATGAGAAAGTTAAAAGCAGAATTTAGAGGGTTCTTTGATCCCAAAGAGACTTGGTTTGTCTTGCCTCTGTTTATGGTAAATCATGCCTGGGGTAGGTTAACAATCGCTATAGGCTGGCTGTGCTTTGGTGTTGGTCTTGAGATTTCTACGGAAGATGAGTAAGAAGAAGGAATATATCAACGACATCGACTGGATCCGTGTGTTCCAGCGTGTCCCCGAGCTGACCGGCCTTGATCTTACGTTGAGAGGAAAGGCTTGGGAAGGCAGGTATTATATTACTACTGAGCCGCATCCTTATAAGCAGGACAAACTGAAGATCAAGCTGTATAACGGATGCGTATGGCTTCACGAGCAGGGTGGTGCTTCGATGTCTATTGTTACATGGCTTACCTTGTATGGTGGCGCGGCTGATTATAAGCATGCCTATCAGATTATTCGCGGAAAGGACAAACCTCTCATTCAGAAGCCGGAGTTTGTTGCGAAGAAGGAGCAAGTTAACTATGTCAGCCCGGATGTTGTACAGGGAGCCAAGGCTTACGACTTGAACAAGTGTCCGTTATTTAGGTGGATGTGTACGCTGTTTCCGGAAGACCGGGTTAAAGCCGTATTCGATATGTATAACGTCACTACGGACAGCAAGGGCGTTGCGGTGTACTGGTATGTCAATGCAGACGGAAAGATCTGCCACGACAAGCGTTGCTATTACGGAGATGACGGACACAGGATAAAGACACTGCCTATGTCAAGGCAGTTTCGGATTGGCAATGGCTATACTGAAAAGCCTTATTTCGGCAGTCACCTCAAAGGAGAGATCAAAGGAATCCTTGAGGCAGAAAAATCAGCAATGCTCGCGTCGCTCTTTTATGGTGGCATCTGGTACGCAACTGGAGGCAAGGGAAATCTCCGAGATGTCGGCAATATTCCACTCTATCCGGACAGGGATGCCGAAGAATCATGGTCGGCAAAAGGCGACTGTGTTCCGTGGTATCAGGATTGGCCGGAATGTGGCGAGCATAGCGATCTTGGGGATTATATTGAATGGAAAATTAAAAATAAAAAATGATAAGTTTTTCTGAGAAAGAATTGTGTCAAGAGATTTGGAAACCAGTTACTAATTATGAAGGCAAATATGAAGTTAGTAATCTTGGGAGAGTGAAAAGTATTAGGTCTCATGACACTTATATTATGAAGCCCAATTCAAATAGGGGTTATTTGCGCGTAGGGTTACGAAAAGATGGTATCAAAAAATATTTAAGCATACACAGGCTTGTTTTAGAGGCTTTCGTGCCGAATCCTCAAAATTTACCTCAGGTTAATCATAAAGACGAATGTAAAACAAATAATAGAGTCGAGAATCTTGAATGGTGTGACGCATCTTATAATTCTTCTTATGGATGCAGAAACAGAAAAATATTAGAAACAAGAAGAAAAAAGAAGGTAGGAATGTACCCAAAAGCAGTTATTCAAATGGATTTGTCTGGACATATAATTGCTCAATACGAATCTCTTATGGAGGCGTGTCGTAAAACTAATATAGACTATAGCAATATATCGAAATGCTGTAGGGAGGGTTGTAGAAACAAAATAGCGGGAGGTTTTTTGTGGAAATTTGTTTAATTAGATAAAATAATTTGTAAATTCCAAAATAATATTTAACTTTGCATAAACTTTAAGATTATGAAGCAAATTTTAGCAAAAATTGAGAAATGGTGGTTGTTCACCTTTAGGAACAAGGTCGAATACAATTTCGAGTTCGGAGGGTTCAAGGTTGTATTCAGAAGGTTCTGGCTAGAGATCGAGTCTGTTTCGGAAAACTTCAAAGTGAGGTTCCTTGCTTCAGAGCATCCTTATGGATATTTATATGTAAGCGCCAAGCAGGGCAGGCTCGACAATATCCACGGATTTTGTGCGTATATCTACAAGCTATCTCATACGCTAACTACGGATAACAAGCTGGTAGAGGACGTGACCAAGGCGATAAAGAATTACGAAAAGCGTCTTGCAGCAAAGGCGGCTACCCAGGTAAGCACCGAAAACGACGATATTGACCTTGAAATCGTAAAGCAGAATCACGAGGCAGGTCAGATGACCAAGAAGGAGCGAAAGGCTCGTAAGAAGGAAATCAAAGAAGCATTGAAAGATGAATAGAAACGAAATTGCAGACACTCTCAGGCAGTGGATTGCCGAGGGTAAGATGTTCAGCGCTGCAATGCTGAACAAGGAAGGAGTGAGTCCGCACGAACAGGGCAGGAAGTGTGCATCCAGAGAGCTTTTCCGCTCTCGTCACGGAAGTGTTCTTTTTACTGAAGATTCTCTCAGAAGGCAGTTCGAGGAATGGATGTATAGCCCGAACAAGCGTATTTATACAGCAGCTGACCTTGATTCTCTCAGGGGTATTATCAAGCTGTATGACATCAACAAGGCTTGTGCCAACGGAGAGTTTCTCAGATTCGATGATCTTGGAAAATCAGCAACACTTTATATTGAGTAAATTATGGAAAAGGTAAAAGTTAAAGAGGTTGAGACCGTAAGGGTCAATGTGCCAAAGTTTGGCACAATCCTCACAAAGAGACCGGAGGGTATGAGTTTTATTGAGTATCGCCACAAGCTTGAGATGCAGAAATCGAAGCTTAAGGCGAGAAGGCAGTTCGGATTCCTCTGCTATAAGGCTATCGAGGTCCTTGAGACAGAGGTTGACGGCCACAAGATTCAGAGCGTAAAGAAGTATGCTCCTTGTGTGGGTAAGCGTTTCATCCTTAATTACGTGTAAGCTATGGCAGGATTGAGAAAAGCCCAGAGAAAGGCGGCGAAGCTCCGTCTTGGTCTCGCATCTCCAAGTGGAGGAGGAAAGACATATTCGGCATTGCTTATTGCCAAGGGTCTTGCCGGCTCGTGGGATAAGGTTGCCATCATTGACACTGAGAACGGTTCTGCGGATCTGTATTCTCATCTTGGCGATTACAATGTGTTCCCTCTCACAGCTCCGTACTCCCCGGAGAGATACATCGAGGCTATCCAAGCTTGTGAGCAGGCAGGCATGGATGTGATTGTGATTGACTCGATCAGTCACGAATGGTCCGGAGTGGGAGGATGTCTTGAGCTTCAGCAGATAGCCACCGAGCGTCAGAGAATCAAGAACACCTATACTGCGTGGAAGGACATTACTCCTCGTCATCAGAAGTTCATTGAGGCCATCCTTCAGAGTAAATGTCATATCATTACTACAGTAAGAAGCAAGACTGATTACCTTCAGGTGGAGGAGCAGGGAAGGAAGTCCATCCAGAAGGTCGGAATGGCTCAGGTGACTCGTGACGGATTTGAATACGAACTTACCGTGTCATTGGAGCTTGATGTCAACCATTTCGCTGTGACATCCAAGGACAGAACGCGTCTGTTTGAGGGCAAGCCATCCTTCATTCCTTCGGAAGAGACAGGACGCATGTTGAAGGAGTGGTGCGAGGATGGTATTGATGAGCATAAGCAGTGTCTTGAGGACATTGATAAATGCAAGAACATGGCGGAGGTAGACGCATTGATTGCTAAGTACGACTCTCTTCTCATCACCAATGAGGCGGGGAAGCGTGTGTTCCCGGCGGATATTGCACAAAAGCTTCGCAATAAGGTTGAATCTTTCAAAAAATCATAGTCATGAGCCAGCACATCATAATGCCCGAATGCATTCAGGAAGGTCAACGTACCGAGGATTGGTACGCGAAACGAATTGGTAAGTTCACGGGATCCGGCATCAAGAACCTGATGTCGGAAGGCCGCGCCAAGGATGCCAAGTGGGGAGAGACTGCTAAGTCTTATGTCTTCTCCAAGCTGTATGAGAGGGTTTCCAATTCGAGGATTATGACTCCGGAGACCTATCAGATGGCCAAGGGAAAGGAGGTAGAAGGTGACGCAATGCGTATCTTCGGAGAGCGTACAAGGTTTTATGTTCAGCCAGTCGATTTTATTGTTTCGGAGGAAGTCCCTTACATCGGAGCCTCGCCTGACGGTCTCGTCTTTGATAGCAAGGACAGGCTTGTCGGAGCTTGGGAAACCAAGTGCAGGCTTGACGAGACTATGCTGAAGAATGCCTTTGTCCGTGTCACTTCTAGGCATGATGCTTTCTGGCAGTTGCAGACAGAAATGTATGTAACCGGCACCAAGGTCAACTATTTTACGCATTACTCTCCGGATAGAGAGTGTCCTTTCGATCTTCAGATTCAGGAAGTGGAAAGAGATGACGAAGCTATCGGAAGAATGCTTGAGAGAGCTGAGATTGCTAATAAGGTTATCGAAGATGCTATTGCTGCTGTCGGTTCGGTTCAGGATAAGCGAATTTCCTATATCACCCTTACCGAAAGGATGATGCAGATGAGGGAATATATCTGGACCAATCTTGTATAATTATGGCAGTACAACGCAGAGCATTCTGTTCTCAGAGGGAAATGCTGAATGGCCCTCAGTGCTACAACTCAAGGCAGGATTATTCCTGCCCTGAGTGTGGCGCAGAAATGGAAATGGTCGACAGTGGCAGTTTCAGAGGGGTAGATTGGGAGAACCTCAAATGCCCGGAGTGTGGGTGCGAAATCAATGAGGAACCAGATTGGGACTTTATGTACCAATGTGAAAAGGAAAATGAATGGTAACAAGGAATCTTATAAACAAGAGAAATCTTCGTAAGGTCTTTATACTGTTTGATCATTTCTATAAGATGGGAGTGATTGATGCAATGGAGAAGACCGACCAGTGGCAGGCTCGTGATTTCATCTCTAGGATGCGGGAGTCTGGCCTTTATGGGACCATTGAAAAGGATTATTCTATGGGATGGAAGCAGTGGCTTGCTCTTGTTAGGTATGAGTGTTCCTTGAAAAATTGGCATTCGGTTAGAGATCTGCTTGCCTGCATAACATCGAGTAGAGGATATGTTGCGACTATTCTTCCCCTGACAATGGCTTATTATCTCAAGGGACTCGAGGATTATTGGAATAATCCGAATCCGGTCAACAAGACCTTGTTCTTGTCAAAAGATTTTAATGTTTGGGGAGAAAAAATAAAGTCAAGAAACATTAAAGGAATGACCGAGGGAGTCCAGCTTATGACTGTTGATATAGGCCATAATAATCAGGATTTCATAACAATGAGTGAGGTTATATTCTATGCCAGCCAAAAATAAATATTATAAGGTCTTTCACGATACCCCGAAGGATTTCCATGCGGACTATATCCTTCTGCCATTGGGATATTCATACAATCGGGAGTTCCTTTCGGTATCGGAAGGAGGCCTTCTGAAGTTTGGCGACGGTAAGATTTATCCGTTATTGAGGGCAGGGACTCTCAGCTTGAAGAATCCAGCCACTGAAGGTTTGTGTTTTGCGAGGTACGGAATAACTCTCAGAAAGGCATTGCAGATTTGGCGCACCAATGCTTTTGCACAGGGATACGGAAGGAGTGCCGTCAGTGATGAAGAATGTTTAATTATTATCTATGGCAAAGAGAACGAAGAATAGTACGCCGGTATCGGAGCGTGTAAACATTGTCATTTTCGAGGAATACTACCTTAAAACGAAGTTTCAGAAAAAAGCTCTTGTTCCTACGGAAGTTATAGACAAAAACTGGCTCGGTATCTGGTGCTTTACTGAAGCGGACCAAAGACTCAAGGATAGTGCGGTATTTGTCACTACCGATGGGTATAAAGTCCGGATAAAACTGATAGGATGTTATAACAATAGTAAAGGTGATCAGTATGAATTGTTACAACATTTGTGTGAAAATGCTTACGGATTAAAATTTGAGGTTATGCAAAGCCATTGGTTTGCGAGACTTGGGAACCTTTCCGGCTATTGGCATTTAATTGAAATGGAGGAGGCAAAATGAAACCTAAATACGAATACAGAGTAGTAATGAAAGGCGGTGCAGTAGTCAAATGCACTTCCGACAAGAAGTTGAGCGGAATATGCAACTTCATTGACCGCTTGATAGTCACTGAAGACACTCTCATAAATATGGATGAGGTGGCTTATGTTCAGTCGAGGGAGGTTGAGTGATGATAAAGCTGCGAGAATATCAGGCAGCGGCAATAGAAGAAATAAGGGTTGCTCTCGGCAAATACCGGAGGGTGCTGTTCTGTGCTCCTTGCGGTATGGGTAAGACCATTTGCTTCAGCTACATAGCAAAGCAAAGTCAAAACTTCGGAAGAAAGGTACTTATCTTGTCTAATCGAAGCGAGATTCTTATGCAGAACGGAGGTGCGCTGGAGCGATTTGGTCTTGATGTGGATTATGTAAGTCCAAAGCATCGGTCTTTGCCTACCAAAAATGTAGTATCGTGTATGATACAGACATTGAAGCGTAGGGTGGAGAAGCCTGAGTGGCTTGACTATCTCAAGACCATAGACATCTGTATTATAGATGAATGTCATTGCTGTGATTCGGATTTCATCCATCCTCTTTTAAGGGATAATGTATGGCTTCTCGGAGTAAGTGCTACACCATGTCGCAGATCGCATCAGAGGCAGCTCGGAGACTTTTACAGGGCATTGGTTTCAAGCGTGACAGTAAAAGAGCTTATAGAGCAAGGCTATCTTTCCAAGTCCCACCATTACTCCATTATTGCCCCTTCTCTTGATGGAATAAACATTGACTCCGGAACTGGCGACTACAACAAAAAGCAGTTGGCTCAGAGATTTGAGAGCAAGAAACTTTATACTGGCATTGTGAAGGAGTACCTTCGATTGACTCCTCACAAAAAGGCTATATGTTTCTGCGTTAGCTCAACCCAGGCGATTGAGATAACAAAAGAGTTCAACGATAACGATGTTTCGGCAAAATATATTCTTTCGGGTAGTTTTGATGACGACCGAATGTATAGTGGTAAACGAGATAAGGTCTTTGAGGAGTTCCGCAACAATGAGTTTGAGGTCTTGGTAAATGTGGGAGTTTGTACTGCTGGATTTGACCAGAGAGACATTGATGTGGTAATACTTAATTTCGCTACAGTTTCGTTAAGTAGGTACCTACAAGCGACCGGACGTGGAAGCCGTATTACGGATACGAAGAAGGAATTTACCGTCCTTGATGCAGGTCGTAACTATGACAAGTTTGGAGTCTATGAGGCGGACAGACAATTCAGTTTATGGCATGATGAGCATAAGTCCGGAGGTGTTATGGCAATGAAGGAGTGCGACACGACAAAGACGGACTGCAACGGCAAATTAGGGTGCGGATGCCTTATTCCGGTTACACTGAAACAATGCCCCGCTTGTGGATATGTATTCCGTACACAGGAGTACGAATATGAACTTTATCTTGAAAAGGTAGAGCAGGATCACGAAGCGGAAAGCATAGAATCCTTCTGTGCGGCGAAGCGAAAGGAGGGATGGAAGATGAGTCGTATTATGGTGGCTATATGCTTGCGTAATGCAGGAAATGAACGCAAGGCTTTCATTCGGGCATATCTTACTTTGAATCCGGGAAAGACTTATGATGATGCAGCAAAATACTATTTTGTGTGGAAGAAAAATGTTTGGGATAAAATCAAGACGAAAAAGTTGGATAATTCCAAACAATCGACTATCTTTGACAAGTAATCCGTTGTGGCAGGCGGAAGTGAAATATACGAGGCTCGGAATTAGTAGGTGAGATACTGCCACATCTTACCGAAAGTTTCGAGCATTTGTTTTGATATGGAGTTTACGAAGGAAGAATTAACAAGAGAAGAATGGCGCGATGTTGATAATTATGAAGGTAAATATCAAATAAGCAACTTGGGCAGATTGCGTAGTTTTGCAAGATCGGTAGAGCCTCGCATTATTGCTCCCCATTATGATAAAGATGGCTATATTATGTATGGTTTGCGTCGCAATGGCAGGGTGCATACTAAAAAAGCACATAGGTTAGTTGCTCTTGCATTTATACCCAACGAAAACAATTTTCCCCAAATAAACCATAAAGATGAAAACAAAACAAACAATAGAGTAAGTAATTTAGAATGGTGTTCAAATTTATATAATAATCGGTATGGCACCAAGCGACAAAGACAAAGTTTTTATGCTATGTATCAAGGGCATTGTTTAAGGAAGATTAGACAATATTCTCTTGAAGGTGTATTCATCAAGGAACACATATCATCCCGGATGGCTGAGCGAGAGACCGGAGTAAAACATCAAAATATCATAGAAGTTTGCAAAGGCGCACAGCGGCAGGCAAAAGGTTATCTTTGGTGTTACGCGGATGACATTCAGCGTATAAAAGAAATAGAAAGTTTACAAAAACATGATAACAGAAACTCCACCCCAACCGCAGAAGCGGTCACATAGGTCTAATGAGGGCAGGATTCAGGCGGATTGCTACCGATGGTGCTACAACGAAAGACCGGAAACAAGAAAATTGTTGTTTCACGTTCCAAATGAAAATGATAGGGCTGACAGCAATGCTATTCAAGGTGCAATTCGTAAAAGCCTTGGTCTTGTCGCCGGAGTTGCAGACTTGATTTTGTTGATGCCCCGAGGAGAATATCACGGCTTATGCATCGAAATGAAAGATGCTCACGGAACGCAGAAGCCAGCTCAGAAAGAGTGGCAAGTCATTGTCGAGAATCAAGGCTACCTTTATCGGGTCATTCGGTCATTGGAAGAGTTTAAGGAACTAATAAATTGGTATTTAGCGTTATGAAAAAATTTTTTGATTGGTTTAGAAAAAAGAGTAACAGAAATGTTAGCAGAAAGACTGTCATCACCGCTGGAACCGACCTTGAGGGCAAGTATTCATTAAGTCTGCAAGAGGTAAACGATGTTTGGTGTATCTGCGTACATAAGTGTGAAATTCGCGGAGGGCTTCATTACACAAGTTTCGATAATAATACGCTTGTGTGTGCGATTCCCATCAAGGGGATTGTTAATTTGTGTATGGAACGACAAATGTGGTGGAGGGAGGATTAGTTATGAGTAAATCAAAAATCCCCATCCGACCATCTGGGAAATACAAGCTCTCAGCATCCGATCAGGACGCGCTGTCGTGGTACTTTCTTTCCGGAGAGTCTCAAACCGAAGTCTATCGAAGATTCATTCGACCGGACTTACAAACATCGAAGGCTGCACTGGATAAACTTGCAAAGGCATTCTTTGCCGACAAGGAGGTTCAGAGGTACCTTTCGGACTATGAGGCAACGATCAATGCGCTTTTTGAGCCAAAGGAGAAACCTAAACCGGCGAAGACGTTGACCGAGGAGGAAATGAAGGAACGCATCCTCAAAGGTATTGACAGACTCAAGGAATTTGCGTTCGATCAGGCGGACATCATTGACACCTTGGAGGAACCGGGAGAGGTCATCAAGTTATGGAAAAGTCTTGGACTCTTCGGCGACGAGGAAGAGAGCATGGAAGCCCCGCGACGCTACTTGCCTACAATGTGTTCGGAGTGCCGGTACAAAGCCTTCTGTGAGCAGGAGTGCGAAGATCTCTGTGAGTTATGCAAGTATAAGAAATACGCCAACGAAAATGGCGTTCACCACGAAACAAAAGAACAACTTATAAACCCAAATAAAGATTAAGATTATGGAAATTACAGGTAGAATTAAGACCGTGCTTCCCCTTCTGTCGGGAACAAGTCAGAGAGGCCCTTGGTCAAAGGCAACCGTCATTATCGAGTTCATGAGCGGCAATTATCCTAAAATCCTTGCCCTTGACAATATGTCTAAGGCAGCAGAATTTGCAGCTCTCCCGGTAGGTGCGGAATTTACATTCTGGTTTGAACCATCATCACGCGAGTATCAGGGACGCTACTACACTCAGTGTGACTGCTCCGGCTGGCAGGCAGTAGGACAGCAGCCGGCGGCACCACAGGGCTATCAGTCTCCGGTTCCTCCTCAGGGTTATACTCCGGCGCCTCAGCATAATTACCCACCGCAGCCTGCTCCGGGCTATCCTCAACCACCGCAGGGATACGCACCACAAGCACCGGGATACGCTCCTCAGCCGGGAGGAGTCGTTGACGGATATTGTCCATATTAATATAAGTGGTCAAATTCGACCACTTTGCACACTCGTAATCGGGCTGTGTTTCGGGGCGTGTGAGACTTAGGTTCGGAGCACGCCCTGCTTTTAATTATGGCGATTTCGCCACAATTAGAGGGAATTATAGGGAATTTATTGGTAATTCCCTCTATTTTTGCCATCTTTGCAAAACTAATACAATCAGAGACGCCAATCAATTTGATTAGTTTTCTTACTCCGAGAAAATTATCAGAATTAGTGACACATGTTCAGGATGTGTCACTTTTTTATTATCTTTGCACAGTAAGCAATCATCGCCCGTCCCAAGGTTTTGCTTTCCAATATCGCTCTCAGAGCGATTAACCGGCTGGCCGCGTTGCCGGAAATGCGGTAAACATAAGAACCCCTGCAGAAGATGAGAAGTCTTCTGAAAATTACGACTATTATGGATTCTTACTAAAGAGTATCGAGCTGCAACTTGATACTCTTGTTTTTTTATTATCTTTGCGGTGTAAAGAAATCATCACTCAACCCGCCGAAGGATGCTTGGCCAGTGGTCCGGAGGCAAAAAGATAGGGGCTGCTTTTCGCAACCCCTTTTCTTTATTCAGTTATTGACTTGCCGGGAAGCCGGTTATCAACGGTATCCTCGGATTTCCCTTCTCCTTCTACACCTTCCCCGTTACCGCTTGTGGAATATTTCGCTTTCGCTTCGGCAGGGATTTCAGCTTTCATCCTGATTTCCTCCTCCCACTCTTCTTTAATCTGCTCGTAGTCTCCCTTGTAGCTATTGCCGATGTCCTGCATTGCGGCCTTTCTTGACTTGACTCTTGCTACAACCTGATCAATCTCGATCTTGACTCTCTCGGCCTCATTCTGAGGTATCCATATCTTTTGCCATACAGATAGTCTCATTTGGCCGTAACCGATAGGATCTGCCTCCAACTTACCTACGAGCCTCTTAAAGAGTTCCATGAGCATCTTCACGCTTGGGAAGATCTGGACCCACATATTCTGACACCACTGGATTTCCGGTGCGTACATGATCTTGATGGTCGTGCTCGAGTCTGCTCCGGATTTGAGAATGTCAGGATCTATGAATACGCTGAGCGTACTTCTAAGGATGTTGTCAGTAAGAGCCTTGATGTTGATTTCGGATATGTTTGAAGCATCCGGACCCGCAAGGAACTTCGCATCAGAGTTCTTGACAGTTTCAGATGTACCCTTGACTCCGAGAACCTTTCCGTTCATTCTTGAAGGAGGCAGGTTGACTATCTTTTCTGACTTGACGAACAGGATAGGGAATGCACTGTTCTTGACCTCCTCGGCAACATATGACAATGCCCTCTCAAGCGCACAGATACTTTGTTCTGCCGGACCGCTCGGAATGTCGTTGACGCGGAAATAGACAAACTGGGTCATATCGTTTCCGGCCTGATTCTCAGTGCGCGACACTCTTACATAGCCATCATCGCTTCGTGGTCTTGTGTCGCCTTTTATCCATCCTTTTATCTTGTCAAGGAATGATCTTTGTTCTTCATCGCTTATGTGAATCCATGTCTCCACAGCTTCGGTAGAGAAGATGTCTACAGCGGTTCTGCCCTTAAATACATACTTGACATAATAGACAGGTTTTCTGTTCTCATCCATTTCAGAGAAAATGGTGTAGCCGTCAAGATATGAATACACCTTATACTCAATACCTGTTGGTGTCTGGTACAGATAGATTCCTCCATCTCCTGTCTTGAAACAAGAGATGATTGCCTGCAAGAATGCCACATCAAGTCCGGTAGAATCTTTGTGTGACATCATCGTATTGAATCGTTCCGCATCTTCGGTTTCATTTGCTACGCCGAATCCGTCTGCGGCGAAGAACGATGCCTTGCTTTCGGCAAATCGGTTCTGAAGTCCAAGAGGAACGACCTCCACGTCGTCATACCTTGCAATCTTCCATTTTTCCTTGCCGTTCTTATCCTTTTCTCCTGTCGGCTCATAGATCGGCCTTCGGGACATATAGCTGGAATTGATGGCGTGTGCGGATGAGTAGATTTCATTCAGGAAGTCATCCTGAGTGAGCAACCTGTGGTTGGTGTCGGCGGTACCCTTGTAGTCGGATACGTTTAGGAAAGGATAATTCTGGTAAGGCATGTCTGGATTGATTCGCCTCTTCCAGTAATCCTTCTGTAAGTGTTCTGTAATGTTCATGGTGCTATACGGTTTTTATACATAGACAATATCGCTATCATAAGACATATACATGTCGGTGTAGGCATCATCTTCCACATCGGGTGAAGGCTGTTTCTTTGGACGAGCGTCCAGCTCAAACACAGCGCGAAGCACAATGGCATCCATTAAGTCCGGAGAAGCCTTGAATCTTGCCTTGTATTCGTCCTTTGACCTATAGTATATCTTCTTGTTTTTGGTCGTGACAATAAATACGTTGATCTCATCGAAAAGAATATCAGCGATTCTTCTTGTGCCTCCCTTCTTGCCGTAGGGGATATGCATATCCAGATCGAGCGAAGTGGATATTTTGCCCATTTCTAACAGGACCTTCATCTTGCCGAGCAGTTGAGATCTAAGGTTGTAATAGAGTTCAAGTGTAACCGGATTGCCTTGCTCGTCGTATTCCTGCATAACGGTTTTGTTAGCAGTGACTCCCCAGCCGGATGTGAATGACTTGAGGTAGTTACCTATGCCGGTTGCATCGAAAGCAAAGTTAGTCACAGGTACATTGTATAGTTCGAGCTTATTGGCTATCCAATCCACGAGCTCTTTCGGCGTACCCTTGAACATTTCAATTGCAATAATCTTGAGACCTTTCCATATCACCATAGGTGCTCCATCGGATTTTTCCTGTCCTCCGGAAACGTCCAGTGTGGCGTACATGTTCTCATCATCGTTTTCCGGATTGGTTGTCAGGTCTCGGATCATTTTCTTTGTGACCTTGAGTTCTTCCTCCTCGATAGGACCGAAATATGCTTCAGCAAGGACGGCTCGCTGTGTAGCTCCCACATTATGCAGATTGGCCACTGACTGTCCTCTTGTCGCAGCAACCAGCTTTCTGTTTCCTGATGCATGACCGGTAAAAAGAGTAAACGCCTTGACCATATCTTCCGGTTTGAGTCCGGCTTCTATGTCTTCGTCATTCAACTTGATTTTAGCCGCTCTGACCACTTCTTCCTTACTATCGCCCCATATGATGTCTGACGCATTGTCTCCTTTGATGTAGAAATACCTTGTCTTTCCGTCCATCTCCGGTTTCAGATACCAGTCGTCTCCGATATATCCGGCAACCTTGAGAAATTCAGTTGTCCAATGTACGTGTTTAGGGTTAAATGCCAGCACCATACAAGGGTTGACTCCGGAACTGTCTCGGTTTCGGGAGAACATATATGCGAACATCTTGAACTGCTCGATTGCCGTTGCCTCATCAATGTCTATTTCGGCAGCCTGCTGCTTTTTGATGTACTCTTGAAAGTCTGACCATTCGCTTGGGTTATCGGCATTGAAGTTGGCATGGATCATCTGAATGGAGTTGTTCCATTCTCGCCATGCGAATGTGGGAGAGTCGCTTGAAGTGACTTCGCAGTCTGAGAAGTTACCCCATACTACCATACCGTCTCGGAACATTGATGTACCCTTTTTGGAGTCGTTCAGTCGCACATTGACGAGTCGGCCTGTATAGTTCTGTCTTCCTACTCCGCGAAGCAGACGAAGCATCATTCCGAAGGTTTTTCCTGAGGTCGCTTCTCCGCAGACAAAGATAAGATTGGATTCGCACGATATTAAGTTTTCCTGCAAGCCTACCTGCGGAATAAGGTCAATATTTTCCCTTATCAAAAAGTCTCCCACCTTGTCCCATCCCTTTTCCTTTGCAGTATAGGGTTTCCTCTCTACCTTGGGATAGAGCTCAGGGAACTTTGTTTCGGGATTTCTTAGTCTAAACATACTCCGCAAATATACGTATAAAATTTTGAATATCCGTTTTTTATATGTATATTCGCACCGATTATAAAAACTGCTTTCAATGGATATTCTCTGTTCCGAATGCGAAAAACGAGGCTACCCCGCCACTCTGCTCGGCAAGACCGACAAGATGGAGGGGACGATCCGTTTATGGTGCAGGAACTGCAAGGCTGAAATTGAAGTCACAGTCCATAATGGCAAAGTGACCACGCGCAGAAACAAATAATCAATTTGACATTTTTGAGCCGTTGAGCCGTTGTTTCTCTCTTAAAGAGGGGAATGACGGCTTTTTTGATAACTTAAAACCGTTTTATATGAAACAGAAAATCAAGGAAGCGTTGCAACAGAAGTACAAGAATCTGGGGCTTAACGAAGAGGCTTTTGATGGGGTGGCCGCTTTCGGAGAAACCATCGGTATCACTGAAGATACGCTTGCTAACTTTGTAGAGGGAGCAAAGAGTCTTCTCACAAAAGCACAGAGCGATGCGGACAAGGCGCGTTCTGCAAAGGCTGAAAGCCAGAAGCAGATTGATGAATTGAAAACAAAGCTCGCAGAAGCGGAAGCCAAACTCAAGGACAAGGGCTACGGTGAAGAGGGCAAACAGCAGCCCGACAACATCGCAGAACTTATCCAGAACGCAGTGACCGCCGCAGTCCAGCCTTTACAGGCGGAATTGGCTGCATTCAAGGGAGAGAATGCTGCAAAGCAGGCAATCAAGGATGCAAAGGACAAGTTCTTTGCAAACGACTACGCAAAAAAGTACACGCAGGAGCGTGATGATGCGTGGGAGAGGGCTATCGAACTGAATGAGGCCACAGGCAGCAAGATGTCTGCCAAAGAGCTCGGAGAGAAGGCTCTGGGCTATTTCAGCAAGTTCGTTGCCCGTAAGGGTGGGGACATCACAAAACCTTTTGAAGCCCAGACGGACGATCCTGAGACTTTTGAAAAGGGTTACTTTAAGAACCTGTATGAGAAGTCCGGTCGAATCCAGAAGGAAGAGAATGTTTAACGCCAAAACAAAAATGAATCATGGTAACTTACGGAAATTCATTTGGGGAGAAAAGGTATGATCCCGTTGGTGCGGAAAGAATTAACTTGTGGGACAGCATCGAGGAGCGTTATCCTTCCGGTGCATATCTCGCAGTTTCTTCAACCAACAAGGAGGGTACTGTAATCCCAGCCGGAACACCGGTAACAATCACATCTGTTGGTGCAACTCCAACTCTTAACGGTTCATCTCCTACAGGACTCTTGGAGGAGGATGTAGTTATGGGTCCTAAGGGTTGTACTCTTACAATCGTAACACGCGGTCGCTTCTGCGAGTCGAGGAGCAAGGCGACACTTACATCCGCACAGAAGACAGCCCTCGCAGGTAGAATCTTATTCGTAGCAGAGTAATATGGACGCAAGATTTTTAGGACTTGACAACATTATGGCTTCGCTGGGTATCAACTCACCGAAGGCATTTCAGGCTTGGTATGAAGAGTCTTTGGAAGGCCGTGAGACCGAGGGTCTGAACATCGAGGGTTTCGAGTGGGCAGAACCGCAGCTCGACTTCACTTATGAGTTCCTTGAGGCATCAGGCCGCATCAAGACAATGGCAACTTACGTTGACCTCAACTCAGAGCCTCTCGCAAGAGGTAAGGAGGTTGAGCTCGCAAAGCTGGAGGGTACAATTCCTCGTCAGAAGCGCAAGATCAACAGAGGTGAGAACGACTATCGTAAAGAGCTTACCTCTCTCAAGGACGCCGACATTATGGCTCGTTTTAGAGGAGAGGCTCCGGAGGAAGGCGTAAAGGCTTACCTTGCTAACAACCTCTTCGACACTCTTACTGAGATTCCTGACTCTCACAATGCATCAATCACTTATCAGGTTGGTCAGATGAAATCTGCCCGTAAGCTCCTTCTCACAGAGGATAACAACAAGGGTGGTATCATCGGTGCAGAGTTCTCTGCTAATGTTCCTGAGGAGAACATTGTAGAGCAGCCTTGGTACACTGTTGATGCAGAGGGCAATGTTACTTATGTAACAGAGGTGGACCCTATCATGATCCTCAAGAAGAAGATCCGTGCAATCAAGCAGGATAGATACAGAGGCTATCAGAATGTCGCTGTGGAGATCAACGGCAAGACCCTCTTCATCCTCGCAGAGCACCCGGCTGTTCTCACAAAGCTCGGTTACTCTCTCCGTCCAGAGCTCATGGTTTCTCCTAATAACGATAAGAACGCCCTCAAGGTAGGTACTGATGCTTACTATAGCAATCAGGACGGTTACATGACCGACTACATCAAGAGAGCAATCGGTGCTGACCAGCTTATCGTAAACGACACTATCGTAGGAGTTGACAAGCTCAACAACGCTACAAAGAAGTTCGAGCAGAAGAAGCTCGATGTGTTCGAGGAGGGTACTATCCTTATCAGACCTGCCGGCATCATCGGTTCAATCTTCAACGTGGTTCCTCTCCGTCCAGACGGACAGGCTATCGTAGCCGGAATCTTTGGCGGTCGCGGTATCATCGAGTATCGCTACAACCGTGAGACTCGTACTCAGACTTGGGTGTCGGAGCTTACTGCTCTCGCCGTGCCTAATGCTCCGAAGAAGCTCCATTACTTCATCGTGCAGGGAACAACACCGACAAGTGAGTAATTAAATGCGGAAGAATATGACAGTAGGGGATTATCTTTCTTCATTGGTGTTCGGGCTTGATCTGCCCGACACCGTTCTTGAGAGGTCGGCAATGAGTCCGCTTGAAGTGGAGCTTGATCCGTTGAGCCTTGATGACATAGTGGAACTTGCTAATAGTGAGTTTCGCAAAAGGCTCGACTATGCGGCCTCTACTGTCTATTACTCCGTTTTGGGAGTGTTCGCCGGCGGAGGCTATTCCGAGCAGGTCGGAGACGTGAAGGTGTCAAAGGGTGGCTATACCATAACTATGGCAGACCGCGAGAGGTTTCAGGCTCTTGCGGACAATCTGAGACAAAAGCACGGATTTGACACAGAGGAATCACACGATACCGGAGGAATGTATGATATGACTCATTTAAGGAATTAAGATGCAGTTCATTGAGTTTAGAGACACTTGCACCATAAGTAGGAAGACAGGCAAAAGGGATGGATTTGGCAACGATCTGAAAGTAACGGTCTATGAAGGGCCGTGCAACTATCAGGAAGGAGGTCAGGTTTCATTCGGAATAATAACCCGTAATCCTACTATGTATCTTCCCAGCAATGATGTCATAGTGGAGATAAATGATTCCGTATCGGTTACTACCGAAACCGGAAGAACCATAAAGTCTCTCGTGCGCGTTGTTAGGGACGTGAGACTCAGAGCTATGAGACATCTTGATGTCACAAGAATTGAACTGAAACAGGCTACTGACGAGTAATGGCAAAGCATCCGACACGCATAGGGTACCAGAAATGGATGCCTCATAACCTTGAAGTCATCAAGAAGAGATCCTTGATGTATTTAGGTGGCGTGAAGAAGCGCGAGCTTGTCGCAATGCTTAAAGGCGTGGCACGAAATATCGTATCGTATATTGACGGTCAAGCCGAGATCCCCGAATACTCAGGCAACCTTAGAGATGCTACGGGGGTTGGTGTTTATGTGGACGGCGTGTTATCCGCTTATGTTCCGACCAAGAGCGCCACAAGACTCCAAAAGTCCGGATTCCATTATAGAAACGAATATGGGATTGATGGCTCTGATTATCTTAAACAGGCCCTTGCTGATGCATCATCGGATTTTAGTACCGGAATATGGATTGTTCTGTTCTCGGCAGTACCTTATGCTTATTTCCTTAATTATCCGGATCTTGTAGAGAACCTACGAGGGAAGGTTAAGGGAAATTATTTTGGAGAAATTTCCGATAAGTTCATAAACGAAATCACTTTAGGTTTCATGCAGCTTAAACCGAAATATATATTATGAGACCGTCTGAAATACGCCCCGACCTTGCACTCAAGAATCTTCTTGATGGCAATATTATTTTGCAAAAATCAGAGACGGAGTTCGCTAATGTAAAGGTCTATGCTCAAGGCGAAAGGCCGAATGACGGGCTGGATTCGGAGTTTGTTGAGATTCTGTTGAATGGGTCTATACGCTCCGTTACAAAACCGATGGGCTTGCTTAGGGGCAGTCTTGTTCTTGCAGTCTATGTGAAGACTTATGACGACAGCTCAGTATTTCAGTATAGAGTGGATGCTCTTTTGAAACTTATTGAGGAAAAGGTTTCGCCATCTACATCGGAAAATTACTTCTTTGAGATTAACCCCAACAATATCATAACTCCCACAACGGTGAATGTGACGACAGGATATTCGACAACGATTCTGAATATCGAATGGCATACAGTTTAACTTTTCATAATCTAATATTTTTCTTATGGCTACAACAGTAGGTAAAATTGAAAACGTGACCGGACTTTTTTCCGGACAGGGCGACCTTTTCATCTTTGGTGCGCTTACCGACTCAGAGTATGAGTCTGCCAATCTTGCAACCCTCAAGGACCCAGTAAGTCTTGGACAGATCGTTCAGGACTCTACATCTTGGGAGGGAGAAGACCCTGAGACTACTGAGATCAAGGATGAGCAGGGTAACATCGTTACAGCGAAAGTTGCGGCAGGTACTCTGGCATGGTCTTTTGACCTCGCTTCAACATCTGCTACAATGATTAAGAAGTTCCTCAAGGGCATGAATGTGGACGTTTCAACACTTACCACAGACAACACCCCTTGGGATGAGGCCGGAATGGTAGTGACTGGTTTCGGAGTTGACATCCCAGTGACTACTGTCCCTATGGCAATCGTCAACGATGGAATGAACAAAACTTGGCTTTATCCCAAGACCAAGGTGACAGGAAGTCTCGCTTATGCAGACGGTCTGTGGAGAATCCACTGCAACTGTATTGCAGAGTACCTCAATACAACTGGTCTCAAGACCGGTATGCTGATCGAGGCAAAGGTGAATAAGGCGGCATAATCCCGCACAAAGTCTAATCCAAGGGCAGGTGGGCATTCGAGCCTGCTTGCCCTTTTAAATTTTCGTATATGGAAAACAATACATTGGAAGAAATGCTTGCCGGGGAGTATCAGGTCCAGAGGGGTGCGCCTTGTACTGTTGCGGTGCAGGGCCGGTCATATAAGGTCAAGCAGATAAGCAACACCGTAAGGAGAAAAATAAGCGACTTGGAAAAGGAAGTCCTTGTGCTTGAGAAGGAATCCAAGTCGGAAATAACGCTTAAAAGAGCCAAGCAGATTGACAAGAAGATCAGGACGCTGCACAGCAAGACCGCGGCTTACTACCTTCTCGGCAACTGGGCTTTATTTGTGCCTTTCCTCTGGGCGACAATGTGGAGACTGCTTGACCTGAAGGACAGCGAAGTGACCTTCACCATCAATGCGATGGGCGCAAACAACAAAGGCGTGGATTTTTTCTTAGCCAACTGGCAAATTACAAAGGCTCAACTCGCGCTCTCTATGAGGCTGGTTGGCGAAGGAATCAAGCAGTATCAGGAGCGAATGGAGAGCGCAGCGGACGCTTTGAACGAGAGTCCGGACAGCAAGTAGGCTCTTTCTTTGAATGTAGTTCCGACAACGACAAGATAAAGCATATCTACGGCAATTTCGGCTTTTGGTCCTGGCTTAGATATTGGTACCTGGACACTGCAAATCAGGTTACATTGATGCTGATCGACAAAGGGTATTATGATTATGATTTCAAGGCAGTGGCACCAAAGCAGAAGCAGTTGCTTTACGAAGATACGGTCAAGAGCGAGGAAGAAACTCGCAGTATGCTTGCAAGGTTCGGAATCGGTATCGGAGTAGCAAAGGAGAAGGATCCGAAAGATATGGATATGGAAGAACTGCAAGAGTATGCAATGAATGATATTAGAGATTAGAAATTATGGTAGAAGAGAGATTGATTTTTCCATTGGGGTTTGATGTGGAAGGCGGAGTCAAGGAAATTGAGAAAGACTGGCCTCGCTATCACAAGAGACTCCAGAAGATGATAAACAAGACGCCCTTGAAAGTCAAGCTTGACATTGACTCTAAGGGACTTGATCTAAAGTCTTTGCGAGATTACAACAAGCTTGCCAAAGAAGCTGCGCTTGCTGCAAAAAGAGCGGCTGACATTAGGTCTAAAGAGGCACTGGCAAGAAAGAGAGAGGCGGATGCAAGGGTTGCGGAAAATACAGAGGAAGCGCGTATAGCCAAAACTAAAGCCCAGGCAGAGATGGCGCAGTTAAGGCTGAACGATGCTCAGCAGAACGGAGTACGCACCGCGAATCAGCTGGGTTCTGCGTATTCAAGACAGTCCACTTATCTTCAGCGACTTGTACAAAGGATGGGATTGTATCTGGGATTGCGCCAAGTAACAGGAATGCTGCGGAGCATAAAGGACATTACGGCTGAATTTGAGATGCAGAGGGTCGCTCTTGGAGCATTGATCCAGGATTCGCACCAGGCAAATGTGATCTTCGGACAGATCAAGAAGGCGGCCATTGAGTCTCCTTATCAGATTAAGGAGCTGGTGACATATACCAAACAGTTGGCGGCATACGGTGTCGAACAAGACAAGTTGTTTGGCAATGTAATGCAATATGCAGATGTAGCCGCCGGACTTGGTGCGGATATGAATCGAGTGATTCTTGCTATGGGCCAGATTAAAGCGGCTTCCGTGCTAAAGGGAACGGAATTGAGACAGCTGACTGAATTGGGAATCCCTATGGTGGATTTGCTGTCGAAGAAGCTGACGGAATTGAGGGGTGAATTCGTTTCTACCGGAGAGGTCTTCAGTATGATTTCGGATAAAGCCATTTCATTCAGGATGGTGGAAGAAATTTTCGATGATCTGACAAGTGCCGGCGGACGATTCTATGATATGCAGAAGAAGCAGGCTGAAACCCTGAAGGGACAGTGGAATAACATGAAAGACTCTATTGCTATCGCATACGATGAAATGGGTAATACCGAAGTTCTTCGTGGTGCAATAGAGGGTGTGATCGGATTAGTAAAATCTTTGGCTGAAAATTGGGGGCTTATTGCCGGAACAGTATTGCGTTTTGCAAAAGCCATGTTGATTGCAAAGGGAGTGTCGTTATTCTTGCCTATTCAGACAACAAATACAAAGATGCTTCGACAGGCGACTGATGAGCTAACAGCAGCCACTGCAAGATATAATGCGGTATCTGGAAGAGGTATGGCCGGACAGTCTGCAAAGTGGGCGATGAATCATGCGAAGTGGATGATTAAGGCGGCGAATGCTACCACTTTATTCGGAAGAGGTATGAAGCAGATTGCGGCTTTCTTTGCTGGCGGTGGCTGGCTGACCTTGGCTATAACTGCGGTGACGGTTTTGGTATCTTGGTTTATAACTGCAAGAAAGGAAGCTAATAGGCTTAATGAGGAACTTGCTAAGATAGGTTCAGAAGGATCTATTAAGATGGAGCAGTCTGTCCGTAATTTTGAAAGGCTTGCTAAGATTGCTGTGGAATCCGTAGATGGCACCAAGGATCAGACAGACGCCCTCAAGGAACTTCAGCGCACCTACGGAGATATTATTCCGGCTCAGGATCTGTCTATAGAAAAACTGCGAGAAATGAAGGGCAGCTACGATTCTGTTACTCAGGCTATCCGTGAGAAGATTGCGATGCAGACCTTGGAGCAAAAGATAAGCACTATTCAGGAGGATTATGGAAGCAAGATAAGTAAACAGCAAAAAAAGTTCAAGGAATACCTTGAGGAATCGGCGGGTTTATCAAGCGATGAGGCGATCAGGGTCATAAAGAACATTCAGAAGCAGATTGCTGAAGGGGCTGTGACAGCAGGAGTTGAGGCCGGAACCATATACAAGGGGGCAGAAGCTTTGAAAAAGGCTTTTGCGGAGGAGGTTATGGGAGAAAAAGACTTTGACCCTCTTACTGGTTACAAGTGGGACAGCTATTATGGTAAGATTGTCGAGGATCTTGACGAAAGCTATAAGAAGTTCGTACTTCTCAACATCGGAATGGAGGACGCTATACAGGGTGTAACCGATGAAATGGAAGCCTCTACTGGTACTCTCGGCAAATATACCGATGCGTGGAATAAGGCTTCGGCAAACTTAAAAACTGCTATTGGAAACATCACAGTATCAAAAAATACTAAGTTGTATGACGAAAAGGTTGAGGAGGCAAGAATTAAGGCCTACATTGCCTTCTTCAGAGATACTATAGGTTCGGAAATAGCATACTTTGATATAAACCAGTACGTCGAGGACGGAATAATTGATTTTGAGGCATTATTTAACCTTGAAGGACTATCGGTTCAGGCCAGAAATGGAGTACGTAAGGTTCAGGAGGAACTTCAGGGATTAGAGGGTTGGAAGAAGACAGTACAGGATTTCTCGCGCGATGTAAACATCGGAGGCGTTATGCGAAAAATGTCTCTTTATACAGAAGAGGAAATAGGTAATTTCGGAAACCTTAAAGACGTCCTGGAGGATGTTGTCAAAAAGTGGAAGGATTATGATGCAGAAGTGACAAGATATACATCTACTCTGGAGGGCAAGCTGAATCCGGAAGAAAAGAAATATATACAGAACAAGAAGGATCAGTCGGCAGAGCTTAAACGCCAGGCGTATGAAATATTGGAATATTACAACGCTCTGGATCTTATTGCCGAAAAGGGCGAAGGAAAAGGCGAGGATCCTTGGATTGTCCTTATGAAGAACCGTGCATCCTTTATGAAGGACTTTCAGCAAGGAGTTGAGGATCTTTCAAAGAAGATGAAGGAGCAGGATGCCCTTTTCAAAGAGCAGGGAATCATGGCCAACCGTGGAATTTCTTTGGGCTATGATGTTAATTCATTGAAGGGTACTGCGGATGAGTTGTCTAAGTGGTATGAGGATGCTATTAACGAAGTGACCAAGAAGATTAAGAGCATGGGAGCCAACGAGGGTTTTGCGGAACTCTCCATCAGTGCCATACTGAAGAAGGATACCAAGAATCAGATGATTAAGCAATATCAGGATCTCTTGCAGTGGCTGTTCAATCAGAAGACCGACTTCGAGACCAAACAGCTTGAGGAGAATCTGAAGAAGGAAATCGACCGCCTCTCTAAGGCCGTCGCAAGATCCAAGGAGGCAAAGGATTTCTACGACAAGATACTCGGCATGACCGGAGATAGACAGCTTTCGGCAGACCTTACTATGAGTGTCTATGGCGGAGTAGGAGATGATCTGAAGGAGAATATCAAAAACCAGCTTGTGCAGGCGTTCAAGGGTGTCGATATTACCAAATACATCAACGGCAAAAACATCGACTACAAATCCCTTGAAAAGCTGATCGGGACTCTTCCGGAAGACATGCAGGCTAACGCCCGAAAGATTGTCGAGGAGGGAATCAAGTCCAATGCGCAAATCATACAGGATCTCTACAAGACTCTTATCAAATTTGAAGACTACGAAAGCAAGAGGGTAAACATCCTCAGAAACGGTATTGAGGAGCGAAGAAGAATCGAACAGGCAGACATTTCTCAATCGGAAAAGGACCGCTTGAAAGCCGCAAGCCAGACAGCAGAAAGCAAGGCTCTGGCGAAGCTGGAATATGAGGACTTCAAGAGCAGTGACATGTATATAACCATGTTTGAAAATCTTGACTATGTTTCTTCGGACACTCTGAGAAGAATGAGGGAGAGACTGCTTGAGCTCAAGACCACCATGGGAGAAAGTCTCGACCCTACTCAGCTCAAGGAGATAGTGACCAAGATGGAGGACATTGATGCTGAATTGTCGAGGAAAAATCCTTTCAAAACATTGTCGAGGTCCATACAGGAATACAAGGATGAGTATGGTAAGATAAGCAAGAAAAGCCTTGAAAAAGACCTGTTGACCGCCAATGAGGAAAGAGACACAGCCAAAGCTGATGCAGATGCAAAGGCCGACGCTGTTCTTGCTCAGGAGGAAATGGTTAGACTTGCTGAGGAGGAATATGGTGTAGATTCCGAGGCTGCCGCTATGCAGAGAATCTTACTTGAGGACGCAAAAGCGGAACTCGCTATAGCGAAGGGCAACCTGAGGCAGAAAGAGAAAACCCTCGATAACTTGAACGATCAGGCGCGAGCTTGGCGTAATATCAAGAAGGCGGTAAAGGAAGCCATTGAAGGCGAGGATGGCATCGTTGATTGGCTGAACTCGGCTCAGTCGATGCTGGATTCCATCAAGAACCTCGGCGAAGGCATGGGTGCCGGAGAAGAGTTTAGCGGATGGATGGATGCCCTCAGCGGGATTGTCGGTGGTGCAGGCACCACAGCAACCGGTATTGGTCAGATCCTTTCGGGACAGTGGGCGCAGGGTCTTGCGAATGTCGTGAAGGGTCTTTCGGATGTTGCTCTTGGTATTTTTGATGCTTCATATGTGGAGAGAGTTGCCAAAGCGAATGCTGAAATAGCAAGGCAGAGTGATATTCTTGAAGACCTTACCAAGTCTTATGAGACATTGAAAAGAACCGCGGAAGATGCGTTTGGTACAGAATACCTTGATAACTACTCGAACCGCCTTGCGCAACTATATGCTATGCAGGCGGCGTATCAGGCTCAGGCTGATGCCGAAAGAGACAAAGGGAAAAAGGAAGATGTAGAAGCCACCAAAGATTACGAAAAGCAGGCACAGGAGGTTGCAGACCAAATTGCTGAAATGTATAGAGAGATTTCCGAAAGGTTTACCGGCACGGATCTCGGCTCTGCTGCCCGTAATTTCGCAGATGCTTGGCTTGAGGCTTACAAGACATTCGGCAATACAGCTGATGCAATCGGCGAGAAGTTCCGCGAGATGATTGACAACATGGTAGCGGAGTCGGTTATCGCCGGAGTGATGAAGGCTGCCTTGAAGCCGGTCTTTGACCTCATAGATGGCATGACCGCTGACGATCTGTATGACCCTAAGTTCTGGCAGAATCTTGGCACCGCTGTAGAAACTGCAACCGAGGATGCAGATGTCGGAGCGACCAATGCCATGAGGATGCTGGAGGCAATGGGCATCAACATCCGTGAAATGGGAGCCGACCTTACCGGTATTTCCAAGGATATTGCAACGGCGTCGGAGGAATCAATCCTCGGACTTGCCGCCGGAATCAACACTCAGAACTTCTACATAAGCCAGATACATGCCGCCGTCCTTAGGATGGAGATGCTTATACAGAACGGAGGCTCCGGAGTGAACATTCAGGATCTCGTCACCATACAGAACCAGCATCTGGCGCATCTGCCTAACATCGCGGCCAACACTGCGAGCACTCTCGCGGAATGTCAGGCGATACTGGTACAGGTTACGGCCATTGCAACGAATTTGGGCAGGGTCATTGCGCCGGTAGGAACACCATCCACCCATCAGGTGCATACAACGCTGTCATAAATTTGCTATCTTTGCAAAACGGTTAGTATAGTTGTTATTGGGGTGCGTTGAAAGACGCGCCCCTTTTCTTGCATATCCTAATTGATTTTCATATATTTGCAAACGAATGAAAACCGCCATCATCATGCAATCACCTTGGAAAGAATACCTGTTACGACAAGCGCGTCTGCACTCCATGTGTACGGAGAATCTCGAAGGTCTCAGAGCCTGTGAGACCAAGGCGGATGCGGTCGCTCTCTACAAAAAGACAATAGATTGGGCATTGGAGGAGAACTATCCTCCGGTTAATTTTATCCGCAACGAGTTCGGAGACTGCGAGGACTTGGGTGTCTTTGTCGATAGGGAATTTCACGGAGAGCTTCTCGACGAGCATCAGTGTTATGTTTTCCATAATTGCAGGGGCGACATCAAGGTCGATCTGAATGTCTCCAAGGCAATCATTCCGATGCTTTACTTCGCAAACGGATGTAACATTTCTATTACACGAGCTGATGCGCCACACACTCTGCCGATAAGGGTTCCGCTCTACATCTATGGCGAGAACCGCATCAAGGCGGAGGACAATGATGACATCACATTTGCAAGAAAAGGAGGTGCACGATGACGGAGAATATGTGGATACAGTTCGTGCTTCCCATCGTTACACTTGTTCTTGGATGGCTTACAAGTTCCTATAGAAACAAGCAGAAGAAAGAGAATGAGACCATTACTAACTTTCAGCTGATGCGTGATGCTGACAAGGAGTTCATGACGGACCTAAAGAACGAACTGGTAGAATCAAAAAACCTCAGAAAGAGGCTTGAAGCCAAACTTGACAGAAAAAACAAATCAATACGCAAGGCCAATAACTGCCCTCACACCAATGAAGGTGATGGTTGTCCGGTCCTGATTCAGGAGGAAGTCAACGAAAAGGTTTATGATGAAGGCTGCCGTCTTTGCGAACATCATTCACACGATACAGATCAACATGATTAAGGTAAGATTGCAAATAGCTGACGGATCAATAGAAGACACGGCGGACAAGTATGGCCTCGTCTACATCAAGGCAGACAGTAGGTTTGCAGCCCCTACCAAAGGTTTCGAGACTTCCAAATATGCAGAACAGCCGGGTTCCAATATCAATCCCAAGACTGTTGACGATGAGTTCGACTACAAGGTAGAGTTCTTTGTTAAGGCGGACGGGGATATTGGAAATGCCAACGCTGTGATAGCCAATTTTAATGCACTGCTTTATACGCAGGATGCAGACAAGATCAAGACATTCAAGAATGTCACATTCTACAACGATTACAAGAAGGTAAAGATAGTCGGTTATCCGACTCCGATAGCTGAGGCAACGGACTTCTGGCGAGACAGCAATGGCAATGCGGCAGATGTTGTCTGCGTGGAATGGACTATCAAGGTAAACGACCCCACTTTATGTGACTTTAACATATGATTAAGGACATCAGAGAAATAAACTTTCCGGAATACGCGACTCTTGAGCAGGCTACCATAACGATAAACGATATGGGAGACCGCTCGATCTCCACTCAGGTGAAGATAGATGGTTCCGTCGTTCCGGATTTTTCGTATGATTGGGAGGTCGAGTTCAAGGGCGAAAGATACATTCATCCCGTAAGAAAGCCTCAGGGCACGAAAGATAATGCATCCATGTCTGCCAAGATAGACATGGTGTTTTACCATTGGGCCATCTACGAAATGAAACGCCACTACTTTGTGGAGATGGCTTCAACTACAGCCGGCACCTCTATAGCCGACAAGTATATCGCATCCTTGGGGCTGAACCTTGGCAACTTCGTGACTGCGTTCAACCTCGTACTCAAGCATTATTTTGGCGAGCGTATCGTAGTCAAGCTCAATCCGGAATGGCAGTATGATGCCGAGGCTCAATTCATGAGCATCTCGTATTCTTATATTTGGGATGTGCTTCAGCAGATGCATGACATATACGGAGTAAGGTGGACGCTCAAGACCAATGTTGAGGGTGTCTGCGAAATCCTTATGGGCTATCCGGCTGAGGAGGTTTCCCATATCTTTGAATATGGATTTGAGGGCGGTCTTCTCAGCGTTCAGCGTCAGGTGCAGAGTACCGACATCCGCAACCGTTTGCTCGGTCGTGGTGGAGAGAAGAATCTTCCTTACAGATACTTCAAGGACAAGGATCCCAAGAATCCTTTGTTTGAGGCTGACCCGGACTGGATTCCGGAGTTGGCCAACATTGCGTTTACCGAACTTCGTGGAAAGACCTTCCGTGATTATGTCAAGGGATGGAAGGCCAAGCATTATGACGGAGCCGCAATGGATGAGCCTACCGAGGCTTATCTTGCCGGTTATAACGCAGAGAAATTTGACCCAACGGAGTACGTCGAGGACAAGGAGTCTATTGCCAAGTATGGAGTTCTTATCGGAGCATTGGAAAACAATTCGGAAATATATCCTTCCATTCAGGGTGCTCCGGGTGATGTAGACAAAATCGTAGATGCGGAGCAGGTGGTTGATGACGACGTGGACGTATCAGTAGAGAACGATTCCGTAGTTGTCAATCTTGATTCTTGGCATCAGACCGACCGAAGCGTATCAGCGAACTCTACGGTAACTATAAAGACTCTGACAAAACGAGACTTCACTGTTCCTGAGGGAAAAATCGGTACCCTTGACATGTCTGTGACCGCGACCGGCAAATATTCCGATTGGGGCAAATTTGAGAAAACATACCCGATATTGAAGCCGGAAACAGTCAAGGTGACTGTACTGGATAGGACAACCGGAGCGGAGGTCATGACATCTTCTCTCCCTGTCATAAATATTCCTTCCGGTGAATATTCTTATGTCGTATCTGCGGATGTCGAGAGCAATTATGATAAGACTACCATGATTACTCTGAATATCGAATCCGTCTACCTATACACATCTGATCCGGAAAAGCCATCTGGTTGGAAGAGCACCTTTGACATTTGGGTACGCAACATCTGGGGTAGCACACGCAATGCCGGCGAGACCGATGAGCAGTATGCCAGCCGGGTTTGGACACCTATTCTTGGAGATCGTACCGGAGAAGAAGCAAGGGTGGTTTTTGCCTCCGGATGGTTGTCATTCAGTTCCGATTGGGAGTTCCCTATCGTCGGCTATGCGTATGATGATTCCAAGGAGGGAAGTCATTGGAGACTGACACTCGCCAAGAGTGAGGCTGAGCTGGAGGCATCCGGCAAGTACATTCCATACGAAGGCTACAACGCTTCCTCCGGAGACAGGTTCTTCTTCATCGGCATAGATATGCCGCATCAGTATGTGCTGTGGGCAGAGGAAAGGCTTGACAACTTCAAGCAGGACTCTCTCCTGAAGACGTCGGACATCAACCCTACATGGGTGATTAAGACCGACAAGGTAAGGCTTAATCAGGATAGGGAAGGTGCCGTATTGGTTGACTCCTTGAACGCCGGAGCACAGATAAGGCTGGCGAGCAAGCAGTTCATATCCGGAGCTTACGAGACGCTGTATGTGCAGTCGATGACTTATACTTGGGGTGCGGACACCATCTTGCACCCGGACGTGGAAATCGTCGTGTCCGATAAGGTCTACACCGTCAAGAATCCGGTTGCTCAGATTCAGAGCAGCATAGAGACTATCCAAAGACAGGTAGGCAGCCTTTCCAATATACAGCAGATCATCCGTCAGGTATGCGACACTCTCTATCTGAGAAAGGATGGCGTAAGCGACATATCCAAGTCTCCTACGAAGTTCCTCGGAAGAGTCACAGGAGAAAAGTTCCGTGAAGGACAGATAGGAGGAAGGGATTGGGGTATCTATCGTGACGAAAGCGGCAAGAGCATCGCTGAATTTGATAAGATCATAATCAGAGAGATGCTGAGTGTGGCGGAGTTGGAAATAAATCACGTCACACATATGGGCGGCACAAGAGTGGTGTCGCAGGCTGAGATGGAATGTATTTCAGTCGAGGATACGCCTGAGTCATATCTCTGCTATTTTGATCAGAAGCAAGGAACAAAAGTCAATCTTTTTACGGAAGGCGATATTGTCTGGTCTCAGAATTTTGATGCCGATAACGTCGTATTGAAGTATTACAAGAGTGTTGTCGTAGGAATCGGAGATAATTATATTGAGCTATCAAAAGCACAGTATGATGGAGAAGGCATCCCTTCTTCCGGAGACGTGATTATTCAGGCCGGAAACACATCGGATATAAACAGGCAGGCGATAATAATCATAGATGCCACTGGTAATCCAAGTATCAGCCTTTATCGCGGTGTGGATTCGTTTGAGCTTCCAGAGCCAGAGACGAGAATTCAGTCCGGGAATAATGTGTTTACCGGTAAGGTTCACATGGAGCTAGGTTCCGATGGTTTGCAGAATCTTTATGGAGATATCAATATCGGAGGTCAGAACATGCTCCGAAATTCTGGCTTTACCGGAGATTATCTTTCCGAACCGCTTGCGGATGAGGCCGTGCTTGAGGCATCCAAGCAGATGTACAATGATCAGTTCATTCATTGGGGGCACGGAATGCAGGAAAAGATCGCTACAATACCGGGAGTGTCCACCAGTGGATATGGTGTCGCTATGGCTAAGAATGGCATCCTATACCAGGAACTTTATTTCCCGGTTCTGAAAGGAGAGAGTTATACGTTCTCATTTAAAGCAAGGGCAAATACAAATGAGGTGACAGCCGTTATCGCGTCCTTTGGAGGCAGCAGCGGATCTGCCGAAATAACATCTGATTGGAAGATGTATTCAATCACCTTCTCAGTAAGTGAAAGTTCTACAGATTTTCGTGTCATGGTGAATAACGCTGCGGTACTGTGCGATCTGAAGCTGGAGAAGGGAACGGTAGCTACGGCATGGTCAATGTCAATCTTGGATAATTCAAGCGATAGGGCCTATTACGAATCAATAAAAGCGATAGAAAACGCGCTTAACGGCTATACTGACGTGCTTGGAGGCTTAGTGCTCACAAACCATATAAAGGTGGGAGATCAGTCTAACAATAAAAAATTTGTAGAGCATGGAGGTGTAAACGGTCTGTATGCTGACGACAACTCTCCTGCTTTTTGGGCTGGTGCCAATTTTGATCTTGCAAGGCTTACTGCACAGAAATACGAGACCGAATCACAGACTCCGGAAGGAGAGGCTCCTTTTGTTGTTACCCATGGTGGAAAGGTGATCATGAACGATGCCATTGTTAGAGGAACAATTTATGCTAATGATGGTATATTCAACGGAACTGTAAATGCCACTAACGGAACATTTAGCGGGAAAATAACTGCCGAAGAAGGAGTGGTTGGTCCGTTTAGTATAAATTACTGGAAACTTACATCTACATCCGGTGGTTCAGAGCTTGTTGACAATGTTTCGTATAAAAGAACGGATACCATTGAGCTCGCTTCATCATTCCTTGGTGTAAAAACAGAAATAACAGATAATAGCGGACAAAGAGTAGGATTTTCTCAATGTACATTATATCCGGCAGCTGGTGCTATGTCGGCGAACTATTCTGCCATCATAAGGAATTACGCGGTACCTCATGCTGAAGCCGAGTCTCCATTTTGGTTTGAGGAAGCCCCATGCGTGGCATTGATAATAGGAGCGAAGGGTGCAAATAATATCAATAGAGAAGGATATGGCGGAAATTTTGCTTTGCAAATAGAGGATGGAATGGTTTCGGGCCTTAGGCCTCAGTCAAGAGTGATCAAATCGACGTCAAACGTGACACTGAACAAGTATGATCATACTGTCGTTATGAACATAGAAAGCGGAACCGGCCAATTGACACTTCCTCAAAATCCACAAGAGGGACAGAGATATGAAATATATACATGTCATGCACCAATGGATTTAAAGATATATATGAATGGTCAACACGGAATGTATAATTTCATAGATGCTCATACGTTTGGTGCAAACGATACGGAAAGCTATACATCAGATAAACGAAGACATATTGTTATCTTCTTCGCTGGAGGCCAGTGGTGGGAAACTTACAGATATTTGGAGAAATAAGATAAGTTAAAACTTTGCTATTAATATACTATATTTGCGATATGGAGCTCGATAGCATTAAATTACAAACAACGTGGAATGACGCAGTAGAAAGCTTGAACAACAACTTTGCAAAGCTGCGTCAGTTCGCCTTGTCTTCCGGTGTGGCGACATACACGCACTCTCAGCCGTCAGCCAGCAACCAATGGGTGATAAATCACGAGTTAGGACGCCACCCGTCTGTGACGGTCGTCGATTCAGCTGGGACTGAAGTCTATGGTGATGTTCACTACGATAATGAGAACCAGGTAACAGTAACCTTTTCGGCGCCTTTTTCTGGCAAGGCGTTCCTGAACTAAAACATATTTCATATGGCACAGTTTCTAAACAACATCAATTTAACGGGTAACGAGGTTCAGAACTTCGTTATCCAGCCGTTAGCTACGGCCCCTACGTCCTTACTTAAGGTGGGTAGGAAATACTTCAACTCTGCGGAAAAGCGCGAGGCGGTCTATGACGGCAGCAAATGGCTTCTCACCGCCTATATGTCCGACATCGAGAGCATCAACACCATTGCGAATGATGTTGACACGCGTTTAAAGGCCATTGAAGCTTATTTTTCAAACACTGAAGACGCGGATAACGCAATCAACAAGTGGAACGAAATCGTAGCATTTCTTGATGCGACTGAGGGCGATACGCTTGAGAGTATTCTTTCTGGATATGCTGTAAAGACAAGAAAGATTTCTGCCGGCACAGGACTTACCGGAGGCGGAGACCTTTCCGCTGACAGAACTATTTCTCTTGCGACTGTTGGCACCGCAGGTACATACTTCAAGACAACGGTAGACGCCTATGGCCGAGTGACAAGTGGAAGCAATCCGACAACCCTTGCTGGATTCGGCATTACAGACTCCTACACAAGGGCAGAGGTTAACGATCTCATTGAGGAGGTGACCAACAAAGCTACAGCAGTAAGCGTATCTGATCTCCTTACAGCAGGTACGAAGATCGCAACTCTTACCATTGACAATACTCCTCACGTCATTTATGCTCCGACTCTTTCGGGAGGTACTGCGGCTGCGACCGGTAAGTATGTTAGCGGAGTAACCGTTAACGGTCATGCCATTACTGTGACTCAGGCGGATCTTCCTACATCTTTGGCTTCTCCTTTTGCGCTCACGATTAATAACAGTTCTGGAGCAGCTCAGGCCACTTACGATGGTAGCGAGGCCGTGGCGCTCACCCTTACCAAGGCAATGGTAGGGCTAAGCAATGTGGAGAACACAAAGCTTTCGACATGGGCCGGAAGCACAAGCATTACTACGCTCGGCACAATCACCTCCGGAACTTGGAACGGAACAAAGATCGCTAACGCTTACCTCGCCAACAGCAAGGTTACAATCGCCGGAAATGATGTAGCTCTCGGAGGTAGCCTCTCCGCGGCGACCCTTAAGACCGCTCTCGGTCTTACCGCGGCAGACGTTGGCGCGACAAAGAAATACGCGACAGCAATTACCAAGGGGACAGCGACGGAGTACACTATCACTCATTCTCTCGGAACAAGAGACGTGGTTGTGATGGTTTACGACCCCGATACTTATGAGCAGGTGATGGTCGACGTCATTATGACAACTACCACAGCCGTGAAGATCGCATTTGGTAGTGCTCCTGCCGCTAATTATAGAGTTGTAGTTATCGGTTAGGTATGAAGCTCTTAGGTAAAATAGAACAGGCTCAGGATGCCGTCAGCAAGGAATATGTTGACGGCTTGGTCGAGCCTGGAGGCGGCTCAGAGGTAGATACCTCGGTATTTGCCACCAAGGAAGAAGTCATCGATGATGAAGAGGTTGTATTGGCCTTAATGATAGATGCCACATCTAGGCTATACACTCATGAAGGAGAGATAAATAAGCATAGAGAAGAAATAGACTCCGCTAAGAAGAAGGGCGAAGAACTAGAAATAGGTCTCATCGAAGACGAAGAAACCATTGCAAGAATTCTTATTGATATTATCTACGCTGCGCGTCAAGAATTAAGAAAACTTGCGACAAAGACAGAGTTAGAGACAATAAATAAAGAGCTTCAGCAAGAGGCACTATATAATGAAGAAGTCACAGCCGCATCTTTAATGGATTTACATCGGAGCATAAAAGATATTGAGGCCAAAATAAAATCATTAGAAAACACTCAGTTATGAAACACTTGAGAATATTCGACTCCCTAGAGGACTATAACGTCGCTCTATACTCAGGCGATTTGGCTCATCCAAATGTCAGCTATATACGCGGAGGGAAGCATATAAAGTATTTTCCATCGCCAGACTACGACCTGCCATTATATGTTGAGGCGCTAGAGGAATTAACAGTATCATTCTCAGTAAACACTATATATTATAGTATGGATAATGCTACTTGGATTTCTCTATCAGCTGGAACCGAAACGCCTGTCGTTGCATCGGGCGAAAAAATATTTTTCAAAGCATCAGGCTTAACCGCTTCATCCACGTCTGGTATAGGAACTTTTACTATTAGTGGCGCTTGTAATGTTGGAGGTAACATAATGTCTTTGCTAAAAGAAAACTATGCAAACGAGACAGAACTTACAGCCAGCTATCAATTCATGAACCTTTTTTTAAATGCAACAACAATTAAAGATGCAAGTCGACTAGGAATGCCTAGGCAAAAAGTCTCTGCTTATTCTTTCAGAGCCGCTTTTAAAGGCTGCACTAGTTTAGTGAATGCTCCTGAATTGCCTGCTACCACGCTGGGCAGTTATTGTTATGGTTATGTTTGGAGCCAACACGGAAAATCGGACGTCTACGACGGCATGTTTGAAGGATGTACTAGTTTGGTCAACGCCCCTGCACTCCCTGCAACCACCTTAGTAACAGGATGCTATGCGGCCATGTTTAAGGGTTGCGTCAATCTAATAAATGCTCCTAAGCTTCCTGCGAAGACGATGGCACAGTATTGTTATTCGGCAATGTTTTCATCCTGCTCGAACTTGGTCAACGCCCCCGCACTCCCTGCCACCACGCTGGCTGTCGGTTGTTACGGAGGTTATTATTATAATACCTCGTTATCAAACAGCAACATAACGAGATCTTTGAGAGGCATGTTTGAAGGATGTACTAGTTTGGTCAACGCCCCTGCACTCCCTGCGACCGCATTAGTTGATAGTTGCTACAGCAGACTATTTTACGGTTGCACCAGCTTGGTCAAAGCTCCAGAGCTTCCTGCGGTCACGCTGTCAACTTATTGCTATAATTACATGTTCTATAGCTGTACTAATTTGGTCGATGTCCCAGACTTAAAAGCAATGACGCCAGCATCCTACAGCTGCTATTATATGTTTGCATACTGCTCGAACTTGGTGCAAGCTCCTGCGCTCCCAGCGTTGGAACTAACGAGTTCGTACTGTTACAGCTATATGTTCGCTAACTGTACTAATCTTAAATACATAAAAGCCATGTTTTTAACCGGCTTTTCTTCCACTTATTTAAATGGATGGGTATCTAAGGTGAGCGCAAGCGGCACTTTTGTGAAGAACGCCGCAGCAACATGGGCTAACACCTTCGGAGCATCGGCTATTCCACAAGGTTGGTCAGTCAAAACAGAGGAAGCCTAAAAATATATGAAAACAACGGATTACATCAACTACGAAGCGGACAAAGGCAAGGTCTTCGTCCGCAAGGCTGACGGACTGGTGATGGGCTGGGGCTTAGGCCTCGGCTCAGCCGACAGCATCGAAAACTATGAGGAGGCCGACTGCCCAGAGGAATACAAAGGCGTAGATGGCTATGACAACACAATGTTTGGCAATGAAGAAAGCAATATCATTGACTTTCCTGTTTCTCGGACTATCGTGTCTTAGCTGCATACGCACGGTAGCTCCGGAGCCTCCTCCGGAGGTTAGGTCTGATACAGCTATGCTCAGCAAATTGCATAAGCCGCTTCCTCCAAGAGACACGACGGAGCGGCAGGATACCGCGAGGGTTCCGATCGGTTGGAATCCGAGCGTTGAAGATTGGGAAGAAGTGCCCGCGCAATAACGGGCATTTCTTGAAAATTTACATATCTTTGTGAAACATTAATTTATGATTTAATATATGAAAAGAGGTAAAATTATCGAGGCGTTCAAGCTTGTCAACAGTATCAAGATGAACACAGTAAAGGACAAGGAGACCAGAAGTGCGATCATCAGTAACCATCTGTCCATGTATAAGGTTGCGCAGATGCATGACGAGGAAGTCAAGAGTGTCTACGCATTGCTTTTTGAAGGCAAGGAAGCCGACATGAAGCATGTCTCAGATCTGAGACAGGAGTACCGACTGACATCCGATCCGGAGACCCAGGCGAAGATTGTCAAGGACCTGAGCGAAAACTATGCTCACATCTTTGAGCTTGAAAAGGAATTCAACGATATCTTTGCGCAGAAGGCTGACGAGGACATCGATATCAATATCGTCAAGTTTGACAAGGCCGGCTTCATTGATGCCTGCGTGGAATCCGGAATCGAAATCACGATGAGAGACATCGTTTTCTTTGAAGAACTGTTTTAAAATCAAAGGATATGGGAACAATAAGCAAAAACTTTTCATATCACGAGTTTGAACATTCGGATATCGCGAAGGAGTTCCGTATCACGAATACCATAACATCCATAGAGGTAAGGGATTCGATCAAATGCTTGGTGGACAATCTCCTTCAGCCTCTCAGGAATGCGATTGGCGTTGCTCTGAAGATTTCCTCCGGATATCGCTGTCCTCAGCTGAATTCTCATTACAAGATCAAGGGTTCGCCCACATCCCAGCACGTCAAGGGAGAAGCCTCAGATATCTGGTGCGCAACCATGACGCCTTATGATCTGGCGAGCAAGGTCCTTGAGCTTGGACTTGAATTTGACCAGATGATTCTGTATCCGGGCTTTCTGCATCTGAGTTACAGAAAGAACGGGCCTCAGAGAATGCAGTTGCTCTACAACTCTTCTTACAAGGGCAAGAAGCTCAAGTAATGAAACAGCAGATAATAATAGCGGTCATTGCGGTTGGGTGTTTCCTCTTGGGAACACTCATGCCGCATAGTCCCCGGATTGATCCGAATCAAGGAGAAGACAAGGTGACTGTCAGGGTAGACACGATGATCCAGAAGCTGGTAGAGACCGTCCACCTTCCTCCTGAGAAACCGGATACGGAATATGTTTATGTCAAGCCGGATACCGTCCGTATTAGAGATACGGTGTATCTCGCTTTGCCAAGGCAGTATTACTATTCCGAGGCAGAAGGCGTGAAGATTTGGCATTCCGGGGTTGAGTCGCGAATAGATTCTCTCGTAACCTTCATGGAGACCAGGTTCGTGCCTACCGAAGTCTGGAAGAAGCACAATCTCTATTTCGGAGCAAATGCAGGCTATTACGGAGGTTTCCGGGCTTCGCTTGGCGTGGAATATCAATACAACATATTCAAGTGGCTGTCAATCTCAGGAAATACGGGATACGACTTCTATCTGAAGCAGCCTTATATCATGGCAGGAGCTAAATTTAGGATAAATAGTTGGTAGTTTACAAAATAATTAATAACTTTGCACGCAGATGGGAAAGGCCAAGATAAAGGTTGAGGTCAAATCCGGAAGCCAAGGGCCGAAGATCTCAGAGTCCAGACCTACGGTTGTCGTGACTCAGGCTTCGGGCAAACCGACGGGAAAGCCGATATATAAGCCCAAGGCTAAAATAACCGCACACATAACGGTAAATGGAAAGAAACGAAAATAAGATACTTGGAGCCATCCAGATATTAAGAAGGGTCACGACTACCGTGAAGGTTGCGCCTTTCGCCCTGGCCGCGTTGTATATGTTTTCAATGATCGGATACATGCTGTTTTCGGACGAGGTGTCTGTTGTGCTTGACTATCTGTTCTATATCTCTCCTACCACGATCGTAATCTTGCTTTTGTTGTCAAGGGCCACGAAGATGTGTATCTGGCATAGACTGGAGTGCCTATTGCCTTTGATAGGTCTAGTCCCTGGTCTGTTTGATGACCTTATAATGAATCTTACGGATGCAGCGGCGTACATCAATGTGACAATGATTGGCACCGTATGCCTTGCCTCATTGGTTAATGCCTATTTCGTATTCATAAAACCAAGCAATGAAGAAAGTAATTCTTGAAATACTGGACTACCTGCGATATCAGGTTGTTAATGATAAATGTACCGCAGAGGAACTGAGGTCGATCTACGATATGGCCTCAGAATCCTTGAAGGTATCAGCAACCATAGATGATCTTGCCGAGTTCTACGGCCAGTCCAAGAACAATGTCAGCAATGTGCTGTCAAGAAGGCCGATACCGGCAAAAGAGAAACCGAAAAGAAAAGTCTACTATAACTTTGCATTCTTCCGGACTCTTATACCAAAGTCTTGGCGCAAATCTTAACTTTTATACCTCTTATCTTACTCAACAATGAAGCCACCCCGAAAGGAGTGGCTTTTTCTTGCAAAGTAAAAGTCATAGTGTGCCTCTCAGCAGACAAGCTTTAACCCTTTTATAAAAAATACACGTATGAAAAATGTTATACTATGGCGCATCTTTGCGGCTTTGTGAGAGTAAGGGACTCGAACCCCATCTGCTGATAAAGGCGCCTTCAGCCGCATTACCATTATGCTATCCTCCCATTTGGGCAGAAACATCTGCCCTGATTCTTAACCAATTCATTTTATGAACTATTCACGACTGCGGCCCTCTCGGGTGACTTGGAAGCGGGGGATGGACTCGAACCATCAACCTTTGAGAGCATCTATAGCTGCTTCTCAACGAGTTACGCAATTACTCTACTCCCGCCATTTGGTAAAGGAAACGGCCCTATCTTCTTTGGGCGAACCGGATAGTAAGTTATCCATGGTTCTTACTACCCATAGTTGCCCACCTGTCGCCTGTCCCGGTACAGCTATCTTAACAGCCGTTTCCTTTTGAGGAGGGAAAGGGATTCGAACCCCTGAAATCGCAGTTTGACCCGCTGCCTTAGACCTCTCAGCCATCCCTCCTTTGTGCTTGCAAAGTTACATACAATTTTGTAATCTGCAAATTATTTTGCAATCTTTTTGCAGAGTAAATCCTATTCACACATAACTCCTTGTCTATCAGCATCTTCTAATTATTTTGTTGTAAAATTCTACTTTGGCATTCTCTTTGCCAATTTTGCAGTACGGTTAATATTGACCGCAATCTTAATCTTTCAACAAAATGTCAGACACAAAAGTTTATCAGTTCGGCACAGAAGGCAACAGCTTGCTTTCATCTGTGCTGCCGCTCCTTTCTCAGAAGGGTGTTGATCCGGCTTACCTCATGGGCATGCTGAACAACGGCAACAACGGCGGACTCTTCGGAGGTCGTGGCTTTGAGGACATCATCGCCCTCATTATCGTTGCGGCTATCTTCGGTAACGGAAACTTCGGTTTCGGTGGCTGGGGCAACGGCAACAACGCAGGTCAGACCGAGAGAGAACTCCTCATGTCAGCCATCCAGCGCAACGGCGTAGACATCTCTCAGCTTGCTTCCGCACTCAACTGCTCAACCGGACGCATTGATGACGCTATCAGCGCGGTAGCTACTCAGATCTGCAACCTTACCGGTCAGGTGGGAATGTCAGGTCAGCAGATCATCAACTCAATTCAGGCAGGCAACGCTTCACTCGCAAGCCAGCTTTGCAGCTGCTGCTGCGACATCAAGCAGGCAATCGCAGAGTCTAACTACCTCACTGAGCGTGGATTCTGCAACACCAACCAGATCCTTTCTCGTGGCTTCTCAGACATCGGATATGCCACTCAGCAGCAGACTTGCAGCTTAGAGAAGGCTATCGCTGCATCAACAGCAGAGATCATGGCTGGTCAGCGTGCCGCAGAGATGAGGGAGATGCAGGACAAGATCGACATGCTCCGCGAGAAGAACTCTCAGCAGGCTGTCATCCTCAACAACGCACAGCAGACCGCTCAGTTTGCAGCAATGCTCGCCCCTATTCAGGCAGACCTTGCAGAGCTCAAGTGTAATCAGGTTCCTGTCAAGAAGATCGCTTGTCCGGAGACTTATGTACCGGTGAACAACTCCATCAACGCAACTTATGGACTGATTCCTACGCACTGCGGTTTCGGAGCATTCGGTGCAGGATACGGTTTCCCTAACGGTTGGAACGGTGGAAGCCTTTGGGGTTAATCAGTAATTACTAACTTTCTAAAAAGGAGGTAATTATGATTTTACCAGCTTACATCAATGTAAACCAGACCGGAATACCTACGCTTTCGAGCCTCGGTGTTGCAGTCACAGCCACTCAGGTGGCATTCGACTTCAACAACCATCCGAATGTGGGCCGTCCGTTCAGAGGTCTGCTCATCATCCGTCTGGCTCAGGCTATTCCGGATGGAACAACAGGCACTCTCCCCGTGGTGTTCACTTCAGGAGGCGGAAACGCTCAGGCTTTGACCACCTTCAACGGAGACCCGGTTACAGCGGCAGATATTCCCGGAACAGGTGTTTACATCTGTTGGTATGAAGCTCAGACCAACACTCTCCAGCTTCTCACTGGAATTGTCTAATTCATTAAATAATTAACTAAAAAAGGTTTACTATGTTTTCAGGACTAAGACAGCAGAGTTTATTCTACATTCTTGAAAAGGGTCAGAACCCCAATCTGAAGATCGGCAACGTGACTGCGGTAAGCAATCCACAGCCTAAGTTCAATCAGTTCCCCTCTACACAGCCTTTCGGACAGACCGAGACCGTTGTAGACATCACCGTCAAGGTGGGAGAACAGACAATGGAGTTCAAGCAACTCCCTTCTAACCTCTCCATAGCCAATTCCGGAACAGTCGTGGTAAGCGACAGCAGAGAAGCTATGACAGCTGAGGTTGAGGCAATGCTGGCATCGAGCAAGCAGATTCTCGAAAGTATCCCATATCATCAGGGAGTGGTAGCAGCTTGCGACGGCATGATGACCCTCTTAAACCCTCAGATAGCTAAGGAAAGAGAGCAGGAGAGGAAGATCGGAGAGCTTGAAGCCAAGATGGGAGGTATCGAAAATGCCCTCAACCAGATTGTAGGAATGCTGTCTGCGTCCGAAAACAGTAAACCTTCTAAAAAGTCTAAGGAGGAATAATTATGTATATGATCGAAATCGAAACCAAGGAAATGGAAAAGGCTTCCGAGTATGCTGAAAAAGCCCTCAAGTACATGGGTAAGGTAATGCAGTGCCTTACCGAGTGGGAAGAGGAAGGCGGCTACGGCTCACGCTATGGCGAGCGCGGTGGTCAGGGCGGCGGCTCTTACGGCAGCCGTGGAGACTACGGAATGCGCGGAGGCCGTGGCGGTTACGGAAACCGCGAGGACGACGAACGCGAAATGTGGGACGAGGACGATATGCACGAGCGCAGACGTAGGTCTCGTCGCACAGGCAGATACATCTAATAATTTAGGGGCAGGAAACTGCCCCTTTTAACAAATAAGCGAGATATGGCAAACAAAAAGAAGATTGGTGGATTGCACTACTTTATGGACCTGCCTTCTGATATGAAAAGATATATCAGGCACTTCGGACTTCATTTCAATCACAAGCTCTATGAGTTCGCGGTCTCTACTATGGAACGCAAGGTGAAGGGTAGCGACCGTACTGAAAAAATGAAGCCGGTAGAGAAGAGCAAGTTCGATGACATAATGAAGAAATACAACATTACTCTCGAATTTGACGAGCTGTATGACGGTGTTTTCGTCTGGTCTATGGCCATGAGCGACTTCTTTGAATCCTCTCTTCCTACAGAAAAAGAGGTGGCTCAGTATGTCAAGGATTATGTGGATGATGTCGACAAGCCGGATGGGTTCGTGTTCAACCGATGGGTGGCCGACATGTATCTTGAAGGAAAACCTATTGATTGGGACGATTTCATCTAACGGACACCATGATCAGGCAGAGAATTATCCTCCCACATTACGAAGATTGGGAAATCTATGCATACTTCGCGGTCTCCAAATATATGACCGACGAGATAATGGAAAAGCTATGGGAAATTGGATGTGACGGAGATACGGCTCTGCAAGCATATAGAAACCTTGCGAGTTCCGAATTGAACACAGGTCTCTGTTACAGCAACTATCGTCAGAGAAAATCAGTCATGGTCGTCGCCCTCACGACTTCTGCGGCAGAATTTCTGAATAGCCTCCATCATGAATTGTGCCATTTGACGGCACATATTGGCAAGGTTTTTGACCTTGATCCTACCGGAGAAGACATCGCTTATTTGTCTGGAGAAATATCAAGAGAGATGTATCCCAAGATAGGACATCTCCTATGCGAAGAGTGTAGATCGGCAAGTTGTTCACACTAAAAAGTCCCCGTCGGTTTTTAGCGGTTCCGGCGGGGACTTGCTTTTATATTATCCACCAATCATAATCCCAAGACATTGCAGTTTTCCACCAATAGAGGTCCGGCTTATAGCCGTCTTCAAACACGAAATTGGTGCCGTTAAACATAATCCATTCGTCATGGAACACTTGGCAAGTGAACTTGACTCCCGGATTACTAATCATGTAAGCTCTTGCTTCTTGGAGTGTCATAACTATTCGGCTATTTCTATATCATCAGGATGAACCCTCACTGTTTTCTTTTCCCCAGAAAAACGGATGGTGATGTAGTACACATAATCAACACCGTTAATCTCATTTTCTTCCATTTTGACTATTGTAGCCAACTTTCCAAGTGCCCTTACAATGGCACCTCTCTTCATCCATGCTTCTTTCTTTCTCATACTATCCCTCCTTATGATTTTCAATGGTCACAGTATAAAATGCTCCATCAAAGCTCCTTCTTGGTGTGTGCCCCATCTGCTTTAGTAGCTTTTCACATGTTTCTACTCCCGAACCGTCGTAGAACACAAAACTCATTTCGTTCTTTCGCTCTGCGCTCTTGGCCATGTGACGAAGGACTTTTGCCTCCCCTTGGGCTTCTCTATATTTTTGTACAATCCTTTCCAATAGTCTAAGAATTGTAAACCTTAATTTGACAAATATCATAACTGTTCCTCCTTTGCTTTATTGCGTAGCCATAATTGTTTCATTACTTCCTTTCCTTTGTTACTGCGAACATCAAGATGGTCATCGCAACAATGGGAACTAAAGAACTGCCGGCAGTGCTTACAGCATGTTATCTTCTCTTTATATCGTCCGCCACATACATAGACGCACGACGAACAATGCTTTTTATAAGTTCCATACTTTCCTTTTAGTGGCATAACTATTCCTCCTTTTTATAAGTTTTGCGCATGTTTCCCTGCCCAGATTTCTGATAGCTTACCATTCCTATACATCAGCCACGCTCGTCTTGCCGGACTCCAATAATAGTTGTCCTCGCTCGTGCCAAGTTCCGCCCACTGTTCATAGTGTTGCGGAGCCTTTGTGTAGAGCCTTCTCTTCATCTGTTTGATGAACTCCGGCGTGTGGAATGCCGGAGTAATCAGCTTTGCCTCGTTATCGGCCTCTGGCAGCCCCGTATGGCCCGCCAAATACCCTTCGAGTATATCGGCATACATTGACAGCCATCGCACCGAATTTGGCTCGCTATACATCAAAACAGCGGGATGATGAGTCCACCCCTTGCCCTCGCCATGGATAGCAGCAAGGATCTGGTGGCACTCTATGATCTGCTTCCTCAATCTGGCCTTGTCAAGAGCCATTGCAGTCTCCAACGGGCTACCTACTACGAAAACCTGCATACTACTATCTTTTCTTGTAAATCCATAAATCAATTTGTGACTGAAGGAACTCCTCTGACTGACCTCCACATTTCAAATATGGCTCAGATTCCTTTCGGACTTCCGCTTCCAGTTTGCTTAGGTCCTCATCTGAATAACCCTCAAGATATTCCCAGATGTCAGAAACACTGAAAACATCGCAGCCGAGAGCAAACTCGTCGGCAAGCATTTTCGCTAAATTTATACCTTGCATACTATATCAAAAATTTTGTGTGTTAGTTCAATATCATACATCGCGTCATGTAGCGACTCGTCCTTAACCTCAATGCCCAAGGTAGCCGCAACTGTGCTCAGCTTGAAGTTCGCCATGTCAGCTCTGCGGGATGCGAGGTAAGGCGTAGCGAGAACCATGACATCGAAGCTGTTTGACCAGAACCATGATCCGAAATACATGTCTCTGTTCTGAGCGAAGAACTCACGGAAGAACTGGTTGTCAAAGGAAGCGTTGTTGTAGCCGACGAGGAAGAACTTGTCCTTCTTATCGAACTTGCTGACATACTTGCCGAGCATCGCCACAATCTTCTTGTACACATCCTGCATCGGCTCATAAGCCATGACCTGTTCCTTGGTCACACCGGCAATCTTCAGAGCCTCCTCGTCTATAACGGCATAGGGATTCGGCTGAACTTTGAAGTTGAACTCCTCCTTGGTCTCGCCGTCAATCACTATCGCTCCGGAAATCTGATGGATTCCATGTATTTTACAATCGAGACCCGTAGTCTCTAAGTCGTAGAAAAAGAGTTTCATTCTATTGATCTGTATTCTTTAAGTCGTTCCTCATAAGCCGGTGTGTTTACATATCCGCAACATCTGTCAGTCTCCGGGCAGAATCCACGGTATATGCATTCCGGAGCACATTTCTCTGCAAGGATAGGATCAACCTCTCTCAAGGCATCAATCACAAGTTTCCATGCAAGTCTTGTTTCCGGAGAAGTGCATCCCATACAAAGTCTCTTGCGAGAGATATTGATGAATGCCTGAGCATTGCAGGTCATATCCATATCATTGCCCTCTCCTTGGAACATATAGTCCCTTTCTTTCCAGCCCTCACGGAGCAGACCTTCTTGCTGTAGAACCTCTATCAGCCTTTTCGTGATGACCTCTACCTCGGAGTTGATGTCCTGTCGCTGAGTATGGACGAATTTCTCACATCCTTCGTGGTGACGGACAAGGTGTACCGTGACCCACTGACGAAGATTCTCAATCGTGAAGTCATATTCAAGAAGTCTGATAGGGCTGTGCTCGGCCAGCAGAATCTTCTTCTTGAACTTATCACTCGGTTCGTGTTCTATGGGCTTCTTACCCCATGTTCTTCTTGCTGCGTTCACCACTCTGATCCAGTTCGGTGTCACGCACTCCATTCTCGTTACTTTTGGTCTGTTCATCTAATTTGTCGTTTAATCCTTTGATTATTTCTGACTGAATAGTCATTATAATTTGAGCTTCTGATTGCCGCTCTTCATATTCGTTGCAAATCCTGCGATATTCGGTAAGACCAATCTGAAGTATGTAGTTGATGCACCAAAGCGCAAAAGTCAATATAACCCATACCGCAGAAAGGTAATCGCAGTCATGACAATCTACGAAAACCATCATAACCGTACTTATGATCATTACATAGGTTTTCCAATCTTTAAATAACTCTTTAAATACCTTTTTCATAAATCCAACTTTAACTGTTCAACATTATCTCTCATCTTGAGCATTTGCTTTGCAACATCAAGCGAAGTGCCGTTCTCTATCAGTCCGATGGTCCGCTCACGGCCTAACTTCTTGTAGACCGGCACCCAATCTTTAAGAAGCAGATCATTCTTCGGAGGAACAATAACATATACCTCTCCATTGAACTTGATGCCTCCATAGAACCTTGCCACGGAAAGCTGGCTATTCATCCAGTAGCCTTCTTCCATCAGAATCGGTGTCATATCTTATATATTACAGGTTCTGCATTCTCGTAGGCTTCAAGGTACGCCATGAAGATCATTGCTCCCCAGTGCGTAAAGAATTTACGTCTTTTTTCTTCGGTGAGATTATATTCATACCACCGGACTTCATAATTTCTTTTCATTGGTTATCCTCCTTTTTCTTAACAAAATCATATAAATCAAACAGGCCATATATCACAACAAATGCTATAGCAATATGGATCCAATTTTCAGCTCTACCGGCCAATACAGAAAAAACGATAATGAGAGCCTTGATCAAACTACTCCTAAATGTCCTCATCTTTCTTATCTTTTATATCAATGACAGCTCTAACCTCTGCCGAAAGATCTTTCAAGCCGAAGTATTCGTCGATCTTGTCGAGGAACTCTCCGAGGGAACCCTTAAATTCAAAGTGTTTCATATTAGATCATCCATCTTCTTTAAGTATTCGTCAACCTCTTGTTCAAGAATTATTTGTTTCGTTTTTGCAACCTCATAAGCTGTAGGATGTGCAGAATCCAATGCAGAAAATATAGACTTATAAATCACATCCTTCTGAGCATCTCTCATCCTCTTGACGAGTTCCTTGAACTCCTCAAACTCTCTCAGTTCTGCGTGAACTGCGTTGTGTATCTGCTTCTCTTTGTGTGTCATTTTACTTCTCCTTCAAAATTTTAATAGCTTCCTTGATTCCTTCCAAAAGGGCTTCTTCGTAAGAAGAAAAATCTTCTCCATGTAAACCATCCTCAAGTTTTTGATGTGGCTTGGTTATTCGATATTGCCAAGACTCTTGTGATTGAGAGTAGATTGTTATGTGTAGTTTCTTCTCTTCCCTCAGAAACTTCTGAGCTTCGTAGAGAGATGGTCTCTTATATCCACAAGATTTGATATAAACCCCTCCGTAGTCTTCTTCCAGAGGAAATCCCAATTCTTCAAGTACGACAGTTGTGCCATAGTCGCAGTTGTCTTTTTCTGTTAGCATATTTACACCTCCCATTGATAATAAACCTTTTTACATTTAACGCACTCCCACTTTGATAGTGTTATTTTACCGTTTTCATCCTTCTCGTAACCGATAAATTGCATTTTGTTGCACTTGCAAAACAGTCTTTTTACCCACAACTTAATAGCCCCAAGCAGTTCTTTCTTTGTCATAGTATTAAAATTCTATTTTCATTCTAAAGTTTTTGTTACACCTATCACAAAGGATTGCAAGTTTGTTGGCTACTGCCATCAATGTGTTTTTCTGCTTCTCATCTTTAAGTTCTAAGGCCACATTGTGGACATCACACATCATCTGATGAAACAAATCTTCATAGAAAGGCAAACTTGTCCAAGCCTTGTATTCCTCAAGCGAGCAATGTGAAATGGAATCATCATCATATTGTCTCATACCTTACTCTCCTTTCAGTCTTTTAAGTTCCTCCTCCAATTTCTCGATCAGCTTCTGCTTCTGGTCTTCTATATGGACATTGAATCCTTGGACGCTTCTAAGAGAAATAGACCCGGCTCTGTCAGTGGTCATCTTTTGCAGGACGGACGTCATGGCTCCACCCATTCTCAGGCACTCCGGAATAAGCATGGAATTGATTGCCCCTATTGCATTGTCAAGTCCGTCAAACTTATTCTCCACCCATTGAAAATCTCCGAGATACTTGTAGATACTACCCGTTGTCTTGTCAAAGTCTACTTCTATAGCCCAGTCGGAAACGACCTCTCCCCACACGCCCTTTATGACATAATGTCCATTCTTATATGGCGACTTGTAATCCCACAAAATCAGCTCATATCCAAGCCTTTCCATATACTCTCGGATACATCTTTCCATGAAGTGGCATTCTCTGTAACTTGGGTCATAATTACCCCAGTAGAACGGCAAAGTAACGATATAGTCGTCAATGGCCTTAGAAAGATCTTCTACGGAGTCATATCGCTTCTTATTATAGACATACTTGCTGTAGTCATTATTCAGGTAAATCTGAGCCACGAAATCACCGCAATTAGTCTGTCTTGCTGGCTTTGTCGTATCATAGAGGTTGTAGCCGCCGTCCCATTCCAACACATAGTAACGGGGCTTCAACGCTTCTATCATCGCTTGCTTCTGTGTAGTTGCTTTTCTTTTCATATCTTTACTTTTTTAAGTCGTTCCATCTTTTATACATTTCCTTGTATGTCATGCCGTGTGTTGATTTCTTACTAAAGAATCCTCCACCATAACGATGTTTTTTATCATAACGAGGAGCATTGAGTTCAATTTGCGACCTATCTAAGCCTTGAAGAATACCATATACAATCATACAAGCAGCATGTTCAAAACTAATGTTGAAAAAGTTTTGTTTGTATCTGACTCTTTCAAGAAAAGCACCATGACTATGATATAGAAAATGACTTTTTAACTCTTCTGCATCACAGTGTGCATATACTATATCAAGAGCTTTAAGCATATAGTCCATAATATCAATATCGGACATTTCTGATGGATACCAATAGTCATTATTCATCCTAATATATTTCTCAAGGTCTTTCATAAAGTTGTCAGTATGTTCATACCAACCTTTTGCATAAAGAACTACATCGTTGAATCGGAAATTTTCTATTGTTCTCATTTCTTGTTCATTGCTAAAAGTTTCATCATCACCTTATGCTTCTCCTTATCAAGACACTTACGGCAGTAAGGATCCGCTGGAATGTCCGGATCAATCACCGGCCAAAAGGCCACTGCCTGATTTCCGCAGACGCAGCATTTATATTCGGATGCTTTCATATTACTCCGGTTCACTTATTGGCGCATGCAGATATTTGAGCACCGTCTTATTATACTTATTCAATGCCTCCTCTGCCCTATCGTGGAGGTCTTGTATTTCCTGCTCACGCATTATGGCCTGAGCCAACCTTGCTTCTTCAAGGTCAAAATACAGCATTTGGCTACCACTTTTGGCTGCGGTCTCACCCTCCTTACAACGATAAAGCTCATAATGAGTTTCGTTTATTATATATTCCTTTCTATCCCCAGTCCTTTTGATGCTTGTAACGGGTACCTTGTATATGCTATCAAGGCTAACTCTATACATTACCGAGGAAAAACTTAATTCTTCTACTTTCATATCTAACAATTAAATAGTTCTATAACTTGATCATAGGAAAGTCCTATAAGATTCTCTAATTGGTTGTATTCGTCAAATTCGCCTCTTCCGTTATATGTGACGATATTTTCTCCTCCAGACAAAAAATCAATAGCAAAACCTTGCTCTATCTCGGCAGGAAAGTTATAAGGCTCTAACCACGCATGTAGCGCGTCATCCAATCGTCCGCTTGCTCTTGACTTTAAGTCGTGGGCTTCTTTCAGCAGCTTTAGTGGGTCTTTTTTCATAGCCTATATCCCATTTTAATCAGTTTCTTCCTTGCGTTCTTCTCGTTGAGGGCCTGCACATACACACAGTCTTTCTCAACGGTCACTTTGTTCTTGTAAATAACCGAGCCATCCAATCCCAACATAATATCCTGATTCATCGGGGCGACCTTGATCTTCTTGGTCACTTCGTTGAAGCAAAACAAGGTATGACCCTTGATCCTCCTTTCCTGACCGATAAGGTGGAACTCGTTTTTCTTCTTCTGAACCTGCTCAGTCCGGAGCTGGTCCATGTCCTTTTCGATTGTGTGAGGTGTCAGGTTCATGCCTTTCCTAATTTTGATTCAACACTCTTCACGACATCATAGAAGGTCTCCCAACCCTCCATTTCGGCAGCCATGATCTCTATGCCGTAACAATTCTCTATGTCCATACACAACTCAACTCTATCCAAAGAGTCAAGATGAAAAGAAAGCGGATCGTTAAACAGGTCGTCTATATTGATCTGAAACCTATCCATTATCAGTCCGCAGATAGTTTCTTCAATTCTATTCATTATTTTTCTCCTTATGATTTACATTGTGACCATAATTAAACTCAGTGTTATCCATTTCAAGGCGTTGCCTGTAATCACAGATAGATTCCTCCTCGAAGGTAAGCCAATCCGGATTACTGAATGCTTCCCTTAAATTTGATTCGATACTGCCCGCGAATAAACCTGCGAGCAGTATCAAGATAATCATTACTATCATATCATGAATTTGATAAAATTTCGCTTGCCCACTTACTCAAGATTGCAGCGCTCAAAGCCCCGCCGTTGCTTGTACAGAACCCTTCCATTCCGGAAGCCCTGTTCTCGTTGAACTCTTCGATGATCTGCTTCCTTGGCACTCCCTTCTGGAGCTGTCTCTTGACCCACTGATAGCCGGCCGACTTCTCTTTCCACTCTCTTGCCGCAGCTTTTTTAGACTCTGCGGAAGCTGCATTCGCGGCAGAAAGGTCGCAACCCTTCTCCCTGCCTAGCTTAGTACATACCTTGCCGGACTTGCTTACAAAGAAGCCGTCCTTTTCAAGCATCTCCTTTCGAGCCTGCAAACCCATGTTAGTCCTCTGACGGATGTTTGCCACCTCGATCTCGGCAGCCAACGACAAAGCGAAAAGAAGAGCCTTTCCCCCGATAGACTCATTCTCAATGACCGAGCCATCCTTGCACTGAACCAGCTTTATGCCTCGGTCCGAAGCAGTCGTCACGATCTGGAAAAGGTCGCTCATGTTACGTCCCAGACGCGACAGTTCCGACACATAGATGGTGTCACCCTGACCACAACGCATGAGAAGCCCATAGAGCTTCCTCTCGGTGTGCTTTACTGTGCCGGAAATATGTTCTTCGGTTATAGGGAGATCAGATGGTTCTATTCCCATCCTCCTGAGATAGCCGAAGACGCACTCCTGCTGCTGAAGGTACTCTTGCCTCTGCGTTGAGCACCTGAAATAGACCTGCTGTGTTGCCATAATACCTCCTATTTATCCTGCTTAAAAGCCTCTGGCAGAAACGCAATGGTACACAACAAATAAAGAATGATTGATAACATAGTTTACCTCCTATTTTTCTACAAAGTTAATAATAATTTGGAAATTACAAAATTTTATTTGCAAGACAGGGCGATGTCACTCGCCCTACCCCGTTACAGCTCATACCTGAACTCTGCATTCTCATGTACGATGATAGGCATCAAGATGGCCTTGCCCTGGTCGGTGCTGGCGAGGGCTGCCCTCCTGCCGTCAGCAGGGACCATAAGTGTATCAGTCCCGATATGCTGCATGGCTCTTGCTATCTTCACGAGATACTCCAGATTGAACCAGCAGTTCTCCGTAACTCGTACCACAGTCGTCGCGTACTTCCTGTCGGCAGCCTTCATCTTCGCCTTGAAGTCCGCTTCAAAGCCCTTGATCTTCTCAAAGTCGAGCTTCACAGGCACCATTTCCATTGGTTCGGTATTTGGGATCACATTACGCCACTTAGGATAACAATACGCATCCTCTGGAGCCAATACTCCATTCTTAAGCATAAGGCGGCCCTCAAGCGAAGGCTCATAATCTTCCTTGATTGCGATAAGAATGTGGCCGTCACTTGCTACCTTGAATCCTTTATCGTGATAGACGTGGCACATTGCCGGGCGAAGGTCGTCATCGCTCACGTAGTCCCAGATCTTGAACTTACTCTTGGTCTTAGGCTCCGATTCGATACGGATGATCGCTTCGATCAGTTCCCTGAAATAACCCATGTCTTCGCTGCACATTGAATGCATCTTCTGAAGATGCTTCATTGATTCTGGTTTCATAATATTAATTTTAAATGGTTAAACTTGGCAACTGCGGACACCCTCCGGCATCCGCAGTCATAGTTACGACAGCAGCTCTTCTGTCGTTGGGTAGCATTCGTAAGGTACATCAATGCTCCTTGAGAAATCACCATTCTCGTGTGCAGTAAACTTAATCCTGAGCCTTTCAAAGCGAATCGTAAACTCGGAAGTCCAGCCATCAGCATCTGTTCTGAATACACCTTCCGGATACTTCTCCCTGAAAGCATCCGCAGTCTTGCGGTTCTTTTCCATGGCACTGGATAGATACAGCTCCTGAGCTGCCCTATACTCGTGAAGATAGTCTATCCACTCCTGCAACTTCTTCTCCGTTGCCTTTCCTATCGCATTTGGAGCTTCCTTGCTGAACGTAAAGTACCTGCATCGGTCAGAATAAAGCCTGTCGTGCATCTGGAGCGCGAATCTCTTGGATCTTCTTACTCTTTCGTGGAATGTGAATAGCTCTCCGGTAGGGATAATCTCAAGGAGCCAGTACGACGCATCATAGTAATACTCGTCCAGATACACCTTCTGAAAATGATCATAGGTCTGACGCACCACGAAACAAGGCACGATACGAGAAAAACCCTCAACCTCAAGGCCCGCGAAGTCTGACTTCGGCATCCATGGCATACGGATGCTATTAGGGTTGTTGAACTTAACACTCTGTGCAAAAGCCTGCACGTCTTCCATGCTTGTAAAATACTTCATAATGTCTTAAATTTAATTGGTTAAACTTGGGACGAAGAAGGGACGTCAATCCCTCACCTCGTCAATCCGGTAGCGGCTGTCAATCGCTTCCTTGTGATACCGGTCCATCTTCTCGAAATGACGGACCATAGTCTCCGCCTGCTCCCGCGTATACAAGGTCAGGCAGTAATACTTGAACTTGTTGTCCCAGATCTTAAACATATCTCATAGTTTTACCAAAAGATTCATTACCGTTGTCGTCTACCTTTATTTCGGTGATACTAACTATCTCATCCTTTCGGTCTATGCCGACAATATATGAGGGCTCTTTGCCGAAGTAGCGGATGCGTTCATTGTTAGTGTAGGCAAACCAAATATGATATTTGGCATCCTTAAGGGTCTCGAATGATTCATTCTCACCGTCAATGCGATACTTGATTGCTTTTCTTTTTCCCATAACTTTTTTTATTGGTTAATAATAGCAAGTGGAGCCGAACTCAATCGACTACACTTATCTTATACCACTCTATGTCCGGCTCCTCCAGACCATAAATCCGGATAACCTCCGCCTCATTGGGCACATCGCAGATTCTTTCTACTGCGTGAGGCATATAAGCCTCCTTGAACTCTACTTTGAACTTTGCCATAGTTACTTGAATTTTGGGGCTATCTCATTCATCTTGCTCCAGATCCTCTGGATGGCTTTATAGAATTCCTCGTCATTCGTGTGACCGAATCCGCGACACAAAAGCGCATCACTGAGCTGATTCTTCACTCTGAAGAACTCGGTTCTCATTTGTTCCTTTGTCATGACTCCACAATTTCAGGTTCATACGTTTCCACGATTTCGCCACACTGATCAATGGCCTCTACGGTCAACAAAGGGAGTCCTTTAAAATAGCTCTCAGCTTCCTCAAAAGTGTCTGCCTTTACATACACTTCTGCTCTAAATGTAAATCTTACTACCATAATACTTGATTTTAATTGGTTGGTTTGCAACCAAGGGAACCGCCAGGCTCCCTCAGCCGTTAGCAGCAGAAGATAATGTCTTCCGCTTCGATGTCTCCGGCACTGATGCCATACTCCACGCAATATTCTGTGATGCAGTCCTCAATGTCGCAGCATAGTGTTGGATCTGCGACCATAAGCGGCACCCGCAACCTATCCATATAACCCAGCGCGACCTGAACCCGAAGCTCGTAATCCTCGATGTTTTCTCGGCAATACTGCTCGATCTTTGCTATTATCTTCATGCTTAGTCCTCCATTTCACATTCTACAACTTCGAGCTTCTCGTGGTACATCAGATAGTCGCCATCCTTCCAAGCTTCGATGTGAGTCTTACTTTCTTCTTCCTCATCAAACTCGCTGAAGTAGTCTTCGTCCATAAGCTGTTCCCACTTCTTGTGCATGAAAGCGATTGCCTTTCGCTGTGTCTTAAATGCTTTCAACGGCTTGGAATCTTCTCCTGAGCCCTCATGAGCCCAGTCCTCAAAAACAATGTAAATCTTCATAATAGTGTAATTTTAATTGGTTAACGTAGAAAGCAGGAACCCCGCCAAGGATTCCTGCCCAAATTACCTCTTTCTAATCTCCCACTCCACGAAGCTGCCGCAGCTATCGGCAATGTCATAGTAATGATGAGTCTCGCTGAGCCTCTCGGATGTCTGAGTGTCATCCTCTCCGCCATACCCCTCATCCTGATAGCAGTTGATTTCCTCTACAATAGCAACATCTTTATCCATAGCCGCTCTTGCCTCTTCGATATTATCATACCAGCCGAGAATCCTCTGTCCCTCATCAACCTCGTCCTCACTCATCCACAGATACCATTTCTTGACGAGCTTGTAGCGATTCGGCTTGCCGTCATAATCAAGCTCTTCAAAGCATTCGCGCATAAACTCCTTCACCTCGCTGATTGTCGGCCTTCCGTTGAGGTTTATGCAAGAGATTCTCTCGGTCGTACCCCAGTAGAACGAATGAAGATAACCGACCAACATTCCGTGATTATTTTCCTCGTTAGGGACCTCGCCTTTCTCCTGCATCTCGTCATAGCTGCGGAACTTTGTTCCTCCGTAATAGTCCTCATAGGCGAAATACACTTCATACCTGTTTTCGCCATTCTTGAATTTGCTTCTTGATTTCATAATGTTTTCTTTTAATTGGTTTATTGGCAACCGGAGGTCCGTGTCAGGGACCACCGGCCATATTACAATCCGGATCCAGCCAATGCTTTAATTAGTTAATCCAAGATATTCAAGCAAATACCCAAGAGCAGGATATTTCATTTTTTGTTTGATGAGTGATAGGTTGCCCGAAGATAGTTCGCTTGGACGAATCCAAAAACTCATGTCGTAAAATGACGAGTTTTTTTTCTCAAAATGAGGAATAAACCCATAAGAGAAGTCTTTTCTAATAGTAATAACAGCTTCCCCATCTTTCAGGTCCGGATTATCCCAACCTTTGAATCCCATAGCGACTGCTCTATCTACCTTCATTTGTCTTTCCAAAGCATCGGCTCTCATTCTAAGATCCCGAATTTCTCTCTCTTCCTTTGTCATAATTCTTTGATTTAATTGGTTAAATGGCGAGCGTGCCGGCAATCACGCCATGCACGCCCAAAACTACAACAACTCGCTGATGCCATCCCACACTCCTTGTAGAGTAGAGTCGGCCTGATCAAGCTCGTCCATCAGATACTCAAGCTGGTCTATGCCCTCCTGAAACTTATCTGCCTGCTCGCCGTACTGAAACGGCTCCGGAAGATTATCTTTCTTATCTTCCTCCTCATTACGGATTTCCTCCATGTCTAATCTGACGTTCTGAATCTCCGTCTGGAGCTCCGAGATTTTGTCCTGAAGCTTCTCTAATTCCTTTCTCTGCTGTTTGTTCATATTGATTGTTTTTTATGGTTAATCCTCATCCTCCGGAAGAAATCTTCCGATGCTGTCCTTGAGACACTCCTTAAACTGCTCCATCCCGATAAAGTCTGTCTCCCCATTATAGAGGTTCTCAGAGTGGTCCGGACAATAGTAAGGATAGCCGATATTTCCATGCTCTGCAAGAACAACGCATCCGCATCTATGGCAAATGTGGCGTGTCGCAATCTTATACACTCGGTCAGCCGTGGTTTCACACTCTCCCGAGTTGTTAACCTCTATGAGTACAATATCATCATCGTTTTCGGTTACAACATCCTTGAGCACCTTTCCGAATCCGTGTAAGTCGTCATTCAGATAATCATAGTGAAATATGACCTCTCCAGCCTTAAATTCTCTTTTCATAATTATTTGTTTTAATTGGTTTGGCAACCACTCGGACGGTCAAATCCGAATGGCCGATGCTTTAGTCTTCAATGAATCTCAGTGTATGCACTCTTGCGCCCTTTGGCTGAACGTCAATGTGAATCTCGTATGGATCTTCATCGAAATCAGCTATCTCCATGCCATCCAACCTTGATTTAAGGCAGTCGGCCTTACTGTTGTAATGGTGAGACGCCCGATGTTTGAGACCAACAAGAACACCACTTGCGTCGCCCATGATATATGGTACTCTTGATGGTCGCTTCTTAATGTCATCTCCATCCCAAAAGTATGACCTTTCAATGACAGAACTGTACTCATTGTATGGTTGCAATTCCAAGACGCAATCAACTCTCGTCCAACAAATAGGTTCTGCAACCGTTTCCCCATTGACATGACAGAGATAGTCATTAACCGACCAGAACAACTTTTTTGTCGGTTTCTGGTAGTTCTTTTGACCGTTCTTTGTAAGTGCGCCCCAATCCTCCCACTTTGCGGTTTCGTTTGGTTTCTGAATATAAAATGATATTCCGAACCTATAATCATTAACATGCCAACGAAACGTAACCGCCCAAGCAAGGATGCGACATGCTGTTAGATTCGTCTTTCCTTGCTCGTTTTGTTCCGACATATAAAGTGTCTTGTTGATGTAATCACCTAACGGCAAGAGGAAAGACGGATCGACATGCTCTACTACATAGTTCTCTTCTGCTGTTGGAACATTGTTCTTGACGAACGGATTGAGATTGAATGTGTAGGTTACATTTGTTTTCATAACTTTATAAATTTAATTGGTTTAATTGGAAACGGCAGGCGCAACCAAGCCCCTGCCGCCACTTAAAGTTACATTATGAACAACACGCCTCACGGCGTTTTTTCCATAGACACAGCCCATCCTTTTTGCCTCAAGACCACAATAAGCCGAAGCGCAGATATGTAGGACTTAACTTTAACAAAGTCATTCTTGTCGGATTCCAAGAATCGGAGTCCGTTGAATTCGTAATAAGTCCAAATCATGCACTTATTATCTCTTTTGCAAATAAATTTTCTCATAACTCTTTGTCTTAATTGGTTTTGGTGACAAGCGGGGCGATCAAACCCCGCATGCCTTAACAGAACACGCGCTTGCCGAAGTCCATGAGGGTCTTGCGCTTGAAAGTGTGACATCCCACACTTATCTCCGTGTCGGTCAGTCTGCGTACAGTGTAATACAACAACTGCTCACCAAGCTGCACCTCGCCGGCCTTAAGCCTCTCGTAGAAGACCCTGCCTAACTCGAAAGGTATCTCCACTCGCATGGTCGTCTCTATCCTGTTCTTCTCAGGATTCAGTCGCAGCTCCTGATAGTCAAGCACAGGCGGCAAGTTCGTCTCGTGGTTCTGCCACTTCTTCAGTGCCTCACGCTTCTCCTTCATCTGCTTTCTGCGCTCGCGGTAAGCTCGCCTCTGTAGCTCGGCCATATACTCCTTATTCGTCTTGTTGAGGTCCTCGCTCTGAACGAACTTCGCCAAGTCCTTATCCATCTTGATGCCGAAGAATTCGCAATACTTCTTGGCTCGCTCGCAGACGATCTGGATCTCGTGCAGATACTTCTCCGGCTTTCTCGCCTTGTCAAGCTGAGGCAGGATATGCTGAATATCCGCCAAGTATGACCTCTGATTATCCTCGTGAGATGCTCTCGGATCATAACAATAAATCTTGTTGTAGTGACCTGTCGCACGCTCCACATAACTTATATGCTTCGCCGTGCTTCGAGAATATCCCTGAGTCGTCATAAGCAGAGTACCTCTGCCCGCTCTTCTTGCGATGCAGAAGTGGTATCCATAAGAATAAATGCAATCGCCATCAATGAACATATTGCAAGACCTTCCACTTTCGTAACCATACGCAAAATCATGCGCGATGTCATAATTTGTCTTACTCATAATTGTAATGTTTTAATTGGTTAATAAATGTGGCAAGTGGCACGCCGGTCAAGGCGCACCACCCAATAAACTACTCCTTCCAAGTAACAAGAAGAGGATAATCCGCAAGATTCGCATCGTAGAAGTCAAGCTTGACGCTCTGAACCAAGTCCCCGTAATCCACGGAACCGTCCCCGCCGCAGCAGTCATAGTCCACCTCGAACTTTTCGATGTGACTTGTCGAGAACGCTACGGTCCTACAGTTTCCTGTATCCATGATAATCTGCACGCCAGCTTCCTTGGCTCTATCCAGAGCCTTCTGAACCGCATCAATCGCAGCTAACTGCTCATCAGTGAGCTTCATCTTGCTCGCCGGAGATGCCTCTCGCGTCTCTTCGCCGTTCTCGTCCACCTTTATCAAGTCGCAGTGCAGCAGGGCAATCTCACGCGAGTTTAGGAAGTCTCCCTTACCCACGTAATCTATGTCCCAGTGCTTCCTATACAAGAAGTTCTCCTTAGGAGCCGGAACAGCCTTAGGCTGATTGTCCTCAACGATCCACATCGAGAACTCTCCCGTCTGGTCGCAACCTGTGCCGTAAGTACGCGCGCCAAAAGTCATTCTCAGCATATCAGACCACTTAATCTCAGTCGGCTTTAGAACCGTCTGAGCCTTGAACTCATTAGCTCCGGCATACACCTCAGGACACTCGTCCGCCGTGAAAGTCGTCTTTCTGCCTCCGAGCTTGCAAGTGTACTCTACGTTCACGTTCTCGTAGTCCACGAGAGCTGAGATGAACTCGTAAGCCATGAGCTTACCGTTACGGAAGATGAATCCCTTAGAAGTCGCAAGTTTCATTGTCGTTTTCATAATACTTTGGTTTTAAATGGTTAATAAATGAAGTGGAACAGGCATAGCCGTTCAAGACTACACCCGCTTTCAGGTTACCCTTTGCGTAGTTCGTTCTGGATGTGCCGTATCTCGCCCACATAGTCCTGTCCCGCACAATACTCATACCTCTTGCCGTTATACCAAAGTCGGTCAAGAATGTACATATACTTCGCACAAGATACCATCGCAATGCGGTCTTCCGTCACTTTTGACCAGACCACTCCCGCAATACCGCGATAGAACTTGCCGACCTCGCCCCAATCAAGGCTAAAGTTCACAAAACCTTTTGTCTTGTGGTAGAAACGGCGTGAACGCATCTCGTTCAAGTTGATTCGGCCATAACTCGTTTGGCTCAATAGACCTTTCAAGGTCTTGTAATGAATGGTTCTCATAATTCATCTGATTTATTGGTTAATGGCAAGTGCGGTTCAATCCCTCAAACCGCACCTAATCTTAATCGGGCACTACAACGTAACCCAATGTTTCAAGGAGCAAATTTACCTTATCTAAGGTTCTTTCTACTCTTTGCTCCTCATTGCCGTAGCAGTTCGCTGCATCCCCTGCAAGCACTTTGACGCATATGTCAAAATACTCTCGTTGTGTGATAGTTCTTTTGTCCATATTACTCAATCGTCACTTTAATTCCGTGCTTTGTCAGCAACTGAATCATCTTCCATAAATCCTTGTCAAGTTCCTTCGCGTAGAAATGGAAATCCTTGCAGTCTGCGTACAACTCCAGTGATTTGTCCTTGAGACAATTCTTTAAGTGCTGTATATCCCCATAGAATCCCTGCAAGGACACCATGTCCCTATCGTTCTCATCCTTGTAGAAATACACCTCTGCACAAAGGCAATTCGCGTGGCAAAACCACACCTTGTAGTCGTTTCCTTCCCAAGTTCGGGTGTAGTGACCGATTCGGTTCTCATAACTTACATTCAGCATAATCGTAACTTTAAAATTGGTTAAACATAGCAAGTGCGGACCCCGCCAAGGACCCGCACACTCATTACTTCTTGCTCGGCTCTTCCGTGCAGTTTGCCCATAATCCATATACGCAACTGCTCACGATCACACCAAAGAAACCCCAGTGCAGACACAAGAATACACAGGCTGCAATCATCGCAATAATAACAGCGACACTAAAAATCTTCTTCATAATAGCATAATTTTTTGGTTATTGGAACGGCTCGGGGCTATCACACCCCGAACCATTTAGACAAGCTCATACACCTCGCAAACTGCACCGCAAGCACTCTTAGCCACAATAATTGGCTGCTCGAAACTACGAAAATCAGTATCTTCGTCATACTGATTTCTCCAAGCCAAGAGAACCCGATCCACAGGAGTATAACTATACACCTCAAGTATGGTGGTATCATGACCGAATAACACCTCGGCATATTTAACGTTATCAATCTCAAGGAAGCGACATTGCTCTCCCCAAGTATTCCATACCTGAACAGCTGAATTATCGATGCCGTTGTTGAGAATAAACTCTAATGCTTCAATAGCTTTCATAATATAATAAATTTAATTGGTTAATGGCTCGGGCACAGCCATCCCTGACTGCACCCAAATCCTACTTGTCACACTCTCTCCACTTGCCGCTCAGCACATACTCGATAAGCCTCTCGTAATGGGAGTGGCTCAGCTCCGCACAAAATGCCAGCATTACGCCATGACTGCCATAACTTAAATACAGGCGGTCAAACTTGTGCCCAAAATGCTCCGCCAAACCCGGGTTGTCATCCCAACAATGAGCAATAAACCCATACGGATAGTTATAACAAAATAATGCCCACTCCTTTACTGCGTCCATCTGCTTTTTCATAATGTAATTCGATTTAATTGGTTAAAATGGAAAAAGGGCACAGTTCTCCACCATGCCCTAATTCAGTCAAGCAACGATAATTCGTGGGGTATCTACAAATCCCGCTCATTCTTACAGCGTCTCCGCGAGCAACGGAGTTCATACGGCCAGCCCTCCTATTTCGGCGAGGGAACTCTCGGTCCGGGCATAGTTCGCCCAGATAATAAATAACCAATTTACCAAATTATGAAATTTTCCTCCTTATTGTCAGGTACTCCCAATCCGTCGCAACAGTTCGGGCATAGCTCACCAGCTCGCCCAAATAGTTCAATGCGGTCTGCAATTGGACACAGCTCAGGATCTCTGTCTGATTAGTCCGCCTGACTCACTACCATTTACCCCGAGGTAGTTCGGGTATAGTTTTATTTGCGTGGTGTTTCTTTGCGCCCGTCCGGATACATTCAAACCCGAACGGACAAAAACGAATAGACACAAAACAGGTACAGCCCGCAGGATCCAGTCCTACGGGCGTGTACTATTTAGGTGTCTATTTCGTGGGTTGTGGTTGTCGCTTACTTCTTTAGCTCTGCTAACCTTTTTTCTAAGGTTGCAATCTTTGCAGCGGTGCGGGCTGCTTTGCGCTCTTCGTTAGCTGCTGCTTTGGCTGCCTTTTCTGCTGCCTTTTCAGCGGCTTTCAGGCCCTTCACGGCCTTCTTTGCGAGATTGTAAACCTCGGTACATGTAAAGCGGGTTTTAGGTATCCAAACGCGGAGGCAAAGTGTATCGTTTACTTTGCAATCCTCTCTTTGATAACCCGCGTATGTGTTTCGGTTCTCGGTTGTGTCTTCTACAACCTTAACCGCACACAGCGCGCCCGCCTCATTGAACACCAGTGGCAAATGTTTTTTGAGATAATCAATATATGCCGCTGCTGTCTTGAAGACGTCCCATGTAAGCGCGTCCGCGCTCAGTGTGTTGTTTGCCTCTCGCTGGGCCTTAGTGCTATATATGGCCTTAAGTGTGGCGTTAAGTCCTCTCTGCTCGCTGTCTGCTGCAAAGATAAAAGTCTTCTTTTCTGTTGTGTAAATTGTAGGTGTTTTCATAATGTAACGTGATTTTAAGGGTTAAACATGTTAGAACCCACGCGGGTACATTCAAACCCGCGTGGGTTGAAAACAACCCACGCAAATAGACAGTTTTACGTATTCAAAGCCTTTGCAGCCTTACGCCCTTTTGGGGCGTGGGTTCGTGTCCGTTTAACAGGCTTTTGACCCAAACGGACACGCAAAGCGAAAAGGCAGTAAGACGCGGGGCTCGGTGACCCCTCAAAGAACATGCACCCATACAAAGGGCGTGCAGACTTCTAAATGAACATTAGGACGAATCCGCGCCCAGGATGCAAACAAAGCACCTCCCGCGCGGGTTCGAGGTTCAGTATGTTAAAGAACTTGACACAATTAACGTTCATTTATATGTAAATTCCAAGCAAACATAATAAAATATTTAATCAAATTTTATTTGCTTGATATTCAACGAATTACAAAGGCCAAAACCGCGCAAATTGGAATTATTATATTTGGAATTGTTTAAAATTAGAAGATTAAAATTTGAATTATTCAAAATTACGTGTAAGATATTGATTTACAATCAGTTATAAAGGCCTTTTAAAATCTAATTTAGAATCATTAAAAACGCACTTTTTAAAGGTTTTTTCAAATTATTGATTTTCAGCGGGTTAACGTGTCCTGAGATTGACGAAAAACGGCCCATTTTGACGGGGTACGGGTCACTGCAAAGAGTGTACCAAATTACAAATTAGAATTGTTCCAAATTGGAACGGGGGACGTTGTTACATTAAATATATTATGTTAACTTGAGCTTGTGCTTTATTTTGGCACATGTTCCACGATGTTCCACGTGTTACAGGTATGCGGGGCGGGTTCTCTTGTGTGAAACGGACGCTTTGTGTGTGTAACTGCTTGAAAATCAACAACTTACGAAGGGGGTGCGGGGGTTTTTGCGTGACCGGAAACCGGAGGGGGGTGCGACCCTGAAAATTTTTTTTGTATATTTTTCAGAATCAATGAGTTAGGTCATTTTGTAATTTCCAAAATATGCCTGAAAACAGGCCATTTGTGCTGGGAGTTAGATCATATGAGTGTAAAGAGGTTAATTCACTGAATATCAATAAGTTTTGCCATAAGACCTTAAAATTTATACATTAGAACACTATAAACCATAATTTAAGTTATTGATTATTAAGTAATTTGGTAGATGTGAGATAGAACACATATATAATAAAATAAAGATTTTTATGTGGGGCATTATTATACAGAAAAGCCTGAAAACACATACCGTAACTAACCATGTCAACGCAACTAAGGGGCAAATCGGCCTCTGAGGTACGTAGAATGGGGTTGGGGGTCAAAAAGTTGTCAACCAAATCGACCATTTTTGGGGTAGTTTTGTCAACCACCCGCAACCAAAATGTGCCTTAGAAGTGCGTAGAAGGCACTTTTGGTCGGATTTTTGACAACTAAGGCTAAAGTGCTGATAATCAATGATCATTAAAAATCTTGACAACTAAAATCGGCGTTTTTGTGGGAGATCGTGGTTTTTGGAGGGCGGAAAATTTTTGTAGAAAAGTTTGGAGATTAAGAAAAAGTGCGTATATTTGCATCGTTGAAACTGCTACTCAACGGAGATTTTGGAAGATTATGAGGTCAATGTCGGCCTTCAAGGGACAGGAGAAGATTCGGGTAGCAGCGGGTTTTCTCCTGTCTTGTTTTTTATGGTATGATTCAGGACAAGTGTTGCATGATCAAGGATGAGGGGACCGGAATCTATGAGTTCCACGAAAACTGGAGCAAGGTCGCCGAAAAGCTGGGCGTCAGCCGGCAGTATGTGTATAAGTGCAGGGACGAGGGAGTGCTCTGCAAGGGATATTCGCTGCACAGGAAGGCCGTGAACCGGATGTATCTGGTGAAGACGAGGGACGGGAGCATGAGGGTGTGCATCGTGAGGGTCCGGCAGAGATGCTTCGTGGACATGGCGGGAGGAGATCCGGTGCCGTTCAGGAACGTGGAGGACGTGAGGGATGTGACCAGACACTGCAAGAACGAGAAGAATATTGTTGACGAACTTTTATATGTATAGGTAGTATGGATGCAATCTTTAGGAGCCCGGTGAGGGCTAAATGGCAGGATGTGCCGGGATACGAGGGACTGTACAAGGTGTCGGATCAGGGCGAGGTGAAGTCGCTCAGGAGCGGATGCTTGGTGGCGGTCATCAGAGGTCAGTACGTGAACCTGAGCAAAAGGGGTAGGATGGAGAAGGTGAAGATGTGCTATTTGGTGGCACGAGCTTTCGTGAGGAACGAGGAGATGAGGCCGTATGTGGTGCATGTGAACGGGGACCGGACGGACCATAGGGCAGAGAACTTGGTGTGGAGCGAGCAGCCGGAGGACCGGGTGAAGGGCAGAGGTGCCGGCAGGAAGAGCAGGAAGGTGCTGTGCTATTCGGAGGAAGGTGGGTTCGTCGGCGGATGGGACAGCATTGATGCAGGAGCGAAAGCGATGGGCGTGAGTAGGCAGGGCATCATGAGGGTGTGCAATGGGAAAGGCAGGAGATGTGGGGGTTATATTTGGAGGTATGAATAGTTATGAGAGAGTCATTGGAGAATGTTAAGGTCGGGGATGTGGTGATTGAGCATTGCCGGTGGGAAAATGTGATCGCAACGGTTACGAAAGTGACTGCGACGCAGATAGTGATCGGCGGAGATAGATATAGGAAGAAAGACGGATATTTGATTGGTAGTGCCGGAAGTTGGTTCCACCGTTGGATTTCTCTTCCGAAGGAGGGTGAGGTTGAGGGTTTGAAGAGACAGAAATTCATTGGGGATGTGGTTTCGGAAATGAAGAAGCTGACAGCGCGAGACGTAACCTATGAGCAGGCGGTAAAGATCAAGGAGGTGCTGGGGTTATGAGAGAGGTAATAGAGGAAATCGTAGACGTCCTGAAGAGACACGACATAGATGTGGATCTGGATTCGGCTCAGATAGAGATCTGCGGAGCCGAAATTGTGTTCAGGTGCAGGGATTTGAATCGGGAAGCTTGGGAGAGGAGGATGCTTATGGAGGCTATAGATAGAATAAGGGGATTATGAAAGAAGAAATAAAGAAGGTCATTGACGAGATCGAGCGGAACAAGATTGTCAGGTTTCAGGACTTGATACATCTGGTTAAGCAGGGGGTTCCGGCTTTATCTTATTGGTCAGACTGTGGTCAAGATTATGAGGAATTTGTAAAGATTATAAAGGAGATGTGCTATGAAAAAGATGTGGACGAGTGTTGAGAACGGGTTTCCCGTTAATGCGAAGCAGGTGCTGATAAGGACCGAGAACGGTGTCTACTGGGCCGGTCGTCTGGAAAGAGGAATGGAATGGTGGGCTAACGGTTGGGGTATCATTACGAGTAAGGTTACGCATTGGATGTATATTGAGGGTCCGGAGG
>JBGVQX010000096.1:0-18286 GCA_045127905.1 Candidatus Cryptobacteroides sp.
TGTGGAAGTTTTCTTAGGTAGAAGGATGATACGGACAGCACTCACTTTCGTATAGATACCTGTGGAAGGGCACATTCTGCGTGCCCCGATATCCCATATCTATCCGAGTGTGGGGTATTGTATCGTTTATCTATCGTCGGGTCTTTCCACAACCTTCAACAAGATGAACGAGAGTCAGCTCCACACTTTCTTTGTATATACCTATTTATCTTGAGGGGCTGAGGATACTCTGTCTAGTATGACACCACTAAAACTACCTTTTATTTCGACAGCCTTTAGAGATTGTCAAAATGTTAGATTTCTTGCTCCAGACAATTTGTGCTGTTTATCTAGGAAACGTTTCATTTATAAATACTTGAATAAAGAGTCATTTAAGGCAACATTGGAATATGGATTGCGTTTTGTCGAACCGTGTACATGGACAGATTGTTTTGAAAAACGGTTCTACTCTGCTAATTATGATGTCATAAATTCTGCCTTTCCTCAAAGGCTCTTTGCTGCCTGTTTTACCTCACGTAAAAATAATGAAGCTGCATGGAAAACATATTTATATAACCCACAATCCAAGGATTCTGACTTGTCTAATGCGTTATGTTTTAGGTTAACTATTAATAGGAAATTATTAAAGGATGCCTTAAAGGAATTTCCGCAATATACCTTTTATGAAGGTCCAATTGTTTATCTGAATGGATACAATATATCACAAATGCATAAGCCCAATATGCCGGGTGCGAAATCACTGTATAATGCCTTTTTTAAAAAACCTAATTTTGGGTATGATGATTTCCTTTCACTATTACTCATTAAAAGAGACTTCTTCCAATACGAGGAGGAGGTTAGATACTTTGCAGTGCCAAAGAAAGATGAGTGTCTTGGGCCTATTTACGTGATGCCCAAAGACGGCGTGATGAGTATTGTCGAGAAGGTTTTTGTAGCTCGTCCATATGGTAAATTTAAGTTATCCGGTGATGAGCTAGGTCAAATAGCGGAAGAACTCAAAATAGATAGAGATAAATTAGAATCATTTGACCTCTACAGTGAAGATGAAGAACAAATAACCATTAAATAAATCAATCATGAACACTAAACTCAGTCATTTGTTTAAATCCGTTGTGGTCATGTCTATGATCGGCGGATTGCTGACAGGATGTCTTTCTGAACCGGATTTTGAACCGGTGGAGGAGGGCAGCGGTATCGAAATCAGTCTTGATGGAAGCATCAGACAAGTTGCAACTAAGGCAACTGCTGACGGCTTCGAGACTGGTGATGCTCTCGGACTCTATGCAGTTAATTATGAGAACAACAATCAGACTCCAGGAACTCTTCTTGCTGAGGGAAACCAGGCTGACCACATCAAGTACATCTTCAATTTCGAGACCTATCAGTGGATTCCTGTAAAGAAGGTCTATTATAAGGATGTCAACACAAACGTTGACCTGTATGTTTTCTATCCTCATGCAGAGCCGGCAAGTGTAGAGGCATACAACTTTGAGGTTCAGAAAGACCAGAGCAAGGCCAAAACTACCACTTCCCTTGGAGGATATGAGGCTTCGGACTTCCTTTGGGCAAAGGTGGAAAATGTTGCTCCAACTGAAGGCAAGGTCAAGGTTCAGCTTGACCATAAAATGGCTGGAGTACATGTCGTGCTTACTGAAGGTACTGGCTTTGAACAGGATGAATTCCCGCTTCTTGAGAAGAGTGTCATTGCAGTAAATACGACTCGCAAGGCTACCATCAATATGGCTACAGGTTCTGTGACTCCTGTTGGAGAACCTCAGGCAAACGGTATAGTGATGTGCCCTCAGACTGACGGAGGTTTCCGTGGTATTGTTGTCCCTCAAAGTGTAGCTGCAGGAACCCATCTTTTCAAGATTACCATCGACGGTATGACATATAACTTTAAGAAAGATGTAGATGTCATATATGAAGCTGGAAAGGTTAATAAGTTTACTATCAAGATTAACCGCAAGTTTCATACAGGTGAGTATGAACTTGAACTTGTTGAGGCAGATATAGTTGCTTGGACAGAGGATCTTAATCAGCACGATGGTGTAGCCCGTCAGTACTATTGTGTTAATGTAAACGAGCCGGGAACTCTTGGTCGTTTAATTAAGGCCGATAAAAAGAATCCGATGAAGATCAAGAATCTTAAGGTTTCTGGAACTATCTCGGACGAAGATTTCTACTTCATGCGTGACTCAATGGCTATTCTTGAGGCAGTGAATCTTAAGGAATCTAGGGTTGTGGATGTAAATATGACTGAACTCACTTTGCCTGGTCATCCTGATGAATTTGGAAAATCGACGATCTTTGTAACTCGTGAAGCAGGAGTTTATGATGATGTGATTCCGAATTATGCCTTCCAAAATAAGACCTCGCTTTATTACTTTGAGTTTCCTGAGAAAATCATGCAAATTGGAAGTTCTGCATTTTCAGGCTCCTCTCTTTCAGGAGTATTGGTCATTCCTGATGACGTAGAAATGATTTGGAACTCTGCATTTTCTAGCACTAATATATCTAGTGTGTTTTTTTCACCGAATACTAAAATTATTGGCGGGAGCGTATTCTACAATTGTAATTCTCTTTCTGGCTCATTACAATTTCCTGATAATCTGGTATACATTGGTCAAGCGGCATTTCAAGGTTGTAATGGATTGTCTGGCAACCTTATATTGCCAGTTAACTTAAAATATCTTGGACCTTATGCTTTTCATGGCGCAGGACCATTTATTGGAAATTTGACTATTCCGAGTGGAGTACCTAGACTCTATATTAGTACATTTAATGGAAATGCTTCAACAACTGTGTATAAATCTTTTAATGGCATCTTGAATTTGGGTAATGTTGAACATATAGGTGAGAGCTGTTTTAAAGGTTGTGCATTTTCTGGTGAATTGACTATTCCTGAAGGAATAATAGAAATCCCAAATAATTTTTTGAGTGGAATTGCTGGAGGAGGTGGAGCTAAAATCTCATTATTGTCTTTACCACCTACCTTAAAAACAATAGGAGAACGTGCATTTGAGAATGCTACAAGATTAACAGATGTTAACTTCCCAGAGGGTCTTGTTGAAATAGAACGTGAAGCCTTTAGCCATTGTGTTGGGTTGCAGACTCTGGAATTCCCATCTACCCTTCAAGTCATACAAAGTAAAGCATTTGGTGATTGTTCTGGTATTACTAGCATTATCTGCCACTCAACAGAACCGCCAACTGTACAGTCTAGTGCATTCGATGGTGTCCCAAAAGACAACTTTACACTTGAAGTTCCTGCTAACGCCGTAAATCGTTACGCAACTGATCCTGTGTGGGGGCAGTTCCGTAGAATCTCTGCACATTACGATTTCTCTATCAATCGTAATCGCGCTCGTGCTCTTAATGATGAAACATCGAAGACTTATATTCTTCGCGCTCCAGCAAATCATGAATGGTCAATTGAAAGCAAGCCTGATTGGATTACTGTTACTCCTTCAAGCGGAACAGGCAAGACTGAAATAACCGTTACATTCTCTGAAATGTCTGCTGATGATGCTTCTCAGATTTCAGTTGAGATGACTCATCCTACCTATGCATATCAAACTACTACAAAGAAACTCAACGGCCGTGCTGGTGAGATTACCTTTATACTTAATGATAAAGATTACCGCACTACTATGACAGTTGAGCAGTTTGATTATGCATATGGTGACGGAGACGTAATCACTCTCAATGAAGCGACAAAGGGTGATGGAGTAGATCTTGTATTCTTGGGCGACTGTTATGACGCTGCAGATATTGCGGCAGGAAATTATGTTGCGGATATTCAGGAGGCTATGGGGCACTTTTTTGATATTGAGCCATACAAGACCTATAAGGATTATTTCAATGTTTTTGCTGTAGTCGGTGTTTCTGATGACAGCGGAATGGGAACACTAAACACTATCAAGGATGCGAAGTTTGGAAGTACATTCGGCGAGAAGAACCTCGTGCAGCCGGATATGAACATGTGCTTCGAGTATGCTTGCAAGGCTCCTATCAATGATAACATCGCTCAGACACTCGTTGTTCTTGTTGAAAACACAACAGAGTATGGTGGAGTATGTTATATGTATGGCGACGGTTCAGCAGTAGCATGTTGCCCTAAGTCAGCAGATGCATATCCGTACGACTTCCGCGGTATCGTCCAGCATGAAGCTGGCGGACACGGATTTGGTAAGTTGGCAGATGAGTACATCTACCATAATGCGTTTATTTCAACATGTAGTTGCATATGTTGTGGACATCAAGCTGAGCTGCTTAATGGTAAATCAAACGGTTGGTATCGAAACCTTGAACTCTCAGGAGACATGAATGAGGTTGGCTGGTCACACCTGATCTTCCATCCTAAGTACTCTGAGGTGGTTGACATTTATGAGGGTGGTTACTTCCACACTCGTGGAGTCTATCGATCTGAGCCGACAAGTTGTATGAACAATAATATTCCTTATTACTCCGCAATTTCTCGTCAGGCTATGGTTGAAAGAATTATGGAGTACGCTGGTGAGACATTTAATCTTGAGGAGTTCATCGCTAAAGATGTTACTACATCAGGCCCTACAACTAAAGCAGGCACTGCTCTCCTGTCAGTTGAAACATTCTATGACAACGGCAAGCAACATGCTCCTGTTTATATGGGCGAGAAACCTGATTTTGAAAAATAAAGATTGCCGATCAAGTCGGCAATGACGATTAACAGTCATCCCCGGCTTGACCGGGGATCTAAAAGACAATAATATGAAAAAATATATAACAATAATAGTAACGCTGGCAGCATTAATATCCTGCCAGAAAGAAGGACCTGCAGAAATTCAAGGCGACAATCAGATTGTCTTTGAGTTAGGCCTTCCTGCAACAAAGGCCACGGCAGAAAATTTTGAGGCTGGCGACAAGGTATCCATATGGGCAGTTGAATATGTTTCTGAGGAAGCCCCTGAACTTCAGATAGGAGGAAACTTTCTTAATAATGAGAAACTTACTTTTGATGGCAATTCATGGTCATCAAATCGTACCCTGTATTGGAGTTCTAAAGCATGTGATTTTTATGCAGTATACCCTGCAATAGAACCAACCTCAGTTGAATCATATCTGTTTAATATTGCAACAGACCAGAACTCCTCGAAAACGGACGACGCTCTTGGAGGATATGAGGCGAGTGATCTCTTGTTTGCAAAGGCTGAGGCTGTTTCTCGTTCTGACGACAAGGTAAGTCTATCATTTAAACATATGATGTCTAAATGCGTGGTCAATGTGCTAAAGGGAGAGAAGTTCGAAGGCGAACTACCTAAAGACATTGCAGTGCATATTTACAATACTGTAACGACTGCTAATCTTAATCTTGCAAATGGATCTGTAGAGAAACATGCTCATGGAAACCGCAAGACAATTACGATGAAGAAACTGTCTAACGAAAAGTTTGAAGCTGTGGTTATTCCTCAGAATATTGAGAGGAGAACTCCACTTATCGAAATATCAATGGGTGGAATCGCCTACCTGCTTGAGTATAGCCTTTCATTCAAGCCGGGCTACCAGCACACCATCAACCTTACCGTGAACACATCACCGGATCAGGAGAAGTTTGAAATTGCTATTGATCCAGGTGTCAATGACTGGAATTAAATAACTTATAAGATATGGAAAAGTATATCAGAAACATAGATTACGTCAGTCCTTCCGTTGAGGCTGTAGAACTAGTACTTGAAGGTTGTATACTTGTAAATAGTCCAGGTGGAACGGCTGGCGGAGACGCCGGCGGAGAAGATGGATGGGATTAGTGTTATGAAACGAGTTATAATCTCATTATCACTTTTGTCATTGATATTCTCCTGTGCTGAGAAGGTTGTTCCTGAAGTTCAGAAACCGGAACCTGTTGAGCAGGGAGAATATCAGAGCGTGACAATGGTGATACCTCCAATATCATTTGATGATGAGGAGCCAATAACAAAGATCAACCTCGATTTCGGCTCGTTGAAGTATTTATGGGCTGAGAAAGATAGTGTCGGTATATTCCCTGACCTTGGAAGCCAGATTTATTTCTCGATGGCAGAGGGAGTCGGACAGTCAGTGGCAACATTTGATGGAGGCGGATGGGCTCTCAAGAGAGGCTCATCGTACTACTCATATTTCCCATTTGTGGCAGATTACTATATCGACAAGGAAGCTATTCCGATCAATTTCAAGGGGCAGGTACAAGACGGTAATGGAAATCTTACATCTGCATCATTAGGTAATCATTGCTTCATGGTTGCCAAAGGAGAGGCAGATGAAGCTACTGGTAACCTTATGTTCTCGTACGAACGTTTACAGATGCCGTTTATGTTTGTCATTCCAGTTGAAGCTGGTACATATACTTCTCTTGATGTATTTGCTGGTGATGAGCTCATTGCTGTGAGCGGCACGATGAATGCCATTTCCTTAGATAAGGTTATCCATGACGCGGTTTACGATGATCACTTGACAATCGGATTGAAGAATGTAACATTTGCTGAATCTGAGACCTTAGTCGTGACTGCAATGTTGCCACCATTCGATATCAATGGAAAGCAATTGACCATTAACTTGACTAAGTCAGATGGAACAATAGTTACTTCATCCGTATTCGGAAAGACCTTTGCATTAGGAAAGGCATATCGTAATGCTCCGAACTTCTCTGTGGCTCCATCTCAGGTTGATATTCCTGGAGATGCAGGGACCTTTGATATAAGGATTACTGCGGCAGGTTCAAGTACATACGCCGTTACCACAGATGTTGATTGGCTGACAGTGTCTAATGCTCCTACTTCAGGTTCTGCAACTGTGACAGTCAATGCGACTAAAGGAAGTACCAAAGAGCGCACAGGCCACGTCATCGTATCAGAGGCTGTTACCTATAAAGGTACTACAATAACCCTACAAAACAAGATTGAGGTGACTCAAGATATAGTGGGTATGGTGGTTCGGCCAGGCGACTGGGATGACTCAGGCGAAGATCTCGGAGGAGATGCTGAATAAAAACTTTAAAGGCATGACGATAAAAATCTATCCGATTGCCTTTTTAGTTATATGCCCATGCAAGCTGTCTTAAAAAGGTTACTCGATATAAATATTTGCCAATTGAGGAAGAATCGCATATTTTTGTAAAAAGTCTAAAACGCATACGTTATGTCTGATATTGAAAAAGTAAGATTGTTTGATAACCAGAAGATCAGAACTGTTTGGGTGGAAGAAGAGGAGGAGTGGTACTTTTCTGTCAAGGATGTTGTCACAATATTGACAGAAACGACTAATGCCAAGGACTATATTTCCAAAATGAGAAGAAGGGATGAGGAGTTATCCAAAGGGTGGGGACAAATTGTCCACCCCCTTACAGTTCAGACGGCAGGAGGACCTCAAAAAGAAAACTGCGCCACACTGGAAGGAATATTCCGTATTATCCAGTCTATCCCATCAAAGAAAGCAGAACCGTTCAAGCAATGGATGGCATCGGTTGCAGCAGAGCGAATCAACCAGATGATTGATCCAGAGCGAAGCATAGACCAGGCTATGGCAGATTATAGACGCCTCGGTTATTCTGAATCTTGGATTACACGTCGCATTAAAACTATAGAGATCCGCAAGGGGCTGACAGATGAATGGAAGAGAGGCGGTATCACAAAAGAGATTGATTTTGCAATGCTGACTGACTTGATGTCAAAGACCTGGAGTGGACTGACCACTAGGGAATATAAGAGGCATAAAGGGTTGACAAAGGAGAACCTTCGTGACAATATGACGAATATGGAACTGCTTCTTAATGCCCTGGCAGAGGAAACTGCCACTGAAATCAGCAAGGAACGAAATCCTCAGGGATTAACAGAAAATGCAAGGATTGCCAAGGAGGGTGCAGATGTTGCAAAAGCTGCTCGTGAAGATGTGGAGAAACGTCTAGGAAGAAGCGTCGTTTCATCTGAGAAAGCCATAGACTATATTCAATCTCCCGAAGAACTGCCTTTTGAAAAGCCAGACGAACAATAAATGCAGATTTTACGAAAAATCATCCTTTACCGCTTGTAAAACCGCTTGTAAGTACGGTAACTAACTGATAATCATACATAGTTCGATTCCCGTCCGGAGCACATGAATAGCCCTTCTAGATATCTAGGAGGGCTATTTTTATTGATTTGCTCCAAATTTGCTCCAAAAGTTTAACAAGCTCTGAAATCTGAGGTCAGTTTACAAGGCTTTGCTGCAGATTTAAATGATAACATTTCACCTAGTATCTGAATACATTTTCTTTTCCTCAAAAACAAGGAATACTTAAGCCGAGGGACGAATTTCATGGATTGAGTTCAGAAAAGTTTGGAGATACTTTAAAAGTCTGTATATTTGCAACAGCATTTAGCATTGAAGTCGAAAGGCTTATAAGGAAAGCGAGACAAGGTATTCAGACCCTAATACTGAATGCCTTTTCTCTTTATAAAGGGGCATCGCAATGAAAATAAAGCCGAGGGACGTACTCAATAAGTCGGATCTTGTTTTACTATTCCTTATAAAGATGGCAATGTTGCCTAAAATCAATGCTAAATGAAAACACAGATCTCACTGACATTGAGATTCCGTTTAGAAGCGGAAGCCTCTAAGTATGTCAAGATCAAGTCGCACAAGCGAGTTGTGAATGGCAAAGTAGTGAAGGTTCGTTCGCATTACAGACGCATTAGGGGCGAAAAGTAGTAGCAAATGAACCGTAACCGCATCTTGGCGGTTCCTCTTCCCCTCGGTGTTCATAGCAGAGACAATGCCATAGCGGTATTGTCTCTGTCTCTTAAATCCAGGAGGTCAAGACTTTCAATCGGCCTTGTGGAAAGAGTGTGATTTCATCTATAACGGCCGGCACAAGCACTGTCTCGCCCTGCTTCAAGGCTACGACATTTCCTTCCGAGTCCTTCAATTCGCCCTGTCCTTCAAGACAGATGACAATCATAAACGAATCTTTCGACCTGACGTCAACCGAAAGGGGTTCTGTCAAGTCAAGCAGATAGGTCTTGAAGTATTCACATTCTACAAGCGGAGTTTCTTCGTTCTGAGTCGCAATGTATGCTGTACGGTAGTCTTCCGATACGGAGCACAGCAACAGCCCTCTCAAAAAAATGAGAGGGCTGTTTTAATTTACTTAAGATATCTGGGATGACTTTTAGTGTAGCCAAACAGTAAGGCCGGCCATTACTATAGACACCATGCTCATAAGCTTGATGAGAATGTTGAGTGAAGGTCCTGATGTATCCTTGAAAGGATCACCAACGGTGTCACCTGTAACTGTGGCTTTGTGAGCCTCGGAATTCTTGCCTCCGAGGTGGCCTTCCTCAACGTACTTCTTGGCATTATCCCATGCACCGCCGGAGTTAGCCATGAAGACAGCCAGGACAAAGCCGCTGCCGAGACCTCCGATAAGAAGTCCCATCACACCGGCAACACCAAGAACAAGTCCGACAACAACAGGAACAATGATGGCGATAAGAGATGGAAGAAGCATTTCACGCTGAGCACCCTTGGTGGAAATCTCCACGCAACGTGCATAATCAGGAGTGGCTTCCTTGGTGAGTATGCCCTTGATCTCGCGGAACTGACGACGCACCTCAGTCACCATGCTCTGAGCTGCACGGCCTACTGCGTTCATTGTAAGACCGCAGAAGAGGAATGACATCATTGCGCCGATGAATACACCTACAAGCACCATAGGGTTCATGAGGTCCACATGGTAATGAGCCATTATATCAGGAATGGTCGCCTGAGCCGCATCGATGAGTTCACCGGAAACAGACTCGATCTGTTTTCCGATATGTGTAAGACCTATCTTAATTTCTTCAATATAAGATGCCAGCAGAGCAAGGCCTGTAAGAGCAGCCGATCCGATAGCAAAGCCCTTTCCTGTAGCGGCTGTAGTGTTGCCGAGTGCATCAAGGACGTCTGTACGCTTGCGTACCTCAGGATCCAGTTCGCTCATCTGAGCGTTTCCTCCGGCATTATCCGCAATCGGACCATATGCGTCGGTCGCGAGGGTAATACCCAGAGTCGAGAGCATTCCGACTGCAGCGATACCAATGCCATAGAGACCGAGGCTGAGACTCTGTGCCGAGAACGAAAGATCGAATCCGTTTGCACAGAGATATGCAAGCATGATTGCAACAGCGATTGTAATTACAGGAATTGCAGTAGAGAGCATACCAAGACCTACACCGGAGATGATAACAGTCGCCGGGCCGGTCTCTGCCGACTCCGCCAGCTTCTGGGTAGGTCTGTATGAATGAGACGTATAATATTCGGTAGCCTGACCGATTACGACTCCTGCCACAAGGCCCACAACCACAGAAAGCGACAGCTGCCACCAGTTCTCTATGCCGAGAATATACATGATGCCGAAAGTAGCTGCCGCAATAAGCACTGAACTGAGGTTAGTTCCCACGCCAAGCGACTTGAGAAGCTGCTGCATACCGGCTCCTTCCTTTGTTCTGACGGTATATATACCGATAAGCGACAGCACTACACCGACAGCTGCAATAAGCATTGGTGCGAGAATGGCTTTCATCTGAAGATCAGTACCACCCATGTAATATGCAGACGCTCCGAGAGCACATGTGGCAAGAATTGATCCGCAGTAAGATTCATATAGGTCGGCTCCCATACCGGCAACGTCACCGACATTATCGCCGACGTTATCTGCGATTGTAGCAGGGTTGCGAGGGTCATCCTCCGGGATTCCTGCCTCAACCTTACCCACAAGGTCAGCACCCACGTCAGCAGCCTTTGTGTAGATACCGCCACCTACACGGGCAAAGAGAGCCTGCGTAGAAGCACCCATACCGAATGTAAGCATAGTGGTAGTGATGATCACAAGGTTCTGTGGTTCGGTAGTAGGATAGAATCCTGAGAGAATCAGCCACCAGATAGCTATATCGAGAAGTCCGAGACCCACAACAGTAAGTCCCATGACTGCACCGCTTCGGAACGCCACTTTAAGGCCTGAATTAAGAGAACGCATTGCCGCATTAGCGGTTCTTGCAGAAGCATATGTAGCGGTTTTCATACCTACGAATCCTGCAAGTCCTGAGAAGAAACCTCCTGTAAGGAATGCAAAAGGCACCCAAGGATTCTGTACGTGGAATACGTATGCAAGAATAGCAAAAAAAACAGCCAAAATAATGAACACAATAGTCACCACTTTGTACTGCTGCTTCAAATATGCCATAGCTCCCTCTCTCACGAACCTGGCGATCTCCTTCATTGTCACATTTCCTTCACTCTCCTTCATCATCTGACGGAAGAAAATGTAGGCAAACAACAGCGCAATCACTGCCGCTGCCGGCACTAAATAGAATAGGTTAGTCATGTCGTTATTAATTTTAGTGGAACAAATTTATTTATATTTTCCATAAAAGCAAGGCTCAAACTATCAAAACGTAAGCATTCCTACCATAACAGGTGGCTTTTGTAGAGTTTTTTTATAACTTTGTCTCTCCTTTAAAAGTTATCAAATAATGAAGAAGTTTTCTTTACCTAAAGACGGCGGTCTGATAGAAACCGGTCTTCCAAACGGCATCAAGCACACCTACGAAAGAATCCCGGCACACATCTTCGAAGATGAGGTTAAAGCAAGTAACCGTATTGCTGAGAAAATCATTGAAGCCATCAATACTACCTCCGGGACTTACAGGCTCGGACTTAGTACCGGTTCATCTCCTATATACATCTACCGCGAACTTGTAAAGCGCCACAAGGCAGGTGATGTATCATTCAAGAATGTGGAGATTTACAGCATCGATGAGTATTATCCGGCTCCGGCAGATACTCAGAGCCGCAACCGCAGACTTTATGAAGATCTCATCAAAAATATTGATATAAAGCCTGAAAATGTGCATGTACCGAAGCTGACTGAAATTCATGACAGCTCATATGTGTCTGAATTCTGTGCAGAATATGACAGAAAGGCTACAGGTCTCGATATGCTTATCATGGGAACCGGAGAATCTGGTCAGATCGGATTCAACGAGGCCGGAGCATCCGAGCAGAGCCGCACAAGGACCGTACTCCTTTCATATGGCTCACGCAAGAGACAGGCAAAGAACTTCGCAGGCAATCTTGACATAACCCCAAGAAGCGCAATTGCCATAGGTGTCTCCACAATGATGACTGCCAAGAAGATCATGCTCATAGGTTGGGGAGAGGACAAGGCTCAGGTCGTAAAGAGAATCGTAGAGGACAAGGCTGATTCTTCATGCCCTGCATCTTTCCTTCAGAAACACGATAACATATCTTTCTACACAGACGAGAACTCGGCAAGCCTCCTCACAAGAAATGTGGCACCTTGGCTTGTCGGCCCATGCGAATGGACTCCTAAGTTCATAAGGAAGGCCGTGGTATGGCTTTGCGAGCAGGTCCAGAAGCCTATTCTCAAACTCACCCAGAAAGACTATCTTTCAAACGGCCTCGGAGAACTTCTGGAAAAATACGGCTCTTACGACCAGATCAATATAAAGGTATTCAACGACCTCCAGCATACAATTTCCGGATGGCCGGGAGGAAAGCCGAATGCTGACGACAGCACAAGGCCTGTACCTTCAACACCATTCCCTAAGAAGGTCATTATCTTCTCGCCACACCCTGACGATGATGTAATCTCTATGGGAGGTACATTCATCAGACTCGTCGAACAGGGACATGACGTGCATGTCGCATATGAAACATCCGGCAACGTAGCCGTTCATGACGACGTAGTGCTCCAGCATATGGACGCTGCCCGCGAGCTTGGTTTCGGAGACAGATTCGATGAAGTGAAGGAAATCATCGCTTCGAAGAAGCCGGGAGAGCCTGAACCACGAGCGCTGCTTAACCTCAAGGGTGCTATCCGTCGCGCAGAGGCAAAGAGCGCAGTACGTTCGTTCGGTCTCAATGACCAGACCAACACCCACTTCCTCAACCTTCCTTTCTATGAGACAGGAGGCATCAAGAAGGGAGAGCGCACACAGGCAGACATCGACATCATCATAGCACTTCTTCAGAAGGTTCAGCCTCACCAGATCTATCTTGCAGGAGACCTTGCCGACCCTCATGGCACACATCGTGTATGTACAGAGGCTGTCCTTGAAGCCTTGAATCAGCTCAAGGAAGAGAAATGGCTCGAAGAATGCCACGTATGGCTCTACAGAGGCGCATGGATGGAGTGGGAGCTCGGAAAAGTAGATATGGCGGTGCCTCTCAGCCCTGACGAAGTCATCAAGAAACGCCACGCAATCTACCGTCACCTTTCACAGAAAGACATCGTCCCATTCCCTGGAGAGGACCCACGCGAATTCTGGCAGAGAGCGGAGGAAAGGACCCAGAACACAGCACGCCTGTATGATGCACTGGGAATGGCGGAGTATCAGGCAATAGAAGTATTTGTAAAACTATTTTAAGATATGAGACTTATCATCAATCCGGATAGCGCAAAAGGCTCAGTATGGGCTGCACGCTATATCGTTTCAAGAATCAAGGCGAAGGCTGCTGTGACTGACAAGCCATTCGTGCTCGGACTCCCTACCGGAGGAACTCCTATCGCAACTTATCAGGAGCTTATCCGTATGTACAAGGCGGGAGAGGTGTCTTTCAAGAATGTCATAACATTCAACATGGACGAGTACGTAGGTCTTCCAGAGGAACACCCTGAGAGCTACCATTCGTTCATGGCGAGAAACTTCTTCGACCACGTGGATGTACCAAAGGAAAACATCAATATACTTAATGGCAATGCAGAGGACCTTGCGGCAGAATGCGCTGCATATGAGGCAAAAATCGCCGCTGCCGGCGGTATCGACCTTTTTATGGGAGGCGTTGGCGAAGACGGTCACCTTGCATTCAACGAACCTTTCTCTTCACTTGTGTCACGCACCCGCGTAAAGAGCCTTACCTATGATACAATCCTCGTAAATTCCCGTTTCTTCGACGGAGACATCAGCAAGGTTCCTACAACAGCTCTTACAGTTGGAGTGGGCACCGTGATGGATGCCAAAGAAGTCCTTGTGCTTGCTTTCGGTCACAAGAAGGCAAATGCCCTCAAGGCGGCAATCGAAGGCGCATACTCGCAGGCATGCACACTTTCTGCACTCCAGGCACATCCTCACGGCATTATCGTAGCAGACGAGCTTGCAGTAGGAGAACTCAAGGTAAACACCTACAGATATTTCAAGGATATTGAAAAAGATAATATCTAAAACCATTCTAGAGGCTGGCTTTCAAAGTCAGCCTCTTTCATTATTTGAAGGAGGATGATTCTGACCAGCGGATAAGATTCCTGTACCACTGCTCTGCAACCAGATCGTTGGCGACATCCCTCTTATCCATAGATGTGTCTTTAGAAGCAGTGAACCGCAGGACAGGGCCCTTACACTTATCTGACGACGGTATTATAAAAAGTGGCCTCTCCTCTGATTTTTCCACACACTTGACGTCGGAACTGCAGCTTACGCAAATCAGCAGACAAATAGCTGCAAATAACAATCTACACATTTCATTTCTATTTAAATGACTTTTATCTGATCCGGATTCATTTTCCGAATTCGGTGAACGAAGATATTACCATATTCAAGCCCGGGCCTTTCAGAAATTATTTTAAAATTTTGACTTTTTCCTAACAGACTTTTCTTTAGGGATTTTCTAAATATTCATAGACATTATTGAAAAAGATAAGCGCATTTTTTATCTTTGTCTAATACCAACTGACCACACTATGATGAAGCGTCTTTTTCTAATATGCTCAATATTATTCCTGACGGCAGAAATGCTGCTGTCAAAAGAACAATACATTTTCACACAGATATCACACACTGATGGCTTTACCTCATATGTAAACTGTATATACAAGGAGAAGAATGGGGATGTACTGGTCGGCAGCCCACGCGGTCTGTTCCGTTTCAACGGAAGCACCATCAAGCCTCTCAAGGATACCCTTTTCGTTGACAATGAAGTATTCAACATTGATATCGACGGCAAGGGAAACCTATGGATACTCACCAATAATTACCTTGCATGCCGCAGGACAGGAGAAAAACAGTTCAGTAAAGTGGACATTCCGGACTGTGACGCACAATCATTCCATAGTATGTGTCACGATGACAATGATGCGTGGTTCGCAGGCATGGGAAAAATATTCAGATACAACTATGCCACCGGCAAGACATCATTATTCTGCACAATCCCGGACCAGGAATCATATGCCTTCAATAGCATAACAAGCATAAGAGGAAATAAGCTGTTATGTTGTTCACATAATGGCACGCTCATTATAGACAAGATCAGTAGAGAGTTTTCTGCCAGCGGATTCGGTCCACATAAAGAAGCATCCGCATCTATAATAGACAGCCAGGGAAATGTGTGGATTGCTTTCTACAACAAAGGTATAGAGGTCTTCAATCCGCTTGGCGAAAAGATAAAATCCTTCAACACTTCATGCTCGGAGATAAACAGTAACATTATCCTATGTATGACTGAGAGGTTCGGAAAGATCTGGGCAGGTACTGACGGCGGAGGAATCAACATCATAGATAAGGAAACCGGCAAAGTTTCCATTCTATCACATGTTTCCGGAAATCCACATTCATTCCCAGCCCATACCATAAAAAGCATCTTTATCGACCACTATGAAAATATCTGGGCAGGAAGCATGCGCAACGGACTGATACGAATCAGCAAGAGTGAAATCAAAACATATGGAGATGTCCACCTAGGACTTAAAAGCGGCCTAAGCAATCCTACAGTACTTTGCCTTTATCAGGAGCATGGCTCAGAATACATCTGGGCAGGTACTGACGGAGGAGGAATAAACCGATTCGAGCCGACAGGCAATAAATTCACTCACTATCCTGGCACATTTAAAAACAAGATCGTATCAATTGCCTCATATTCAGACACGGAACTGGCTTTATCCGTCTTCTCCGACCAGATATGGATATTCAACAAAAACACTGGAAAGACACGCCCCCTGACAATCAACGACAATGACTTGAACTATCGTATAAAATACGGTGGAAGGAATATACATCTGATAAACGAACCTGATAATGGAATATTGCTCATCGGCAGTAATATCAGAAGATTGAACAGGGCCTCCGGAGAGTGTACTCCTATAATCAATGCGACTCCGAAAGATGAAACAGAAGACATCTTCACCATCGGTATCCAAGATAACGGAACCTGGTTTCATGACAAACATCATATCTATTTTCTGAAGACCGGCGCAACCGAGCTGAACCTTGTAGGAAGCTTACACGAAACCGTAATCAACTGCGGACATTTCGGAAGTGATGGCAATATATGGCTTGCAACTGAACAAGGCCTTTACAGATTTGATACGTCCGACACTGATTTCGCCCATATTGAAACTGACCTTTTCAAAAATGCCCGTTCTGTCGTATGTGACATGAATTCAAGGGTATGGATAGGAACTGCATACAATCTATACGCATACCTTCCTGACACGGGCACATTTACGATTTTCGGATATTCAGACGGAGCATATCCAAACGAATATCTGAGCAGAGCGCGTTTATTGTCTGAACGAGGCGATGTCTTGCTGGGAGGAGTCGAGGGACTACTTGAAGTCAATGCTGAATATTCAATTGACAAATCAGAAGAACCGATAATACGGCTCAATAAAATTGAAATAGACGATGAACCGGCTTCACCAACATCAGACGGCATATATAATATCGACAGAAACAGCCGTAAATTAGCAATAAGCGTATCGACACAAGACCGGGACATCTTCCGTGAACGAATGTATCGGTTCATGCTATCTGACAATAAAATTCTGACATCGAATTCACCGACACTAAGCCTGCGTCAGATGCCGCCTCCAGGAAAATATGACGTAAGCGTATCCTGCAGCAAAAGGAATGGCGAATGGTGCACACCTTACAAGATACTTACCATCAATATACCTCAACCATGGTTCTTGTCATGGTGGTTCTTATGCTTATGCGCCTTGGGAGTGCTGTTGATTGCAGGAGGTATCATAGTGACGATCACTATCCGCAAAAATCATCAGATGGATCTTGCACTTCAAGAACAGGAACATATCATGTACGAGGAAAAACTCAGAATGCTCATTAATATCAGTCATGAGCTGAGGACACCTCTTACCCTTATAATGGCACCGCTTAAGAGACTGATCGGCAGCACTAGTCCAGAGGCAGAAAGTTATCCTACCTTGAACCGCATCTACAGACAGTCAAGACGTATGGGCAACCTCTTGAATATGGTTCTTGAACTCAGAAAGATGGAGGTCGGGAAAAGCAGGCTGAAAATAGAAAGCATCGAATACAATGCATGGATCAGGAGTACTATAGCTGACATCATAGAGGAAGAGCATCTTGAAGGCATCGAGGTCATCACGGACTTTGACTCAGCAGTAAATACTGTAGAATGCGACCGTCAGAAATGCGACACCATCCTTATGAACATATTGATTAACGCAATCAAACATAGTTCAAAAGGCGACACAATAACCATCCGCACGCGGCTTGGAGAAGATAACATGGTTATAACCAGCATATCGGATCAAGGTGTCGGGCTGAAGGATATTGACATGTCACGACTCTTTACGACCTTCTACCAGAGCAATAGCGAGGAATACGGTTCCGGCATCGGACTATCTTATTCAAAGATTCTTGTAGAGCTTCATGGCGGGAATATCTTTGCCGAAAACAATATAGACAAAGGTGCCACATTCTGGTGGACGCTGCCTGTAAAGTCCCCACATGATGCAACATCGGATCTTCCGACAAAAGCCTATCTGAACGAACTGATCGGATATAATCCTCTGGAAAATGCATCGGATACGCAAAGCGAAACATTCAATACATCCGGAATGAAGCTGATGCTTGTTGATGACAACAGGGATCTGCTGGAATTCCTGAACGAGGCATTAAACGGTCAATTCGCGGAAATCATCATGGTGTCCAGCGGAAACAAAGCACTACAAGTACTCTCCAGCGGAAAGCTGCCGGACATCATTGTAAGTGACGTAAATATGCCTGACGGAGATGGATTCTATCTTTGCAAGGAGCTAAAGGCTAATGAGAATTACAGCAATATACCGGTCATTCTCCTCACAGCAAGCGGAGAGGAGCAGAGCCAGATCGACAGCTATAGGATGGGAGCCGAGTCATTCATGGCCAAGCCTTTTGAAGTGGACACCCTTATGGAACTTTTGCGCAATATCCTCAGACGTAAGGCAGACATCAGGAAACGCTACCTTGAAATCAGCGGTGAGAGCGCTACGGAA